>NZ_CAMLHM010000001.1 GCF_946479885.1 uncultured Devosia sp.
GCACAAGGCCACGTAGGGCTCGTAGGGCAAAACCTGGAACGCGGTATGGGTAAAGGCCTCCAGCTGCGCCGCGACCGCCGTCATGACTTTGGGATGGCGATGCCCGGTATTGAGTACGGCGATGCCGCCGGCAAAATCGATGAAGCGCCGCCCCGTGACGTCCCAGATTTCCGACCCTTCGGCGCGGGCGGCATAGATGGGGAACGCATTGGCGATGCCGCGCGGAATGGCGGCGACGCGGCGGGCATGCAGGGTGGCGTTGGCGTCCATAGTCACGGTCATGGCTATCACTTGATTGTTGGTGCAGCGCCTGGCGCAGGCGCCAATGCGAATTTGTGCAGGGATTGGATACGGTCGACTGGCGCTAGCTGAGGAAGCCTTCGGCGCGGGCCCACACATAGGTGTCGTCGAGCGCTTTGCGCATGCCGTCCATCATGGTGTCGATCTGCTCGGGCTCGATGATCAGCGGCGGGCAGAAATTGACGGTGTCGCCCAAGCCGCGCGTGATCACCCCGTATTGCAGCGCGCGCTGGGCCGCATACATGGCGACGCCCTGCGCCGGCTCGAACACCGTCTTGCTGGCCTTGTCCCTGTTCAGTTCCAGGGCGCCGACCAGGCCAACCCCGCGCGCTTCGCCCACCAGCGGATGATCGGAGAAGGCGAGCAGCCTTTCCTGGAAGTATGGCGCCAATTTGCGGACGCGCTCGACGATATCGCGCTCCTCGTAGATATCGAGCACCTCGACGGCGACCGCCGCGGCGACGGGATGGCCCGAATAGGTGAAGCCATGCCCAAATGTGCCGATCTTGGCGCTCTGCGCTTCGATGGCGTCATAGACCTTCTGGTTGATCATCAGCGCGGAAATCGGCAGATAGGCCGCCGACAGCTGTTTGGCCATGCTGATCATGTCGGGTTCGATATCGTAGGTCTGGGAGCCGAACATGTTGCCGGTGCGCCCGAAGCCGCAGATCACCTCATCGGCGATTAGCAGCACGTCATACTTCCTCAGCACCGCCTGAATCTTGGCAAAGTAGGTGCGCGGCGGCACGATCACCCCGCCCGAAACCATGACCGGCTCGGCAAAGAACGCCGCCACGGTATCGGGGCCTTCGCGCAGGATCAGCGCCTCGAGATTGTCCGCCAGGCGGGTCGCAAAATCCTCTTCGCTCTCGCCGGGCAGGGCATAGCGATAGTGGTGCGGGCAGTCGGTATGCAGGATGCGATCGATCGGCAGGTCGAATTCACGGTGATTGTTGACCAGGCCCGTGAGGCTCGCCGTCGCCAGCGTCACGCCGTGATAGGCCTTGATGCGCGAGATGATCTTCTTCTTGTTCGGGCGCCCCAGGGCGTTGTTGTAATACCAGACCAGCTTGATGGCCGTGTCGTTGGCCTCCGAGCCCGAATTGGCGAAGAAGACCTTCGACATCGGCACCGGCGCCAGCTTGATCAAGCGCTCGGCCAGATCGATACCGGGCACGGTGCTCTTGTGACCAAAGGAATGGTAGAATGGCAGGGTGTTGAGCTGTCGCGTCGCGGCATCGGCAAGCCGCTGCTCGCTGAAACCGAGCGAAGCGCAGAACAGACCCGCCAGCGCCTCGATATAGCGGTTGCCGTCCTCATCGAACACATAGACCCCCTCCCCGCGCGTGATCACCATGGGACCGACCTGGGGATGCTTGGCCGCATTGGTATAGGGGTGCAGATGGTAGGCAATATCGCGCGCGGCGGACGAATTGGGGGCGAAAGTCACAGCTAGTCTCCACTCGGCGGTGCCGAAATCTTGCGTGAGGCGGGGCCTCGGCTATTTCAAATTGAGGGTTTCGATGAGGGCGGGGGCGGTTTCCAGAATGTGCCGCTGGAACTCGACGTCGATCTGATCGACATCGCCGCCCAGCAACACGCCGATCAGGGCTTCGTGGTCGCTGCGCGATTCCAGCGGCGCATCCTGCCGGCTGAACCAGATGCGCATGTAGGGCTCGATCTGGGTGTGGAGCGCGCCGATCTGCTGAATGAGCTTGGGGCGACCCGAGAGGCCCGAAATGTATTCGTGTAACGCGCGATGCCGCAGAACCCAGTCGTTGCTGCGGGCCTGGCCGCTGGCATCCATCTCGGCCATCAGCACCTCGATTCGTGCGGGATCGACATGCGGCGCCGCGAGGCGTGCGGCAAGCCCTTCCAGCACCGATCGCAACTCGAAAACCTCGTTCATCTCGCGTGCCGTCAGGCTTGCGACCACGTAGCCACGATTGGGCCGGGACTGAATCAACCCCTCGCTGGCCAGCCGGCGAAAGGCAGCACGCACTGGCATGCGACTCATCGACATCTGCTGGGCGATATCCTCGGCCACCAGCCGGGTGCCGCTGGGATAAAACCCCTCGCGGACAGCCTTGAGCAGGTAGCGATAGACCTCCTCCTCGGCGGTCATCGACGTTGACTGGAGCTGGTCTGTCATTCCTTGGACCGCCTCTCGGGCTACCGCTGGGCTCGGATTGGATACAATCCAATTTGCACGCATGACAGGCTAGAGCCACGTCGAGTGGTCGTCAAGTCGGGTTCTTTGTGGTCATTTCGCCCCACATTTGGCCGGTTTTGCCTAAATTATGCTTGACACCTAATCGGAAAGCCAGTTCGCTGACCACATTGGATACATAAATCCAAAATGGAGCCGTGGCGTTGAAAACTGACGTGGACAGGACCGATGACAGCGCCTCGTCCCAGCGATCGGCAGCTGACCAGGCCTATCTTCACCTGGTGTCGGCGATCCGGGTCGGCCGCTATCGGCCGGGCCAGCGCCTCATCCTTGAAGATATCGCGGCGCGCATCGGGCTAAGCCGGATGCCGGTGCAGGAGGCCATGCGGCGACTGGCGGCCGAAGGGCTGGCGACAATGCGGCCCAACCGGGGATGCGTCGTGTCATCGCTGAGCGGGGCGGATATCTACGAGATATTCGAGATGCGCTCGGTGCTGGAAGGGCTGGCGGTTCGGCTTGCCATGCCCCGGATCGACGCGGCGGTGGTGGCCGAGCTTGAGTGGTTTCTGCAGCGGATGGAGCGCAGCGCCGCAGCCGGCGGCGAGGAATGGGTGACCTATCACCGCGAGTTCCACGAATATATCTGCGGCTTGAGCGACCGGCCCAAGCTGCTGCAACAGATCGCGGGCCTCCACACCGCGACCGAGCCCTATATGCGGATGTGGTTTCACCACCTCCAGGCCCACGAAACCGAACATCGCGACCTCGTCGACATTCTGCGCGCCGGCGACGGCGCCCGCGCGGAAGCCGCAATGCGCAAGCACATTCTGGCGACTGCACCGGTCCTGGTCGCCTTCATCGAGCAACATCCGGAATTTGGATGACCACCGCAGCGGCGTCCTGCCGCCAACAACGACTGCAAGGGGAATGAAATGAAGACTGCGATCAGAACGATAATGTTCGGGGCCCTGACGGCGCCGCTTCTGCTGCTCGGCGCCCAGGCGATTTCCGCTCAGGAATTGCCAGCCGCCATCACCATTGCCACCGAGGGCGCCTATGCCCCGTGGAACTTCTCCAATGCCGACGGGACCCTGGGCGGTTTCGAGGTCGAACTGGCCGCGGATCTGTGCGCCCGCATGAAGGTCGAATGCACAGTGATCGCCCAGGGCTGGGATGGCCTCATCCCCTCGCTCATCGCCGGCAAGTTCGACGCGATCATGGCCTCGCTGCTGGTGACCGACGCCCGCCTCGAAACCATCAATTTCAGCTCCGTCTACGCCAAGGATGGCGCCAGCTTCATGGTGGCATCGGACAGCCCCGTTGCAGCCGTAGCAGCACCTCCGGGCAATATCGATCTGGCTGACCCGGCTGCCGCAGCGCTCATCGAAGAGCTCAAGCCCCTGCTCAAGGGCAAGATCGTCGGCGTCCAGTCGGCCACGGCAAGCCTGGCTTTCCTCCAGAAGTACTTCGCCGACACAATCGAAATTCGCGAATACGCCACCACCGAGCAGCATGATCTCGATCTGGCAGCCGGCCGTATCGACGCCATCTTCGCCCAGCGCACCGCGGAAGCCGCCACCCTGGCCAAGCCCGAATATGCCGGCTTCAAGATCGCCGGCGCCGGCTTTGTCGGCGATGTGTTCGGTCGCGGCGTCGCCGCGGGCCTGCGCAAGGAAGACACCGCGCTCAAGACCGCCTTTGACGCCGCCATCGGCGCTGCCATTGCCGATGGCACCGTCAAGACGCTGTCAGAAAAGTGGTTCGGCGCCGACGTTACGCCGCCGGCCCAATAACCGACACGCGTGTCGAGGAACGTAGCAGATCTTGCCCATGAGACCGATCGATGACGTTTCTTGACGCTATCCCGCTGCTTGGCTGGGGCCCCGACGGATGGGGCCCCGCTCTATTGACCGCCACGCTGACCACGCTGCTGCTGTCCCTCGCCAGTTTCTGCCTGGGCAGCGTCATCGGCATGCTGGTGGCAGCGGGAAAGCTGTTTGGCGGGCGGATCATCGGCACCCTCGCCGATGCCTATGGCACGGTATTTCGCGGCGTTCCCGACCTCCTGACCATCTACTTCCTCTACTATGGAGGCAGCATGGCCATTACCGAAATCGGCCATAGGATCGGTTTTGAAGGCTTTATCGGCCTGCCCAACTTCGCCACCGGCGTCATTGCCATCGGCATTGTATCGGGCGCTTATCAAAGCGAGGTGTTCCGCGGCGGCTATGGCGCGATCAACCGCGGCGAACTGGAAGCCGCCCAGGCTTTCGGCATGTCGCCCACCCTGCGCCTGCGCCGGATCGTCATGCCGCTGGTGCTGCGCCATGCTCTGCCGGGCCTCGCCAATGTGTGGCAGCTCGTGCTCAAGGACTCTGCCCTGGTCTCCGTGATCGGCCTCGTCGAGCTGATGCGCCAGACCCAGGTCGCCGTCGGCTCCACGCGACAACCCTTCGTCTTCTACATCGCCGCCGCCGCGCTTTACCTCTCCATCGCCCTGGTCAGCGGCCTTGCCTTCAGCCGGGCCGAACGGCGAACACGGCGCGGCCTGGGGAGAGCGTGATGGATTTTGTTTTCCTCGGCGAGGTTCTCCTCAAGCTTTTGACCGGTCTGCCGCTGACGCTGCAACTGGTGGCCCTCTCGGTCAGCATCGGCGCGGTGCTGGCCTTGGGCCTGGCCTTGGCGCAGGAAGCCAAGAAACCCATCATCACCTGGCCAATCCAGGCCTTCGTGCTGGTGTTTCGCGGCACCCCGCTGCTGGTGCAGATCTTCCTCATCTATTACGGGCTGGGCCAGTTCAGGCCATCTTTGCAGGCGGCCAATCTGTGGTGGCTGTTCCGCGAGCCCTATTGGTGCGCCATTCTCGCTCTGTCGCTGAATACGGCGGCCTATGGCAGCGAAATCCTGCGCGGCGGGCTGCAATCGGTGGCCCTGGGCCAGATCGAGGCCGCGCGAGCCTGCGGCATGTCCCCCTTGCTGCGCCTGCGACGGATCGTGCTGCCGCAGGCGATCCGCAATGCCTTGCCCGCCTATGGCAATGAGATCATCCTGATGGTCAAGGGCACCTCGCTGGCCTCGGTCATCACGCTGATGGAAGTCACCGCCATCGCCCAGTCGCTGATCGCCCAGACCTATCGGGCCATCGAAGTCTTTGCCTGCGCCGGCCTCATCTATCTGACCATCAACTTCCTCGTCACCCGGCTCATCGCCTGGGCCGAGTATGCAATGACACCCGATCGCCGGCGACCCGATGGCGCCGATACCACTTCCCCTTCGACGCCATCTGGAGTGTCCCCATGAGCAATCTGGCAACAAGCGAGGCTGTCTCGTCCACCAAGCCCCTGGCGATCGAGGTCAACAAGCTGAGCAAGAGCTTCAGCCAGACCAGGGTGCTCGACGACGTGTCGTTTTCGGCCAACAAGGGCGATGTGGTCTCGATCCTGGGCTCGTCGGGCTCGGGCAAATCGACAATGCTGCGCTGTCTCAACCTGCTCGAGACGCCAAATTCCGGTGAAATCGTCATCGGCAACATGCACCTCTCGTTCAACACCACGGCCTCCGGCCGCGTGGTGATGCCGCCGCGCCGGGATATCGAGCGCCTGCGCCAGGGGCTCGGCATGGTGTTCCAGGGGTTCAACCTGTGGTCGCATATGACGGTGCTGGAGAACATCATCGAAGCGCCGATCCATGTGCTTAGGCAGGACCGCAAGGACGCTATCGCCCATGCCGAGGAACTGCTGGCCAAGGTCGGATTGTCCGAGCGCCGCCACGCTTATCCGGCGCATCTGTCGGGCGGCCAGCAACAGCGCGCCGCCATTGCCCGCGCCTTGGCGATGCAACCCGAGGTCATGCTGTTTGACGAGCCGACCTCGGCGCTCGATCCCGAACTGGTCAACGAAGTGCTGCGGGTAATGCGGGCTTTGGCCGAAGAGGGCCGCACCATGCTGGTGGTGACCCACGAAATGGGCTTTGCCCGCGATGTGTCGAGCAAGGTGCTGTTCCTGCACAAGGGCTGCATCATCGAAACGGGCGAACCCAGGCAAATGTTCGCCAATCCGCAGACCGAGCGGTTCCGGCAATTCATTGCCGGCGGCCACTGAACGCGACCGCCGGCCGATAGTCTTAAGGGAACAGGTCGTGCGACACGAACTTGGTGGTCAGGTAGCTTTCCATGGCTTCGAGGCCCCCTTCTGAGCCGTACCCAGAATCCTTGATGCCACCGAAAGGTGTCTCGGCCAGCCCCAGCCCCAGATGGTTGATGCTCAGCATGCCGGCCTCCACATTGTCGGCGAGATAGGCCGCGTTGCGTGCTGACTCCGTGAAGGCATAGCTGGCGAGGCCAAATGGCAACCGGTTGGCCTCCTCGACGGCCTGCTCGATGCCGCTGAACGGCAGGACCAGCGCCACCGGACCGAACGGCTCTTCGTTCATGATGCGCATCGAGGTGTCGAGACCTCGCAGCACCGTGGGGCGGTAGAACGAACCCGCATTGTCCATCCGTTCGCCGCCGGTCATGACCTCGGCGCCATGGCGGCGCGCGTCGGCGATCAGCTCATCCACCGCCTGCAGGCGTCTCTCATTGACCAGCGGCCCCATGGCCGAGGCAGGATCTTGTCCGTCCCCGACCTTCAATGCGGCAGTGCGGCTGGCGAAACGCTCGGCAAACTGATCGGCGACCCGGTCTTCCACCAGAAACCGGGTCGGCGACACGCAGACCTGTCCGGCATTGCGAAACTTGGAGGCGACGAAGGTGTTGACCGCCTTGTCGAGGTCGGCATCGGCAAAGACGAACGCCGCGGCATGCCCGCCCAGCTCCATGGTCGCCCGCTTCATATGCGTGCCGGCCAGCGCCGCCAGGTGCTTACCCACTGGCACCGAGCCGGTGAACGACACCTTGCGAATGCTCGGATGCGGGATGAGATAGTTGGAAATCTCGCTGGGCACGCCATAGACGAGGTTGACCACGCCGGCGGGCAGACCGGCATCGGCCAGCGCGCGCACCAGTTCGGATGGCGAAGCCGGCGTTTCCTCAGCGGCCTTGACCACAACTGAGCAGCCACTGGCCAAAGCCGCGCCCAGCTTGCGCACCACCTGGCTGATCGGGAAGTTCCAAGGCGTGAACGCCGCCACCGGTCCGACCGGCTCCCTGCGCGCCACCTGCAGCACGCCGGGGCGCCGCGACGGGATTTCGCGGCCATAGACCCGGCGGCCCTCCTCGGCGAACCAATCCAAGATATCGGCGGAGGACAGGATTTCGAGGCGCGCTTCCGCCAGCGGCTTGCCCTGTTCCAGGGTCATGGTGAGGGCGATGGCCTCGACACGCTCGCGCAGCAGCTCGCCGGCGCGGCGCAGCACGCGCGCGCGGTCCAGCGCCGAAACCTTGCGCCAGGTGCGGAAGCCATCGTCGGCCGCCCGCACGGCGCGATCGAGATCGTCGCGGCCCGCCATGGCGACCGCGCCGATGACGCTACCCGTTGCCGGATTGACCACGTCCAGCCAGGCGCCGTCCTGCCCGTCGCACCACTGGCCGGCGATGAAAAGTTGCGTCTTGATAGGCTGTGTCACAGCGTGTTCCTTGAGTCAGTCGGTCGAATGGGGAGAAGGGGGAGAAGGGGGCGTCTGCAGCATATTGGCGCGGACGGCCTCGAGATGACGGCGCATGGCCGAAGCCGCGGCCTGCGCATCGCGCCGCTGCAAGGCCTCGGCAATATCGAGATGCTGCTGCTGGTAATTGGACCAGGAGGCAGCATCGGTATGCCCCTCCTTGGCGCGCAGCCAGGGTCGCTCATGACGGATGCCCACGACCGCTTCGTAGACGGTAATGGCCAGCCGGTTGTGGGTCGCACGAACCAGGTTGATGTGGAATTCCCGGTCGCATCGCTCCCAGGTATCCAGATCGTTGGCATCGCGCCCGGCATTGGCGCTCTCGACGATATCGGCGATCTCGCGCGCGCTGGCATTGAGCACGATGGCATTGGCAAGGCCGGGCTCGAGCGCCAGGCGAAACTCCATGAGCTCGGACGGGCTCGTATCGAGCAGCGTCAGAGCCGGCGCATCGCCACGCGGCTGGACGACAGTACCGCTTCCCACCTTGCGGGCAATCAGCCCGGCGGCTTCGAGCTCGGCCAGCGCGTTGCGGACCACGCTGCGCGACGCGTCGAACTGACGAGCCAGGTCACGCTCGGTGGCGATCTTGTCGCCGGGCTTGAGATGGCCATCCAATATCTGCCGCTCGATCAGCGCTTGCAGTTCAGCCGATTGCTGGCGTGCGCGACCGCGTGACCCGCCGGCAGAAAAGGACGAGGCGACACTGTCTGTCATGAGGAGACCTCCATGAACCATATCTAGACCAATTTGCCTTGCTTGGCCATAACCATTCGCATTCTGGCCAAATTTCTCAAATTGGTTCGCATTTCAGCGTATTCTTCGAACCAAATCTGTGCCATTTGTAGCCAACATCAGATTTTCGGAGCGGCAGATGAGGAATTTCGAGGAGCCCGGTCGATCGCTGGCCATGTCGCGCAATGCCATGGCCGCCACCTCCCATCCTGCCGCCACGCTGGCGGCACTCGACATCCTGCGCGCCGGCGGCAATGCGATCGATGCAGCAGTCGGCGCTTGTGCCGTGCAATGCGTGGTCGAGTCGGGTTCCACCGGCATCGGTGGCGATTGCTTTGCGCTGATTGCCAAAGGCGGTTCCGACCAGGTCATCGGCTACAACGGCTCCGGGCGCACCCCGGCCGCCGCGCATCTGGACTGGTATCGGCAGCAGGGCATCGACAGCATCCCCCGCCAGTCGCCGCATGCGGTCACCGTACCCGGCGCCGTCGAGGCCTGGGCCAGGCTGGTCAAGGACCACGGCCGCATGGGGCTGAAGGACATTCTCGCCCCGGCCATCGCCTATGCCCGCGACGGTTATGCGCTGACGCCGCGTGTCGCCCGGGACCTGTCCTTGCAGCGCGATTTGCTGACCAAGGACGCCAATGCGAGTGCGATCTTCCTGGTCGATGGCCAGGCGCCCGCCGCAGGCTCGACCCAGCGCCAGCCGCTGCTGGCCGATACGCTTGAAGCGATCGGTCGCGAAGGCCCCGATGCCTTCTATCGCGGCGAGGTCGCCAGCGACATGGTGACCTATCTGCGCGATCAAGGCGGGCTGCACACGCTCGAGGACTTCGCGGCGGCGCGTGGTGACTATGCCGAGCCGGTTTCGGCGACCTATCGCGACCACACGGTCGTCGAATGCGCCCCCAACGGCCAGGGCATCATCCCCCTGCTCATCCTGGCTATCCTGGAGCGGTTCAGCATCGCCGGCGATCCTCTGTCGGTCGACAACCTCCACCGCGAAATCGAGGCGACCCGCCTGGCCTATTGGGTGCGCGACCACATTCTCGCCGACCCAGACTACGCCGATGTACCGGTCGAGCACGTACTTTCAGCCGGCTTTATCGATGACATGGCGGCCCGGATCGATCTCACCCGCGCGCTGCCGCTGGATGGCGCCCCGCCATTGGCCGGCGCCGAGCATCAGGACACGGTCTATATCAGCGTCGTGGACAAGGACCGCAACGCGGTCAGCTTCATCAACTCCATCTTCCACCCCTATGGCAGCGGCCTGATGAGCCCACGCTCGGGTGTTTTGCTGCACAACCGTGCGCAGAGCTTCGTACTCAAGCCCGGCCACCCCAATGCAATGGGTCCGTCCAAGCGGCCGCTGCACACCATCATCCCCGGCATGCTGACCCGTAACGGGCGTGTGCTCATGCCGTTCGGCGTCATGGGCGGCCATTACCAGGCCATGGGCCATGCCCATTTGCTGTCCAAGGTGCTCGACTACGGCATGGACCTGCAATCGGCGATCGATCTGCCGCGCCTGTTCCCCCTGCCCGGTACCGACACCGTCGAGATCGAAGCCCGCCTGCGCGGCACGGTCGGCGGCGAGTTGGAAGCGCGCGGCTTCAAGGTCAAGCCACCGGCCTGGGCCATTGGCGGCGCCCAGGCGATCTGGATCGACTGGCAGACCGGCAACCTCCTGGGTGGGTCCGACCCGCGCAAGGATGGCTGCGCCCTCGGCTACTGATTGCCTATCCAAGCTCTTCGAACTCGAGGCGGTCAGATCTGACCGAGATGCCATGCACGCCATTACCAGTTTCGCCAAGGCAAACAGCTACATCCTGCTGTTGATCGCAACGGTTGCCATCGCCGCTGTGCTGCCCGTCTCCGGCGCAGCCGCCAAGGTCGTGTCGCAGATCAGCTACGGCGCGGTGGCGCTGCTGTTCTTCCTTTATGGCGCAAAGCTGAAATCGGAAACGATCATTGCCGGCATCACCAACCTGCGGCTGCAAAGCCTGGTCGTCGGCTCAACCTTTGTGCTGTTCCCGTTGCTCGGCCTCGTGATCGTGCTGGTCGCAGGGCGCTTCATTCCCAGTGAATTGAGCACCGGCTTCCTCTTCCTGACCCTGCTGCCGTCCACCGTGCAATCGTCCATCGCCTTTACCGCCATGGCGCGCGGCAATGTGCCGGCGGCAATCTGTGCGGCATCCCTGTCCAACGTCCTGGGCGTCGTGGTCACGCCGGTGCTGGCCGCCCTGCTGCTCAACACCAACGGGCTGCGCATTGATGGCAGCACGATCATCTGGATCTGCCTGCAACTGCTGGCGCCGTTCCTCGCCGGGCAGTTGCTGCGCCCCTGGATCGGCGCGCATGTCGAGCGGGCCAAGCGGCTCACCACCATCGTCGATCGTGGCTCGATCCTGCTGATCGTCTATTCCGCCTTCAGCGCCGGCATGGTGGCCGGCATCTGGAGCAAGCTTAGCTTGGCCCATCTTGGCGTCGTCGTGGCGATGGACATGACGCTGCTGCTGATGGCGGTCGGCCTGATGCTGTTGCTCGGCCGTCGGCTCAAGCTCGACCATGCGGATTCGATGGCGTTGCTGTTCTGCGGCTCGCAGAAGAGCCTCGCCAGCGGCGTGCCCATGGCCAATATCCTGTTTGTGGGTAGCGTCACTGCCACCACCATCCTGCCGCTGATGCTGTTCCACCAGCTGCAGTTGATCCTGGCGGCCACTATTGCCCAAGGCGCCGCAAACCGGGTCCGCGACGCCGAAGTCCTGATCCCCAAGACGCCCTAAGGCTCGGGCAGACCGATTTCACGCTGAGCTCAACGACGCGCTCTCATTGGGCTTCGTCCCCACGCTCACGCGGCCGGGTCCAGACAATGCCGTCGGCATCAAATCCCCACCTCCCGTTGCCCAGCGTGGGCGATGCGGTGCCCAGGGCGAGTGAGCTGCGTGAAAAGCTGATGGGTGTGCGCAATCCCGGCACCCCTTGCGGGGAGATGCGCATGCCCCGCGCTTCGATCTGCGGCTCGGCCAGGGCCTCGGCGACCGTGTTGATCGGCCCCGCCGGTACGCCCGCTTGCTTGAGGGCCGCGATCAGCTCGCTGCGCGGCCGGGCAGACGTGCGTTCCGCAATCGCCGCGCACAGCACGGAACGATTGGCGACCCGCTCGGCATTGGTGGCATAGGCCGCGTCGCTGGCGAATTCGGCCATGCCGAGCACGCCGCACAGTGCCACGAACTGGCGGTCATTGCCGCAGGCTATGATCAGATGCCCGTCGGACGCGGGAAAGACCTGATAGGGCACGATATTGGGATGTGCATTGCCCATCCGGGTCGGCGCCTTGCCCGAGGCGAGATAGTTCATCGCCTGGTTGGCCAGCACACCGACCCCGCAATCGAACAAAGCCAGGTCGACCTGCTGCCCCAGACCCGACCTGGCCCGCTCGGCCAGCGCTGCCTGGATGCCGATAACGCCATAGAGCCCGGTGAAGATATCGATCCAGGCCACACCCACTTTCTGGGGTTCTCCCTGGGGATCGCCCGTCAGGTCCATGATCCCCGACATGCCCTGGATCAGGAAGTCGTAGCCCGGATCGGCCGCCATCGGCCCGGTCTGGCCGAAGCCGGTGATCGAGGCATAGATCACCCGCGGATTGCTCGCCGACACGCTCTCATAGTCGAGACCATATTTGCGCAGGCCCCCGACCTTGAAGTTCTCGATCACCACATCAGCCTCGGCGATCAGGTCTTTGACGCGCGCCAGGTCGCCGGCATCGTCAAAGTCGCAGACCAGCGAATGCTTGCCCCGGTTGGCCGCATGATAATAGGCGGCCGCCGATTCCGTGCCGCCATGCCCATCGGGCCGGTGGATGAAGGGCGGTCCCCAGGCGCGCGTATCGTCGCCCTCAGGGCTCTCGATCTTGACCACATCGGCGCCGAGATCGGCCAGGGTCTGGCCGATCCAGGGGCCGGCTAGAATCCGCGCCAGCTCGACGACGCGAAGGCCGTGCAGCGGTGGAATCGATCTATCGCCCACGGCGTCCTCGCTCAAAAGAAGGCCTGCAGCCCGGTTTGGGCGCGCCCGAGGATCAGCGCGTGGACGTCGTGCGTGCCCTCATAGGTGTTGACGGTCTCCAGGTTCTGCGAGTGGCGCATGACGTGATATTCGATCTGGATGCCGTTGCCGCCATGCATGTCGCGAGCCTGGCGTGCGATATCGAGGGCCTTGCCGCAATTGTTGCGCTTGACGATCGAGATCATTTCGGGCGCGAATTTGCCCTCGTCCATCAGCCGCCCAACGCGCAGCGAAGCCTGCAGGCCCAGCGCGATTTCGGTCTGCATATCGGCGAGCTTCTTCTGGAACAGCTGCATGCCGGCCAGCGGCTTGCCGAACTGCCTGCGGTCCAGCCCATATTGACGGGCACGTAGCCAGCAGTCCTCGGCCGCCCCCATGGTGCCCCAGGAAATGCCGTAGCGGGCCCGGTTGAGACAACCGAATGGCCCGCCCAGGCCCTCGGCATGCGGCAGCAATGCATCCTCGCCGACCTCGACGTCCTCCATCACGATTTCGCCAGTGACCGAGGCGCGCAGCGACAGCTTGCCGCCGATCTTGGGGGTCGACAGACCCTGCATGCCCTTTTCGAGCACGAAGCCGCGGATCTCGTTGCCATGCGCCGCCGACTTGGCCCAGACGACGAAAACATCGGCAATCGGCGAATTCGAAATCCAGGTCTTGGCGCCGCTCAGCCGGTACCCAGAGGCGGTCTTTGCGGCTCGCGTCCTCATGCCGCCGGGATCGGAACCCGCATCCGGCTCAGTCAGTCCAAAGCAACCGATCCACTCCCCCGATGCCAGCTTGGGGAGATATTTCTGCCGCTGCTCTTCGGACCCATAGGCATAGATCGGATACATGACGAGCGAGGACTGAACGCTCATCATCGAGCGATAGCCGGAATCGATCCGTTCGACTTCGCGCGCCACGAGGCCGTAGGCGACATAGGAGGCGCCGATGCCGCCATACTCCTCGGGGATGGACACGCCGAGCAAACCGGCCTCGCCCATCTCGCGGAAAATTCCCGGATCGGTCCGTTCCTCCAGATAGTCGTCGACAACCCGGGGCACGAGCTTGCTCGTCGCAAAGGCCGCTGCGCTGTCGCGGATCATCCGCTCGTCGAGCGAGAGCTGATCATCGAGCAGGAACGGGTCCTGCCAGTTGAATGCCCCTCGATCGGCGACGATTTTCGCGCGCGTGGACGCTTGGGCCGTTTCGGACATTGCAGGTCTTTCGTGGAAGCCGATTTTGACAGGTCGCTGCACGGCAACGCACCGCGCATCCATGACCTTAGCGATTGAATGTCGGGCCGGAAAAGCATAGCTAGGCTTGAGTTGATGCATAAAAGGCATATTCATGTCGCGTCCGCGCCGCTTCGTCCCCTCTATCAGCCTGCTGGCAGCGTTCGAGGCCGTGTTGCGGACGGGTTCGACCGCGGCCGCCGCCCGCGAGCTGGATCTGAGCCAGGGCGCCGTCAGCCGGCTGATCCAGAATCTCGAAGTCCAGCTCGGGCGCACACTGTTCGACCGACATCGCCGCCGGCTCATCGCGACGGAGGCAGCGCGTAGCTACGGTCGCGACATTACCCGCGCCCTCGATCTCATCCAGCGCGCCAGCATGGAGCTGTCGGCCAATCCTGGCGGCGGCGTGCTGTCACTGGCCATCCTGCCGGCCTTTGGCACGCGCTGGCTGGCGCCGCGCCTAGGGAGCTTCCTGGTCGCCCATCCGGGCATCACCATCAATCTGGGCACACGGCTCAAGCGCTTCAATTTCGCGGCGGAATCCTTCGATGCCGCCATTCACTTCGGCATTGGCGATTGGCGCGAGGCAGGACACCTCAAACTGTTCGACGAAGGGCTGACGGCCTGCGCCGCGCCCGCCCTTCTCGCGGGACAGCGCTTCGAGACGGTCGACGATCTGCGTTCGCAGCAATTGTTCCAGATCGAAACTCGTCCCACAGCCTGGGCGGCGTGGTTCGCGGGCCAAGGGGTCGAGGCGTCGGCCAACCGAGGCATGCTGTTCGACCAGTTTGCCCCCATGACGCAGGCCGCGATTGCCGGTTTGGGGATCGCGCTCCTGCCGGACTACCTGGCGGAGCCTGAAATAGCGGAAGGGCGGCTCGTTCCGCTTTTCAAGCGCGCCATCACCGGCGTCGGCTCCTATTGGCTGGTATGGCCCGAGGCCCGCGCCAACTACCCACCACTGCTGGCCTTCCGCGCGTGGCTCGAGGCCGAGACGGCGACCCTGAGTGCCACGGTGGGCAAAGCCTGAGCCGCGCGACCTTCGAAAGCAGGTTCAAGAGCAAGGCCGTGGGGCCGATTCCGGGCCTGCGGTCAATGCTCACCCCGGAAAAGGCGCTGGCCCGCATAGGGCCAGCGTCGGTGCTAACGTCTCTGGCAGACCTCAGGCTCTCGATTTGAGGTAGGCGTCAGCCTGCTTTTCCATCTCGGCCTGAAGCACATCGAGACCGGCGGCGTCGGCGGCGCTTTTGAGCTTGTCGAGTTGGCTGTCCACATCGGCGACGCCGTAGAAAAGCGGGTTGGCGTGCTGGATGATGACATTGTTCATCGCCGCGGCGGCCTCGCGCACCGGGGTGACGTCCGGCACGAAGGAGGCGAAGGTGTCGGTGGTGAAGTTGTCGTAGTTCTGCGCCCAGTCAAAGACCGCCTTCTCGGACTCGGTCATGAAGGACGACCGACGTTCCAGGCTCGAACGCCAAAGCAGCGCATAACCGGGGAAGGCATACTGGCTGAGCTGCTTGACACCGTCATCGCCCGCAGGCTCCCAGTCCGTGCCCTCGATGCCGTATTCGATGAGGTCGTGGTTCTCCTTGACCGAGAGCCAGTCCTGCAGCGCCAGGGCGCGATCCACATCGCCGCCATTGGCATTGACCACGACCATGTTGTCGGCCTGGAAGGTCTGGACCGGCTTGACCGCCGTCAGCGGCTTGCCGAAGGGCATGACCTGAGCCAGCCGGGCCTCGGGGATATTGCGCTGCAGCGCGACAAGCTGATTGCTCGAGGTGCCATCGGTCATGGCCCAACCGCTGGCGAAGCGGCCCGCCTGGAACTGGCTGTCGACGGTGGCCCGGTCGACATTCATGCCGTCGGCGTTGATGATGCCGTCATTGTAGTACTGGCGGATCTTGCGCAGGGCGGCGACGACGCCTTCGTCTTCCCAGAACGGCATGGGGTGAGACGAGCCGGTGGTGGCCGCGTCCTTGGCAAAGAGGAACCGCAGGCCCGAACCGGCGAACAGGTACTGCATGGTGTAGGGGTTCTCCCAGGAGTGCTGGTTGAACATGGCCGTCGGCGTCGGCACGGCGTAGATCCAGTGCGAGTTGGACACCAGGGAATAGGGTGTGACCCCGTCTTCCTTCTCCTTGATGGTGTAGAAGAAGCGCTCGAGGGTGTCGTAGTCGGTGATCTCACCAAAACCGTGTTTTTCGGCCAGGTCCTGGCGGATGCTGAAATGCTGGATGCGGCCGGCGCTGTTGACCTGCGGGATGCCCCACAGCTTGCCGTTCCAGGTGTTGGCCTCGATCAGCTTGGGCGCGATCTGGGTTTTGAGATTGGGCCATTTGTCGATCAGGCCGGTGAGGTCGGCAAGTGCGCCATCCTGCTGCAGCTGCGCCATGTTGAGCCAGAGCGCCTGCAGCGCAGAGTCGAATTGGGCGCCTGCCGTGAACTTGAGCAGGGCCTGCTGGCCATAATTGCCCCAGTTGATGAACTCGGCATCGAAGGTGAAGCCATGCTCGGCCTGGAGTGCGGCATTGGCCTTTTCCAGGACCGCCGCCCAGTTGCTGGGTGCCTGCGACGGCAGGACGGCGACCGAGGTACCGGACAGGCCCTGCGCCATTGCCCGCGACATGCCACCGGACATGGCGGCTCCAATTCCGGCGGCGCCGCTTAGGGCGAGGAAATGCCGGCGGTTCAAACGAAAGCTTCCCATTTGTAGTCTCCTCCTGCGGCGGCCAGGTGATGGGGGCCGCTATCCCTTGGTTGCGCCCAGGGTGATGCCCTTGACGAAGAAACGCTGCGCGAATGGGTAGGCCAAAAGGATCGGCCCGATGGTCAGTACCGTCATGGCGAAGCGGAGCTGGTAGACTGGCGCCGCCGCCTGTGCCGCCGTGGCGCCGGGAAGGGCCGCGGCATTGGTCACGTTGGAGATCAGGTTCTGCAGGATCAGCTGCAGCGGGTACCGATCGGGATCGGACAGGAACAGCAGCGGCATGAACCATTCGTTCCAGTAGGTGACGGCGTAAAACAGGCCGAGTACGGCCAGGATCGGCTTGGAGAGCGGCAGCACGATCTGGAAGAAGATGCGCAGCTCCCCTGCCCCATCGATGCGCGCGGCATCGATCACCTCCTCGGGCAATTGCCGGAAGAAGCTGACGGCCACGAAGACCAGGAAGGGCGCGATCATGATCGGCAGGATCACGGCGAACCAGCTGTTGGAGAGGCTGAGCACCTGCGTCACCAGCAGGTAGAGCGGCACCAGCCCGCCATGAAACAGCATGGGGATATAGGAAAAGATCGTCAGGGGGCGGCTGACCAGCGGCAGCCTGCGGGCGATGACCCAGGCCAGGGACGCCGTGCAATAGACGGAAAGCGCCGTACCCACCAGGGTTATGAAGAGCGACGCCAGGTAGCCGCCGAACAGCGATTGTCCGGTGAACAGCATCTGGTAGGCGGTGAGGGAAAAGGGCTGCGGAAACAGGCTGTAGCCGGTCCGCGCCAGCACCGACTCGTCGGTCAGCGATCCCGCGATGATCATCCAGAGCGGAATGAGGCAGAACAGTCCGAACAGCGTCACCACGCCATAGCTGACGAGGGTGAAAGGCTCCGCCCGTCCGCGAAGCCGACGGCGTTTGCGGGTCGCGGTGGACGAGGCCGCCGCGGGAAGCAGGTCAGACGAGCTGGCAAGATTGCTGGTGTAATCGGTCGTGCTCACAGGATGCTGCTCTCTTTCTGGAGGCGGCGCTGGACCAACACGGCGACCGTGACAAAGACGAAGCCGACCACCGACTGGAACAGGCCGATCGCGGCCGTGGTGCCGAAATTGCCGATGGTTCGCAGCGAGCGAAACACATAGGTGTCGATGACGTCGGTGGTGGGAAACAGGATGCCGTTGTCCTGCACGATGGCGTAGATGGTGGCGAAATCGCCGAAGAAGATGCGGCCCACACCGAGCACGATCAGAATGCCCATGGTCGGGAGAAGCAGCGGCGTGGTGATGGACAAGGCCATGCGGGCCCTGCTGGCGCCGTCAATGGCGGCCGCCTCATAGACTTCCTCGGATATGGAGGTGATAGCGGCCAGGAAGATCACCGACGTGTAGCCGCCAAGCTGCCAGACCTTGACGATGGTCAAGATCCACGGCCATGCCCCTGGCGTGGTGTACCAGGCCAGCTGCGGGACATCGAAGACGTTCAGCACATCGTTGATGATGCCGCCGCGCCCGCCCACCCCGGACAGGATCGCCTGCAGCATCAGGCTGATGACGATCGGCGAGACGAAATAGGGAAAGAAGATCGATGACTGGATAAAGCGGCGAAAGAACTGCCCGCGGATTTCGTTCAGCATCAAGGCCAGCAACAGGCCGGCGGCCAGGGAGGCGCTGAGGAACAGCACATTGAGGACCAGCGTATTGGCCACGATGGTCGCCGCGTCGCCGCTCGACAGGAAGTAGCGGAAATTGGCGAGGCCGTTCCACGGGCTGCCGAAGATGCCGGCACGAATATTGAAGTCCTTGAAGGCCACCACCAGGCCAACCATCGGGCCATAGGCAAAGACCAGGAACCAGACGATACCGGGCGCCGCCAGAAGAACCAGCGCCGTCATATCCCCGGCCGAAATGCGGCGTTTTCGACGCCCTGTGCGAGCTGCCTGTTGCACGACGCCCTCCTCGACGATTTCGTGTAACTAGTTTCACGTACGCTAGATCACACGTCGACACGAGTCAAGCGAGGCTGTAGAGGTCAAGCATGAGCACGAACGCAACCGACCCAAAACCGCCCCGGGGCACACGCGGACCAGACCGCGTAACCCCCGTAAACCTGCGCGATGTGGCCGCGCATGCGCAGGTCTCGGTCGCCACGGCATCGCGCGTTTTTGCCGGCAACCCGAACGTGCAGCCGGACAGCAAGGCGCGGGTTCTGGCCTCGGCGGAGGAGCTCGGTTACGTCGTCAACGGGCTTGCCCGCGCCATGACCGGGCGTGGCCCGCAATCAATCGCCTTCGTCGTTCGCGCCATGATCGGTCCCACCTTCGCGGCGCTCGCCGCCGGCGTCGAAAGCGTGGCCCGGGGCAACGGCCACCTGGTGCTGATGTCGGCCACCGAAGGCGATCTAGCGCGGGAACGCGAACTGATCCGCATCCTGCGCGAATTGCGGGTGAAAGCCGTGCTTCTCGTCGGCTCGACCGAGAGCGACGCCGCCTTCGATGAGCGGGCCGCGGGCTATGCCAAGGACCTGGCCCAGGTCAACGCCTCGCTCATTCTTTGCGGTCGCCCGCCCATTGCGAGCCACCCTGGACTGGTCAGCGTGGATTATGACCAATCCGCCGGAGTCGGCGCGGCGGTCGATGAACTGATCCGGCTTGGACATACCCACATCGCCTACATTGGCGAGGGGCACGGCATGACCACCGGCGAATTGCGGCTTGGCGGCTACGAGGCGGCCATGCGCCGCCATGGACTGGATCCGGCCCTGAGCCGGATCGCCGCCAACAATGAGGCCGATGGGGCGCGGGCCGCCGATGAGCTGCTGCGCTCGGGCCCAAAGGTCACCGCCATCGTCACCATGACCGACAACATCGCCGTGGGCGCCTACCGTGCCGCGCGGGCCCTCGGCATCTCTCTGCCCGACGAGTTGTCCATCATCGGTTTTGACGATGCCCCCGTTGTCGGCGATCTCACGCCCGCGCTCACCACAGTGCATCCGCCCTTTTTCGAACTGGGCGTACGCGCGGCCGAAATTGCCCTCGACCTGGCGCCGGCAAAACACGTGCTTCTGCCGACGCGATTCGTGCTCAGAGAATCGGCCGTTCGCCCCAGAGCGTGATTCCAGCTTGCAATCCGATCGTCGTGTAACTAGTTTCATGCAACTTCTTTGGTGCTTGGAACTGGGACGACGAGACTATGGTGATGCTGGGGACACGACAGGCCGCGGGCCAGCCGAACGCGGAAACGCCGGCGGTGCGCTTCCTGCTCCTGCTCAATCCGCCTGACCTGGCCGATCTCCTGTTCGGTCCGGATCTGGCTGCGCTCAAGGCGGCAGGCGGCGTCAACCTGCATACCGGTCCATTCACCTCGCTCGACTCCGACGAGGCGCGCGCAGCGCTCGCGACCGCTGATGTTCTCATCACCGGCTGGGGCGCCCCCGCCTTGACGGAGCAACAGCTGGATGCCGCGCCGCGCCTTCGCCATGTCTTGCATGCGGGTGGTCAGGCCTCCCACTTTCTGCCCCCGGACGTGCGGCAGCGCGGCATCCAGCTCTCCAATGCCGGATGGATCAATGCCATCCCCGTTGCCGAATTTACCTTTGCGATGATCATCCTGGCCAACAAGCAGGCCTTCCACATCCGCAACCTTTACGGCGAGCGGCGCGACTTCGTGCACCGCGAGGCCGAGTTCCCCACTGCGGGCAACCGGGGAAAGGTCATCGGCGTCGTCGGCGCGTCCCGCATCGGGCGCATCGTGATGGAGCGGCTGGGGGACATCGAGGTGTCCGTCAAACTCTTCGATCCCCACGTCGATGCCGCGATGGCGACGCGGCTTGGGGCGCAGCTGGTGCCCCTGGACGAGCTGATGGCTACCAGCGATATCGTCACCCTTCATCCGCCGCTGAATGCGGAAACAGAGGGCATGATCACGGCCCGCCACCTCGCGCAGATGCGGGACGGTGCGACCCTCATCAACACGTCTCGCGGCCTGATCATCGATCAGGACGCACTCGTCTCCGAGCTCAAAACCGGTCGCATCCATGCCATTCTGGATGTTACCCACCCCGAAGTGTTGCCAGCCGATCATCCGCTTTACGACCTGCCCAACGCCTTCCTGACCCCCCATATTTCGGGTTCGATGGGCACCGAGATCGAGCGCATAGGCGCCCATGTCGCCAGCGAGCTCAACCGCATCGTGCTCGGCCAACCGCTCGCATTCCCTGAGATGGCCCTGTGACCGGCCTCCGTACATTGCGCCTCAAGGCGGGCGATGGTCCCCGCGCGACGCTTGTCGCACTGCCTGGCCTGATGGAATCGACCGAAGCCCTGTTGCCAACATTGGGGCATTGGGCCTGTCGGGGGTTTGACATCCTTGGCATCGATCCACGCGGCCATGCCGGCTCCGCCCGCTGGACCGGCGCGCTGCTGGACCGCCACCCTGGCGACGTCATGGTCGAGGACATCCTGGCGACCCTTGAAGAGGCATCGGTCGATCCGCTCAGTCCTATCGTGCTTTTTGGGCACTCCGGCGGCGGCGCTGCGGCTGCGGCCGTTGCCGCCGCACTGTCCCGCCGCGTTCGGGCTGTCGTGCTTGAAGACCCATTCTGGCGCCTGCCGGTGACGCAGTTTCAGGACCTGGCGGCGGCCGACGGGGCGAGTGCCGAGTTGCAGCGCAAAAAGGCCCTGAGCCCGGCCCGGCGCATCGACGAGATCAAGGCGATCTTTCCGCAATGGCCCGCCGATGAACTGGCAGCCTGGTCGCGCGCCAAGGATGACATGGACCTCTCTCTCGTCGCAAACGGTCACATCATTCCCGCCCGCGGCTGGCCGACCCTGATGGCTGACCTCGCCCAATCAGGGATTCCGGTGCTCGTGGTTACCGGCACGATCCGCACCGGCATGACCACCAATCATCGCGCCATCCTGCGCGCATTGGGCGTCGAGGTCGTGGTGGTGCGCGGCGCGACGCATTTCATCCGGCGCGATGCCCGGGATCTGTTTCACAAGCTGACCGACGCCTTTCTCGACCGGCACGTTCCGACCAAAGGTTCAAACGGCGCCGTTCGAGAAGCGGCCGCGTCCGGAATATTCGACAACCTGTTGCGGGTGACGCCTCGCGATCTGCAGAACTTGGGAGGACCCTCATGGCCGAAGTGAAAATCGATGCGGTCGGCAAGCATTACGGTGCTGTCGAAGTGCTCAGTTCAGTATCCATCGACGTCAAGGACGGCGAGTTCCTCGTCCTGGTGGGACCATCAGGCTGTGGCAAGTCCACTCTTTTGCGCATGATCGCTGGCCTTGAAGAGATCACATCGGGTGAGATGTGGATTGGGCAGCGCATGGTCACCGACCTGCCTGCCAAGGAGCGCGACATCGCCATGGTGTTCCAGTCCTATGCGCTCTATCCGCATATGACTGTTGCAGACAATATGAGCTTTGCCCTCAAGCTCAAGGGCGTGAGCAAGTCCGATATCGCCGCCAAGGTGAAGGAATCGGCCAATATTCTGGGGCTGGAACATTTGCTCGAGCGCTATCCTCGGCAATTGTCCGGCGGCCAGCGCCAGCGCGTCGCCATGGGCCGCGCCATCGTGCGCAACCCCCAGGTCTTCCTGTTCGACGAGCCGCTGAGCAATCTCGACGCCAAGCTGCGTGTCGTCATGCGCTCCGAAATCAAGGAATTGCATCAGCGCCTCGGAACGACGACCGTCTATGTCACCCATGATCAGGTCGAGGCCATGACTCTGGCCGACCGGATTGTCGTCATGCGCGACGGTCGGATCGAGCAGATCGGCACGCCGCTTGAGCTCTATGACACGCCGGTAGACACCTTCGTGGCAGGCTTTATCGGTTCCCCGGCCATGAATTTCGTGAACGGCACAATGATGCAGCAGGGCTTCGCGCTCAAGGACGGGCCCACTCTGGAGACGCGCCGCTCTCCGGTCGGGGCAACGGCCTGCGGCATCCGCCCGGAGCACTTCCAGCTCGATGCGGGCGGGCTCGATTGTGAAGTGGTGGTCGTCGAACCCACCGGCTCGGAAACCCTGGTGATCAGCCGGCTGAACGGGCAGTCGATCACGGCAGTGTTCAAGGATCGCCTGGACGTGCGACCGGGCGACCGTATCAACCTCAAGCCTGATCCCGACAAGCTGCACTTCTTCGACGCCGAAGGCCGGCGCCTGGACTAGCCGGCGGCGCCAGTAATAGACCGCATCGCGTCGCAAACAGTGAGAAATAGCTGGCACGGCGACATGCTCGGAAGCACATAGCACACCCATGTAATACGGCTGGGACTCGCTGCAGCGCCTTGCCTGGCGGAAAGCGAGGCTTCTCAATGGCTTAGCTGAAAGCTGGCTGGGGTGCTAGGATTCGAACCTAGGAATGTCGGTACCAAAAACCGATGCCTTACCACTTGGCGACACCCCAACGTGGCGCGGTTCCTACACGGTTTGGCAGGGCTTCGCAACACGGCCGCGGCACCCGCAAAAAGCCTGCGCTAGGCGCTTGAACGGGAGGGCAAGCGCGGCTATAACCCGGCCCATTGCGACAGCTGGTGGCAGCCGGAAACGGCCCCACACCACACAAATCCCGTGTCGCTTCCTGACGGAGTATAGCGCAGCCTGGTAGCGCACCTGCTTCGGGAGCAGGGGGTCGAGTGTTCGAATCACTCTACTCCGACCAATCAACCCCGGCCTCTGACGAGGTCGGGGTTTTTTTACGCCGACAGGGCGGCACCTGCCCCTGCCGCCGATGGTTCCATGACCCAGTGAGCCAAAGACGCCCGCCATCGGTGGGCGGCGCGCTTTTGTCGGCTGTGCCCGAACCACGCAATTTGCCCCCGGAATCGTGTCACATCTTAACGATGCTGTGACGCGACGTTATTCGTGGTGTAAAAGGGTTTGTATGAGGAGGGGGACGAGTGACCTAGGTCGGCCCGAACGCCAAAGCGTCGGGGCCGAATGTTGCTGCGGAGTTTGCTTTGCGGTCCCAATCGACATCGGCACTCGCCGAACTGCTTGAGCTGACGGCACGCATGCTGCATTCGCGCGGCTATGCGGAAGAGCTGTTTCCCGCGCAATGGGCGGCTCTGCGCTATTTTTCCCGCGCACCGGTGAGTCAGCGCACTGCCAGCGCGCTGGCCCGGTTCCAGGGCTTGGCCAATGGCCCGGTAAGCCGCACGGTGCGGACGCTGGTGCAGAAGGGTCTCTTGGCCAAGGCGGCAGAGCAACCAAGGGGCCGCGCCGAGCTGCTGGAGCTGACCAGCAGCGGACGAAGCAAGCTCGAGCAGGATCCCACACGGGCCGTAGAAGCGGCGATCGGCGAATTGGGCAGCAGCGAACAGGAGTGCTTTGCACGCTCGCTTGATCTCATCGTCCGCCGGCTCTCGCCGCCGCGCTAGGCAAACAAAAGGCCGGCACGGGGCCGGCCTCCTGAGAAATCGTGTTGCCGGAATTAGCGTTTGGAAAACAGCTTCCAGGCGCCCGTCACGGTCAGTGCCGCCAGGGCCATCTTGAGGATGTCCCAGACGATGAAGGGCTGCACCGCCTTGGCGAAGGCCGAGGCGACGACATTGGCCTGATCGATCCACTGGGCCTGGCCCGCCATGAACAGCAGCCAGGCAAAACCGAGCACAAACAGGACGGCGTCGCCGACCAGCATGGCGGCGAACAGGGTCAGGGGCTTGCCCGAGGCACCACGATCGGCAGCGTAGCCGACAATGGCAGCCAGCAGCAGGAAGCCGATGAGGAAGCCGCCAGTCGGGCCCATCAGATAGGGAATGCCGGCCGAGGCACCGGCAAAGACCGGCAGGCCAAATGCGCCTTCGAGCAGGTAGAGGGCCACGGTGGCCACGCCGATGCGCAGGCCAAAAGCGGCCGCCAGGGCAGCGATGGCAAAGCTCTGCAGCGTCACCGGCACCGGCCATACCGGCACGTTGATCTTGGCGCAGATGGTGATGAGCAGCGTACCGAGCACGACCGTCACGAGATTGGACGCGAGACGGGCAGCATCGCCCTTGGGCTGGAATACGCCGAGCAGCGTATTGGGCGTGGTCAAAGTCACGGCCATTTCATACCTTCCATGCTTAAGCTGAACCGGCGTCCCCTCCCGGGCCGCGCTGTCGTTCACGTGATGACCTGTTTAATCTCTCGGTAAAGTGAGTGCAATGGCGTCAGCCGCCCCCGCCCTGACCTTCGAGCGGGCCTTCGATCCGCAGACAGGCCGTTCCATAAAGGTGGCAGACGGTATCACCCGCGTCACTGCGCCCAATGCCAGCGCCTATACATTTACCGGCACCAACAGCTTTCTTCTGGGCCACGAGCGACTTGCCGTCCTCGATCCCGGCCCTGACGACCCGGTGCATATGGCCGCCCTGGTCGATGCGATCGGCGGCCGGATGGTCGATGCCATCATCCTCACGCATACCCATCGCGATCATAGTGCATCGGCGCGGCGCCTGGCGCGCGACCTGGGGGCGCCGCTCTGGTTCGGCGGACCGCATCGGCTGTCGCGCCCGCTGCGCCGATTCGAGCGTAACCCGATCCGCAGGTCGTGCGATTGGGATCTGATGCCGGACCGCACCCTGACCGACGGCGACGCCATTATGGCCGGCGATCTGCCGCTGGTTGTCCATGCCACGCCCGGCCACTGCGCCAACCATCTCGCCTTCAGCAGCGGCGATATCCTGCTCAGTGGCGATCATGTCATGGGCTGGAACTCGACCCTGGTTTCTGTCCCCGATGGCTCGATGGCCGACTATCTGGCCTCGCTGGACAAGGTGATGGCCCTGCCATGCCGCCACTATCTGCCGGCCCATGGCGGTCCCATCGCCGACGGCCCGGCTTACGCGACGGCGCTTAAGGCGCATCGTCAGATGCGCAACGCGCAGGTCATAGCCGCGGTTCGGGCCGGCGCCAGCACCGTGGCTGCCGTGGTGGCCTCTATCTACCCGGCCCAACCCCTGCCCGTACGCATGGCAGCCCGGATGACCATCACGGCCCATGTGGAGTATCTTGTGGCGCTGGGCCAACTCAGCGTGTCGCGCGGACTGTTCGGCACGCGTCTGTCGCCATAAGGCCGCTCACTGTCCACCGCGTTCCCTCGGACTTGATCCGAGGGCCTTTCGTCGTTTGCGCCGTGTTGAGAGTGGCCCTCGGGTCAAGCCCGAGGGAACGCGGGGGTTTTGGGTGATCGGGGGTCCTCAGCCTTAGTCCGTCTCCGCTTCCGTCTCCGTGGCCACCGGCGCCGCCTCAGGCTCGGCCTCGACGGGCTGGTTGGCATTGGGGTTGTCGCGCAGCAGGGTCGTTACCGCCTCGTCGAGCGCAGCCAGGAAGTCCTCGATGCGCAAGCCGTTCGAGCCGAAATCGTGCAGCGCATTGAGCGAGGCCGAGCGCATGTCGACGACCGAACTGGTGAGACTGCCCGTCACCCGGATCACCACCTCCTCGCGCCAGCCGGGCAGCGTCACGATCTGCGCGTTGAGCTGACCGAGGTCGGATTCTGGCTCCGGCTCCCGCAACAGCCTGATATCCCAGCCCCGCTCGGCCACCATCGCCCGGATCAAGCCGAAAGTTGGCACCAGGCCAAGCGGATAGCTCCGCGTTTCGACATTGGGAAAGGTCGCGGCCATCTCGGCGGCATCAAGCATTTTGGGGGGCGGCATGGCCTGGGTACCAGGCTCGAACACCAGCGGCATGGGTCCACGATCGGTGGTCGCAATGTCGGTTACCGCGGGATAGCGCAGCATCAGCCCGCCATACCAGGCGTAGGGCGCCAGGCTCACGGTCCCCAGCAAGAGGCCGGCCAGCGCCCTGCCCCAGCCCTGGTCGCCCGTTTGCCACAGCCGCGCCAGCGCGATCAGCGCCGTCAGCACGGCCAGCAGGGCCACCGCGCCGGCCGCCAGCGCCGCCACCAGGAACAGGTCACTGGTGATCAGCCGCAACCAATGCAGCAGCACCGAAATAATGACGAGCGGCACCGCGACGCTGCCAAGCCGGCGCGCCCAGGTGGCCCATCGCGATGTCCGGATCAGAATGCGCACCGCACCGCCGTCAATTCACCGTGCGCACGATATAAGCAAGATATTGAGTTAATTTGAAGATTTCCGGGCCCGCTCATTTGTTCTTGGTCTTGGCGGGCGCCGTCTCGTCCGGTTCGCCGCACATCGATCGGATCGCGGTCCACTCCGCTGCCGTGAATGGCGGCTCAAGTCCGGTCGGCCGCTGCTGGCTGAGGATTTCGAGCGCCGCCTTGCGGTCATCGGTCAGCGGATGGGTACTGAGCAGTGCCAGGGCCCGGGCGAATTCGTCATCGGCGCCGACGCGATTGATCAGGTCGGCCAACCCGGCGGGGTTGAAATCCATGCGCTCGGCGGTGTGGGCCGCGAAGGCGTCGGCCTGCCGTTCGGCATCGCGGGAGAACCGCGCATCGATGATCGTTGCCCCCAGGCCTGCCGCCACCGAAATGCCGGTCATGTCGCCCAGAATGAAGCCGATCAACGCGCCGGTGCCGGCGGTCGAAATCAGCTGCTCCATGCCGTGCCGATGCGCCACGTGGCCGACTTCATGCGCCAGCACGCCGGCGAACTCATCCTGCGTCTCGGCCTGTTCCAGCAGCGCCGAAAAGAAGAAGACCTGCCCGCCCGGCAGCGCGAAGGCATTGGGAATGTCGGATTTGACGACCTTGATATCGAGCTCGAAGGGCGAGCCGGTCCCCTCCAGGGCCGCAGCGCCAAAGCGTGCAATGGCCCGGTTCGCCAGGCTATCGGGATCGGCATCGCAAACCTTGAACCCGCCGCTGTCGTTGAGGCTGGCTTCCATCTGCCCGGCAACCGTCTCGCCCAGGCTGCGCTCCCAGGCCGGAGGCACAAGGCCGACGATGCGGCTCGCCAGCAACGGCACGCCATAGAGATAGGCGCCGATGACCGCCGCCAGCGCCACGGTCGCGGTTACTGCCAGCCGGATTTCGCGGCCCGTCTGCTGCCGGCGCTTGGCATGCAGCACCGGCAGGGTCGCCAGCACGCGGGCGACCTCCTCACGACCCCGCACCACCACGCGGGCGCCTGTCGGCTGACCGCTGGCGCCCAGCCGAAGCTCATCCTTGCGGCCATGCACGGCGTAAAGGTCATCGGCAGGCCAACGACCCAGCTCGGTCCGGTCCTCGGCGCGGATCACCAGCGTGCCCGTCGAGCCGGCACGCTCGTAGTCGAGACCGACCGCATGCACCTGGGCCACCAGACCATCGTGGAAGCGCCCCGCGATCCCCATCAATAGGCTCCGACATTGAGCGCATCGGCCAGGCCCTCGCCAGCCAGCGCCGTATCTTCGTCGCGCGCCTTGACGCTGCGCAGGCTGTCGATGCCGGTCACGGTGGCGCCCCTGGCCACCATCTTCCAGAAGCCCAGCCCGAGGAACAGCTCGACCATCAGGCTGAAGGCGCCAAGCAGCAGCAGGTAGCCAAAGATGATGGCCAGCAGCACGGTCATGCTGCCCTGCAGCGACTGCATGAAGAGTTGCGGGTCGAACTCGCCATCGGCAAAGGCGCCGCCGGCCACCGTGCCCAGCACAATGATCCCGCCGATCGCCAGCACGATATAGCTCCCGGCCAATGCCAGGCCGAATACCAGATACTGCCCCAGCAGGCTGCGGGCGCGCACGGTCACCGTCAGCGCCGCCTCGCCCAGCCGCACGGCGGAGAACATGCGGCTCAGCTCGCGCGCACGATAGTAGAGATACATCACCCCGATCAGCGCTGCCGCGATGGCCATCACGCCGACGCCCCCGACAGTAGGCGTACCGCCGCTATCGGGTAGCCCGCCCATGGCCGCGCCCATGCCTAGTCCGACCGCGCCGATCACGGCGATGGCGAGATACGAGAGGTAAAACGGCCCGACGAGCTGCTTCCAGCTGCCGACAAAGCCGAACTGGCGGTCGCCATACCAGCTGTGACGGTAGCGATAGGCCCAAAGATTGGCCGCCATGAAGGGATAGGCGAGGCCCGCCGTCACCATGACCAGCAGCGACCAGAAGAAGCGCCGAACCGCATAGCCCCAGGCGCTGCCGCCCTGATCGCAGCGAATGCCGCGCCACAGCGTGCGCGACAGGCGGAAATCGCGTGCCCGGTAGATGGCGTAGCCCATCAGGAACCACAGCAGCACGGCAACGAAGCCATGGCCGATGACCGCCGCTTCGGACGATTGCGTCGAGAGATAGAAAAACAGCCCATAGAGCGGCACGAACACAGCCAGCGCCATCAGGAAGCCGAGCAGCAGCTGGAAGGCGCTGCCGGTATATTCGAGCGGGTCGCCGTCGATTTCGGTATTGGCCCAGTAGAAGCGCCGCTTCCAGGTGGTCAGCCAGAAGCGATAGAGGCCGATCGTGGGAATGAGCAGCGCATAGCCGCGCAGCAGCGTGCCACCCAGCTCACCCCGCGTCCCGGTAAATATCACCGGCACCGGCTGCTCCTGCACCGAACTCATCGCCAAGTCCCCAAGCCCTGCGAGGGTTTTATGCGAGGTGGCGGGGATTGGAAAGGTGGGTCCGTTCCTCTCCCCGATGGGGAGAGGGAAACGACTACACGCCCTACGGATAAAGCCTGTTGCTCACCCAGCCACTCCCGCCCCGCTCGAACCGCACCCGGTCATGCAGGCGGAATTCGCCGTCTTTCCAGAATTCGATGCTGGATGGCACGAGGCGAAAGCCCGACCAGTGCGGCGGACGCGGTACCGGGCCGTCGTCGATCGTGGTCGCCAGCTGGCTGACCCGGTCGAGCAGGGTCATCTTGCTGTCGAGCACCCGCGACTGATCGGAAGCCGAGGAGGCAATCTGGCTGCCCTTGGGCCGGCTGCCGAAATAGGCGTCCGCCTCTTCGGGCGTCACCACCTCGACCGGCCCGCGCATGCGCACCTGCCGCCGCAGCGACTTCCAGTGCATCACCATGGCCGCCTTGGGATGGGCATGCAGCTGCCGGCCCTTGTCGCTCTCGAAATTGGTGAAGAAGCAGAACCCGCGCTCGTCTCGCGCGTTGAGCAGGACCATGCGCACATCAGGCAACCCATCGTCATCCACCGTCGCCAAGGCCATGGCATGGGGATCGTTGGGCTCGGAATCTCGCGCCAGCGCGAACCACTCCTCGAATACGGCGAGGGGGTCGAGGCCGGTGCGATCATCGTCCGCGAATAGGCGTTCGGTCAGGGTCTGCAGCATTTGGGTATCATCCCTTCGTCGCGGGAAACTGGACAAGGCGGGGAGCCGTCGCCATATAGGACTCCAACTGTGGGCGAAGCAACGCCCGACTCATTGAATGGACCAAATGCGCGATCCCTATACCGTGCTTGGGGTGCCAAGATCGGCGAGCGAGAAGGACATCAAGTCCGCCTATCGCAAGCTGGCCAAGAAGTATCACCCCGACCAGAACCCGGATGATCCATCGGCGCACGGCAAGTTTGCCGAGGCGACGAATGCCTATGATCTGCTCAACGATACCGGCAAGCGCGGCCAGTTCGACCGTGGCGAGATCGACGCCGACGGCAACCCCAAATTTGCCGGCTTCAATCCCGGTGGAACGCGCGGCGCGCGCCCCGGTGCGGCCGGCGGCTTTTCGGCCGAGGATATCCTCAAGGAATTCATGAGCGGCTTCGGTGGCCAGGGCCGCCCCGGCGCTGGGCCCGGCCGTGGCCCCGCCGGCGGCCCGCAATGGGACCCGTTTGCCGGCACGGCCACGGGCGGCGGCCGCAGCATGAAGGGTGAGGATATCGTCGTGAATGCGACGATATCGCTGGAAGATGCCCACAAGGCCAAGCCGGTCGATGTCCGCATGCCCACGGGCAAGGTGCTTTCGGTCAAGCTTCCCGAAAAGGTCGAGGAAGGCCAGCAGATCCGCCTCAAGGGCCAGGGCTCGCCCGGCATGGGCGAGCCAGGCGATGCGCTCGTCACCGTGCGCTTCGAAAAATCCAAACAGTTCCGCCGCGATGGCGCCGACCTGCGGACCGACGTCTCGCTTGCCCTTTACGAAGCCGTGCTCGGCGCCAAGATCCGCGTACCCACGCTCGACGGTTCGGTTGAACTCAACCTGCCGCCCGGCGTCGATACCGGCAAGGCCCTCCGCCTCAAGGGCAAGGGCCTTTATGGCGATGGCGACTTGTACGTGAACCTGCGCGTCGTCCTGCCCCCCGGCGGCGACCCGGACCTCGAGGCCCTGGCCAGGTTCATGCGGGATCAGAAGCCATACAAGGTGCGTGACTAGGAAGAGTACCCCCTCCTAGCCTCCCCCTGAAAAGGGGGAGGAACAGATCCCTTGTGAGGCACGATCTGCGACAACCACAGCGCGGATTCCTCCCCCTATCAGGGGGAGGTTAGGTGGGGGTATCCGACAAAGACTCGTCGTCGCCGCTTATCCCCTTGGCGCGGCGGCCCTTTGCAGCCGATCGTTGATCGCCTCGCCCAGTCCCGTCTCCGGGATCGGCGCCACCGCAATCACCCCTGCCCCGGCAGCATCGAGCTCATGCAGCATCGAAAACAGGTTCCGCGCCGCCTCATGCAGGTCGCCTGCCGCTGAGAGGTTGCGCATCACCCCGCCGAAATCCGGCACGTCGCCAAATGCCAGAAATGCCTCGCCCGCCCGCGGCGCCGTGTTCAGCCGCATCAGCGCATTGGGTGCATAGTGGCTGGCCAGCATGCCCGGCGCCGCCACCGCCGCATCCTTCTCGGCAATCTCGATCGCTACCCCAAGCCGCCGCTCGATCTCCTCGCGCGCCACGGCACCGGCCCGGAGCTGCACGAGCCGCTCGCCCTCGACCCGGATAATCGTCGATTCCACCCCGGCTCGGCATGGCCCACCGTCGAGCACCGGCACCGTGCCGCCAAAGCCCCGCCGCACCTGCTCGGCCGTGGTTGGCGACAGCCGCCCCGACGGATTGGCCGACGGCGCGGCCAGCGGCCGGCCAACCGCTGCAATCAGTTCCAGCGCCAGCGCGTGGTCGGGTATGCGGATGGCGACGCTATCGAGCCCCGCGGTGGCCACATCGGCCAGGCCATTGCCCGCCCGCGCCGGCAGCACCAGCGTCAGCGACCCCGGCCACAGCGCCGCGACCCGACGCGCCAATGGGGAGAACTCCGCCAGCGTTTCGGCCATGGCAAGGTCGGCACAGTGGATGATCAGCGGATTAAAGCGCGGCCGCCCCTTGGTCTCGTAGATCGAGAGCACGGCATCGGCATCGGTCGCATCGGCGCCCAGGCCATAGACCGTCTCGGTGGGAAAGGCGCAGAGCTTGCCCGCGCGCAGCAGCGCCGCGGCATCTGCCACCGATTTCGGTTCATACGACATTGAGGGACCGTTCTTAGTGATGGCCGTTGTTTGACAACGCGGCCTGCGCGCGTCAAGACGAAGCGACGAATCAACTGGAGCCGTGACCGCCCGTGACCACGCTGCTCGTCAGCCAGCCCAACTTTGCCGATCACGTCACGCCCCAGGGTCACCCCGAGCGCGCCGATCGCATCCGCGCCGTCGAGGATGCCCTCAGCCGCCCGCGCTTCGACAAGCTGGTTCGCCGCAACGCGCCGTCGGGCGATCTGACCTTGGCGGAGTTGGTCCACGATTCCAGGTATCTGGCGCATCTGCGTCAGGGCCGCCCGGCCGAAGGCATCGGCCAGCTCGATGCCGATACCTTCATTTCCGCCGATTCACTGGCTGCCGCCGCCACCGGTCTGGGCGGCGCGCTGGCTGCCCTCGACGCCGTGCTGCTGGGCGAGGTCGACAACGCCTTCTGCGCCATCCGGCCGCCCGGGCATCACGCCGAAATCGCCACGCCGATGGGCTTTTGCCTCATCAACACCGTGGCCATCGTCGCCCGCGAAGCCCAGCGCAAGTATGGCGCCGAGCGCATCGCCATCGTCGATTTCGATGTGCATCACGGCAATGGCACGCAGGATATCTTCAAGGCCGATCCGACTGTGTTCTACGCCTCGAGCCACCAGATGCCGCTCTATCCGGGCACCGGCAAGGCCAGCGAAACCGGCGTCGGCAATATCAGCAACGCGCCGCTCGATCCCAATACCGACGGCGAGAGCATGCGCGACGCCTATGCCAACCGCATCATCCCGGCCCTGCTCGATTTCTCACCCGACCTGCTGCTGATTTCGGCCGGCTTCGACGCGCATGAGCGAGACCCGCTGGCGCAGCTCAACTGGCAGTCGGGGGACTTTGGCTGGGTCACGGGAAAGTTGATGGATGCCGCCGAGCGCAGCTGCGGCAATCGCATTGTGTCGCTGCTCGAAGGTGGCTATGACCTCAAGGGCCTGGCCGGCGGTGTTTCGCACCATGTGGCCATGCTGATGGACGGCGCCACCGGGCGCCTCGAAGACTAGCAACGGACCTGAGCCATGCCCGAAACCAGCAATGACGACGTCAAGACATTGAGCTTCGAGGCGGCGCTCGCCCAGCTCGAGGAAATCGTCGGCAAGCTCGAATCGGGTCGCGCCCCGCTGGCCGAATCCATCGCCATCTATGAGCGCGGCGAAGCCCTCAAGGCCCATTGCGAAACGCTGCTGCGCACCGCCGAGGCCCGCATCGAGAAGATCACCCTCTCCCGCGACGGCCGCCCCACCGGCACCGAGCCGCTGGACGCCTGACCGGCACACGACCTCGTCCTTCGACAGGCTCAGGATGAGGTCTACTAACGGACCGAGCCTCAAGGAGACCTCATGGTGAGCTTGTCGAACCACGAGGTCGTGGCACGAAGGCCGGCATGACCACTCCAAAATCCCTCCGCAATTTCCGCATCGTGCTCTGGGCACTGGTCGCCGTGGTTGCTATCGGCGCCACCGGGCTATTCCTGTTCCGTCCGCCGGCACGGCCGCTTGGCGTTACCGGCCAGGCCTTCGAGCTGGCCTCGACTCAGGGAGGCACCTTCACGCAGGACAGCCTCAAGGGCACGCCGAGCCTGATCTTCTTTGGCTACACCTTCTGTCCCGACGTGTGCCCGACCACCCTGGCCGAAACCACGGCGTGGCGGACCGCGCTCGGCCTCACGCCCGAGCAGCTCCGGATCATCTTCGTCACCGTCGATCCGGCGCGCGATACGCTCGATACCGTCAAGGGCTATGTCGAAGGGTTCGATCCCTCCATCATTGGCCTGGTCGGTGACGAGGCCCAGACTGCGGCGGTCAAGGCCGCTTTCGGCGTGGTCGGCGAGCGTGCCGAAGGCTTTGCCGCGGACGATCCCTATTACCTCGTCGACCATACGGCGCTGACCTTCCTGATCGACGCCGATGGCCAGTTCGACGGCACCGTGGCTTATGAAGAAGCGCAGGACACCGCCATCGCCAAGGTCAAGCGCCTGGTCGAAGGATGAGCGAGCGCATCCGCCTCGACCTGGCGCTGGAGCAACGTGGCCTGGTGCCATCGAGGGCCCGGGCGCGCGACGCCATCCTGCGCGGCACCGTCACCATCAATGGCGTCACCGCTGACAAGCCCAACCGCATGGTCGGGCATGATGACAAGCTCGCGCTTGAGGATCCGGCGGCCAACTATGTCTCGCGCGCGGCGCTCAAGCTGGTGGCCGGCCTCGAGGCAGGCACTATCGACCCCAATGGCAAGACCTGCATCGATGTTGGTGCCTCCACCGGCGGCTTCACCCAGGTGCTGATGGAACGCGGCGCCCGCCGCATCTATGCCGTCGATGTCGGGCATGACCAGTTGCACGAGCGCCTGAGGGGTAGCGACCGCGTGGTCAGCATGGAAGGCGTCAACGCCCGCGACGTTGATGCGGAGATGATCCCCGAACCCATCGACCTCCTGGTCTCCGACGTCAGTTTCGTCTCGGTCACCAAAGTGCTGGCAGCGCCCCTTGCCCTGTGCACGCCCACGGCCGATGCCGTAATCCTGTTCAAGCCGCAATTCGAAGTCGGCCGGCGGAATGTCGGCAAGGGCGGGATTGTGACCGATGATACGGCAATCGAAACCGCCCGCGCCGAGGTCATCGCCTTCATGGAAACGCAGGGGTTCCAGCACCGAAATTCGGTGACGTCCCCCATCGCCGGTGGCGACGGGAATGTGGAGACGGTGTTGGTGTTCGGGCGCTGACAGCGATTGGCCGACCAGCGCCCGCGATTTGCGTTCCGCACGCTGACCGGTTAGCACGACGCGGACCACGCTCGAACGCGACGCGTGGCACAACCCGGACCTGGTATGACCGACGGCACTGACGACTATGTTTACGACGACGCAACCGGCGAGTGGCGCCCTGCCTCGGAAGTGGCGGCTGCGACGCCCGAAACGGCGATCGTTGTCGTGGACTCCGCCGGCACTGCTCTGGCCGATGGCGATCAGGTGGTGCTGATCAAGGATCTCAAGGTCAAGGGCGCCGGACAGACCCTGAAACAGGGCACCGTCATCAAGTCCATTCGCCTGACGGACAATCCCGAAGAGATCGATTGCCGGCACGACGCGATCAAGGGCTTGGTGCTGCGCACGGAATTCGTCCGCAAGCGCTAGCTCCATCTCTCCCTTTGGGCGAGGTAGATAAGCTAGTTTCGCTCGAAGCCCACCGCACCTTCGCGACCGGTCTGGCCGCGGTGCCTGAGCGCGTGATCCGCCAGCACCAGCGCCATCATCGCCTCGCCGACTGGCACGGCGCGGATGCCAACACAGGGGTCGTGGCGACCCTTGGTGATGATGTCGGTGTCTTCGTTCTTGGTCGTCACCGTCTGGCGGGGCGTGATGATCGAAGAGGTCGGCTTGACGGCGAAGCGGCAGACGATCGGGTCGCCGTTGGAAATGCCGCCAAGGATGCCGCCGGCATGGTTGTCGAGGAAATACGGCCGGTCGGGCCCTGCCCGCATCTGGTCGGCATTCTCGACGCCCGTGAGAGACGCAGCGTCGAAACCGGCGCCGATTTCGACGCCCTTGACCGCATTGATGCTCATCATGGCCGAGGCCAGGTCGGCGCTCAGCTTGCCATAGATCGGGGCGCCCCAGCCGGCCGGCACGCCTTCAGCGACGACTTCGATCACGGCACCCACGGAATTGCCATCCTTGCGGATGCCATCGAGGTAGTCGGCCCAAAGCTCGGCCGCCTTGGCGTCGGCGCAGAAGAACGGGTTCTCGCCCACCTGCTCCCAATCGAAATTGCCGTAGTCGATCTTGTGCGGCCCCACCTGCACCAGGCTGGCGCGAATGGTGATGCCCGCCAGAACCTGGCGAGCCACGGCGCCTGCCGCCACGCGCGCTGCGGTTTCGCGCGCCGAGGTGCGGCCACCGCCGCGATAGTCGCGGATGCCGTATTTCTGGTCATAGGTATAGTCGGCATGGCCCGGACGATACTTGTCGCGGATCTCCGCATAGTCCTTGGAGCGCTGGTCGGTATTCTCGATGACGAGCGAAATCGGCGTGCCCGTGGTCCGCGGACCGTCAGTGCGTTCGTCCTCGAACACGCCGGACAAAATCTTGACCTCGTCGGCCTCGCGGCGCTGCGTCGTGTATTTCGATTGCCCCGGCTTGCGGCGATCGAGATCGCGCTGGATCATTTCGGGCGTCAGGGTCAGGCCCGGCGGGCAGCCATCCACCACCACGCCCAGGGCCGGCCCATGGCTTTCGCCCCAGGTGGTGAAGCGAAAGAGATGTCCAAACGTATTGAAAGACATGGCGCGGCCCCGTGGTTGCGGGCTTTCATAGAGCGTTTTCAGGAGAAGTGGGAAGCACTTTTCCGGTTCGAAAACGCGTCATGGAGTCGGCAGGGCGGCAGAGGTCAATCGGCGCTAGGCCCGCAGCAGTTCCATCTTGCCGGGCAGGAAGTGCATGATCGCATCCTGCGGCGGCGCCCAGTTGATGACTTCGACGATCGGCGCATGCTCGATCAACACCCGCAGAGTGCGGGCAATGCCACCATGCGCCACCACCACTGATGGTCCCTTGAGCACCGTGGCGAATTCATTGAGCCGCGCCTCGACGTCCCGGTAGTTTTCGCCGTTTTCCGGCCGGAAATCCCAATAGGCCTCGTCGCGGTCGCCCGGCGCCAGAGCCATGTTGGCCGGAAGCTCCTCGTGCAGGCTGCCCTCGAGCACGCCGAAGCTGATCTCCATCAGCCGCAGGTCGAACTTCACCTCGGGCAGGTGCTGCTGGAAGCCGGCACGCACCCGGTCCATGGTTTCGCGGGTCCGCCCCAGCGGGCTGGCATGCCATTCGAAGGCCAGCGGATCGAGCCCGCGCGCTGCGAACAAGGCGGCCAGCGTCTTGCCGTTCTGGCTGGCCTGGCCACGGCCCTTGTCGTTGAGCGGAATGTCCTTGCGCCCCTGATAGCGGCGCTCGGCATTCCAGGGCGTTTCACCATGCCGGATGAAGTAGATTTCCGGCCAGACCAAGGCTGTCATGTCATTCCCGCACCGCTGAGCCGGCGCGTCCTACTAGGCTAGAGTTGCAGACAGGGATGAGCATCGGTTCGCCCCTGATCTCACCATAATGGATTCCTCCTGCCGCGCCACAACCGGGATCGCTCGGCAGCCACGCGGCCATGGTGCTTGCCAGCCTGTGCCGCGCTGGCCATTGTCGCTCTGTCCCGGCTGTGGCACATGCCGGACACTCGCCGCCCCAACTCCGGTTCCCCATGCCCCTGTCCGCCACCGATATCGTCGCCCAGCTCACCGCGCTCCTTGGCGCCAATGCGGTCATCGGCGAGAGCGAGCGGATGGGTGGCTACCTCAACGAGCCGCGCAAGCGCTTCCACCAGCCCGCGGCCGCCATCGCGCTGCCGACATCGGTCGAACAGGTGCAGGCCATTGTGCGCTGGGCCGGCGAGCATGGCGTCGGCATCATCCCGCAGGGCGGCAATACGGGCCTTGTCGGCGCACAAGTGCCGCTGCGGGGCGACGAGGTCATCGTGAGCCTGGCAAGACTCGACCGCATCCGCAGCGTCGACGTCGCCGCCGGCACCATGACGGCGGAAGCCGGCGTGATCCTCGAAAACGCCCACAAGGCGGCCGAGGCCGAAGGCAGCATCTTCCCGCTCTGGCTGGGCTCGCAGGGCTCGGCTCGCATTGGTGGCCTGCTGTCGTCCAATGCCGGCGGCGTCAACGTGCTGGCCTATGGAAATGCCCGCGAACTCACCATGGGCGTCGAGGCCGTCATGGCCGATGGCCGGCTCTATCGCGGGCTCAATTCCCTCAAGAAAGACAATACCGGCTACGACCTCAAGGACCTGCTGGTCGGGGCCGAGGGCACGCTGGGCATCATCACGGCGGCGACGCTCAAGATCTTCCCCAAGCCGGAGGATTACGAAACCGCGCTGGTCAGCATTGCCGGTCCCGAGGCGGCGCTCACCCTGTTCCAGTTGCTGCGCGAGCGCATCGGCAGTCGGCTCAATGCCTTCGAGATCGTGCCGCGCATCGGCCTCGACATGCAGTTGCGCCAGGGCATGCTGGACCGCGATCCCAGCGCCGGTCCCTCCCCGTGGTATGCGCTGATCGAAGTGTCGCGCATGGCCGGTGGCGCCCCGGGCACCCTCATGGCCGCCATCGAGGCCGCCTTTGCCGACAGGCTCATCGACAATGCGGTCTTCGCCGAGTCGCTGGCCGATCGCACCCGCATGTGGGCCTTCCGCGAGCAGATGAGCGAGGTGCAGTCCAAGGAAGGCGCTTCGATCAAGCACGATGTCTCGGTGCCGATTGCCGCCGTGCCGCAGCTCATCGCCGAGGGTGTCGCCGCGGCCGAGCGCCTCGTTCCCGGCATTCGCCCGGTTCCATTCGGCCATATGGGCGACGGCAATATCCACTTCAATTTCAGCCAGCCGGTCGGCGCCGAACCCAAGGCCTTCATGGCGGCGTCGGACGAAAAGCTGCACGAGGCGATCTACGAGATCGTGCTCCGGCTGGGCGGCTCGGTGTCGGCCGAGCATGGCATCGGCCAGCTCAAGCGCGAACTGCTGAGGCAGGTCAAGGATCCGGTGGCGCTCGACATGATGCGCGCGATCAAGACGGCGCTGGACCCGAAGGGCATCCTCAATCCGGGCAAGATGCTGGGCTGAGCAGCCCGGTTACCTGCAGGTCACCGCGTTACCTCCGAGTGCCGCCTTGCGCCCGCCGGGCGATGGTCCCATCTAAGCCGCATGCTCCTCGACATCAGCTTTCTTGACGACGCCACCCGCCCGCCGCTCCAGACGCTGGAAGGCCTGACCGACGATCAGCGCGAGGCAGGCCAGCACCTGCGCATGGTGCATGACCATCTGCGCGACAACATGAAGACGCTCGGCAAGCTCATCGAGCGCGCCAATGCCGGCGCCGTCAGCCGCGCCGAGATCGCCGCCGAAACCGATGATCTGGCTGTTGTCGCCAACTATCGCCGCTTCGGCAATCTCTGCGGGCAGCATTGCCAGATCGTCAATACGCACCATTCCATCGAGGATGCGCATATCTTCCCGGTGCTGGCCATGCAGAGCCCCGGCTTCAAGGCTATCGCCGATCGCCTCGCCGCCGAGCATGTCGTGGTCCACGAGCTGCTCGAGCGCCTCGTGGACGCGCTCAACACGCTCGCCGCCGAGCCGACGCCGGCGCGGTTCGAGGATACCAGGACCGTCTATCACGCGCTCGAACGCGTGCTGCTCAGCCACCTCGGCTGGGAAGAAGACGCGATGGGCGACGCGTTGGGGTATTTCGGGATGTTTTAGGCCTGCCGGGCCATCAGCCGGCGCCCCCTCCCCCTTGCGGGGAGGGAAGCGAGATAGGACTTAGCGTCAGCTAAGTCCGTTGAATCGAGCAGGGTGGGGGACTGAAGCCCCGATAGCGGGGCTGACCACCCCCACCCTTGATCCCTCCCCGCAAGGGGGAGGGCGTCGACTGAGAGTTTCCTGAACTCAAAACAGACTCATCTGCCCGCCGCCCGCGGCCTTCTTCAGCTTAGGCTCCGGCCGGACGATCTCCGCCCGCTCGATCAGCCCCGGATCGTCGTCGCGCGCCGAATTGACCCGCGTCGAGACCGGGTGGAACTTCAACGCCCCGTCAGCCAGCGGCAGCGCAAGCTGCCCGGCTTCGTGTGCCCGGACCTCGCGCACGTTGAGCCAATCGTCGATCGCCGCGCCTTCGAGAATGGCCGGCATGCGGTCATGGACCTCCGACAGCTGTGCATTGGCGGCCACGGTAATAGTGGCGACGCTGTCGATCTCTTCGCCATTCGGGCCCATCCAGCTGGCATAGAGTCCGGCCAGCGCCATGGGCCGACCGTCTTCCATGGTGATGTAATAGGGCTGCTTGGTCTTATCAGGATTGGTGTGCCACTCATAGTAGCCGCTGGCCGGAATGATGCAGCGGCCATGCTTGAGCGCATCCCGAAAGGCCGGCTTCTCGGCCATGGTCTCGACCCGCGCATTGACCAGCAGCGGGAATTCACGCGGATCCTTGACCCAGCCCGGCACCAGGCCCCAACGGGCAAAATGCGCTTCGCGCTTCCCATGGGCTTCCCAGATGGCGGCCACCGGCTGCGTCGGCGCAATATTGTAGCGCGGCACGAGATCGACGCTGTTGAGCAGCTTGAACAGCTCCACCATCATCTCCGGCGGGAGTGTGGATGCGTAGCGTCCGCACATGGTCGGCCTTCCTGATAAAATCCCCACAACGTCATTCCCGCGAAAGCGGGAATCCATTCTTTGGGCGGCATCCTGCGAAAATTGGATTCCCGCCTTCGCGGGAATGACCCGGTGATAGAGTCAGCGCGGCGGCTGCATTATCGATTCGACGGAAAAGTAGCCGCACGCTTCGCGAATCGCAAATGAGCCACCCGTGACCGACGAACTCCCCAACGCCGCCAGCGTCGCCATTGTGCGCGACGGCAAGGTGCTGCTGATCAAGCGCGCCTTTGCCCCCTATCAGCATCTGTGGACCCTGCCCGGCGGCCGCATCGAGCCCGGCGAGACGATCGAACAGTGCGCCACCCGTGAGATCGCCGAAGAGGTGGGGCTGACCATCCGCAATCCGCGCCCGGTGCTGGTGCAGCCCCTGGGCCGCGATGGCACCTTCCGGCTGGCGGTGTTCGCCACCCGCGATTTTTCCGGCCAGGTTCGCCCCTCCGATGAAGTTGCCGACCACAAGTGGCTGGACCCGGCGGCCCTCATCGCGCTGCGCACCACCAGCCGGCTCGATGACGTGCTTGCGAGGGCCTTCGCAGTCCTCGCGCAAAGCTGATAGAGAGGGGGCATTCCGCTGCGGATCGCCACTGTGAAATATCGCCTCGCCGCCATCGCCCTGCTGCTCGCCATCGGCGTTGGCCCCGCCTTCGCCGTCGACCCGCCCTATCAGCGGCAGATGGAGCGGCTGGCCGAGATCATGGGCAGCCTCTATTTCCTGCAGCCGCTCTGCGACGCTGGCCCCGAGGACTGGCGCGCGCAAATGGCCGAGCTCATCGCCCTGGATGAACCCGATGAGGATCGCCGCCAGCGTCTCGCCGGTGCCTTCAACGTCGGCTACACCGCCTATTCGCGCTTTCATCGTGCCTGCACCCCGGCCGCGCGCACCGCCATGACACGCCTCCTGGTCGAGGCCGAGCAGACGGCGCGGGACATCCATACGCGTTTTGCCGAATAGGCCCCGGACACCGGTCAGGCTCGTTACAATCGACTACGGGCCGTTAACCTTCGGGTTACTTCCTGCGGGCCTGCGCGGCCCCAGCGTGCTAACCCCGATGCCATGACCACGAGCAAAACCATGTTTGCGCCCGCCTCTGGGCATGGCGTCTTCGACCGCGACAATGGCGAGCGTCAGCTGGCGCTCGAATATCTCGCCGAAGCCTGGAACGTGGCCGAGGATGACGGTGTGCAGAGCGCCGCCCTGGCCCATGCTTCGCTGTTCGCGGCGCTGGCAACCTTCGTCAAGATGCATGGCGACGAAGCCACCGCCGATCTCATCGCGCTGCTGCCCGACCGCATCCGTTCGGGCGAATACAATCTCGAACGCATCCTGCAATAGCTTGCCAGAATTTGCCCAATGGGCATGATCGCTTCCATCTCGGGAGGATCATCCATGCGTCTGCTTGCCGCCGCTATTCTTGCTTTGTCACTGACGCTGCCCGCCGCCGCGCAGGACGAGCCGGCCTATCCGGAATACACCGTCAGCAACGACCTCTCGGCCCTGCCCGAGCCGGTGCGCAAGACGCGGGACGCGCTGATCGCCGCTGCGCTGACAGGCGATATCGAAGCCTTGCGCCCCATCGTCAAAGCCCAGCAAAATCCGCCCACCGTGAGCTATGGCGGGCCCGACGATGCGGTCGACTATCTCAAGACCTATTCGGCCGACGGCCAGGGCATAGAGAACCTTGCCATCATGCTCGAACTGCTCAACGCGCCCTACGCGGTGTTCGACAGCGCTAGCGAAAGTCCCAGCTATGTCTGGCCCTACCTGGCTGTGGTGGAAGATCTCTCCGCACTGACGCCCAAGGAAAAGCTCGACGCCTATCGCATCCTGACGGCCGAGCAGTTCCAGGAGCTGGTGGACCTCGAAGCCTGGTATTACTGGCGCCTCTATATCGGCAAGGACGGGGAGTGGCAGGCGTTTGTCGCGGGGGATTGAGGGGGCGTGTCGAACGCGCTCGCACGTCGGCTGCGCCAGCAATCAACGCCCGCTGAGATCAGCTTCTGGATCGCCATCCACACGCTACGGCAGGGAGGCTGGCACTTTCGCCGACAGGCGCCGATCGGGCCGTACATAGTTGATTTCGTCTGCAAGAGAGCCAAGCTCGTCTTCGAGATTGACGGCGACAGTCACTATACTGACGAAGGAATCGCCCGCGATGCCATTCGGACGGATTACCTAGAGTCACGTGGATATCGAGTGGTCCGGTTTACTAACCTGGACCTGATCAATCCAGATGGCGTGTTTGAGATGGTCAGCGGTCTTCTAGAGGATACCCCCTCCCACCCTCCCCCTGATAGGGGGAGGAGCTGATCCAGAGTTTGGCACGATCTCTCGCGCCCCACCGCTCGGATTCCTCCCCCTATCAGGGGGAGGCTAGGAGGGGGTATCCAACGAGGACTCTTCGCGCGGCGCCGTACGCTAAAGCGCCTCCAGAAACCGCATTGGCTGACCCACACTCGGTGTCACCAGCTCCCCCTGCCACATCACCGTGTTGCCGCGCACGATCGTGCCGACCGGCCAGCCGGTCACTTCGACGCCGTCATAGGGGGTCCAGCCGACGCGTGACTTCACCCAGTCATTGGTGATGGTCTCGCGGCGCTTCAGATCCACCACGGTGAAATCGGCGTCATAGCCCACCGCGATCCGGCCCTTGTTGGCGATGCCGAACAAGCGGTTCGGTCCGGCGCTGGTCATGTCGACGAAGCGCTGCAGGCTGAGCTTTCCGGCATTCACGTGGTCCAGCATAACAGGCACCAGTGTCTGCACCCCGGTCATGCCGGAATGGCTCTGGGGATAGGCGTGGTCCTTTTCCTCGCGCGTATGGGGGGCGTGGTCGGAGCCCAGGATATCGGCGACGCCGTTCTCGACACCCTTCCAGATGCCGTCGCGATGGGCCTTGTCACGCACCGGCGGGTTCATCTGCGCATAGGTGCCAAGGCGGGTATAGGCCGTCTCGTCCAGCGTCAGGTGATGCGGGGTAACCTCGACGCTGGCCACGTCCTTGTGGTCAGCGAGGTAGATGATCTCTTCCTTGGTCGAGATATGCAGCACGTGGATGCGCTTGCCGGTCTTTCGCGCCAGGTTCACCAGCCGCGTCGTGCAGCTCATGGCCACTTCGGGGGAGCGCCAGACCGGATGGCTACTGGGATCGCCCGGCACGCGCAGATGCTTGCGCTCTTCGAGCATGTATTCGTCTTCGGAGTGGAAGGCGGCGCGGCGTGAAATGGCCCGCAGGATCGCCTCGACGCCGGCGTCGTCCTGCACCAGCAGCGAGCCGGTGGACGAGCCCATGAACACCTTCACCCCGGCGCAACCGGGTAGCCGCTCCAGCGCGGCGAGCTCGCCGACATTTTCGTGGGTGCCACCGATATAGAAGGCGAAGTCGCAATGCATGCGGTTGGTGCCGGCAGCGATCTTGGCCTCGAAGGTTTCGCGCGTCGTGGTCAGCGGATTGGTATTGGGCATTTCGAACACGCCCGTCACGCCGCCCATCACCGCCGACAGCGACCCCGATTCAAGGTCTTCCTTATGCGTCAGGCCCGGTTCGCGGAAATGCACCTGCGTGTCGATGACGCCGGGCAGGATGTGCAGCCCCTTGCAGTCCACGACCTCAGCGGCGTCACCGCCGACATTGCCCAGCGCCACGATCCGCCCGGCACGGACCGCGATATCGGCGAGCCCCTCGCCGTCCTGGTTGACCACGGTGGCGTTCTTGAAAATCGTATCGTACTGCGCCATGTCTTGATCCCGCCCTGCCTGTACAGGGCCGGTTTAACGGACGCCCCGTCCGAGAGGCAAGTCAGCATGACGATCTATCTGCGCGCCGACCGCGCCGTGTTCCGCTTTTCCGGCCCCGATGCCCATAAGCTGCTCAATGATGTGGTCACCGGCCACATACCCAGTGAAGGCGAAGGGAATGGCGAGGTCGCTGCGGCCTGGGCGCTGCTATCGGCGCAAGGCAAGATTCTGGCCGAGGGCCTCGCCGGCTACGCGCAGGATGCGCTCTGGCTCGACGTGCACCAGTCGGTCGCCGACGATTTCTTCAAGCGCATGAAGATGTATCGGCTCCGGGCGCAGGTTGACATCGACGACCTGCGCGAAACCCATCGGGTCGGTTTCGCCCAGGATGCAGAGCCAGGCTTCGTCCATCACACCGACCGTTATGGTCCGATGGATATGGGCTGGCGGACCATCGCCCCGGTCGAGGCTACGGAGGGCTGGGTTGGCGATGACAGCCACTACCATGGCGAGCGCATCGGGGCCGGTATAAGTCATCAGGGCAACGACTTCCCCGCCAACGACGCCTTCGCCCACGATATCGGCCTCGACATCCTCGACGGCATCGACTTCAAGAAAGGCTGCTATGTCGGCCAGGAGGTCGTCAGTCGCATGAAACATCGCGGCACGGCCCGCCGCCGCCCGGTTATCGTCTCGGGGATCGATGCGCCAGCCGGCAGCCCGGTTGTTGCCGGCGGCCGCGAGGCCGGCACGATCGGTCAGGTGGTCGATGGCAGTGCCGTCGCCATCCTGCGGCTCGACCGCATCACCGATGCCTCGGCAGTGACAGTGGGCGACAAACCCGTTTCCGTCGCCCTGCCCGTCTGGGCTACTTATCAGTTTGGCGATGTGGCGGAGGAGTAGCGCCCTTCACACAGTTTAGCGAATCGTACCCAACTGCTAGGATTGTTCGAACCAATCGATCGCATATTCATCGCAGTTTTGGGGCACCATGGCACGCGCTAGCACTCGCGCCTGGCAACGCATGTTGTCCGGGCGCCGGCTTGATATTCTCGACCCGTCGCCGATGGATGTCGAACTCAGCGACATCGCCCATGGCCTCGCCCGCGTGGCCCGCTGGAATGGGCAGACGCATGGCGATTACCCGTTTTCGGTGGCACAGCACTCGGTGCTGGTGCTCGAACTGTTCCGCGCCCACAACCCCGGTTGCGACCCCGTCTCGCAGGCTCAGGCCCTGCTGCACGATGCCCCCGAATATGTGATGGGCGACATCATCTCCCCCTTCAAGGCGGCGATGGGCGGCAATTACAAGGACGTGGAAAATCGTCTGCTGTCAGCTGTTTACCTGCGCTTTTCGCTGCCCGCTGCCATGCCGGCCGCCCTTGCCAAGCAGGTCAAGAAGGCCGACCGCGAAGCCGCCTTCTTCGAGGCGATCCACCTTGCCGGCTTCGAGGATGGCGAGGCCCGCAAGTTCTTCGGCGAGCCCAGCCTGCCGGCCTTCGACGTGGAGGCCTTCGACCGGCTGATCCGCCCATGGCCGACGCGCGAAGCGCATGACCGCTTCATCGCCGCCTTCGAGGCGCTCTCGGTCTAGCCTCCACCCCGCCTGTGGAGATTAACCCTAACAAACAATGAACTTTGCCCAATCCGGGCGCTTATGGTTTCTAAACCGTTAAGACAATGTCGCCATTCGCTTCATTTCGGGACGGAACGCCATGAACCTGCCAGATCGCCGCTTGCTGCTCGGCATGACCCTGGGCGCCGTCTGCGCAACGGCCCTCGGTGCCATTGGCCCGGGCATGGTTTTTGAAGCCCTGGCCGATGAACTGGCTCCGGGCGGCATCGACGCCGCCAGCCTGGTGAAGTTCGAAGGCCGCGACTATGTCGTCGACTATGACGACTGGGTCGCCACCGACCCGCTCTCGACGGTGCGCGTCAAAAAGGTCGAGGCCGGCAAGGTGAGCTACGTGACCATCACCACGACCGCGACCGGCACCTATTCGACCGACGCGATGTTTTCCAACCACGTCCAGTATCCGGGGATCAGCGTCGAGCAGGATCCGAGCGATACCTACAATCGCTTCTCCTATTGGAGCGGCGGCAAGTGGTTCAGCTTCGGCACGGCCTACGGCGACTCGTTCTTCTATTATCGCGACCGCAATGTCGGCGTTTCGCGTAGAGGCGACATCACCTGCGTTTCGGGCGCCGGCTACCGCATCTGCTGATCAGCCGAACAGCCAGCCGCTCTTAAACTTGTAGAAGACGTGCAGCCCGATCTGGGTGAGCTTGGTCATGCGTGGAGCCCAGGCAGGACGCACATAGGTTGCGTGGTAGTGCGTCGCGTTGGCGACCTCGGTCAGATAGAGTTCGCCATTGGTGAAGCGCTTGGCAATGTCCTCAGCTTGGGCCCAGGACTGGCGGTCATTGATGGTCTCGGGAATGCCGTCGCAGGCGAATGAGAACTGGCAGGAATTGCGCCGGCTCTGATTCTGGAACACCACGCCGCAGATCGTATCGGGATAGCGGTAGTCCTTGACGCGGTTGAGCACGACCTGCGCCACGGCCACCTGGCCGCGATAGCTTTCGCCGCGCGCTTCGAAATAGATCGCGGTGGCGAGGCACCACAGTTCCTTGTCGGAGACCTGCATGGCCGTACCGGTCGAGAACCCGCCCGTAACCGGCGCGGTGGCGCGGGCATAGGCCAGCTGCTGGGAGGCGATCGCCGGCATGGGGGTGGTGGAGGCAGGGGCTATCCCGGCGATGGCGTCGAGCGCGGCAGCGCCCGATGGATCGATCGAGGCGATCGACATGCGTGGCCCGATTTCGACGTCGCCCGTCGCCTCGATGGCGACATCGGCGAGCCGCGACTGGCCCAGATCGGTGGGATCCGCGGGGCCGGCGCGCAAGGCAGCGAGACGGATGCGGACTTCTTCAAAGCTGCGGGAAACGGCGAGCACGTCGACGGCTGGACGCAGGCGATCGGTCTTTTCGGCCCGGTTGGGACCGGTGAAGCTGGCCGTTTCGAACAGATGGTCGACCGAACCTGTTATGACCGGGTCGACGCCCGAGTAGGAAATGCTGGCGGCGACGAGCTGGACCTCGGACGGCAGAGCGTCGGCAAGGTCGGAAGCGGGGCCAAAGGCGCCGTTGGTGAGCCCGACATAGCCGAGGCCACAAAAAATCCCAACGACCAGAAGCCTGGCGAAGGGATGTCGGCGAACCGCTCTGACCGGGCGCGACTGCACCGGCCGGTGGGAAGAAGCCATCAAACGCTACTCAACGCTACGCAACAAAACTACTGGTCGGCGAAAGTGACGCTAAAATGCCGACGTCCGTGATGATGTCTGATTAGGGTTAGCGCTCGGTAAACAGGCTTTGAGGCGCAGCAATGGGTTAACCATGGCGGGCATCGGGCAGAAGTGTGAACGGCGGATTTGTCGCAGCTTGCGGCGGCGGCCGGAGAGGCCGCTAGAGCCCGCAGGCGGCCCGAACCGGGGCGATCTTGCCGGCGAAATCCTCGACCCGATAGCGCACGGTGAGCGAGCGGGAACTGACCGGCGTGACCCGCACGGTGAGATTGGTTGCCCCCTCCACGCTCTGGATAAAGGCCAGGGCCTCGCGATTATTGTCGAGCACGATGGCGGTGTTGCTGGCGTTGACGGGCAGCGTGCGGCTGCGGGCCGCCTGCAGGTCGAACTGCCAGGTGATACCGGCATCATTGCCCAGGGCGGACATGGTGTTGCCGGCAAAGGCGAAGGCGACGCTCAACACACCCGCCTCACAGGCGACGGTGATTGTGGCCGGCTGGCGCCCATTGGGACGGGCCGGCACAAGCTGCTCGGATTGGAACACCACGCTGTCGGCGGTGGGGGCTGGGACAGCGAAGGCCGCGTCGAAGCAGGCCAGCCGCTCAGCGTCGGCGGCGATCGTGGTGCATTGTGCACCCACCGCCTGGGCCATGGCAGCCGGCATGGACACATTGAGCAGCGGCAGCAGCGCCAGAACCGGCAAAACTCTCACGTCGGTATCGTCCCCATCCCGTTGCGCCGGCCTCGGGCCGGGCGCGGTCCCCTTCATATGGGGATCGAAGTCCGGCTATTTAAGCAGAAGCCTGCGCCAGCGTCAGCCGCGCCACCGGGACACGATAGGGTGAGCAGCTGACATAGTCGACGCCCAGGCCGGCAAAGAACTTCAGCGACGCCGGATCGCCGGCATGTTCGCCACAGATGCCGATCTTGAGCTTGGGATTGGCCGCCTTTCCGCGCTGGATGGCGATGGCGATCATTTCGCCAACACCCTTCTCGTCGATGTTAACGAAGGGGTCGCGTTCGTAGATCCCCTTGCGCTGGTAGGCCGCGAGAAAGGTCGGCGCGTCGTCACGAGAAATGCCGAACGTGGTCTGGGTCAGGTCGTTGGTGCCGAAGGAGAAGAAGTCGACCATTTGCGCGATGTCGCCGGCGCGCAGGCAGGCGCGCGGCAATTCGATCATGGTGCCGAACGCAAAGCGGACCCGGTCGGTGCGCAGCAGGCCCGAATTGGCGGCGATGGCGTTGACCCGATCGCGCACCCAGGCCACTTCGCTGGCCGTGGAGACGAAGGGCACCATGACCTCGACTGCCACAGGCTCGTTCTGGGTTTCGCTCGCCGCGCGGGCGCCGGCCATCAAAGCCTGCATCTGCATCTGCAGCATCTCGGGATAGGTGATGGCGAGGCGCACGCCACGATGGCCCAGCATGGGGTTCACCTCGGCGATCCGTTCGAGGTTGATGCGCAGCGCGCGCACGGCCAGCCCCAGCGATGCTGCGGTTTCCTCGATTTCCTCATCGCTGCGCGGCAGGAATTCGTGCAAAGGCGGATCGAACAGGCGGACGGTGACCGGCAGCCCCTGCATGGTGGAGAACAGGGCCGAATAGTCCCCGGTCTGATAATCCACCAGGCCGTTGATCGCCCGGCTGCGATCGCTCTCGTCCTCGCTGAGAATGACGCGGCGCAAGGCCACCATGCGTTCGGGCGAGAAGAACATATGCTCCGAGCGCGCCAGGCCGATGCCCTCGGCGCCGAAGCTCAGTGCCGTCTTGGCCGAATCCACCGTCTCGACATTGGTGCGCACCGCGATGGTGCGGCTGGCATCGGACCAGCCGAGCAGCGTGCCGATGGCGCCGCCGATATGGGGCTGGGCCAGCGACAGCTGCCCGGCATAGACGTGTCCGTCGCTGCCATCAATGGTCAGGCGGTCGCCGGTGCGGAATTCGCGGTCGCCAATAGTGCAGACCATCTCCACCGCATCGACCGACAGGGTACGGACACCAGCGACGCAGGGCTTGCCGGTGATGCGCGCAATGACGCCGGCATGGCTCGACATGCCGCCGCGCGCCGTCAGAATGCCGGTGGCGGCCTTCATACCCTCGATATCGGCGGGGCCGGTTTCGGTGACCACGAGAATGCAGTGTTTGCCCCGCGCCCGCATGCGCGCGGCGTCCTCGGGGTTGAAGACGACAATGCCGCTGGCCGCGCCGGGGGAGACGCCGAGCCCGATCGCGATGGGCGCTGCGCCCTCGGTGGACCGCAACCGCGGATGCAGCAATTGCGCCAGGCGGTTCGGATCGACGCGGCTCACTGCATTCTGCGCCGACCAGATCTTGCGATTGACGCGATCGACCGCCGCCTCGAGGTCCGCGGCGGCAGACACCTGCGAGGGACGCGCGGAGAGAAACACCACCTGCCCGCGCGTAATCGCAACGGTGCAGCACATGTGCCGCCCCGCCTTGGCGTCGACCAAGGCGACCAGTGCCGTCACAGATTCGGGCAGGCGCGGCAGCGGTGCACCCTGTACCGGCGCGGGGCCCATGGCGCCCGTGCTGGCGTTGCGGGTCAGAAACTGCTCGACCTCGCCTTCGGCCGCGGCCTGCACCAGCACGATCTGCTTGCCGCGATCCTCGTCGGCGCGGCCGGTCCAGCCCGGGCCGAAGCCATAACTGTCAAATGCGGCCTTGATCGCCTTGGCCAGCGGTCGCGTCGGATCGACGGAATCCTCGGGATTGGCCGGGGCGGCGATGCCCATCTTGGCGGGCATCAATCCGCCATTGTGGCTTGCCGCGGAGGTGCGCACGACCAGGGTGGGCGGCTGGGCATCCTTGCCCACCAGCTTGAACAGGCAGGCGACCCAATGGGTGCGCAACTTGGATTCCCGGCGGGTACGTTCGCTTTGCAGCGCCTCCCAGGCGGCGCGGGTCAGCGCAATGGTCGGTACCGTCGGAAACCCCGCCTCGCCGACGCGGAAAATCCAGCGTGCCTTGCCGCTGAGCAGCTTGAGCTGGCTGGCGGACAGGTTCGCCTTCCCGATGGCCGGGGCGATCGCGAACATTTCCTGCGCCAAACTCACTGGTAAGTCCTTGCCTCAATTGAGGGCGCATAATGCCCGTGCGTCCATGCGACCGCAACAAGACTTGACTTGGGCGGACCACGAAAGCATCTGATCTCATATGGAAAAGCGGCCACAACTAGACATTCTGCTATGCGCCCCCCGCGGTTTTTGCGCCGGGGTCGATCGGGCGATCCAGATCGTCGAGCTCGCGCTCGAGAAATATGGCGCCCCGGTCTATGTGCGCCACGCCATCGTGCACAACAAATACGTGGTCGATGGGTTGCGAGACAAAGGCGCGGTCTTCGTTGAGGAACTGAGCGAAATCCCGGAAACGGACGCGCCGGTGGTGTTCTCGGCCCATGGCGTGCCCAAGTCGGTGCCGGCCGATGCCCGGAGCCGCAACATGTTCTTCCTTGATGCCACCTGCCCGCTGGTCAGCAAGGTGCATGTGGAGGCCCAACGCCATTTTGCCGAGGGCCACGAAATCGTGCTCATCGGCCACAAGGGGCATCCCGAAGTGGTCGGCACGATGGGCCAGCTGCCCGATGGCGCCATCACGCTGGTCGAGACGGTGGCCGACGCCATGGTGTTCGAGCCGCGCGACCCGCAGACGCTCGCCTTCGTGACGCAGACGACGCTGTCGGTGGACGATACCCGGGAGATTGTCGCGGCGCTGAAGTCGCGCTTCCCGGCGATCAACGGTCCGCACAAGGAAGACATCTGTTACGCCACGACCAACCGGCAGGAGGCCATCAAGGCGGTGGCGCCGGAGGTCGATGCGATGATCGTGGTCGGTTCGCCCAATTCATCGAACTCGCTGCGCCTGGTGGAAGTGGCCGAACGGGCGGGGTGCAAGGTGTCGATGCTGGTCGACCGTGCCTCCGAGATCGACTGGTCGCGGCTTGAGGGTATAAGGACCCTGGGCGTATCAGCCGGCGCGTCGGCGCCCGAAAAGCTGGTGGATGAGGTCATCGAGGCCTTTGCGCAGCGCTATGACATCAAGGTCGAGGCGCGCGTCACCGCCAAGGAAAACATCGCCTTCAACATCCCGCGCGAGCTGCGTGCCATCGAAGCCGCCGTCGCCCGATGAGTGGACTCGATCTGCTTGAAACCGAGCGCCTAGTGCTGTCGGGCTGGCGCATGGATCAGGTGGATGACCTGATCCGCCTGCACGGGACCGCCGACATCGCGCGGTATCTGTCGCAGAGCGGCGAGCCGTGGACGCGCCAGCAGGCCGAGCAGGCTCTTGCCGGCTGGATCGACCTGTTCGAGACCCGCAAGCTGGGCAAGTTGCGCCTGACGCGGAAGTCCGATGGTGCCTTTGTCGGCCGCGCGGGCTACGGCATTTATCCCCCCACCGGCGAACCCGAGATAGGCTACGCGCTGTTCAGCGAGCATCACGGACAGGGCTATGCGACGGAGGCGGCGACGGCATTGCGCGACTGGATCTTCCAGGACAGCGACGTCAGCCATTTCATCGGCTTCGCCGACGTCCGAAACGCGCCCTCGCTTGCCGTCCTCCGCAAGATCGGCATGGTCCCCACGCGGGTCGAAACCGAGCCCGGCGGGTTGCGCTGCCAGTTCCACATCTATGAGCGCCCGACAGAACATGACTGACACCGTCATCATCCACACCGACGGCGCTTGCTCGGGCAATCCCGGCCCAGGCGGCTGGGGCGCCATTCTCGAATATGGCGGCCACACCAAGGAGTTGAAGGGTGGCGAGGCGCTGACCACCAACAACAAGATGGAACTGACGGCGGCAATCGAGGCCCTCAACGCCCTCAAGCGCCCCTGCACCGTCGAAATCCATACCGACAGCCAATACGTGAAAAACGGCGTGCAGAGCTGGATGCACGGCTGGAAGCGCAATGGCTGGAAGACGGCCGACAAGAAGCCGGTGAAGAATCTTGAGCTCTGGCAGGCGCTGGACGAGGCGACCAAGCGTCATACCATCACCTGGAAATGGGTTAAGGGTCACGCCGGGCACGAACTCAACGAGCGGGCCGACCAGCTTGCCAATGAAGGCATGGCGCCATTCAAGCCGAAGAAGCGTGACGACCGGCTGATGCCGCCGGTCTAGGCGTCAGCCCGCTTGGGCAGCAGGCGCTTGGTGGCTTTCAGCGCCGGGGCGATGACGTAACCCGCTACCGGGATCATCAACGCGCCAAGGGCCAGCCCGATGATGAAATCGACCAGCGCAGTCGCGAACCAGCCGGCAAGGCCTGATATTGCAGGCAGTGTATGCTCGGCCCAGTGGGCGGCGGTTTCCACGATATGCTCCGGGCCGGCAAAGCCGAATTCGCAGAGCCCGTGCACGATGATGCTGCCGCCGACCCAGGTCATGGCTGCTGTGCCGATGACGCTGAGGACCTGCATGAAGACCGGCATGGCGACCACGAGGCCGCGGCCGAATGCACGGGCCGCCCCGGTGCGCGCATTGCGGGCCGTCCAGAGGCCAAAGTCGTCGCCTTTGACGATGAGCGCGACGACGCCATAGACCGCCACGGTAATGCCGATGCCGGCCACGGCCAGGATGGCGGCGCGGGTCCAGAAGTCCGGGACTTCGATGGCAGCGAGGATGATGGTCATGATCTCGGCGGAGAGGATGAAATCGGTCTGGATGGCGCCGGCGATCTTCTGCTCCTCGAGGGTCTTGGCGTCGATGGCAACGGGCTCCAGCGACGCCTCGTGGGCTTCGGCATTGTGCGGCGCCAGAGCGTGGAACACCTTTTCGGCGCCCTCGTAGCAAAGATAGGCGCCGCCGATCATCAGCAGCGGCGTGATGAGCCAGGGCGCGAACAGGCTCAGCAGCAATGCCGCCGGCAGCAGGAACAGCAGCTTGTTCTTGATCGAACCCCAGGCGATGCGGCCGACAATGGGCAGCTCGCGGTCGGCGGTGAAGCCATGCACATAGTTGGGCGTGACCGCCGCGTCGTCGATGACGGCGCCGGCCGCTTTCACGCCGGCCTTGGCCGCCTGCCCTGCCACATCATCCAGCGACGCCGCGGCGACCTTCACCAGGCCGGCAACGTCGTCCAGCAGCGCCAGCAAACCAACACTCATGCAAATATCCTTGGTAGCGCCGGTTTGAATTGGCAGGCGTGCCGGCTTGGCGCATCATCTGGTGATGTTTCGCCCAATTGCAATCACCCTCGCCCTGCTTGCGCTGACAACGGCGCCGGCTTTCGCACAGTTCCCGCCTCCGGGGGTCTATCAGTGCGTCGACATGAACGGCGGCGCCTTCGGTACGCTGACGCTGCTGGTCGCGGGTGACTACGACTTCACCTCCAGCGCCACGGTCGGCGGCAGCGGCCAGGTTGCGTCATCTGGCAACAGCGTCAACGCGCTGACCGGTCCGCTGGCCGACATAGACCTCAACGGCAGCTTCACCACCGACGATCGGGGCGAGGCCTCGTTCATGTTTTCCACCACGCTGGGCAGCGTGTTGTGTGCGTTGCCGGCGCGCTAGCCGGCCACTTTGCCGAAGTCAGCCACCAGATGCATGGTGTCACGCAGGCGGGCTAAGAGGTTCAACCGGTTGGCACGCACGGCGGGATCGGCATCATTGACCAGCACCGCAGTGAAGAACGCATCGACCGGCGCGCGCAGCGAAGCCAGTTCGGCCATGGCACCGCGGTAATCGTCGTTGGCGACGTGATTGCCGACCGCCGCATGGACTGCGTCCACGGCAAAGGCCAGGGCCGTTTCCTCGGGAAGCTTGAGCGCGTCCTGGGAGACGACGCCGGCATAGGACTTGCCGTCCTTCTTTTCCTCGGCGGCGAGAATGTTGGCGCCGCGCTTGTAGCCAGCCAGCAGGTTCTGCCCATCGGCCGAAGACAACAGCGCCGATAGCGCCTCGGCGCGCTGGGTGATCTGCAGGATGTCGTTGCTGTCGGCGGAAATCACCGCATCGACGAGGTCATGCCGGGCGCCGGCATCGCGCAGCGACACCTTGAGACGGTCGTGGAAAAAGGCGAGCAGGTCGGCCTCGACCTTGAGCGGGAAGCGCAGGCCGTTTTCCGAGATGATGCGGATGACGCCCAGCGCAGCGCGGCGCAGCGCGAAGGGGTCGCGCGAGCCGGTGGGCTTTTCGTCGATGGCCCAGAAGCCGGTGAGTAGGTCGAGTTTGTCGGCGAGGGCGACGGCGATCGACACGGGCTCGGTCGGCACCTTGTCGGTCGGGCCGAGCGGCTTGTAGTGCATCTCGACAGCGGTCGCGATGTCAGCCGGTTCGCCCTGCGCGGTGGCGTAGTAGCGCCCCATCAGGCCCTGCAATTCCGGGAATTCGCCGACCATGCCGGTGGTGAGATCGGCCTTGGCCAGCATGGCGGCGCGCTTGGCCCGCTCGGGATCGGCGCCGACCTGCGGGGCGATTTCGCCGGCCAGCTTCACCAGCCGTTCGACACGAGCGAACTGCGACCCCAGCTTGGCGTGGAACACGGTCTCTTCGAGCTTGGGCAGGCCATGCTCGAGCGGCAGTGCCAGGTCGCCCTGATAGAAGAAGGCAGCATCGGAAAGGCGGGCGCGGATCACGCGCTCGTTGCCCGCGGTGACCACGACGCCACCATCGGCAGGAATGGTGTTGGCAGTGATGATGAAATTGGGCGCCAGCTTGCCGGACGCGTCGCGCAGGCAGAAGCACTTCTGGTTGGCGCGGATGGTGGCGATGATGACTTCCTCGGGCAGCTTGAGGAAATCGGGGTCGAACGACCCCATCATCACCACCGGCCATTCGACGAGGCCGGCGACCTCTTCGAGCAGCCCTTCATCAGCGATGACGGTCAGGCCCTGCGCGAAGGCAAGCTGGTCGGCATCGGCGCGGATGATGTCCTTGCGGCGGTCGATATCGAGCACGACCTTGGCGCGCTCCAGCGCTTCCACATAGTCATCGAAGCGGCGAACACGGATGGCTTCGGGGGCGAGGAAGCGATGGCCGAACGTGGTCTGCCCGGATGTGATGGTGTTGGAGGCGAAGGGAATGACCACCGGCTCTTCGTTTTCGGCGCCGAAGGTCGCGGTGATGGCGCGCAGCGGGCGAACCCAGTTGAAGCTGCCGCTGCCCCAGCGCATCGACTTGGCCCAGGGGAATTCGTTGAGAATCTTGGGCAGGATGCCGGACAGCAGCGCAATTGCCTCAGCGCCCGGCTTGTTGATATGGGCGACGTAGAAATCGCCCTTCTTGGGGTCGCTCTCGACCTTGGCCTGATCGAGCGAAGCCAGCCCCGCCGACCGCAGGAAACCATCGATCGCCGGCTGCGGGGCGCCAACCTTGGGACCCTTCTTTTCTTCGCGCGTATCGGGCGAACGGGCCGGCAGGCCCGTCACGGTCAGCGCCAGGCGGCGCGGCGTGACGAATGCCTTGGCGCCCTCATAGACCAGACCCGCATCGACCAGCGCATTGGTGACGGCCTTTTTGAGGTCATCGGCGGCGCGACGCTGGAAGCGGGCCGGGATTTCCTCGGAAAAGAGTTCGAGCAGCAGTTCGGGCATGGCGGATACCAAGGGTTAGAAGCGCGGTTTGCTTAGCTTGGGGCGGGTGGATTGTCCACGAGGAAGCGCGGTTAGGGCACCATCGGCTCCCCTCCCCCTTGAGGGGAGGGGCTGGGGGTGGGGGTCTCGCAGTGGGTCGCTGAAGGACCCCCTCCCTCGGTCCCTCCCCTCAGGGGGGAGGGAGGCGAAACCCTCGGCCCCTGCCCCCGTCTTATCTCGTCCTACCAGCCGCCACCGCCACCACCGCCGCCACCGCCACCGGACGAGCCGCCACCGCCACCACCACCGGAACTGAAGCCGGACGAGCTCGCCTGTACCGGCTGCGCCGCCACCATGGCCGCCGTCATGCCGGCAGCGGCCGCGCTGACTGCATTGGTCATGCTGGCGGCCGAACCGCCGACCGAGCGGCCGGAACCGCTATGGTACCAGTTTGGCGAATAGGAACTGCCGGAGACATCGCTCACCGCGTGGCGTGCCAACTCGGCGTCGAAGTGCTGGCTCCAGGGCTTTTCGACGCCTAGGGCGATGGCATAGGGCAGGAGCCGCTCGAAGCGCGTTGCCGTCATCGGCGGCGCCTCCGTCATGTTCATGCGGTCCTTTTCGGCGGTCTCGAGGTAGAGCTTCAACCCATCGATCTGGTCCATCACCTTGCGCCCCTGCAGGGTCGGCGCACGCATCAGCACGGTGAATATGATGGTCACCACAACAATGGAGACGGCGGCGATCGACGCGACATTGATCGACAGTGAAGTGAGGCTGTCGAGGATGAAGCCGAAGACGTTGAAGCTGACAATGGCGACCCAGATCGCCCCGACAATGCCTGGCACGATCCGCCCCTGCAGGCCCTTGCTGGCAACGCGGCCGAGCGTCGCCAGCACGATGCCGACCACGATGGAGCCGATGAGCCAGATCGGGTCGAGGATTTCGGTGAAGACCATGCCCCCCAGCAGCAGGATGGCGAGGGCGTAGCCCAGAAGCGAGTAGCCGGTATTGTTCTTGAACCAGAGCGTCCGATTCTCGGTTTCGATGGCGCTGGTGAATTCGGCACGCTTCTTCTGCAGCGTGGGACCGGTCGACTTGTCGATAACCGTGGTCCTCTTGCTCTGCAGATAGCTGAAGATGATGTTTTCGCTGGTCGACAGCGGCTCTTCGGGCTGCTTGCCCGTGGTCTTGATGCTGAGCGAGCCCGAGGTATTGTCGATGGTCACCAGACCCCTGACGCCAAGGTCGAAGATCGCCGAGGTCAGGGCCGTCCAGCCCATGTCGCCAAAGCCCCATTTGTGGATGTAGTGGGTCAGGGGCGGCGAGAAGCCTGTGGGCGCGTGGAACAGGGGAATGATGGTGCCCTTGTCCGGGTCGCGTCCGACGCGAAACCAGGCCAGGGCGTTGTAGGCCACAGCAAGCAACGCGGCGAGAACGGGGATGATGGTCTCGCGCAGGTCCGACAGCTGCTGCATCAGCGCGGCAAAGCCGGTGGGAAAGGCGATCACGCCCTTGTTGAAGGCCACCGCAATGGTCATGCCCTCCCCTGCCCCCAGGGCGCGGCTGGCGCGGAAGCTGGCAGAAGTGTCCGAGGTGCGCTTGATGGAAACGGCCTCTTCGGTCGAACCGACCACGCCCGTATAGCCGGCAAGATCGGAAATGACGGCCCCGTCGGGCAACCTGACCGTGGCGCGCGCCGAGAGGATTGGGAACACCCAGTAATTGCCCGTGGCGTTCCAGTAGAGTTCGTCGTGATCCGCGAACTGCCGCGCCATGCGGGTCATGGTGTAGCGGATGATGTAGCTATGGACGCCGTAATCGAGGAAATAGTCGGGATTGCCGATCCAGATGCGCTGGAAATTGCCCATGCGCTCGACGCGGTACATTTCCTGGTCACCGTCGCGGGTCACGCCGGTGACCTCAAGTCCCGGTCGTACCTTGCCGCCGTCGCTACCCAGCATCACCACCGGAATGTCGCGATAGATGCCACGGCGGATTTCGGTGCCTTCGGCGTTGACCTGGATGGTCTCGGTGACGTCGACCGAGCCGTCGGCGTTGAGAATGACGTCGGAGGTGAACGAACGGATTTCCTCGCGGGCCAAGGCGGGCGCCACGAGAATGCAGGCCATGACCAACATCACGACGAAACGAACTGCCTGCTTCATCACCGTGTCATTCCCGCGCAAGCGGGAACCTCCGTCTTAAGACCAGGTCGACAATAGAGATTCCCGCTTGCGCGGGAATGACTCCTGCGAGGGTAGTGGCTAGTTGAACTTCACGCTCGGCACAGCCCGGTCGGCTTCGTTTTCGAGCTCGAAATACTCGGCCTTCTGGAAGCCGAAGGGGCCGGCGATGAAGTTGGAGGGGACCGACTCGACCATGACGTTGAGATTGCGCACCGCGCCATTGTAGTAGCGGCGCGACATCTGGATTTCGTCTTCGACGGTCCGCAGGGCGTCCTGAAATTCGAGGAAGGTGGTATTGGCCTTGAGGTCCGGATAGGCCTCGGCCGTGGCGATCAGCCGCCCCAGGGCAGACGACAGCTGTCCTTCGGCCGCGGCGCGCTGTTCGGGCGTGCCGTTGGCGACGGATGTGGCCGCGGCGCGGGCATTGGTCACCGCTTCGAGCGTCTCGCGCTCGTGGCTCATGTAGCCCTTCACGGTTTCCATCAGGTTGGGGATGAGGTCGGTGCGGCGCTTGAGCTGCACATCGATGCCCGACCACCCCTCCTCCACCATCTGCCGGTTCTTGACCAGGCCGTTATAGATGCTGATCGCATAGAAGGCCGCGACGACGACAAGGCCAAGGATGATCCAACCGATCATGTGCGTTTACTCCCGAGCGCACCAGAATTGGCCGGACATTGGCATTGCGGCACCTTGGACGCAATGGGCGCCATCTTGCGCCGGGCCGCTTCCACCACTACGTTTACAGTCATGAGCAGAAACGCTGCATATTGGCTGGAAAATCCCCTCGCGGGAGCGCAGCCCTAAGCATGCCCGCAGCGCCGGCGCCTGCTTAGGGTAGGCGCGCCGCATGCTGCCGCGCAAACTGGCGCATCATCCAACATCATTCATTCGCCGATCCGGCGCGCACCGAGCGCGACGACGGCCATACGAGAACACGCATCATGACGAACACCATTCACAACGACCTCCGTCCCGAGATCATCCTGGGCGCGGCAGACCATCACCAGCTCAACGTCCTGGCCATGGCCGGGCTCACCCATACGCCGGACCAGTCCGACGACCTGCTCTACGAACTGGAACGGGCCCGCGTGGTCGACGATACCAATGTGCCCGGCGACATCATCCGCATGGGCTCGACCGTGCGCTATCGCACCGATACCGGCCAGGAGCCGCAGGTAACGCTGGTCTATCCAGTCGATGCCGACATTGCAGAGGGGCGTATCTCGGTGCTGACGCCGGTCGGCACGGCATTGATCGGCCTGCGCGTTGGCCAGTCCATCACCTGGCGCGACCGGGCGCACAAGCGCCATATGCTGACGGTCCTCGAGGTGACGCAGTCCTGACTGACGGAAAGGTGGGGCGGCTTACTCCGCCCCACCGCCCGCGGTCTGCAGCCAGGCTTCGCCGCAGCTCTTGGCCAGTTCGCGGATACGCAGGATGTAGCTCTGCCGCTCGGTCACCGAGATGACGCCGCGAGCGTCGAGCAGGTTGAAGTTGTGCGCGGCGCGCAGCACCTGCTCATAGGCCGGGATGGCCATGGTCTGCCGATTGGCCTCGGCGCCCTTGGCCAGGATGGCCCGGCATTCCTTCTCGGCGTCGGCAAAATGCCGGAACAGCATCTCGGTATCGGCCGCCTCGAAATTGTATTTGGACTGCTCCTGCTCATTCTGCAGGAACACGTCGGCATAGGTGACCTTGGCATCGCCCACGCCGCCGTTGAAGTTGAGCTCCATGATGGAGTCGACATTCTGCAGATAGCAGGCCAGGCGCTCCAGGCCATAGGTCAGTTCACCCGAGACCGGGTTGCACTCGAAGCCGGCAACCTGCTGGAAATAGGTAAACTGGCTGACTTCCATGCCGTCGCACCAGACTTCCCAGCCCAGGCCCCAGGCACCCAAAGTCGGGTTCTCCCAGTCGTCTTCGACGAAGCGCAGGTCGTGCACGCTGGGGTCGATGCCGATGGCATAGAGCGACTTGAGATAGAGTTCCTGCAGGTTGTCGGGCGATGGCTTGAGGATCACCTGGAACTGATAATAGTGCTGCAGGCGGTTGGGGTTCTCGCCATAGCGGCCATCCTTGGGGCGACGCGAGGGCTGTGCGTAGGCGGCGTTCCACGGCTTTGGCCCCAGCGCGCGCAGCACAGTCCCCGTATGCGAGGTGCCGGCGCCCATCGGCATGTCATAGGGCTGGAGGATGACACAACCCTGCTCCGCCCAGAACTGCTGGAGCGTGAGGATCAGACCCTGGAAGGAATTCTTCGGGTCCATATGGGCGGGGCGGTTGGTCATTTGGCAGTCCCTGATTTCGGGACAAAGCTCTAGTTTGACCGCCGGTTTGGGTCAACGGCGTTTGTCGTCGTCACCCGGTCGGAACGTGCCGTCCTTGTCGCGCTTCAGGTCGATGACGCCGGGCTGGGCGCGTTCGCGCAGATCGCGCTCGCGGCGGAGGCGCTTGGCCTCCTGGTCCTCGGCCTTGAACTGGCCGGTCCAGTCGCGCCAAATCTTGCGCAGGCCCAGATAGATGGCCAGGCCGATGATGACGAAAATGATGATGCGTAACAGCATGCCGGTCACAACCCAAACCGCGCCCAGAGCGCGCGATCCTCGATAGTGGCGGCGAGATCGCTGCTGAGGCCGGCGGCAAAGCCGATGCGAGGAATACCGAACCAGCTGCGCTTGGGCTCGATCACCTTGAGGTTCAGATGCGGGCCATAGCGAGTATGGAGGGTCTCGTGGATATCGCCGATCGCGTCGACAAGGCCGAGCTCCACCCCGCGCATGCCGGTCCACCATTCGCCGGTAAAGAGCGTGTCGTCGGCACCCTTGAGACGGGTGCCGCGCCGCGACTTCACCACATCGATGAACACGTTGTGGATGTCGGTTTCGAACTGTTTGATGCGTTCGATGTCGCTGGCCTTTTCGGGCAGGAAGGGGTCGAGGGTCGACTTGTTGTTGCCCGCCGTATGCACCCGCCGCTCGACGCCGAGCTTTTCCAGCGCGCCGACGAAGCCGAAGCCGGCCATGATGACGCCTATGGAGCCCACAATGGAACTGGGATCGACGATGATCTCGTCGCCGGCTACCGCGATGAAGTAGCCCCCCGAGGCCGCCGCGTCTTCGACAAAGACCAATACCGGCTTGTGATGCTCTTCGGCCAGGTCGCGGATGCGCTTGGCGATGAGCCGGCTCTGCACGGGCGAGCCGCCGGGCGAATTGACGATGATGGCGACGGCGGGCGCTGCCTTGATGGAGAAAGCGCGCTGCAGCAGCGGCGCGACGGTTGCGATATTGAGCCGACCCTGGCGCTGCTCGGCGGCGATGACGCCATGCAGGCGCACAACAGGGATGGTGATCCTGCCGCGGCCCGTCAGCCGCTGCAGCCAGTTTCGCTTCGGCGTGGTCAGGTCGGCCATACCAGATCCTTTTGTTCGCGCCAGATTTAGGGCGTGCCGACGCCGATTACCAGACGAGCCGCGCGGTGCCGCGAAAGATTGCCTCGAATTCGGGCGCGAAAGCCCTCCCCTCCAGCTCGTGCAAGGCACGGCTGGCCAATAAGGTCAGCGGCGCCCGCGAGCCCTTGATGCCACGCACCAGTACGCGGTTGGCCGGCTCGTCGGGACGCGGCGACAGCGGCAGAACCGTGACCGCGCCAAAGCGCTGGGTGAAGCCGGCCAGCAGTGGCGTCAGGCTTTGCGCGGGATAGACGAAGATGACTTCACCACCCGCGGCGGCGGCCCCGGCTGCGGTCTTGATCCACAGGTCCAGCGCCGTTGCATCCATATGGCGGGCGCCGGCCCGCCCCATATCGGCGGCCAGCGTGCCATCGGCGAAGAAGGGTGGATTGGCGATGATGCTGTCGTAGCCGTTGTCGAGGATGCCGGCCGCACGCCTGTTGGCCGCGGGACCGATGACGTCGGCGATGACCACCTGCGCCCGATCAACCAGGCCGTTATCGACAATGTTGGCCTCGGCCAACGCAGCCATATCGGCATTCTGTTCGGCCAGGGTGGCGACTAGCGTGGGATTGTGGATCAGCGCGACAAGTGCTGCCGTTCCCACGCCCGAGCCCAGATCAAGCAGGGATTTGCGGCGCTCCCCCACGGCCGAGCCAAGCAGGACACTATCGAGTCCGGCGCGGAATCCGCGGGCCGGCTGCGACAGAGTGAGGCTGCCTCCTAAAAAGGCATCGCGCGTAACCGATTGGTGTTTTACAAAGGCTTTTGGCTGGTCTAGGGACATCGCACCCCGAAAGGCCGGTTCGGCGCGACCTTACATGGCCTTGTGCCGCAGGCTCAACCAGATTTGCCCGAGGCGGCAAACGAGGACGGAAACAGCAGTGTCAGTTGTGACGCAGATGAGAGAAGCGCCGGCGGCCAATCCCGTGGAGCGGCTGCTTGAGGCGACCGCTGCCGATATGGCCAAGGTCAACGCGCTGATCCTGAGCCGCGCCGATTCTCATGTCGAAATGGTGCCCGAGCTTGCCCGCTACCTCATCGAGAGCGGCGGCAAGCGTTTGCGACCCATGCTGACGGTGGCTGCCGCCCAGCTGTTCGGGAACGGCAAGGGCAGCGCGATCAACTTCGCCGCCGCCGTCGAATTCATGCACAACGCCACCCTGCTCCACGACGACGTGGTCGACGAGAGCGACATGCGTCGCGGCAAACCAGCGGCCCGCATGGTGTGGGGCAACAAGGCGTCCATCCTGGTCGGCGATTTCCTGCTTGGCCAGGCTTTCATGATGATGGTGGAAACCGGCGATATCGGCGCGCTCGGCGTGCTGTCGGCAGCTTCGGCCGTTATGGCCGAGGGCGAAGTGTTCCAGCTCGCCAAGACCGGCGACCTGACCACGACCCCGGCCGACTATGCCGAAGTCATCCGCGCCAAGACCGCCGTGCTGTTCGAAGCGGCATGCGAAGTCGGCGCCATGTCCGGCGGGGCCGATGCTGCCGGCCGCACAGCGCTGGCCCGCTATGGCCTTGAACTGGGCAATGCCTTTCAGCTTGTCGACGATGCGCTCGACTATGGCGGGCAGGCGGGAACACTGGGCAAGAATACCGGCGACGACCTGCGCGAGGGCAAGATGACCCTGCCGGTTATCCTGGCCTTGGCCGACGGCACGGAAGCCGAGCGCACCACCATCACCGCAGCCTTGGGCGATCCCGAGGCAAGCGCCGAGCAGGTGGCTGATGTGGTCGCGATCATGGAGCGGCACAAAGTGCTGGCGCGGACGCTGGACCAGGCGCATGCCCATGCCGGCGCGGCCCGGCAGGCGCTGGACGCGCTGCCGGCTTCTGACATGCGGGCGCTGCTGGCCGATGTGGTCGAATTCAGCGTGCTGCGGGCTTATTGAGCCGAGCCCCCAATCCGCCAACAATCGCCGCGTTCCCTCGGGCTTGACCCGAGGGCTATTCGCCGCTTGTGCCCTGTTGATGGCGGCCCTCGGGTCAGGCCCGAGGGTGACGCGCGGAGATAGGCAAGCCCCGCTCACCCGGCGCTGCGCGCCGACCTCTCCCCCGAGGGAGAGGTGAAGAAGACTCTACGGCAAGATCAGCGGCGCTGCCGCGACCCAGTGATCGGGGTTCGCCGCCCGCATGACCTGGGCGGCCTGGTGCGCCTGGCCGCTGGAGCCGAACAGGCCAAACACCGTCGCGCCGGAGCCCGACATGCGGGCGAGGATGCAGCCTTGCGTCTCGGCCATGGTGGCGACGATACCGCCGATAGCGGGCACGAGCTTGACGGCGGGTGGCTGCAGGTCGTTGCGGGTTTCCGCGAGCCAGAGGCCAAGTTGCGCCGGCCGGGTCAGCGGCGAGGGCAATTCGGGCAGCGGGTAATTGTCGTGCGCACGCAGACGCCGGAACACGTCGGCAGTGGCCAGCGGGATCATGGGATTGACCAACACGATGTGGAGCGCCGGAAATTCCGGCAGCGGCGCCAGGACTTCGCCGACGCCACGCGCCACCAGAGGCGTTGAAACCAGGCATGCCGGCACGTCGGCGCCGAGATGGGCCGCCATATCGGCAAGGTCTGCCAATGCGATGGGTTGGTTGGAGAGGCTCGACATCATGCGCAGGGCCGCGGCGGCGTCTGCCGAGCCACCACCGATGCCGGCGGCTACCGGCAGGTTCTTGGTCAGGTGCAGGGCGAGGCCTGACGCAACCGCGTCGGGCCAGCGGGCGCGGAATGCCGCGACGGCGCGCGATACGAGGTTGGTTTCGCCAACGCCCAGGGCCTTAGCGAAAGGGCCGCCGACGGCGAGAGAGTCGGCCGCGGCAAACGTGGCCTCCAGCTCGTCCGCCACGTCGGCGAAGACCACGAGACTTTCCAGGTCGTGATAGCCGTCCTCGCGCCGGCGGGTGACGTGCAGCGCCAGGTTGACCTTGGCAGGGGCGAGCTGAACTGTTGGTTCAACCATCCCGCTACTGGGTCGCGTTGGCTTCGGTCAGTCCAGCGGTCAGCTTGGAGGCCACCCGCTCCTTGACGTTGCCGACCAGATCGACCGAGGCCGCCACATTCCACTGGAACTTGGCTTCCAGCTTGCGCCCGGCACGCCAATAGGCATCGCCCAGGTGGTCGTTGATCTCGGCATCGTTCGGACGCAGCAGCACGGCCTGTTCAAGCGTGGTCACGGCTTCATCGATGCGGCCGAGCTTGTAGAAGGCCCAGCCCAGCGAATCGACGATGTAGCCATCCTGGGGCTGCGCGGCGACTGCCTTTTCGATCATCTCCAGCGCCGGCTCGAGATTCATGTCCTGATCGATCCAGCTATAGCCCAGATAGTTCAGCACGGCTGGTTGCTCGGGATTGAGTTCCAGCGCCTTGAGGAAATCGGCCTCAGCCTTGGGCCATTCCTTGGCCCGTTCATAGGCGATGCCACGCACGTAATAGAACCGCCAGTCGGACGGGCTTTGGCCGCCCGTCAGCTCGAGCGCCTTGGTGTAGGTTTCGGCAGCTTCGACATATTGCTCGTCGTAGCGCTGCAGGTCGCCAAGAACGGACATGGCGTCGAGGTCGTCGGGGCGGCTGGTGACGATGTTGGTGAGGCGGCGCAGCGCTTCTTCGCGATCGCCGGCCACGTCCAGATTCTGGGCCACCCGTACCACCGCCGTTGGCTTCATCGGCGAGGTGGTGGGCACCGCCTCGTAGATCACATTGGCCGCATCGTGCTGGTTGGCAGCATCGAGCAGCTGGCCCAGCGCCACGGAGATGACGTCGGCCGATGGGTCGAGATAAAGCCCCATGCGCAGGAAGACCAGCGACAGATCGAGGCTGCCGTCGCGCGACAAAGCCACGCCGATGCCGTGGAACATCTCGGCGGCGCCAACCTGTACATTGGCCGCGAAGATGCCGGGACGCTGCCCTGCCTCGACCTGCTCCTTGACGATGGTCACAATCGGATGGGTCAGGCCCTGGTCCTCGAACTGGGCGATGATGTCCTTGGCCTCGTCAAAGCGGCCAGCATTGGCCAGAGAGCGGGCATAGACCTCGACGATGCGGGCTACATAGGGTTCGGCCTCGAAGGCACGACCGGCCAGTTCGATGGCCTTTTCGTTGTCGCCCGACGCTTCCGCCATCAGGGCGCGGTGGAACACCAGGAAATCCTCGAGCCCGGACTGGCCGAGCTCATCGAGCACAGCCTCGGCTTCGTCCATTCTGTTGTCGCCGACCAGGGCCCAGGCGCGCAGGATGCCGGCGGTGATGCCGGTAAAGCTATCCTGGCCGATTTCGCTCAACATCTGTTCGGCAGCGCCGTAGCGGCGCTCCTTCAGCGCCTCGGTGGCGACCACCAGTTCAGCCAGTTCGTTGGTCGGATCGAGCTCCAGAAGGTGCTTGGCGGTCGAGGCTGCCTGGCCGATCTGGCCATCGGCGGCGAAGGCGATGAATGAACGCTCGATCAGCACCGGATTGTCCCAATCGGCCTGGGCTGCCTGGGCGAAGTAGCGGGCTGCTTCATCGGTGCGCAGATCATGCAGCGCCTGCTGGCCCGCCATATAGGCGCCGGTGACGCTGGCCCGGAACATCGGCAGCAGGTCGAAGGCGGCCAGTGGATCGGCTTGCGCCGTCTGCGCGGACTGGGCCGCGTGCGTCGCATGGACGGCAGTTGCCGAGAGCAGCACAGCGATAAGCGCCGGGCGCGCGATGCGGATCAGAAGCGATGTCACGAGGCGGGTTACTCCGTTGGCCTGTCAGGGCCGGTTCTGGCGGCGAAGATTGTCCGTTTTGGGACCGCGCCGCAAGGGCGCGCGCCATAGCGTGATAAGGGCCGGTTTCACATGCCGGCTTGGGGCGGCACCCAGCGGATGCAAAGGTGCGGCGCCGACGATCAGCACGTCCGTCGAAAGGGTTTCGCGCGAGCCGGCGTCTGCCATATAGGAATGCCTCAACGTCGGTTAGGAGCGGTTGCGCTGTCGAACCGGAAACCGGTACCCACTTTTGCTGGCAGCGCTCCGAGCGCGGCTGGCCGCGCCAAACGGGCTGTGACATAACAGAGAACATGGCTCAAGATCGACCGCTAAATCACGACGAAATGCTCGCCGTGCTCGATTGGTATCGGGCAGCGGGCGTTGACATTGCCGTGGGCGAAGAGCCGGTCGATCGGTTTGCCCAGCGCCCACCCCAACGGGTAACACCGCTACCATCCATCGCCAGCCAATCGGCGCCTGAGCGGCCGGCTGTCGAAGCGCCAACGCCAACATTGGGTGGCGACCCGTCGGAAGCGCGCAGCCTTGCCGCCTCCGCCCGGTCGCTCGACGAGCTGCAGGCGATTCTGGGCGCCTATGATGGCTGCGGGCTCAAGCTGCGTGCCACCCAGCTGGTGTTTGCCGACGGCAATCCCGAGGCCGAGATCATGCTGATCGGCGAAGCCCCGGGCGCCGAGGAGGATCGACAGGGCAAGCCGTTCGTCGGCAAATCCGGCCAATTGCTGGACCGCATGCTTGCGGCCATCGGGCTCGACCGCACCACGGTCTACATTGCCAATACCGTGCCGTGGCGGCCGCCCGGCAATCGTACGCCGACGCCGGAGGAAATGGCGCTGTGCCTGCCCTTCCTGCACCGGCAGGTGGAGCTGGTTGCACCGAGGCTAGTGATGACGCTGGGTGGGCCGGCCATGCAGACCGTGTTTTCGACCACCAATGGCATCATCAAGATGCGCGGCAAGTGGTCTGATGTCAGCATCGGCAATCACAAGACCGACGCCATCCCCACGCTGCATCCGGCCTATCTGCTGCGCAATCCGGCGGCCAAGCAGCAGGCCTGGCGCGACATGCTCAGCCTCAAGATGAAGATGGTGGAGCTGGGGCTCGGCTAGCGGACTCCCCGGCGGCCACAATATCGGCTTGCGGGCAATTTCCGCCCTGCCAATCGCGCCTTGCCGCGCTATTGTCACCGTTGCGTGATTTGCCACCGTCTTCCAATCCAGCGCAGCCGAAAGTGCCATGGCCTCCGTAATCAAGATTTATGCCCTGTTCCTGGGCTCCGCCCTTCTCATGTTCGGTGGCGGGTTGCAGGGGCTGCTGCTGTCGGTCCGCGGCGCCGAGGAGCATTTTTCGCTCCTGGCGCTGGGCCTGATCGGCACCGGCTGGTCGATAGGGTTCGTGGCGGGCTCGATCTCGGTGCCGCTGGTGGTGCGCAAGGTTGGCCATATCCGCGCCTTCTCGGTGATGGCGGCGATCGGCACCATCACCATCCTGCTCAACCTGCTGTGGATCAACGATATCAGCTGGATCCTGCTGCGCGCGCTTTCCGGCTTCTGCTTTGCTGGCGCAGCGATGATCGTCGAGAGCTGGCTCAACGAAGTTGCCGAGAACAAGAGCCGCGGCACGATCTTTTCGATTTATGTGACCATCAACATGGCCGCCTCGACGCTCGGCCAGATCGCCATGTCGATGACAGGCACGGCCGGCTACGTGCCGTTCATTCTGGGCGCCATCAGCTTTATCTGCGCCGTGCTGCCCACTGCCCTCACCTCGAGCCCGCAGCCCCGGCCGCTGTCGTCAGCCAAGATCGATGTCGGCCTGCTCTACCGCACCTCGCCCGTGGCGGCGATCGCGGCCTTTTCGGTGGGCATGGCCAATGGCGCCTTTGGCACGCTGGCGCCGGTCTATGGCTACGAGCAAGGGCTTGATTCAGGCGGTATCGCATTGCTGTTTGCCGTCGCAGCCATTCTGGGCGCGGTGGCGCAAATCCCGTTCGGACGGCTGTCGGACCGGATTGATCGACGGCTGGTGCTGATCGGGCTTTCCGGTTTCGCCGCCATTGTCGGCGCACTGACGGCCATCATCAATCCGGGGCCCAACTGGATGATGTTCGTGCTGTTTGCGGCCTACGGCTTTTCTGCCAACCCCATCTACGCGGTGGCCGTGGCCCATGCCAACGACTTTGCCAAGGATGGCGATTTCGCCAAGATCGCCGGAGGCATGCTGCTCATCCTGGGTGTTGGGCTCGCCATTGGCCCGGCCGTGGCCTCACTGATCATGGGGGCGTGGTCGCCGGTGGGTCTGTTCATTGTCACCGCGTCGTTCCATGGGGCCCTGGCAATCACGGCCTTCCTGCGCATGCGCGTCCGCAAGGGCAAGGATGCGTCCGAGCGTGCGCCGTTCCAGCCGATGGGCGGCGACCGCCAAGTGACGCCCGAGACCATTGTGCTCGATCCACGGGCTGATAGTGATAGCGCCGACGACGGTCCAGTGGAGCACGAAGCGCCGGTGCCCGAGGAACTGATCGAGACGCCAGAGGAGAAGCGCGATGTTCAAGACGGCACGGTTTGAAGACCGGGCATTCAAGCCCCTTTCCATCGCCGTCATCGCCGTATCGGACACGCGCACGCTCGAGACCGATACCGGCGGCGCGCTGCTCAAGTCGCTGCTCGAGGCGGACGGTCATCGCTGCGCCGAACGGGTGGTGGTGCGGGATGATATCCAGCTCATCCGACAGGCGGTGCAGGGCTTCGTCGCCGATCCCACGGTTGACGTGGTCCTGACCACGGGCGGCACCGGCTTTTCCGGTCGCGACGTGACCCCCGAGGCCGTCGAACCGCTGTTCGACAAGCGGATGGAGGGCTTTTCGGTGCTATTCCATCAATATTCGGCCACCACCGTGGGCACCAGCTCGCTGCAGTCGCGCGCCACGGCCGGCCTGATCGGCACCACCTTCGTGTTCTGCCTGCCCGGCTCGCGCGGCGCCTGCCGCGACGCCTGGGAGGGTATCCTCACCCACCAGCTCGATTACCGCCACAAGCCCTGCAACTTTGTGGAACTGATGCCGCGGCTCGACGAGCGCTGAGGCGCTGCCGGCCCCGCTTGGCTTTACGCAAAGAAAAACGGCGCCCTTGCGGGCGCCGTTCGAGTTTTGGCCGATTGGGAGGTCAGTGGCCGTGGCTCATGCCCGCACTGCCTTCCGGCTTGCGGATGAAGAAGGCTGCGACGACCGCAAAGAGCGAGATGATCGCGCCGGTGAGGAAGGCCAGGCGGATGCCGCCTGCCAGGGCCTCGACCGGAACCACACCTTCAGCGGTGAGGCTGGCCGTGCGGATCGTCATCAGCGCGATGAACAGGGCAATGCCTGCCGCACCGGCCAATTGCTGCACCGAGCCGAGAACGGCGGAGGCGTGGGAATAGAGCTCCATGCGCACCGACGCCATCGACGAGGTGAAGACCGGCGTGAAGATCAGGGCCAGGCCGATGCTGATCACGATGTGGCCGACCAGCAGGTTCCAGACCGGGGTGTCCTGACCGACCTGGGTCAGCGCCCACATCACGGCCGAGACCAGGATGGCGCCGGGCACGGCGAGAACCGTGGGACCGACACGGTCATAGAGACGGCCGACAACCGGACCCATCAGGCCCATGATGAGGCCACCGGGCAGCAGCAGCAGGCCGGTTTCGAGCGTGTTCAGGCCCACCACGTTCTGCGTGTAGATGGGCAGCAGGATAACGGTGCCGAACAGCGTCATCATGGCGATGAGCATCATGCTCACCGACACGGTGTAGTTGCGCGACTGGAACACCCGCAGGTCGAGCAGCGCCTTGTTGTCGCGCTGCAGGCCCAGCTGACGCCAGATGAAGGCAGCCATGGCGACCACGCCCACCACGATCGGCAGCCAGAGCGGCACCGGGGTCGGCTCGGCAGCATGGGCGAAGCTCTCGCCAAAGCTGGAGAGACCATAGATCAGGCCGCCGAAGGCAAAGGCCGACAGGATCACCGACACCACGTCCAGCGGAGCATAGCGAGGAGTCGAGACGTTCTGGATCTTGCGGAAGCCCAGAGCCAGCGCGCTGATGGCAATGGGCAGCACGAGGATGAACATCCAGCGCCACTGGAAGTTGGCCAGGATGAAGCCGCCAATGGTCGGACCGATAGCCGGAGCCACCGACATGACGATCGAGATATTGCCCATGGTCTTGCCGCGGGCCTCGGGCGGGACCAGGGTCATGACAGTGGTCATCAGCAGCGGCATCATGATGGCCGTGCCGACCGCCTGGACGACGCGCCCCAGAACCAGAAGTTCGAGGCCTGGAGAAACGGCACACAGCAATGTGCCGAGTGAGAAGATCGTCATCGAGAGGATGAAAATCGGTCGTGTGTTCATGCGCTGCAGCAGGAAACCGGTCACCGGGATGACGATGGCCATGGTCAAAAGGAAGGCCGTGGTCAGCCACTGCGCGGCGCTGGCAGCGACGCCCAGGTCCTTCATCAGGTGTGGAATGGCCACGCTCATGATGGTCTCGTTCAGAAACACCACGAAGGTGGAAACGAGCAGCAGGGCGATAACCAGTCTGTTGCGTGCCGCGTCCGACTGGCTCACGGGCTGCGGGCCGGCAATGTCGGCGTCGAATGTTGTTGCGTCGGTACTCATGATGGTCCCTCAACCTTTTGAATTGCGTGTCACCGAGACGACGAGCAGCGTTCGATGATTTCGACGCCACTCTGGAAAGATTCTGCGACAGGCTGTGTCAGCAGCATTTGTTAAGTGCTGACTTCAGTAATGCGGACCCTGTTGCGGGTCAATAGTAAATTATCCGCTTAAGCAATATCCGGCCGATATGCGGCCGCTGAAACGGTTGGCCTGTTTAGGCCTGCCGCCAGTCGGCGTCCACCCGCAGAATCGCAATTCTGCGATGCGAAATCGGGTTTTTGACCCTTCAAACCGGGCCGGGGCGTTCCCATATGTGCTGCGGGAGCCGGCCCCGCGTGTTCTTGCTTAGCGGCTTCGTTCTTGTTTTGTTCCCTATTGGATGCTACATCTTCAAGTGTTCCGCGGTCACGATTCGACCGTGGCGCGCCCGGCAGGAGATGTCTTATGGCCCTCTATCAGGCCCCGTCATTCGAAGCATTGGAAAAGCTTAGCCGCAGCCGCGACGCCGACCTGGCGCGGCGCGAACTGCTCGATCCCGACCGTATTCGCGGCCGCGGAGCGCAGTCCAACCATACCGGCCGCTTTGAAAAGCAGACCCGCGAAGGCTTCGACGACGGCTGGGACAATGTCGAGCCGCTATCGATCTTCCAGACGGTCGAGCATGTCGAGCGCGCCAAGACCATCATCACGACCAATGACAGCCCCGATATCGGTTTCGAGCGCTCGATCAATGCCTATCGCGGCTGCGAGCACGGCTGCTCTTATTGCTTTGCCCGCCCCACGCATGCCTTTCTTGGCCATTCGGCCGGCATCGAATTCGAGCGCGACATCTATGTGAAGGTCAATGCGGTCGAGGCCCTGCGCGCCGAGATCGGCGCCAAGGGCTATAAGGTCAAGCCCATCGCCATGGGCACCAATACCGACCCCTACCAGCCGGCCGAGCGCAAGCACAAGCTGACGCGCGGCATTCTCGAGGTGATGCTCGAAACACGCCACCCGATCATGATCACCACCAAGTCGGCGCTGATCATCCGCGACCTCGATATCCTGACCGAACTGGCCAAGCTGGGCCTGGTCAAGGTCGCGCTGTCGATGACCTCGATGGATCATAAGCTCAGCCGCAAGATGGAGCCGCGCGCCTCGTCCCCGGCTCGCCGGCTCGAGGCGATCCGGCTGCTCAGCGAAGCCGGCGTGCCCACGGCGGTGTTTGCCTCGCCGATGATTCCGGCCATCAACGACATGGAGCTCGAGCGCATCCTCGACGCCGCCGCGGCACAGGGTGCGGTCAGCGCCTCGATGATCCTGCTGCGCCTGCCGGGCGAAGTGCGCGACGTGTTCCGCGAATGGCTGTTGCGGCATTTCCCCGATCGGGTGCGACACGTGCTGGCGCTGGTGCGCGACACTCGCGGCGGCAAGGACTACGACTCGCGCTTCGGCACGCGCATGACGGGCGAAGGTCCCTATGCCACCCTGCTGCGGCAGCGCTTCGACAAGGCACGCGAGCGCTATGGACTCGACGCCAAGCTGCCCGGCCTGCGCAACGACCTGTTCGTGGCGCCGCGGCTGGAGGAAAGGCAGATGAGTTTATTTTAGGGGGCCTCGCCCCTGAGGCCTCATGGTGAGCTTGTCGAACCACGAGGTCGGGAACACCGGTCCTGCCACGACCTCGTCCTTCGACAGGCTCAGGATGAGGTCTACTGGCTGGTTGGCTGCAGATGTGTTTTCGCGATCCGCTCCGCAATGAACGCCAGCAGTGCCGGATCATCATAGCCATCCGCCGACAATGTAGCGCCCGCCGCCGCCAGATCCTCGTGCAGCAGCGACGTCCTGATGCCGACTGTCGCGAGTCCAGCCGCCGTCGCCGAGGTGATGCCGGTGCGTGAATCCTCGAAGGCGACCGAAACCTCGGCCCGCGCGCCGAGCAGGCGCAGGCCTTCCAAGTAAGGCAGCGGGTGCGGCTTGCCATGCGCCAGCTCCTCGCCGATGACCACCGCGCGGAAGCGATGGCGGATGCCGAGGCCATCAAGGATCAGGTCGGCATTGGCGCGGGGCGCGTTGGTCACGGCCGCCATCGGCAGGCCGGCGGCGTCAGCGAGGTCAAGCAGTTCGAACAGGCCTGGCACCGCGTGGATCGAGGTTTTCGCCAGCTCGCGGAACATGGCCTCCTTGCCGTTGAGCACTGCCATGCCCTCAGCCGCGGACAGATGTGGCACAAAACGCCGGGCGATGGCCTCGTTGGCCAGTCCCTGCAGTTCGCGCGAGAAGCGGGCCTTGTCGAAACTGTGGCCATAGGGCTCGAATGTGCGGTTGAAGGCTTCGAGATGCAGCGGGTCGGTATCGGCCAGGGTGCCGTCGATATCGAACAGCAGGGCGGCGCCGGGAACAGGGATCATTGCGCTTCCAGGAGAGAGACTGGGCCGCTAGAACCGCAGCCAGCGGTCGTGGAACAGCAAATATGGCTGCAGGTCAATCCGGAGGGATGATGCCGGCATCGCAATTCGAACTCGGAGCGCTCAAGGACATCATCATCGCCCGCTTTCCCGACCTGGCGGAGGCCCGGTTCACCCTGCTGAGCGAAGGCTGGGATAGCGTCGCCGTGGATGTGGACGACCGGCTGATCTTCAAGTTCCCGCGCCACGCGCTGGGCGAGCAGGGCCTGCGCCGCGAGGCCGGCATACTTGGTCTGGTCAATGCGGCCGTCAGCCTGCCGGTGCCGTCACTGACGCTGTTTGACGAGCCACAGACCTTTTCGCGGCATGAGAAAATCCCCGGCGACCATCTGCTGCCCGAGCGGTACCGGGCCTTGAACGAGTCCGCGCGACAGGCCCTGGGCGAGACACTCGGCCGCTTCTATGCCGAGCTGCACACGATCGAGCCGGCGCAGGCGATTGCCGTGGGCGCGGGACCGGCCGATGCCTGGCTCGACGCGGACGACATCTTGCGGCGGGTTCGACCCGTACTGCCGGGGCCGCTGCTGTCCCTCGCCGAAACCGAGATGAAACGGTGGCGAGAGCTAGAGCCGGACCCCTATGGTCAGATCTATGGCTTCTTTGACGGGCATGGCTGGAACATGGCCTTCGACCACCAGGCCGCGCGGCTCAACGGCATCTATGACTTCGGCGATTCCGGCATCGGTCCGCTGCACCGGGAATTTGTCTATTCCAGCATCATCTCGCCCGACCTCACCCCTCGGATCATTGCCAGCTACGAGCGGCATAGCGGGCGCAGCATCGACCGCGACCGCGTCGCGGTGCTGACTTCGACCCACTGGCTGTGGGAACTGGCCGTCGAGGCCCACCTGCCTGAAAATGTCGCGGCGATGCTGCCCGGCGTCGCGGCCTGGCTCACTCGCTAGCGGGCTGCCTTCAGCCGCCCGCCACCAAACGGCGTCCAGCCCAGCGTCATCCCGGCCGCAGCCACCAGAATAGCGGCGGCGCCCACGAGCTGTGGCAATGCCAGCCAATGCCCGAACACGACGAAATCGACCAGGATCGCCACCACTGGATAGATGAAGGACAGCGCGCCGATCAAATGGGTTGGCAGCTTCTGGATGGCGCCATAGAGCAGGATATAGACCAATCCGGTATGCACAGCGCCGATCGCCGCGAGACTGAGCCAGGTGTCCAGCGCGGTGGGCAAGTGCGTCAGGTTGGCAAAGGGCGCGGCCATGAGCATGCCGACACCCACCTGGATCAGCGCGATCAGATGCGGCGGCACGCCCTTGAGGTGCTTGGTGATGATGGCGGCGGCCGCGTAGCAGACTGCTGCACCCAGTGACAACGCTATGCCAGATAGATAATCGGTTCCGCCCGGCCCAGCCTTGGCATTGGCGATCAACACCACGCCGGCAAAGGCGATGCCGAGCCAGGCCAGCTTGTGCCGGGTCAGCCGCTCCCCCAGGAACAGCGCCCCGAACCCGACCAGCATGAAGGGCTGGGTATTGTAGACAGCAGTGGCGATGGAAATGGACGCCAGCGGATAGGCCGCGAAGAGCAACAGCCAGTTGGCGACGATCGCGATGCCCCCCAGCGCCGCCAGCAGGAACTGGCGTGGCGTGATGACGTCGCGCCGCAACAGGCCCAGCGCCGCGCAGGCAATGAGCAGCGGCACCGCGCCGAAGACACAGCGCCACAGCACGACATCGACAATGGGCTGGCCCGAGAACACCACGAAGGCGCCGATCGTGCCCGATATGGCCATGGCCACCGTCATTTCAATCGTGCCGCGTGTCGTGCTCATCGTCGCCTCCATCTGGCGCATAAGCTACCCCGCGGCGACGACCGCTTTCCATATCGATCTATAGGCAAAACGCGATGTCTGCCTTACAATGCATGGCTTCTTGATCAATTTTCCTACGGAACCGCCATGATTGACGAGATTGACCAGAAGATCATCGAAGCTCTTGCCGACAATGCGCGGCTATCGATCAAGGAGCTGGCGCAGCAGGTGGGCCTGTCATCGCCCAGTGCGTCGGAGCGGTTGCGACGGCTCGAAGAGCGAGGGGTGATCGCCGGGTTCACCGTCGATCTCGACCTGCGGGCCGTGGGCTATCCGCTGCAGGCCATCGTGCGGATAAGGCCCCTGCCCGGCAAACTGCACATTGTGCAGCGGCTGATCGAGGACATTCCGCAGATCACCGAATGCGACAAGGTAACAGGAGACGATTGTTTCGTCGCCCGGCTGCAGATGCGATCTATCGAGCAGCTCGACGAAATCCTCGACCGGATCGCCGACAAGGCCGAGACGAGCACCGCCATCGTCAAGGCGCAGCCCGTCAAGCGGCGCCTGCCGCCACTCTAATACTGCGCTACCCGGCGCGCATAGGTGGCCATGAAGTCGATCGAGGCGGTGACGCCGCGCAGCGACAGCCAGACTTCCTTGCTGTCCAGCGCACCGGTGAGCGGCACGGTCAGCAGGAGCGAATTGCGCTCCTTCATCTTGTCCAGCAGCGCCGTCTTGCGGGCCGGGTCGGCGACGAAGAACTGGTTGATCGTATTGTAGCGCGTCTCGAGGTCAGCGGTGAAATCGAAGCTCTCGGGTGCCTCGCCGCCAAAGGCCAGCACCAGCGGGCGGCTCGTGTCGGTCTCGACACCATCGGCCGCCACCGTGATCGCCACGTCGAGCTCGCCGTTCAGCCGGTTGCGGAACACGGTGAGCTTGTATGCTGGCAGGTTGGCGCTGTTCAGTTCCTGGCTGCCGGTGCTGGCAAAGCAGGAAAACCCGTAATAGTCGGTGGCGCTTTCATTGATCGCATCAGGACAGGCGGCGAGCCAGTCGCGGTGATATTCCCGCCATTCGCCGTAGGGATGGTGAAAGGGCTCTGCCGCTACCGGCAAGGATGCCGCAAACAGAGTAATAAGGACGCTGCCGATTCTGGCGATCATTGAGGATGCTTTCGTGTGCTGCCCCCAGCAGCGTCGTATATAGCAGTCCCGCGCCGACATTACAGTCATGCGCACTATTGTTTTCGAAAAGGAGAACGACATGCCGATCTTGACCCATAATGGCGTGGCGCTGCTCGAACTCGAGGCAACAGGCCCGCTGCTGGCCGGCGAACAGGATGCGCTCGACCTGATCGGGGAAACCTATGGCACCGATGCCGACATCATCGTGGTGCCGGTGGCGCGCCTGGATCCAGAGTTTTTCAAATTGCGCAGCGGCATGGCCGGCGCATTCTTCCAGAAGCTGCAGAACTACCAGAAGCGCCTGGTGGTTCTCGGGGATGTCTCCGCGCAGGTTGCGACCAGCAAGTCGCTGCACGACTTCGTCTACGAGACCAACCGGGTGGGCCACCACCTGTTCGCCCCGGACCGTGAGACCATGCTGGCGCGGCTGTGATCGCGGCGGCGTTGACTTGGCCGGCGCGAGGACGATGCTGAAGCCATGCTGTTCGATTCGCCCATCCAGACCGAGCCCGACTATAGCCACGAGCGCCAGTTGCTGGCGCGCGGGGCGCGCGTCGTTGCCGGTGTCGACGAGGCTGGCCGCGGTCCCTTGGCCGGGCCCGTCGTGGTTTCGGCCGTGGTGCTCGATGCGCAGGCCATCCCGCCCGGGCTCAACGATTCCAAGAAACTGACCGAGGAGCAGCGCGAGCTGCTGTTCGGGCAGGTGATGGCCACGGCGCTCGCGGTGTCGGTGGTGGTCGCCCCACCCTCCATCATCCTCACCCGCAACATTCGCGGCGCGACGCTCTGGGCCATGGCAGAGGCCGCCTGCAGCCTCAGCCTGCGGCCAGACCGCGTCCTGATCGATGGTCGCGACGTGCCGATGGGCCTGCCCTGCGAGGGCCTGGCGCTGATCGGCGGCGACGGCCGCAGCGTCTCGATCGCCGCCGCGTCCATCGTGGCCAAGGTGACGCGCGATCGCATGTGCCGGATCATGGATGGCGACGCCCCGCATTTCGGCTTTGCCGGCCACAAGGGCTATTCGACGCCCCAGCATATGCGGGCCCTGGTCGAACACGGCCCCTGCCGCCACCACCGCGAAGAATTCGCCCCGGTGGCGGAAGCGTGGGTGCGCGTGCGGAGCCAGGTGCAGGTGGCTTAGTCACGCCCCTCATCTGGCGGCTCACGCAGCAGACTTTAACCTCCCGCTAACCCCTTAAGAACGCTCCATTAACTCTGACACGCTATAACCGTCTCGTTAGTACTGCGTTAGGGTTAAGTGTATGTTGCGTACCGCGCGTACGGCCGAAAAGGCCGCTGCGGAGGAGGCATCGCGCCTCCCGATCGATACCATCCTCGTGGGCGATTGCATCGACCACATGAATGCTTTGCCGGCCGGCTCAGTCGATCTGATTTTTGCTGACCCGCCGTATAACCTGCAGCTGGACCAAGGCCTTACCCGCCCCGACCAGAGCAAGGTCGATGCGGTGGACGACGACTGGGACAAGTTCGACAGCTTTGCCCATTATGACCAGTTCACCCGCGCTTGGCTCAAGGCCGCGCGCCGCGTGCTCAAGCCCGATGGTGCCCTCTGGGTCATCGGCAGCTACCACAACATCTTCCGCGTCGGCACGGCGCTCCAGGATCTCGATTTCTGGATGCTCAACGATGTCATCTGGCGCAAGGCCAATCCCATGCCGAACTTCCGCGGCACCCGCTTCACCAATGCCCATGAAACCCTGATCTGGGCCGCCAAAAGCCAGAAGAGCCGCGTCACCTTCAACTATGAGGCGATGAAGCTGGCCAATGACGACACGCAGATGCGCAGCGACTGGCTGTTCCCCATCTGCACCGGCGCCGAGCGGCTCAAGGACGATGCCGACGACAAGGTGCATCCGACCCAGAAGCCGGAAGCCCTGCTGTTCCGCATTCTCAATGCGACCACCAAGCCGGGCGATGTGGTGCTCGATCCCTTCTTCGGCACCGGCACGACCGGGGCCGTGGCCCGCAAGCTGGGCCGCCATTTCATCGGCATCGAGCGAGAAGAGACCTATATCAACGCTGCCCTCAAGCGCATTGCCGGCATCCGCCCGGGCGTGTTCGAGGCCTTGCAGTCGATCACCCCGAAACGCAAGGAAGCGCGCATTCCGTTCGGCTCGCTGATCGAGCAGGGGCTTATTGATCCGGGCACGCAACTCTTCGACTTAACGAAACGTTACTTCGCCATGGTTCGTGCAGACGGCTCGCTGGTCTCCGGTTCCCATCAAGGCTCCATCCACAAGGTTGGCGCTTTGGTTCAGGGCGCCGAAGCATGCAACGGCTGGACCTTCTGGCACCACGAACAAAACGGGCAGGTTAGCCCGATTGACGAACTTCGCACGGGCATCCGTGCAAAACTTGATTTGCTTTCTGCCTGATCCTGACCTCCAATCGTCTCAGGCTCTATAACTGGCCACCGGTTTGCCCCGGTGGCCTTTTTGTTTGGGACTTTGGCAGCCACCCGGCGGCATAGCGCACCGGTATTGGCAGCGGCGCGCCCGCCATTTCGGCGTTTTTCTGCCTCCCGGCGCTCACTTCTGAGGGCGTGGAAGTGCGGTGTTAACCGCCGATCGTCCAGCATGGTGTCGCTTCACGCCGCGAGGGACCGCTGCCGTGACCACCATGGTTGGCCTCAACATCGTTATCGCCAGCATACTGGGCCTGTTGGCCCTGCTCTGTGCTGTCGCCAGCCTGGCGCTGCGGCGTAACGTGCCGCTGGCCTGGCTCGCGGGCGCCCTGGCCGTGGGCACCGTACAGACACTGTTCCTTACCTTCGCCCCCGGCACGGTGCTCGAATTCGCCTCCGCCATGGTGCTGGCGCCATTCGGCTTCTGGCTGGCCAACAATACCATCTATGCGCTGATGCCCGAGAAGCGCTGGCGGTGGGGATATCTCGCAGGCTTTATCGGCTTGTGCGCGATCGCCGTCGCGCTGACCGCGGCGGGCGCGCCATTCTTCTATCAAGTCTTCTTCGTGCAGCTTGCCTGCACGCTGGCCATGTTCGACGCCGCCCTGCGGATCATGAGCGGCATGAAGTGGTGGCGTGTGCTCGATGTATCGCTGCTGATCACCGTGGGCACACTGGCGCTGGTGCGGCTGGCGCGGCTGCCGCTGCTGGTCTGGTATTTCGGGCTCGATGTCGACTTTCCGGCCTTCAACGGTTCCTCGCTCGAACTGGCCCTGCTGGCCGTCGAGAGCCTCGTGACCCTCGGCATCATCACGCTGGTGATTTCCTCGATCATTGCCGACACCATCGCCACGTTCCAGCAGCAGTCTGAGCGCGATGGGCCCACGGGCCTGCTCAATCGCCGCGCGGTCGATGCGATGGCCGCGCAGCGCAGTCCAGCAGGCGGGGCAGTCATCTTCTGCGATATCGACCATTTCAAGCAGGTCAATGATCGCTATGGCCATCAGGCAGGCGATGCGGTGATCCAGGCCTTCGCCGCGATCATCGAGCGCACGGGCCATCATGCCGCACGCATTGGCGGCGAGGAATTCGCGCTGCTGCTGCCGGGCGCCAGCGTCCAGCAGGCGGAGGGGCTGGCCGACATGATCCGCCTCCGCTTCAATGAGATGATCCATCTAGCGCTGGCGGCCGATGATCGGCTGAGCGCCAGCTTCGGCATTGCCGAATATGCGGCCGGCGAACCGCCGGCCAGCGCCTTCGTGCGCGCCGATGCGGCGCTCTATCGGGCCAAGGAAGCCGGCCGGAACCGCGTCGAAATCTGCCCGGAAGCGGAGCGCCAGGGGCGCTCGCCCAACCGGCGAACCCAGGCGGCCTGAGCTAGTTCTCGGCCATCGCCCGCTCGATCCTTTCCGCCAGCCCGGCGCTCACCGGCACCATGGGCAACCGCATTTCCGGGCTGTCGATGAGGCCGGCGCGCCAGAGCCAGTGCTTGATTGCGCCCGGGCTCGGTTCGGCAAACAGCAGACGGGGAATATCGGCCAGGCGCTGCCAATCGGCCTGTGCGCCCTGCTGGTCATGGACCAGCAGCTTGTTACGGATGGCCGCGAACCCCGCCGTGTGCACATGAGCCGATGCCAGAATGGCGCCGTCGGCGCCCTGGGTCAGGGCCGAATAGTAGAACGGGTCCTCGCCCGTCAGCACGGCAAAGCCGGCCGGCTTTTGCCGCACCAGGTCGAAAGACTGCGCCGGATCGGCACAGCAATCCTTGACGCCGACGATGTTGGCACGCTCGGCGAGGCGCAGCATGGTCTCGTTGCCCAGGTTGACGCCGGTGCGATAGGGAATGTTGTAGATCAGGATCGGCCTGGCCGTGCTGTCGGCCAGCGCCGAAAAATGTTGAAATAGCCCCAGTTGCGAGGGACGCGTATAGTACGGGCAGGCAATCAAATAGCCGTCCATGCCCCATTGCGCGGTCTGGCCGATTGTCTTGACCAGCTTGCGCGTATCGCTACCTGAAAGGCCTAGATAGATCGGCATGGCCCTGCCGATGGCCGCGAGCGCATCACGCGTTACGGCCACTAGCCGCGCCGCCTCGTCATCGTCGAGCGACATGCCCTCGCCGGTGGTGGCACCCAGGATGAAGCCATCGATCGGCCCGGCGGTGTAATGGGTGACCAGCCGACGAAGCGAGGCCTCGTCGAGCACACCGTCGCGGAACGGGGTGATGAGCGGCAGCCAGAGGCCGTGCAGGGTGTTGATTTCCATAGTCCATCTCCTTGGGCCGGGAGACGGAGCGCGCATGTGAAAAAAGCCCCGTCGAAACCGGCGGGGTCAATCTGATCGGGATGCTTGCTAAAACCTGCGCGCGACGACCATCAGCCCCTAAGCGGGGGCTTTTTTCGAGCTGTTGAGCTTGTTGGTGCGGCGGGTCATGTCGCAAGGCTCGGGCATTGGCGGGCGCTTGTCAACGGGCTAGTCGAGCCCGGCTGTCGCCAGCACCTTGCGGAACAAGGTGGGCAGCGCCTCGCCGGCGAGAGCCCGCCGCCCCGCCCACCAGCCGTCATCGAGCCCCGTTGGATCAACCAAAGCCGACCACACTTCGAGTTCGAGCCGGAAGTGGGTGAAGATGTGGACCACCTGGCCGTGATGTTTCCAATCGCCCGCGGCCGGATAATCCACGCTGCCCAGCTCGGCCGACCATTCCGAACCCGGCACCTCGGTCATGCCGCCGAGCAGGCCCTTGGCTGGGCGGCTCTGGAGATAAACGTCGCCATCGGCGTCGCGCATCACATAGGCATGCCCCTTGCGCACGGGCCGCTCGGCCTTGGCTGCCTTGACCGGATAGATGGTGGGGTCGCCCGCCTTGGTGGCGATGCACCCCGGCTGGATCGGGCACAACATGCACAGGGCGGTGCGCGGCGCGCAGATGGTGGCGCCCAGGTCCATCATGGCCTGGGCGAAATCCCCGGCCCTGGATGGCACCGCGGCCTGCAATGCCGCGCGCAGCTCGTCCTTGGCTTCGCGCACCGGCACCGGCAGCGCGTAGTAGCGCGCCAATACCCGGTCGAGATTGCCATCGAGCACGGCAATGGGCTCGTCAAAGCAGATCGCGGCTATCGCAGCGCTGGTATAGGCGCCGACCCCCGGCAGGGTCTGCAGGCCTGCCGAGGTCTGCGGGAACACGCCGCCATGCTCGTTCACCACTGCCTGGGCGCAGGCATGAAGGTTGCGCGCCCGCGCATAATAGCCCAGGCCCGCCCATTCCTTGAGCACGCTGTCGAGCGGCGCGGCGGCGAGGTCAGCCACGCTGGGCCAGAGACTGGTGAAACGCAGGAAGTAGTTCTTCACCGCCGCCACCGTGGTCTGCTGCAGCATCACCTCGCTCAGCCAGATCCGGTAGGGGTCCGGCCGGATGCCGTGCGCCCGATCAACGGGCGACACGCGCCAGGGCAGATCCCGCGCATGCCGGTCATACCAGGCCAGCACGGCCGGGGCATCGATGGGAGCGGGATGGGCGACGTGCATGCATAGGGAGATAGCCGCTCGTCCTCGAGGCCTCAAGGGGGAAGTCCCATTCAGCGGGCGCGACCCCACCCCACCCTCGGTCCCTCCCCATCGAGGGGAGGGAGGCGCCAGCTCGACGGCCAGTGTTCATCGTCTCCCTCCCCCTTGTGGGGGATCAAGGGTGGGGGTGGCCACGCGCGGGGAGCTTTCAGGAGGTAACTGTCCCCTTGTCGGCGGGGCCAGCATGCGAGTACTCCATCTCCATGGCCAAGGAAGATCCACCCGAACCGAAACGCCGCAATCGGACGATGAACATTGCCGATGTGCTCAGCGGTGCGCTCGATCCGGTGCTCAAGAAGCGTGGCTTTGCCAGCCGGGACATCATCACCCACTGGTCGGTGATGGCTCCCAAGCCCTATGACACCGTCGCCATGCCCGACAAGCTGACCTGGCCGCGTGGCGAGCGCAGCGCCGAGGGCGCTACGCTGATGCTGCGCTGCATCCCCGGGCATGCGCTGGCCATCGCCCATGAGGGCCCCAAGATCGCCGCCGCCATCAACCGCTATTTCGGTTTTCTCCTGGTCGGTGCTGTCAGATTGTCGGCTGAGCCGTTCACCCCCGGTTCAGGGCAGAAGGCGCAAAACCCCGTGCAACCGAGCCAGAGCGTTATCGCGAAGGTCGGGGCCCAGGTGGCCGAAGTGGCAGATGATGATCTGAGGGAAGCGTTGCGGACACTTGGTCACGCGCTATCCAGCAGATCGGGGCGGAAATAGCTCGCCATTGCATGCGACAATGCAACCGCACTGTTCACGCCGGGTTGATGAATGTGCCCACTTGCCCACACATTTGCCCCGTGTAGTGTCCCCCACATCAAAACAGGAGCGTTAGCTGTGAACTTTACCCGCCGTGACACCCTTATCCTGGCCGCTGCCGCATCGGCTCTGAGCCTTTGCGGGGTCGCCACCGCCAGCGCTGCCGAAGGCGACACGGTCGATATTGCCAAGCTGATGGCGCCTGCCGGTGATGTTGCGGACCATGTCCAGGGCAGCGAAACCGCGCCCGTCACCGTCATCGAATATGCATCGCCCACCTGCCCGCACTGCGCGGCCTTCTCCAACGACGTGCTGCCCGCCTTCGTCGACGCCTATGTCGATACCGGCAAGGTCAAGTTCATCACCCGCCCCTTCGTGCGCAACGTGCTCGATGCCGCCGTGTTCATGCTGGCCGAGGCCTCTGGCCCGACCAACTATCACAACGTGCTGTCGACCTATTTCAAGACCCAGAACACCTGGGCAACCTCGCAGACGCCGCGCGACGCCATTCTCGAAATCGCCAAGCAGCTGGGCTTTACCCAGGAAACTTTCGACGCTGCATTGACGAATCAGGCCCTGTTCACCGGGATGGAAGCCTTGCGCGAACAGGCGCTCAGTGAATTTGGTCTCTCAGGCACCCCGACATTCTATGTCAACGGCAAGACGCTTACTGGTGACAAGACGCTCGAGCAGCTCGCCGCTGAGATCGACCCGCTGGTGCCTGCCGACTTCGTGGCAACCGATGGCGCAGCCGCTCCGGCCGCTGCTGCTCCGGCGGCAACCGACGCCATGGCGCCCGATGCCGCAACGCCGGCCGAGCCTGCTGCGACGCCCGTCACCCCTGCGCAGTAACCTGCCTTTCGGCAGCGCCGCCCCGGTGGCGCTGCCATGAAATTCTCCCGCCTCAAGCTTCATGGCTTCAAGTCGTTCAGCGACGAAACCACGCTGGTCATGGAGCCGGGGCTGACCGGCATTGTCGGGCCCAATGGCTGCGGCAAGTCGAACCTGGTCGAGGCCATGCGCTGGGTGATGGGCGAAAGCTCGTACAAGGCGATGCGCGCCTCGGGCATGGACGACGTGATCTTCTCGGGCTCGGGCAACCGCCCGGCCCGCAATTCCGCCGAAGTCACGCTCATCCTCGATAATTCCGACCGCACCGCCCCCGCCGCGCTCAACACGGCTGACGTGCTCGAAGTCACCCGCCGCATCGAACGCGAGGCCGGCTCGGTCTATCGCGTCAACGGCAAGGAAGTGCGCGCCCGCGACGTGCAACTGCTGTTCGCCGATGCCTCGACCGGCGCCCATTCGCCCGCCATGGTGCGCCAGGGCCAGATCGGCGAGCTGATCGCCGCCAAGCCCACCGCACGCCGCGCCTTGCTCGAAGAGGCCGCCGGCATTTCGGGACTCCATTCGCGCCGCCACGAGGCCGAACTGCGCCTGCGCGCCGCCGAGGCCAATCTCGAACGCGTCGATGACATAATCGCCCAGGTCGAAACCCAGCTCGAAACCCTCAAGCGCCAGGCGCGCCTCGCCACGCGCTACCGCTCGCTCTCGGGCGACATCCGCCGCGCCGAGGCAACGCTGTTTCACATCCGCTGGGTCGCTGCCCGCTTCGCCGAGAAGGAAACCGAAGCGCAGCATGCGGTCCTGATCCGCGAATTGGCCGATTCGACCCATCTCGAGCTGCAGGCGCAGAACAAGCTGGCGGCTGCCGAAGCGGCCCTGCAACCGCTGCGCGACCGCGAAGCGGTGACCGGCGCGGTACTGCAGCGCTATACGATCCTCTCCGAACAGCTTGCCGAGGAGGCGCGCCGCGCCGACCAGCGCCGGGCCGAGCTGGAGGATCGCATCCGCCAGCTCGCCGCCGATGGCGTGCGCGAGCGCGAACTGGTGAGCGAAGCCGAAGCCACGCTTGCCGCCTATGCCGAGGAACAGGCGCGCCTTGCTGCCCAGGGCGAGGCAGCGCAGGCCGATTTCGACCAAGCCCGCGCCGAGGCCGACACGGCGCGCCTAGCCGTGGCTGAAACCGAAAGCGAGGCCCGCGCCGCATCGGACGCGCTGGCGCAAGTGCGAGCCCGACGGGCGCAGGCCCTGCGCTCCTCGCAGGACGCCGCCACGCGCATCCAGCGGCTGACCAGCCAGGTCGCCGAAGTGGAGCGCGAGGCGCAAACTGTCGCCGCCAGCCTCGATGCCGACGAGACCCTTACACTCAAGCGCGCCGCGCTGGTCGCGACGCAGGCGCGCACTGCTGAAGCCGAGCAGTTGGCCACAACAGCCGAGGAAGCAACTGCCGCCGCGCAGGGCAAGCTCGACGCCGCCCGCCCCCGCCTCGCCGAGATCGAGGCCGCGCTCAATCGCCTGGAGGCAGAAGCCGCCACACTGGGCAAGATGCTCAATGTCGGCGCCAGCCTGTGGCCCGCTATTGTCGATCAGCTCAAGGTTGCGCCCGGCTACGAGACGGCGCTGGGCGCCGCATTGGGCGACGATCTCGAAGCCAGTTCTGATGCCGGCGCGCCGATGCATTGGTCGGTGCCCGTCGATCACACCGATGACGCAGCCCTGCCCCAAGCCGCCGAACCTCTGAGCCGCTACGTCACCGGCAGCGCGCTGCTCAAGCGTCGGCTCGACCAGATCGGGCTCATCGACGCCGCCGATGGCCCCAGCCTGATGCATGCGCTCAAGCCCGGCCAACGCCTCGTCACACTGGACGGCGCGCTGTGGCGCTGGGATGGCTTTGTTTCCGCCGCCGATGCGCCGAGCCCTGCCGCGCAACGCCTCGCGCAGCGCAATCGCCTGGCCGATCTTGATGAAGAGATCGCGCGCAGCAAGGGCGAGCGCAATGCGTGGAAGCGTGATGTCGACGCGCTAACCTCTGACCTCGATGTGGCCCGACAAGACGAGCGCGCCCGACGCGAGGCCTGGCGTGCGGCGCAACACGCCATCGGCGCCGCCCAGTCGGAGGTCGACAAGGCGCAGCGCGCCATCGGCGATCTCACCACCCGTCAATCGGCGCTTGAGGAAGCGCGGATACGCCTTGCCTCCAGCCTCAGTGAGGCCGAGGCCATCCGGGCCGATGCCGAGCAGGCGCTGATCGAAGCGGGCAGCGAGGATGAAGCCGCGCGAGTGGCAGAGGCCCGCCAGTCGGTACTGTCAGCAGCGCGGGAGCGGGCCGACCAGGCGCGGCTCAAGCTTGGCAGCTTCGAGACCGCCGCTCGCATGCGCGAAAGCCGCCTCACCCAGCTCGAGCGCGACACCCAAAGCTGGCAACGCCGCCGCGATGGTGCCCTCGGCCAGCTTTCGACCCTCGACCAGCGTAGCGCCGAAGTGAGCCTACAATTGGTCACCGTCACCGAAACCCCGGATGGCTTTGCCGCGCGCCGTGCCCAGCTTGAAGACCAGATCGAGGTCGCCAAGGCCGAGCACAGAACCGCGGGCGACAATCTCAATGTCGCCCAGACGGGCTATCGCGAGGCCGACAAGGCGCTCAAGGCCGCCAATGAGCTGCTGGGCAATGCCCGGATCGAACTCACCCGCATCGAGGAGCGTATCAAGGGTTTCATAGCCCAGCGCCAGCAGATCGAGCGTCAGATCGAGGAGACGCTCGATATTCCGGCGAGCAAGACGCTCGAGGCCTCCGGCATCCGCGCCGGGGACGCGTTGCCCTCGGAGGTGGCCACCGAACAGAAGGTCGATCGCCTCAAGGCCGAACGCGAGCGGCTGGGTGGAGTGAACCTGTCGGCGGAAAAGGAAGCCGTCGAGGTCCAGGAAAAGCTTGATCTGATGGTCAAGGACAAGAATGACCTGATCGAGGCCATCGCCAAGCTGCGCACCGGCATCCAGTCGCTCAACCGTGAGGGTCGCGCTCGCCTCAACGAGGCCTTCGTCAAGGTCAACGCGCATTTCCAGGAACTGTTCACCAGCCTGTTTGGGGGCGGCACGGCGGAACTCAGCTTCGTCGAAAGCGATGATCCGCTCGAGGCCGGGCTCGAAATCATCGCCCGTCCGCCCGGCAAGAAGCCGCAGACCATGACCTTGCTCTCGGGTGGCGAGCAGGCGCTGACCGCCATGAGCCTGATCTTTGCGGTCTTCCTCACCAATCCGGCGCCGATCTGCGTCCTCGACGAAGTCGATGCCCCGCTCGACGACGCCAATGTCGAGCGCTTCTGCAACTTGCTCGACAGCATGCGGCAGCGCACCAATACGCGCTTCATGGTCATCACCCACAATCCCATCACCATGAGCCGGGTCGATCGACTGTTTGGCGTGACGATGGCCGAACGTGGCGTGAGCCAGCTCGTGTCGGTGGATTTGACGACGGCCGAGAGCTTCCGCGAGGCGAGCTGAGGCCGGTTGTCTAGGCCCGAACCGGCGTGGAGCGGGGGCGAGCGGCGCGGATAACCCACTCGGCCACCGCCAGGTTGATCAGCCAGGCGCCAAGCATCATCACGTCGATTGTCGCCTGATCGGGGCGCCCGAAGATGAGGAAGTATGGCAGTTGGGTCAGGGCCTGCGTACCGGCGCCAAGGCCGACGGCGTAAGCGCGGATCATGGCCGCGCCGTGCGTGGCAATATCCCGCCGTCGGGCTGCCACATACCCTTGCACCAGCCACAAGGCCATCGCCGATCCAAGCACCAGGCGGGTCCAGAACAGCAGGGGGCCTTGAAGCGCCGCCAGCGGATAGAACAAGGTCATCCACAGCCCGCTGAGGGCAACCGTCAAGCCGGCCAGGATCAGCACTCGCCCGGCTCGGCGATGCCAGGTCGGGAATCGGCGGCGAAAGGACGGCGTGAGCTGCAGGGCGCCGAGCAACGCGTAGATGCAGGCGCCGGCGATATGCAGCAGCACCGGCAACGGCGCGTCGAAGAAGCGGATGTTTTCCGGCGTGATCGCAGCGCCGGTCACCAGCGTGTAGATCCGCACAAGCCCGGCAATGACCGGTATCGCCATGAGCAGCATGAGCCACAGGGGCAAGAGTTCGTGACGGGCGCGACGGGTGGGCATGGCTAGACCCCTTTCATACCGCCATCGTGCCTCAGATCCACGATATGCAAAATTGCGCAATTTAGTATCAGCCTTATGCATGGGCGCATGTCGCCCAGGACGCCGCCACCAGCTTCACCCCCTTGATACATCCAACTTATCCCCGCCCGCATAACCCGGCGCATACTCCCGCCCATCACTCCGCGTGGGCGGCCTGCAGGCTTCGAGCCGGCCGCAGGCAAAATCGCTCCAGTGGAGCGATTTTAGGTAAGAAGGCCATTCGGGCTGCGCCCGAATGGCGGGAACAGTGGCGGGGTGAGCCGGGTGTGGCCTTTGCCTGTCGCGCAGGTTCGAGTTCGGCCGCAAAGGGGCGAGCGTCCCCAGCGCGCGATTCCGGACTGCTCCAAAAACCGGCGCCTCGAGGCGGCTATCGTCTCACTTTTATTCACTCAGAGGCGAAAGCCGTCTCAGGGTCCGCTCCCTGCCGACCTGGCAGGCGTCCATTCTCGTACCCGCCCGGTCATGCCGTGCGGCGACTTCGCATGCCTGCAGGAGCGAAGAATCCTCCCCTCCCCGCCCCGACTTCGCCATCATCTTCTGTGGACAGCATGCCGCACCCCTGCGACAAGCTGTTTTCGATTGTAATAACAAAGACTTACGGCCGGTAAGGTTGTCTTGACACTCTCAGACCCCACCACTATGTTGCGCGCGACTAAAAGGGCGTACCCGGAACTCCGGGAAAACAGCCGGCCAAGGGGAGCGAGCGGATGGCAAAACCGCAAGATACCGAAGGCCAGCCGGACAGCGCCAAAGGGGTGACGCGCGATCTTGCATCACGCATCGCCTCGGCCAAGCGGGAACGCGATATCGAGGACAACAGAGCCTCGAGAGACGCCTCCCCGGAGATGAGCGGTATGGCGCGCGGCATGCGCATCGGTACCGAGTTCATCGCCGCGATCCTGGTGGGAGCCGTATTTGGCTATCTCATCGATCTTGGCCTGGGAACCAGCCCCTGGGGCTTGCTCATCATGCTGATGGTGGGCTTCGCCGCTGGAATACTCAATGTCACCCGCGTGGTGGCGCAAATGAATGCCGCTTCGCCTCCCCCGCCGGGGTCCGATCTCGGACCCGACGTGGATGACGAGGCAGACAATGATGACGCTTAGAGGGCTCTATCTTGGCCGGTACTGATCCGATCCACCAATTCGTCATCCAGGACATCTTCAAGCTGTTCACCCTTGGCGGTGACGGCACCGAAGGTTCGGGCACCACATTTGCCTTCACCAATTCGTCGCTGTTCATGGTCGCCACTGTTGCGATCATCTCGCTCTATCTGATCCTGTCGACCGGCTCGAAGAGCGTGATCCCGGGCCGTGCCCAGCTTCTTAGTGAGCTGATGTACGAGTTCGTGGCCAATATGGTCAGAAGTGCCGCCGGCACTGCGGGCATGAAGTTCTTCCCGCTGGTGTTCTGCCTCTTCACCTTCATCTTCACGGCCAACATGCTGGGCATGGTGCCCTACTTCTTCACCGTCACCAGCCACATCATCGTCACCTTCGCGCTGTCGATGCTCGTGTTCCTGACCGTGGTGATCTACGGCTTCGTCAAGAACGGCCCGAAATTCCTCAAGCTGTTCGTGCCGTCGGGCGTGCCCGGCTACATCCTTCCTATCGTGGCGCCGATCGAGTTCATCTCGTTCATGAGCCGCCCGATCTCGCTCTCCGTGCGTCTGTTCGGCAATATCCTTGCCGGCCACATCACACTGAAAGTCTTCACCGGTTTCATCGTCACCATGAGCAGCCTGGGTTTCCTCGGCATTCTTGGTTCGGCGCTGCCGCTGATCATGGCCATCGCTTTGACTGGCCTCGAATTTCTCGTCGGTGCCGTTCAGGCTTACGTCTTCGCCGTCCTGACCTGCATGTATCTCAACGACGCGATCCACCCGTCTCACTAACTACCAGTCACGGCGGGCTGTTCCGCCAGAACCCCCGCTTAAAAGTCGCTTGAAAGGACTAAAAAATGGAAGCTGAAGCCGCAAAGTTCATCGGTGCCGGTATTGCTTGTTTCGGTATGGCCGGCGCCGCCATTGGCGTGGCCAACATCTTCGGCAACTTCCTGTCGGGCGCCCTGCGCAACCCGTCGGCTGCTCCGAGCCAGTTCTCGAATCTGATCTTCGGCTTCGCCGTGACCGAAGCTCTGGGCATCTTCTCGTTCCTGGTTGCCCTGATCCTGCTGTTCGTCGCCTAAGTCAGGCGTCGACCACACGATTTCCGCGGCCGGGACATTCCCGGCTGCGTGCACTTCACCGGCCCTTGGCCGGCTGACCGGATTTAACGGGACCTCACCTGATGGTAACGCAAGCCTACGCCCAAGAAGCGGCTGCACCGGCCGAAGAGCACGTTGAAGGCGCTGAACACGCCGTCGACGCCACTCACGCCGATCCCACCGCTGATACCCATGCCACGACCGAAGCCCATGGCGGCGAGGAACATGGCTCAGGCGTGTTCCCGCCCTTCGATCCGGCGACATTCCCATCGCAGCTGTTGTGGCTCGCCATTACCTTTGGTGCGCTCTACCTGCTGATGAGCCGCGTGGCCCTGCCGCGCATCGGCGGTATCCTCGCCAACCGCAAGGGCATCATCGATGCCGACCTCGCGGCGGCCGATGCCTCGCGCCAGAAGACCGACGCTGCCATTGCCGCCTATGAGGCTGCGCTGGCCGCCGCCAAGTCCAAGGCCCAGGGCATTGCCAATGAGAGCCGCGAGGCGATCCAGGCTGATCTGGCTGCCAAGCGGAGCGCCGTCGAGGCCGACCTCACCGCCAAGGTGACGGCTGCCGAGGCCCGCATTTCGGCGACCAAGGCGGAAGCCTTGACCCATGTCGACGAGATCGCGACCGAAACGGCACAGACCGTCGTGTCCCAGCTCGTGGGCGATGTCCCGGCCGCCAGCGTTCGCGCTGCTGTTGCCAAGGCCAAGGAGTAAGCGACGATGGCACTCGACAACACGTTCTACGCTACCGTCGCGCTGGTCATCTTTATCGGCATCACGCTCTATTTCGGCATCCCGGCCATTATCGGCAAGATGCTCGACGGCCAGATCAAGAAGATCGCCGACGACCTGGCCGAAGCCAAGAAGCTGCGCGAAGAAGCGGCTGCCCTGCTCGTCGAATATGAGCAGAAGCGCGTTGCTGCCGAAGCCGAAGCGGAGGGCATCATCGCCGCCGCCAAGGAAGAGGCCACCCGCCTGACCGCCGAAGCCCAGGTGTCGCTCAACGACCTCGTCACCCGCCGCACCAAGGCCGTGGAAGACAAGATCGCCCAGGCCGAAGCCCAGGCCGTCGCCGAAGTGCGCGCCCGCTCGGCCGACGTCGCCATCGAGGCGGCTCGCCTGGTGCTGACCGACGAAATGAACCGCAAGGGCGGCGATGTCGTCAACAAGGCCATCGCCGACGTGGGTAATCGCCTGAACTAAGGTTCGGTGGATTTGAGATTTTGAAGGCGGGTCGCAAGGCCCGCCTTTTCGTTTGCGGAGAGGACAGAGGGGTACCCGCGATGACCCATCGCTGGTGCGTCCCAATCCTACTGCATGATCGTCGCAGAATTTCTGTACGGTCGCTTCTGGCGATTGACGCCCCCCGGAATCTCCACCATGGTGGCCTCGACTGCGGGAGAGACTGGTTCCCTCCAGCGCCGAAGGAGCAACCGCCCCGGAAACTCTCAGGCAAAAGGACCGCGTGTCAGCCGACAACTCTGGAAAGCAGGCGCACAACGCCTCACCGAAGGAGCAACTGACCCATAGGCGGTCGGGAATCTCTCAGGTCCGCGGGACAGAGGGGGCATGTACGGCGTCCGTCAATGGGCGCTCTTCGTGCCCTATTGTCGGAGATTCCGCGTGTCAGAGCCTGAAACTTCTCTCAAGACCGTTCCGCTCGATGCGGGTCATGTTGCGCTTGGCGGGCGCATGGTGCCGTTCGGTGGCTATTCACTGCCGGTGCAATATCCCAGCGGCATCATTGCCGAGCACAAATGGACCCGCGAGCATGCGGGCCTGTTCGACGTTTCGCATATGGGTCCGAGCTTCCTCACCCTCACCAGCCCAAGCGGCGATGCCGAAGCCGATCACGCTGCGGTTGCTGCCCTGGTCGAACCGCTGGTCTGCGGTGATATCAAGAGTCTGAAGCCAGGCCAGGTCCGCTATACGCTGCTGCTCAACGAGAGCGGCGGTGCCATCGACGACCTGATGATCGGCCGTTCGCCGCTGTTCCCCGGCTCCCTCTACATCGTCGTCAATGCCGGCACCAAGGACAATGACTTCGCCATCATCGCCAGTGCCGCCGGCGACAAGGCCAAACTGACCCGCGCCGACGATGGTGCCCTGTTGGCCCTGCAAGGACCGGAGGCCGTGGCCGTGCTCGAAACCATCGTGCCGGGCGTCAGTGACCTCAGCTTCATGCAGTATGGTCCATTCGACTGGAACGGCAGCAAGCTGATCATCGCCCGCTCCGGCTATACCGGCGAAGATGGGTGCGAAATACTCTGCTCGGTCGAAAAGGCCGTGCAGCTCTGGGACGCCCTGCTTGCCGACGAGCGCGTGAAGCCAATTGGCCTGGGCGCGCGCGACTCGCTGCGTCTCGAAGCCGGACTGCCGCTCTACGGCCACGACCTCGACGAAACCGTCTCACCGACCGAAGCCGGCCTCAACTTCGCCGTCTCCAAGCGCCGCCGGGAGGCCGCGGACTTTCCCGGCGCGTCGCGCATCATCAAGGAATTCGCCGGCGATCTGGCGCGGATTCGCGTCGGCCTGTTCGTCGAAGGTGCACCGGCCCGCGAAGGCGCCGAAATCCTGGACGACAGCGGCGCCGTGATCGGCCGGGTGACCAGCGGCGGCTTTGCCCCCAGTCTGGCCCGTGCCATCGCCCTTGGCTTCGTGCCGCCGGCCCATGCCGCGCCCGGCACCAAATTGCAGGTCTCGGTGCGGGGGCGCCTGCAACCCGCCGAAGTCACCAGCACACCCTTCGTACCGCATCGTTATTTCCGCAAAGCCAAAGCCAGTTGAGAGGCCAACCATGACCACCAAGTTCACCCCTGACCACGAATATATCCGCGTCGAGGGCTCGACCGGCATTGTCGGCATCACGCCCTATGCCCAGGAAGCGCTGGGCGACATCGTCTTTGTCGAGCTGCCTGCCGTCGGCAAGGTGCTCAAGAAGGGCGACGAGGCCGCTGTGGTCGAATCCGTCAAGGCCGCCTCGGAAATCTACGCCCCGGTTTCGGGCACCGTGACCGAGGTCAACGATGCGCTCTCGGGCGAGCCGGGCCTCATCAACTCCGACCCGACGGCGGGCGGCTGGATCTACAAGATCGCCATATCAGATGCCGGCGAGATCGATGGCCTCCTCGATGATGCGGCCTATGCCGACCTGACCAAGTAACGGACAAACATGCGCTATCTTCCCCACTCCGAACACGAACGCGCCGAGATGCTCGGCACTATCGGCGCTGACAATATCGATGCCCTGTTCAGTGCCGTTCCCGCCAAGGCGCTCAAGAGCTTCGATCTCGGCCTGCCCGCCCATAGCCCCGAATTCCTGGTCGAGGCGCATATGCGGGCGCTGGCTGGCAAGAACCGCGCGGGCGCCGATGGTCCGTTCTTCGTCGGCGCCGGCGCCTATCGCCACCATGTGCCGGCCACGGTCGACCACCTGATCCAGCGCTCGGAATGGCTCACCGCCTATACGCCCTACCAGCCGGAAATCTCGCAGGGTACCCTGCAGATGCTGTTCGAGTTCCAGACCCAGGTGGCAAAGCTTACCGGAATGGATGTCGCCAACGCCTCGCTTTATGACGGCTCGACCGGCACTGCCGAAGCCGTGCTGATGGCGCGCCGCCTCACCAAGCGCAACAAGATCGTGCTATCGGGTGGCCTCCACCCGCATTACCGCGACGTGGTGAAGGCCTACCTCAAGGACGATGCCGATCTCGAATGCCTTTCGGCCTCGCCGGAAGGTCAGGGCGATATTCTCGATCATATCGACGAGCAGACCGCGGCCATCGTCATCCAGACGCCGGACTTCTACGGCCACCTGCGCAACATGAAGGTGGCGGCCGACGCCGCCCATGCCAAGGGCGCGCTGCTGATCGTGGTCATCACCGAAGTCGTGTCACTGGGCCTGCTCGAAGCCCCCGGAGCGCTAGGCGCCGATATCGTCGTGGCCGAAGGCCAGTCGATCGGCAATGCGTTGAACTTTGGCGGGCCCTATCTCGGCCTGATGGCGACGCGGAAAGAGTTCATCCGGCAGATGCCCGGCCGCCTCTGTGGCGAAACCGTCGATGCCGAGGGCCAGCGCGGCTTCGTGCTGACGCTGTCGACCCGCGAGCAGCATATCCGCCGCGAGAAGGCGACATCGAACATCTGCACCAATTCGGGCCTCTGTGCCCTCGCCTTCTCGATCCACATGGGTCTGCTCGGCGAAGCCGGCTTCACCCGCCTGGCGCGGCTCAACCACGCCAATGCCTGCAAGCTGGCTGATGCGCTGACGGCGGTGCCCGGTGTGGAAGTGCTCAACAAGACGTTCTTCAACGAGATGACCATCCGCACCTCGCAACCGGCCGCGGACTTGATCGAACGGCTCGCCAAGCGCGGCATTCTGGCCGGTGTGCCGGTGAGCCGCCTCGAGCCGACGGATGCGTCGGTGGCTAACCTGATCGTTCTGGCCGCCACCGAACTCACCACCGATGCCGATATTGCCGCGCTCTGCGCCGCCCTTTCGGAGGAACTGCAATGAGCATGAACAATCAGGGCCGCCCGTCCGGCGTCGGCAGCGTGGGCTCCGCCTTCGCCTCTACCTCGGGCTCGGCATTGCTGCCGAACGAACCGCTGCTGTTCGAGATCGGCGATACCGAGCATTCGGGCGTCGACCTGCCCGACGTGGAGATTTCCACCAGCCGCCTCGGCGGCTTCGAACGCCAAATGCCGCTCGATCTGGCTGGCCTCACCGAGCCCGAGGCGATGCGCCACTATGTGCGCCTCAGCCGGCTCAACCACTCGATCGACAGCGGCATGTATCCGCTCGGCTCGTGCACGATGAAGCACAATCCGCGCCTCAACGAGAAGATGGCCCGCCTGCCCGGCTTTGCCGACATTCACCCGCTGCAGCCGGTCTCGACCGTGCAGGGTGCGCTCGAGCTGATGAACCAGCTCAGCCACTGGCTCATGACGCTCACCAATACCGCCGCCGTGGCGCTGACGCCCAAGGCCGGCGCGCATGGTGAGCTCTTGGGCATGATGGCGATCAAGGCCGCGCAGGATGCTGCCGGCCAGGGCCACCGCACGATCGTGCTGGTACCCGAGAGTGCCCATGGCACCAACCCGGCCACCGCCGCCTTCCTGGGCTACACCGTGAAGCCGATCCCGGCTCGCGAGGACGGCACCGTGGACGTGCAGGCGGTCAAGGATGCGCTGTCGTCTGACGTGGCGGCGATCATGCTGACCAACCCCAATACCTGTGGCCTCTTTGAACCCCAGGTCATTGAAATCGCCGAAGCCGTGCATGGGGCCGGCGCGTTCTTCTACTGCGACGGCGCCAATTTCAACGCCATCATGGGCGTGGTGCGGCCGGGGGATCTCGGAATCGACGCCATGCATATCAACCTGCACAAGACCTTCTCGACGCCGCATGGCGGCGGTGGCCCGGGTGCAGGCCCGGTGGTGCTGTCGGCAGCGCTGGCGCCCTTCGCGCCCGTGCCGTTCGTGCGCAAGGGCGGCAACGGGCTGGAGCTGGTCGAGCATATGGAAGGCGACGCGCTGGGCCGCGTCACGGCGTTCCAGGGCCAGATGGGCATGTATGTGCGCGCCCTGACCTACATGCTGAGCCATGGCGGCGATGGCTTGGCCCAGGCGGCGCAGGATGCGGTACTCAATGCCAACTACATCAAGGCGCGGCTCGCCCATGCCTTCTCGGTGCCGTTCGGCGACTATCCAACCATGCACGAGGCGCTGTTCGATGACAGCTTCCTCGCCGGCACAGGCATCACCACGCTCGACTTCGCCAAGGCGCTGATCGACGAGGGCTTCCACCCCATGACCATGTATTTTCCGCTGGTGGTGCATGGCGCCATGTTGATCGAGCCGACCGAAAGCGAGAGCAAGCAGACGCTCGACCATTTCTGTGACGTGATGGAAGAACTCGCTGCCGATGCCAAGGCGGGGAACAAGGAGCGGTTTACATCAGCTCCGCTCAAGGCGCCGCGCCGGCGCCTGGATGAGACCCGTGCGGCGCGTTCGCCGATCCTCAAGTGGGAACGGGTGGCGGAGACGCTTAAGGCGGCGGAGTAGGCGCCGGGCTATCCTTCTGTTCCTCTCCCCATCGGGGAGAGGTGGCTCGGCGAAGCCGAGTCGGTGAGGGGGAGGCTTGGACAGCCACAACACGCTTGGCTAACCCAGCGCCCCCTCATCCGGCGCTGCGCGCCACCTTCTCCCCGATGGGGAGAAGAAAAAAGCCCGCGGACTTGGCCGCGGGCTTTTCAATTTCAAGTTCTGGCGCTCGTTAGCCGCGCGTGTCGAAGCCAACCCAAATGGTGATCTCTTCGCCGCCCAGATAGGGGATGGCGACGTTCTCGATGACCTTGACGAATTCGGCCGAGCGGGCCGGCGCGGCGATGGTCACAGGCATGGTGTATTTCTCGGAGAATACCGCCTGTCCGTCACGCTCGACCGCAAAGCGGATGGGGGCATTGACGCTGGTCTGGTTGCCGGCGGGGCCAAGCAGCACGCGGCCGACGACGCCCATATTGACTGTGATCAGGCCGTTGGACACCACGCAATTGCGGGACGTTTCATCGATGACGCCCTGATACTGCAGGGCCTTGGCATCGCCTGTGCGGCCGCCGCCATAATAGAACATTGCCTCGCTGCCGGGCCGGATGCGGATCGGGGGGCATTCCGTGGCAATCGCAGGCAGTGCGCTGGTCTGCGCCTGGGCCACCGCCGCGGGAGTCGCCGTAGCGTTCTGCAATTGCTGGTTCTGCGCCGCATTGCCGCCGCCGAACAGGCCGCCCATCGAGCACGCCGCCAGCAGCGTTGCGGTGGCGCAGGCAGCCGACAGGCGCAGCATCAGGGAAAAGGGCTGGTTCATTGGGCGATCTCCTGACGCAAACACTAGCTTCTGGCGACTTCGAGCGCCATGAGGATGGCTGGCGCGCCACTGGCATTGACGCCTGGCGCATCCTCGACAAATACGGCATCGATGACGCCATCGCGGATCAGCAGGGCCGAGCGTGCGAAACGCTTACCCATGCCGGAGCCGGAAAAATCCTTTGCCAGCCCGAGCGCCTCTGCCAGATCGGCATTGCCGTCGGCGATGAAATCGATGTGGCCGAGGGCACCGGATGTCTCAGCCCATGCCTTCATCACATGATGATCGTTGACCGAGGCGCAAACGATCCGATCAATGCCGGCAGCCTTCAACTTGGCCTCGTTGGCCAGAAAGCCAGGCAGGTGGTTGACGTGGCAGGTGGGCGTGAATGCACCCGGGACAGCGAACAGGACCACAAGACCATTGCCGAGAACGGCGTCGCTGGTTGTGTCCGTGGCGCCGTCGGCGCCGATGAGTTTGACCCGCACGGACGGGACCGGACTGCCGCGATCGATCATAAACGGATATGCCCCATGCAATCGGCCACCTGCTGGCGGCCAGTCCTCGGTCTTAAGTGCAATCGGGATAAGCGGCTTTAGCGCCGCCGACAAGGCCTAATGCCCCTTTCCCCCTCGCACCGCTCAGTCGGTCACCGGCACCTTGACAGTGCGCTCGACCTCGAAGGCTCCCATGCCCGTCAGGAATGTGAGCCGGATGGCCTGATTTTCCAAGGCCAATTCATCGGCTTTGCCCAGGATGGGGATGAGCACTAGGTTCGGTTCCGGGCTTTTTTGCGGCGTGCCGAACAGCGGTTCCCCGCTGTCGGTGGCCGCGATCAACGAGGCCGGATCGAGCTCGGGGTCACCGACATGGACCGCCAGCATTTCGGCATCCAGCCACAGCTCGACATTGCCGATCGGCTGCGGGTCGCCCTGCCACGCCATCGGCGTGGTGGCTAGCGCCTGGCGGATGCGCAGGCCATTGGGGCGATCGGGTTCAGTATCGGTGAGTAGAAGGGAAAAACGGGCTTGCGCCGGGACGCAGATGTCCGAGCAGACGCCAAGTACGGCGCTGAGTTCCACCTGGGCCGCGCCCGGCTCCACCCTCAGTTCCACAGGCAGCACGGTGGGGCCGAAATAGGCGTAATCGAGATACTCCGCCGTCTCGTGGCGGGTCGGATAAGGCCAGAGGATCTGGTGGCCAAGCACGCCGGTCGAGCCGGCAAAATCCAGTTCGGTCACAAAGCCGGTGTCGCCCGGCACGCGCCAATAGGTCTTGCTGGTCTCGGGCATATCGATCTCGAGGCCGACCAGCGTGGTGCCATTGGCCTTGATCTGCCCAGTGCTGATCAGGCGCAGCTTCACACCGGGAGCGACCTCCTGCCAAGCCGTCTCACCCGCCCCGGCGGGGGCGGCAAGCAGCGCAAAGGCGAGGGTGGCGAGTACAATCGGACGCATGGGGAAAGGCATTAGCGCAGGATCGGGTTTAGAAATAGCTGACGGCCCATCATGCCTTCGTGAACCGGGCGCGGGACAACCGTAACTTGGCAGGTCCGCCCACGATGCCTACAATCGGGCCATGAACACACTCGAAGGACAATTCCTGGTCGCAATGCCCGACATGGGCGACGAACGCTTCGCCGAAAGCGTGATCCTGCTCGTGGGTCATGGCGAAGAGGGGGCCATGGGTCTGGTGGTCAATCACGAACTGGCCAACCTCCGCTTTGCCGATATCCTGGACGAGCTCGACCTAGGCGATCCGGACGCTGTCATTCGCCTGCCAGATTCGATCCGGCAACGTGCGGTGATGCGCGGCGGGCCGGTGGAGAAGGGGCGCGGCTTTGTGCTGCATTCGTCCGACTACAGCAGTGGCAATACCTATCCGGTGACGCCAGGGGTCTCGCTGACGGCCACGGTGGATGTGCTCAAAGCCATGGCCTTTGGGCCCGCGCCGCGCTCGTCGCTGTTCGTGCTCGGCTGCTGTGGCTGGAGCGCCGGTCAACTTGAGGACGAGATCGGCAATAATGGCTGGCTGACTGCACCGTTCAATCGAGAACTGGTGTTCGAGACCCCGGTGCAGCAGCGCTACGACGCGGCGCTGGCCAGTCTTCACATTACCAGGGCGACGCTGAGCCCGGATGCGGGGCACGCCTGAGGCTTTCTTACCTCTCCCCCAAGGGAGAGGTGAGAGGCCTACCGTCCCATCTGTGCCACAAGTTTCTTGCCGAGCTCGGCGCCGGTCATGGCCGCGCCAAAGGCGAAACCCTGGGCGTAGCGGCAGTTGAGCTGGCGCAGCCGCTCGATCTCGTCGAGCGTTTCGACGCCTTCGGCGATCACCATCAGGTCGAGATCGATGGCAAGCGACATCACCGCCCGGATGATCGGGCCCTGGGTGTGGGCCATGCCATTGGCCTCGCCCATCTTCACGAAGGGCGCGGGTATCTTGATCGTGTCAAACGGGAAGCGGTGCAGGTAGCTCAGGGAAGAGTGGCCGGTGCCGAAATCGTCGAGAGCGAGGCCCAGCCCAAGATTGCGCAGCGCCTGCAGCATATAGGCGGAGTGCTCCGGATTGGTCATCACCTGGCCCTCGGTGATCTCCAGCTTGAGGTGGCTGGCCAGTTCCTTGTCCTGGCTGACGAGGCTCCGCATGTCGTTGAGCAGCGTCTCGGTGGCTAATTGGGTCGGCGAGAGGTTGACCGAAATGAAGAAATCTTCGGGCAAGCCGAAAGCTGTCATCCAATCCTTGGCCTGGGCGGCCGATTGCTCGAAAGCCAGGCGCCCCAGCTTCTCGATCTGACCGGACCGCTCGGCCAGCGGGACAAACTCGTCGGGGCTGACCACGCCGCGGGTCGGGTGGACCCAGCGCATCAGCGCCTCGGCGCCGGCAATCTGCCCGGTCTGGATGTCGGTGACCGGCTGGAACTGCACATGCAGCTCGCCCTGTTTCATGCCGCGTTCGAGGTCTTCCTCGCTGGCCCTGTTATAGGCCGCGATGGAGCGGGCCGAGGCGCGATAGGCCTCGATGCGGTCGCCGCCCAGCCGCTTGGCGTAGTACATGGCCAGTTCAGCATCACGCAGCACATCGGTAGCAGTGGCCGGGTTGCTGTCGTAGATGGTGACGCCGATCGAAGCTGACAGAGAGAGATCGCGGTCGCCAAAATTGAACGGTGCCTTGAGCGCCTTGCGAATCTGCTCGGCCGTTTCGGCGATCTTGCCGGCGGCCTGTTCCGAGGCGAGAATCACCGCAAACTGGTCGCCGGTGACGCGGGCCACAGTATCGAGCGGGCGCATGATGCGGGCGATGCGTCGCGAGATGGCGAGCAGAACCGAATCCGCGGCCGAATGGCCGATGCGCTCTTCGAGCTCCATGAAGCGGTCGATGTCGATCAAAAATACTGCCGGCTTGGTGCCGCCCGGCGTGCGGGCGCGCACCAGGGCGCGCTCAAGGCGATCGAGGAACAGCTGTCGGTTGGGCAGGCCGGTCAGGCTGTCATGCACGGCATCATGCAGCAGGCGCTCGCGGGCGGCGCGGTCCTCGGTGACATCCTGAAGCGTACCGACAATGCGGTTGACCTGGCCATCGCCGCCCAGCACCGGCTTCACCCGCATGCGGAAGCTGCGATAGCTGCCGTCGTGGCCGGCAATGCGCATATCGGCCGAGACCTTGCCGCGGCGCAGTTCGACCAGCGTGTCGAAGGCCGTGCGGAAGCGGTCGCGATCGTCAGGGTGGACGCGATCGAGCCAGCGCTTGATCGCGCCACGCAGGGCACCGCGCTTCTCGCCCAGGCGTGTGGCCAGCTCGTCACTGACCGATACGCGGTCGCGCTCGATGTTCCAGTCGAAGACGAAATCGCCCGAGCCGGTCAGCGCCAGCGCCCGCCTCTCTACCTCACTGAGCGTCCCGATCGACACCTGCCCTTCGGAAAAGGCGTGTTGCACCGCCGTAAAGCCGAGCAGCATGACAATGAGCACCAATCCTCCCCCAACGGCCGGCTGGGCAACGTCATTGGAAACCTGCCCGGTCACCACGAGCCAGGAATAGAACAGCCACGAGATCAGGATGATCCAGGTCGGCACCAGCAGTACGGCGCGGTCATAGCCCCGCAAGGCCAGCAGCAGGATGAGGAAGAAACCCGAAACACCCAGCAGCGCCAGCACCAGCCGCGCAATGGTCGCGGCAATGGCGGGCTGGAAGAAGGCAAAGGCAAACAGCGCCAGGAACAGGGCCGCCAGCCCCAGCGCCAAGTGGATGAAGCGCAGGTGCCACCGATGGAGGTTCAGATAAATGAACAGGAAACCCGCCAGCGTTGTGGCTATGCCCGCCTCCGCCGCGGCCCGCAGGGGCTGCATGCCGCCGGCCGGCAGGCCCAGGATACGACCAAGCACGCCGAAATCGATCAGCAGGTAGATCAGCACCGCCCAGGCGAAGGCCGCCGTGGCCGGGAAGATGCCGCGTCCCTTGACCACGAACATGATGGTGAGGAACACGGCCGCGAGCGAGGCGACGCCGAGCACCACGCCACGGAAGAGGGTGAAGGAGTTCACATAGTCGCGGTAGGCGTTGGGCTGCCACAGGTAGAGCTCGGGCAATTGTCGGCCCGACAGTTCGGCGACGAAGGTCACCGTGGCGCCCGGGTCGAGCGTGACCTCGAACACGTCGGCTTCGCTGTCGGTCAATCGGACCGGGCGGATGCCGGCGCTGGGCGTCAATGCCGTCAGTCGATCATCGCCCAGATCGGGTTGAACGATGCCGGAGCCCGGTAGGCGGAAGAACGGCGCCACGAGCAGGCGCTCGATCTGCTGGTCGCTTTCGTTGCGCAGCGCGAAAAGTGCGAAATTCGGGTTGGTGCCCTGCTCGGTCGCCAAGACCTCGATGCGGCGGATGATGCCATCCTCGCCCGGCGCAGTGGAAAGCTGTACGCGGCCTTCGGTGCCAGGCTGGACTTCGACCACGTCGCTGAGATTGACGGCGTTGACGTCTTCCGGAACCGAAATGACTTCGAAGGCGGCCACTGGGGCAAGAGCGGCCAGCGCGAACGCAAGACACATCGCGAGTGCAAAGAGGTGACGCATCAGGGCCGATTATATCCTGCGGTAGGCTTCATTGTGGCAGCGTCCCGGCGGGAGCGCGCTAGCGCGACCGAGCTCACGGACGGCATCCTCTTGGCGGGAGCGCCCTTTGGTAGCGGGGATTGACGCTTGCGACAAGGTTAGCGCCCTGTTGCCAAATAGCAACGCTTTGCGGGTCAGCCGCCAGGGCGCTGCAATACTGCACCGGAATAGCCTGCTCCGGCGACGTGATCGCAGAGGCCCGACCATTCGCAGCCCGTGCAGGCGGCGCGCGTCTGCCCCCGCCCAAAGGCCTCGCGAAACCCGGTGAGCATGGGCGCGTCGAGACTGAATTCCCTATCGAGATCGACGGTCTTGCCGAGCAAGGCACGCACCGCGTCGAGCGCCAGCCGATCACGCTCCACAACGCTTTCATTGTGGCAATGGGCGCTGGCAATGTCCTGGATCGGCGCGCAGATATCGTCGGGTCCGTCCACCAGGACGATCGGCTCGCCCTGTGAAAGCCGCGCGACGATGCCATCATAATTGTCGACGAAGGCAGGGGTATATCCCCTGCCCACATAGGTCAGCATGCACAGCAGATGATGTGCGCGCAGGCGAACGGTCACGCCTTGGCCCGGCGATGAAGCACGGCCAGGGCTGCGGCACCAAGCACCGACTTCAGTACGGCACCGACCAGAAACGGCGCGACGCCGTGGATGAAAGCCGCCTCAGCGCCGATCATCACCGCCAGCCAGGCGCCGCCCAGCGCCAGGCAGGCCACATTGCCCGCCAGCGCGGCGAGGAAAGCCATGACGGGGCGACCGCCATTCCAGCCGCGTTCGGCCAGCCAGCCAACGAGCGCACCACACAAAGGGAAGGCAAACAGGTAGCCGGCGGTCGGGCCGGCAAAATGCGCAAGGCCGGCAGCGCCGCCCGCCAGAACCGGCAGACCCATGGCCCCTTCGATCAGCCAGGCGACAATGGTGAGGCCGCCCAAGCGCCAGCCATAGAGGGCTCCGACCATGGCCACGGCAAATGTCTGCATGGTCATGGGCACCGGCACCATCGGCACCTCGACATAAGACGAGGCGGCGAGGAACAGCGTGCCCAAGGCAACGGCAGCGACTTGCCACTGCAGGGAGCGCCCTTCGATGTGAAGCGGGCTATAGGAAAGACGGGTATCAGCTTGCGCCATGATCATCCTCAGGAATTATAGATAATTTCATACGACAATCTACTAAAGACTCGATCTGCACGGCACCGCAAGCCCTAACCGACGATATTGAACATCTTGCGGGTCTGTCCGGAGGAGGTTCGCACCGGGCGCTGGCCGATCCAGCGCGCGTGACGGCCCAGCACGGCGCAGGCCTCTTCGACATTGCCCGACCGAAGGGCGGCAAGGATCGCCAGGTGGTCGTGGTCGGTGCGCACTTCCCAGGTCGACCGCCAGGATGCAAAGAGAAACCGGGCACTCTTGGCATGCAAGTCATCGATAGCCGCAAGCAGGCGCGGCATGTTGCATGGCGCTATCAGGGTATTGTGAAAGAGGCGGTTGGCAGCTTCCCACATCGTGACGTCGGCCGAGTTATCGCCGGCCCGGGTCGCCGCTTCGGCACGATCCAGGATAACCTTGGTGAGGTTGGGCGCCGCGTGTTGCAGCGCCAGCACTTCCAGCGCGGCGCGCATTTCGGCCACTTCGCGCACCTCGGCCAGATCGAAGGCCGCAACACGAACGCCGCGGCGCGGTTCACTCACTGCCAACCCCTGCGCCTCGAGCCGCCGGAACGCTTCGCGCACCGGCACGTGACTGGCGCTGAATTCGGCCGCGACGTGATCCTGGCGCAGGCGCGATCCGGGCTCGATGGCTCCGGCAATGATACGCTCGGCCAGAACGCGACTGATGCGTGCGGCGATGGTCTCTTCTTTGGGCTGGGGCATGGTTTTATAGATAGTTTGGGCGGCGGAGCCTGTCGAGCCCTAGACACGCCGCGAGAAGCGGCCCATCTCGTAGCGTTCCTTGGTCAGCCCCATCAGCACGTGGTCTTCCCAGCGCCCGTTGATCTGCAGGTATTTTTCGGCGAAGCCTTCCTCGACGAAGCCGTTCTTTTCCAGCACCCGGCGCGATGCCGTGTTTCCAGGAAGGAAGGCGGCGTGGATGCGATGCAGGTCGAGCGTGTCGAAGACGAACGGCAGGCTGAGGCCAACGGCTTCGCTCATCAGACCCTTGCCGGAGAACTGCTGGCCCATCCAGTAACCCAGATTGACGAATTGCGCCGCCCTGCGCCGCACATTCGAGAGGGTGATGCCGCCAACCAGGGTGTCCTGTCGTCCGCCGGTGAGAAAGATGAAGAACGAGTAGTCGGTCCCCTGCTCGGCTTCTTCGCGGGCCCGCTTGACCCGGGAGGTGAAGACGCGGCGACCGAGATCGGCCTCGGTCCAGCGCGGCTCGAAGGGTCGCAGGAAATCGCGGCTGGCGTGGCGCAGGGCATACCAAGGTTCATAATCGTCCATTTGTGGCAGGCGCAGCACAATGCGCGGGCCGCGAATGGCGATCAGGGGAGCGGGGGATGACCAGGGCCAGAGCATGGCGTTAGCGGTCTCAGCGTTTGAGGTGGTCACCAATGGAGCCGACATCGGCCAGATTGCCGATGGGGCCAATGCCGGCCAGGGTCGGCGAGCCGCCTGCGAATATCTGGGCAGCAACATCCTGCACGCGCTTGGCGGTGATGGCATTGATGCGATCAACCGTTTCCTGCATGTGAATGGGCCTGCCCCACAATATCTGCTGGCGCGCCAGCTGCCCGGCGCGGGCCGAGGGGCTTTCCAGAGACATCAGAAGGCCCGCCCGGATCTGGTTGCGGACGCGGATCACCTCGTCTTCGGTGATGCTCTCGGTGGCGCGCTTGAGCTCGTCGAGCACCACTGGCACCAGCTCGGCGACCTCGTCCTCGCCGGTGGCCGCGGCCACGCCGAACACGCCGCTATCGGCGAAAGCCCAGTGGAACGAATAGACCGAATAGCAAAGGCCGCGCTTTTCGCGGACCTCCTGGAACAGGCGCGAGCTCATGCCGCCGCCCAGGATCGAGGCGAGGACCTGCGCCGCGTAAAAGCCGTCGGCGTTGTAGGCACGGCCTTCAAAGCCGATGACGATATGCGCCTGTTCGTGGTCTGAGACGAGCCGCTCCTCGCCACCCTGGTATTCCGCCCGCTGCGGCGCCGGAGCGCCATTGGGCTTAAGCGTGGCGAAACGCTCCCTGGCGACATCCACCAGCCCCTCGTGGTCGACATTGCCCGCCGCGGCGATGACCATGTGGTCGCCGACATAATTGCGGTTCATATACTTGCGAACGGTGTCGGGGGTAAATTCGCGCACCGAATCCACCGTGCCCAGAATGGTGCGGCCAATCGGCTGGGTGGGAAAGGCGGCGGCCTGGAACAGGTCGAAAACGTGATCGTCGGGATTGTCCCGAGCGGCGCCGATTTCCTGAACGATGACCTGCTTCTCGCGGGTCAGCTCGTCGTCTTCGAAGCGCGAATTTTGCAGGATGTCCGACAGAATGTCGGCGGCAAGCCCTACGTCTTCCTTGAGCACACGAGCGAAGTAGCCGGTATGCTCGATCGAGGTCGCGGCGTTGAGGTCGCCGCCCACATTCTCGATGGCCTCAGCGATCTGCAAGGCCGAGCGAGAGGTCGTGCCCTTGAACGCCATGTGCTCGAGCAGGTGTGAAATGCCATGCTCGGCCTTGCGCTCGCTGCGCGCCCCGGCTTTGACCCAGACACCGAGGGAGGCACTTTCGAGGTGCGGCATGTCATCGGTGAGCACCACCATGCCGTTATCAAGGGTCGTCGATTGTACGCTCACGCTAGGCTCCTCCTGGAGGCCCGGCGGTCGAGCGACCGCTTGGCCCCCGTATCGTCAGGCAGCGCGCGTACGCGCTGAAATGAAGTTTTCGACCGCAACCTGGTCGTTGGCGAGAACGCTCAGGCGCTCCTCGCGGGAGTGGAGATCGGACAGCCAGGCAGGCAATGCCGGCTCGATGCCCGCGGCGTCCTTGACGGCAGCCGGGAATTTGGCGGGATGCGCCGTTGCCAGCGTCACCATCGGCGTGGCGCCCAGATGGGTCCGCGCAACGTGCGCACCAACAGCGGTATGCGGATCGAGCAGGTAGCCGGACTTCTTCAGCGTCGCGGCAATGGTTGCCGCCGTCTCCGCCTCGCCGGTGGTGCCGGCCGCGAAGTCGCGGCGGATAGCGCCGAGGGCACTGTCCGGCAAGGCAAAACCGCCGGACTGCTTCAACCCATCCATCATCCGCACCACGGCACCGGCATCGCGACCGGCACTCTCGAACAGCAGCCGCTCGAAATTGGAGGAAATCTGGATATCCATGGACGGGCTGATGGTGGGCGCCACGCCGTTCATCTCGTAGCGGCCAGTATCCATGGTGCGCCGCAGGATGTCGTTGGCATTGGTGGCGATGATCAGCCGGTCGATCGGCAGGCCCATGGCCTTGGCGCAGTAGCCGGCGAAGATGTCGCCGAAATTGCCCGTCGGGACCGTGAAGCTCACCTTGCGGTGTGGGCTCCCGAGCGAGACTGCCGCAGTGAAGTAGTAGACGATCTGCGCGACGATGCGGCCCCAGTTGATGGAGTTCACACCCGACAGGCGCACGCGGTCACGGAAGCGGTGGTTGTTGAACATCGCCTTGACGATGTTCTGGCAGTCGTCGAACGTTCCTTCGAGCGCGATATTGTGGACGTTGGCGTCGAGCACCGTCGTCATCTGCAGGCGCTGCACCGGCGAGGTGCGGCCCTGGGGATGCAGAATAAAGATGTCGGTAGTGTCGCGGCCGCGGAAGGCCTCGATGGCGGCCGAGCCGGTGTCGCCCGAGGTGGCGCCGACAATGGTCGCCTTGAGGCCGCGTTCGGCCAGGATATGGTCCATCACCCGGCTCAGGAACTGCATGGCCACGTCCTTGAAGGCCAGCGTCGGGCCGTGGAACAGCTCAAGCACGAAGTGATTGGGCTCGAGCTCGAGCAGCGGGGCCACCGACGGGTGGCGGAAGGACGCATAGGCCTCGTCGACGATCGCCTTGAGCTTGTCAGGCGCAATCTCGTCGCCGGTGAAGCGGCTGATGATGGCATAGGCCACGTGGGCGTAGGACTTGCCGGCGAAGGAGGCAATCTCGGCGGCATCGACCTGTGGCCAGGTCTGCGGCACATAGAGGCCACCATCGGAAGCCAGGCCAGCCAGAACCGCGTCAGAGAAACCGAGCACGGGCGCCTGGCCACGCGTTGAGACAAACTGCATTTGGGAGGAAGTGCCCCTTTAGAATTGTTGCAACCTAGTCAAACAGGGGGTGAACCGCAAGTTTGCTGGCTCAGCCCTTGCCTGCTGCCCGCTGGCGGGCCAGCCAGAAGCCGAGCATGACAACGGCAACAATGGCAAAGCCGTACCAGGTGTACGCGTAGCCCAGATGGTTGTTGGGAAACTCGACCACCGTCTCGCCACCCTGCGGCAGTTCTCCGGCAGGACCGGCCGGCATATCGACATAGAAGGGCGCAAAGGGCGCCAGTGCCGGATCGACCATGGCAGCCAGGCGCTGCGGATCCCGCACCCATTCGATGCGATCTGAGGTGTTTGGACCGGGCGTCATCATGCCAGCAGCTTCAGCAGGTCGCAGCAGGCCCGATATGGTCACCTGCAGCTCGTCGCCCTCCCCGTCGGTGACGGCGGCTTCCTGGAAGTCCTGAGGCACGAAGCCACGATTGACGAAGACCGTGCCGCCATCGGCCAGCACGAACGGCGTCACCACCCAGTAGCCGGGGCCGGCTGCGGCGCCGCGAGCATTGGCGAGGCTGGTGAAGACTGTCACGGTCTGGTTGTAACGGAAAGCACCGGTCAGCGAGACCGGCCGATAGTTGAGGGCGTCGACGTCGAGCCCTGCCCATTGGTCCTTGGGCGGCACGGGGACCGGGTCAGCGCCCAGCCGGGCGTCGACGGTGGCTATGAGCGCTTCCTTCTCGCCCAGCCGCTGCATCTGCCAGGTGCCCAGCCATACGCAGGCGACGGCAAGCGCCAGCATCAGTGCCACGAAGGTCCAGGTCATGACCGGATTGGGGCGACTCTGGCTCATTGATGCCCCTCGTGCGCGTCGTGCCGGTATTGCAGCGCTACCAGCACGCCCTTGAACGGCGGCAGCAGCAGCAGAGACAGCACCAGCGTGGTGGGGATCCAGAGGATCAGATGCACATAGGGAGGCGGGTTGAACAGGGCGCCGACCAGCAGGGCCAGGCCGATGACGATGGGAGCCACCAGGAAGATCACGAAAATCGCCGGGCCGTCGCCGCTATCGGCGAATTTGAGGTCGAGCCCACACACGGCGCAGGCCGGCGCCACCTTGAGGTAGCCGGCAAACAGCTTGCCTTCGCCGCAACGCGGGCAGCGGCAGAGCAGTCCGGTCAGGATAGGCGACGGCTGGACCAACTGGGTCTCCAAACAAATCGGGGCGCAGCTTCCGGCTGCGCCCCGTGAATTCACGTCCGGGCCGACTAGTGGTGAAGCGCGACGCCCCAGCTGCCCCATACATAGATGGAGGCAAACAGGAACAGCCAGACCACGTCCACGAAGTGCCAGTACCAAGCGGCAAATTCGAAGCCGAGGTGACGCTCGGGAGTAAAGTGGCCGCGCAGCGCACGAACGAGGCAGACCAGCAGGAAGATGGTGCCGATCAGAACGTGGAAGCCATGCAGGCCGGTCGCCATGAAGAAGGTGGCACCGTACATGTTGCCGGCGAATGCGAAGCCGGCTTCGCTATATTCAAGCGCCTGTACGCAGGTGAAGACGGCGCCCAGCAGCACGGTCAGCACCAGGCCCCACTTGAGCCCCTCACGGTCGCCCTCGAGCAGCGCATGGTGCGCCCATGTGACAGTCGTGCCCGAGGTCAGCAGCAGGAGGGTGTTGAACAGCGGCAGGTGGAAGGGGTCGAACAGCTCGACGCCCGTCGGCGGCCAGATGCCCGACGTGGCGGCAACGCGAGCATACTGCTCGACGTCGTCCATGCGGAAGAAGCCGTCGAAATAGGCCCAGAAGAAGCCGAAGAACACCATCACTTCGGAGGCGATGAACAACATCATGCCGTAGCGATGGTGCATCTGCACGACCGGCGTATGGAAGCCGCTGCTGGCTTCCTTGATCACGTCGCTCCACCACGCATACATGGTGTAGAGCACGCCAGCCAGACCGATGAAGAAGACGAACGGCGTCCATTCATGCATCCAGAAGATGGCACCCATCGCCATGATGAGCACGGCGGCCGACATCACAAACGGCCACGGGCTCGGCTCGACCATGTGGTAGTCGTGGTTCTTGGCTATGGCGGACATGGTCAGCTTCCCTCGTTGTCTGAAGCGTAGAAAGTATAAGAGAGCGTGATCTCTTTGATGGTGTCGAGTTCGGGATTATCGGCGAGCTCGGGATCGACGAAGAACACGATCGGCATGTCCACGGTTTCACCGGGCTGCAGCGTCTGCTCGGTGAAGCAGAAGCATTCGATCTTGTTGAAATAGACGCCGGCCTTTTCGGGCGAGACGTTGAATATGGCCATACCGGTAAGCGGCTGGTCCGAATTGTTGGTGGCGACAAAATTGACCGTGTCGACCTTGCCGATATTGTCGGTGATGTGCGCGGCCGGCGTTACCGTCCAGGGCAGGTCATTGGCGATATTGGAGTCAAAGCGCACCGTCATCTGCCGCGCAATCGAGCCCTTGGGCGCATCGCCGGCCACCTGCGTCGTGCCACCGAAGCCGGTGATCTGGCAGAACAGCTGGTAGATCGGCACCGAGGCATAGGCCAGGCCCACCATGCCCGCGGCAACGAACAAACCGGCCATCGCCACGCGCTTGTTGCGACGGGCGAGGGCAGGATCGATGCCGGGAACATGCAGCTCGGTCATCACAGCGACCGATCGAACAGGGCCGGTCCCATCTTGACGATGGTCAGCGTGTAGAAGGTGAGCGCGAACAGCGCGAGGGCAATGCCCAGGGCGATGGAGCGGCGGCGGCGGACCCTGGCGCGGGCGGCGGCAAGCTCGAGCGACTCTGGTTCGACGCTGCGGATCTCATCGGGAGCACTCATGCGCCAAAGCCCCCGAAACGGGTGAGCAGGTTGTCGGTCATGAAGGCGAAGAAGACGATGAACAGGTAGCTCAGCGAGTAGTTGAAGAGGGTCCGCGCCGCCTTGCGCATGGCAATGTCTTCACGTGTCCGCAGCAAGCGCCAGGCCAGCAGCACAAAGGAAACGCCGGTGATCGCGGCGACCGAGGTGTAGATCCAGCCGGCAAAGCCAAACCAGGTCGGCAGCATGGCCGATGCCGCCAGGATCAGCGTGTAGACGAAGATCTGCAGCTTGGTCGATGCTTCGCCCACCACATTGGGCATCATCGGCACGCCTGCGGCGCCGTAGTCGGACTGCTTGTAGAGCGCCAGCGCCCAGAAATGCGGCGGGGTCCACAGGAAGATGATCAGGAACAGTACCAGGCTCTCGAACGACACTGTACCGGTGACCGCGGCCCAGCCGACGATAGGCGGAAATGCCCCAGCAGCACCGCCGATGACGATGTTCTGCGGCGTCGAGCGCTTGAGCCACATCGTGTAGATGACGGCGTAAAAGAAGATGGTGAAGGCGAGCAGGCCCGCGGCGACCCAGTTGGTCGCCAGCCCCAGCAGGGCAACCGAGAACCCCGACAGCACCATGCCGAAGACTAGAGCGTGCTCGCGTGGCATGCGGCCGGCGGGGATCGGCCGGTTCTGCGTGCGGCTCATGATGGCGTCGATATCGCTATCGTACCACATGTTGAGGGCACCCGACGCGCCAGCCCCGATGGCGATGCAGGCAATGGCGATGATCGCGATGACCGGATTGATGCCGCCTGGCGCGACAATCAGTCCAACGATGGCGGTGAACACGACCAGTTGCATGACCGATGGCTTCAGCAGCGCGAGGTAGTCCTCCACGCGCGCTTCGCCGGCCATGCCGGGCAGGTTCCTGCTGTCGTCGATCAGAGCCAAGGGCCTAGCCTTCGTTGGTGGATGGGGGCCGCGCGAACGCGGCCCTCGATATCTTAGTGTGCGTTGGTCGAGTCGATCTTGGGCAGCGTGGTGAACTGGTGGAACGGCGGCGGGCTGGACAGGGTCCATTCCAGCGTCGTTGCGCCCTCACCCCACGGGCTGTCACCGGCCGGACGCTTCTTACGGGCGGCTTCCCAGGTCGCGTAGAAGAAGATCAGCATGGCGACGAAGGTGACGTAGTAGCCGAACGAAGAGATGCGGTTGAAGAAACCAAATGCATCCGGGTAGTCGATGTAGCGACGCGGCATGCCGGCAAGGCCGAGGAAATGCTGCGGGAAGAAAATCAGGTTCACGCCGACGAACATGACCCAGAAGTGCAACTGAGCCAGGAACTCGTTGTACATGTAGCCGAACATCTTGGGGTACCAGTAGTACCAGGCCGCGAAGATCGAGAACACGGCACCCAGCGACAGCACGTAGTGGAAGTGGGCAACCACATAGTAGGTGTCGTGCAGGGCACGGTCGGCACCGGCATTGGCCAGCACCACACCCGTCACACCACCAACGGTGAACAGGAAGATGAAGCCGATGGCCCAGAGCATGGGCGACTTGAAGGTGATCGAACCGCCCCACATGGTGGCGATCCACGAGAAAATCTTCACGCCAGTCGGCACCGCGATGACCATCGTGGCGGCCACGAAGTAGCGCTGGACGTCAAGGCTGAGGCCGGTGGTGTACATGTGGTGGGCCCACACGACGAAACCGACGAAGCCGATGGCGACCATGGCATAGGCCATGGCCATGTAGCCGAAGACCGGCTTGCGGCTGAAGGTCGAGACGATGTGGCTGATGATGCCGAAGCCCGGCAGGATCATGATGTACACTTCGGGGTGGCCGAAGAACCAGAACAGGTGCTGGAACAGGACCGGGTCGCCGCCCTTGGCCGGAGCGAAGAAGGCGGTGTCGAAGTTGCGGTCGGTCAGCAGCATGGTGATGGCGCCGGCCAGGACCGGCAGAGCCAGCAGCAGCAGGAAAGCGGTCACCAGCACGGACCAGGCAAACAGCGGCATCTTGTGCAGCGTCATGCCCGGGGCGCGCATGTTGAAGATCGTGGTGATCAGGTTGATCGCGCCCAGGATCGAGCTGACGCCCGCGACGTGCAGCGACAGAATGGCGAAGTCCATGGCCGGACCAGGGTGACCCACGGTCGAGAGCGGCGGATAGACAGTCCAGCCGCCGCCGAAGCCGAGGCCGCCAGGACCACCGGCACCCTCAAAGAACAGGCTCATCAGCAGCAGGATGAAGGCCGGCGGCAACAGCCAGAAGGCGATGTTGTTGATGCGCGGGAAAGCGGTGTCCGGCGCGCCGATCATCAGCGGGGCGAAATAGTTGGCAAAGCCGCCCATCGTGGCCGGCATGACCACGAAGAACACCATGATGAGCGCGTGCGCGGTGGTGAACACGTTGTACATGTTCTTGCCCGCGTCGAGCGCCTCGCCACCGGACAGGCCATAGACCATGGCTGCAAGGCCGTGGAAAATCTGGATGCCGGGCTCCTGGAGTTCCATGCGCATGACGCCGGACAACAGGCCACCGATGATCCCCGCGACGATCGCGAAGACCAGGTACATGATGCCGATGTCTTTGTGGTTGGTCGAATAGACCCAGCGGCGCCAGCCGGTGGGTTCATGGTGCGAAGCGGCGTCGTGGCCGGTCGCGTGGGCTTCGAGGTGGGCGGTTGTGTCAGCCATTTATAGTGTCCCCTGACCCTTTGTCTTACTGTACAGCCGCAAGCGTCGCGTTGCCGGCGGCATAGTCGCCACCCTTGAACGCTTCAATGAAAGCCGCGAATTCTTCCTTGGTGACCACGCGAACGGCGATCGGCATGAAGGCATGGTCCTTGCCGCAAAGCTCCGAGCACTGGCCATAGTAGATGCCGGTTTCCCGCGCGTTGAACCAGGTCTCGTTGAGACGGCCCGGCACGGCGTCGATCTTGATGCCGAAGGACGGCACGGCGAAGGCATGGATGACGCCAGTCGGATCGGCCGTCACCTGAACCCGCACGGTGGTGTCGACAGGAACGACGAGCTCGTTGTCCACGGCCAGCAAGCGGGGCTGACTCGGCTTGCTCGCCGCGCGATCTTCTTCATTGAGCATGAAGGAATCGAAGAACAGCCCCTGGTCCACATATTCGTAGGACCAGGACCACTGTACGCCGGTGGCCTTGATGGTCAGCTCGGGCGCCGGAACTTCGACTTCGCCGAACGAGAAGATGTTGGCGCCAAGATATTTGCGCTCGCCATCGGGGGTGGTCAGCTGGTCGCTCAGCACGCCGAAAGACGGAATGGCGATGATGATGAGGATAACGACGGGCAGGACCGTCCAGACGATCTCGACCAGCGTGTTGTGGGTGAAGCCCGCCGGAACCGGGTTCCGCTTGGCATTGTAGCGGATCATGATCCACACCAGCAGCGCCAGCACGAAAACCACGATCAGGCTGATGGTCCACATCAGGATGCCGTCATGGAAGGTCGTGATGGAGTCCATGATCGGGGTCACGGAGCGCTGCAGGTGGAACTGACCCGGCAGCGGATGGCCCGCAGTGTAGCCGGCCTCTTCCTGCGCGGTGGCCAGGGTCGGGATCAGCGCCATTGCGGCTGCCGAAAACGCCCCCATCTTTCTCAAGAACTGCCCGGTCACCTAAACCCCCTGTCGACTTCAATTGGTGTGTCCACACCGGGATTGAGGGGCGAAAACAGCGGCATAGCAAACGCCGCCCCGACTCAACCTCGGAGCGAAAAACTCTTCTCTGACCTAAATCACATCGCAAACGCCAAGTCCATTGCGGCAAGCGGCGGCACAACTGCGTCATATTGTGCGCCCGCCGGGCGTGGCGACGCCTCAACCTCGCCGCAGTTCGACCGCATATCCCCAGCATTTCCGGGCCTTGGTTGACTTGGCCGCCTGCCTGTCGGAAACAGGAAAAGCCTCGTGCCAGCGCGCGATTCGTCGGGAGAATTGACAGAGTGAAGCGGATTGTGAAGCGTCGTCTGGCCGGCTTGGGCCTGGCTCTGGTCGCCATCGCGAGCGCAACCGGCGCCGGCTTCGGTCAGGGCGTGGTTCGCGCCCAGTATGGCGACTGGCAGATGAGCTGCGATACGCCTCCCGGCGCCAGCTTCGAGCAGTGCGCCATCATCCAGAATGTCATGGCCGAGGACCAGCCCAATGTGGGCCTGTCGGTCATCGTGCTGCGCACCGCCGACCGTGAGGCCCGCCTGCTTCGCGTCCTGGCACCGCTCGGCGTACTGTTGCCGAACGGGCTTGGGCTCAATGTCGATGGCAAGGATATGGGCCGCGTCGCCTTCGTGCGCTGCCTGCCCAATGGCTGCGTGGCCGAGGTCGTGCTTGATGACAGCCTGATCGATACCCTGTCGAACGGCAAGGACGCCATCTTCGTTGTCTTCAAGACCCCGGAAGAGGGCATCGGCATTCCCGTGTCGCTCAACGGCTTCAAGGATGGCTTTGCCCAACTCCCCTAGTTGGAGGGTTTGCCATGACCGAAGAACACCGTATCGCGCCACGCCAGCGCGTCCTCAAGGGCGGGCGCATCGTCATCAATGACGGGTTCTCGACCTTTCAATGCACCGTGCGCAACCTGTCGCAGACGGGCGCTCGCCTCAAGGTCGCCGGCATTGTCGGTGTTCCCGACACGTTCGATCTGGTCATGGATGACGGGCGCAAGTTCGCCTGCACGATTGCCTGGAAGACCGAATTCGAGATCGGCGTTCAATTCGGCTGATCGAATCTCATAAAAAAGCCGGACAAGCGCCTGGGCGCCGGTCCGGCAAGTCATCAGGAAACGGGACCGGAGGCAAAACCGGCCCGGGCGGGACGGCCCAAAGGGCCGACCCTGGAGATGGCACGACCGCTCGTAAACGAATGTTCGTACCAACAGAAAGGCGCCGGCTGGAGGTCGCGCCGGCGCAAGCTCGGGATGGGATAGCCTGTCAGGCGCGGGCGTTGCGGGCCCGGGCAGCGTTGAGGACGGGACCGGCATGCGTCTTGGCTGCCAGCGCAGCAGTGATGTCACTGCGCGAGATGCCGAGGTCGCTCAGCCGGTTGTGATCGAGCTCCAGCAGGGCCGACAGCGCTACCCGACGGGTACGAGCGGCTTGTGCCTTGACGATCCAACGCGCGAATGCAGCGAACGGATTGGCTGGCGTGGCGGCCGCAAGTGACCGCTCGCCGGGAAGCGAGAGAGCCATGATAGTCTCCAAACATGTGGTTGTGCCGAGGGAGGCGGCGGGTCCGTCGCGGGGTCTGCTGCGGCGATGTTGATGTGATACCGCTCTGGACATCTATTCGTCCAACAAATAGATTTCATCCACTCTATCAATTTGGGTGATGGAACATCGCGATGACCGCTCCTCTCGATCTCGACCAGTTGCAAAGCTTCTGCGCCATTGCCGATTGCGGCAGCTTCACCGAAGCGGCGCGACGCGTGAACAAGACCCAGTCGGCGGTCTCGATGCAGATCAAGCGGCTCGAAGAGCGGCTCGGACAGACACTGCTGACGCGCGACGGGCGCAGCGTGACGCTGACCCTCCATGGCGAGGCGCTCTACGCCCGCGCCCGCAAGATGCTGCGCACCAATGCCGAAATCCTCGATCATTTCTCGGATGGTGACTTGGCCGGGTCGATCCGCTTCGGCGTGCCCGACGATTATGCCGTGCGCCTCTTGCCGGTGATCCTGTCCAGCTTCCAGCGCACGCACCCCAAGATCGCCGTCGATGTCGCCTGCATGGCGTCCGAGGAATTGCTGAGCGGCATGCGCGGCGGCCGTTATGACCTGATCGTCTTCACCCAGGGCACCGACCAGAATTTCGGCGAGCTGTTCCGCACCGAGCGCATGTTCTGGGTGGCCTCCCATGGTGGCCGGGCACTGGCCAGTGAGCCGCTTGCCATTGCCTGCGGGCCGCAATGCTGCATCTGGCGCAAGGATGCGCAGCAGGCGCTCGAGCGCACCGGCAAGGACTTCCGCATCGCCTATACCTCGTCCAACGCAACGGCCATTTCGAGCGCGGTGCTCTCCGATCTCGCGGTGGGATTCCTGCCGGAAAGTGCGCTGCAGCCTGGCATGCGCGTGATCAATGACGAGCAGGGTCTGCCCCGGCTCGGCGACGCCCAGATTGCGCTGATGCGGGCCAGCCACGCCTATGGCGGCATCTACGATGCACTGGCCAACCACATCGTGCAGTCGATGGGCAACCTGCCGACGCCGCGCCAGGCCGAGGCAGCAGAGTAGCGCGGGCTTGACCTGACTCACCCGATGTCGCACCAGATGGCATGGCCGACACCCTGACCAATGCCGCCGAGTTTTCCGTCAGCGAGATCGCCCAGGCGGTCAAGCGCGCCGTCGAGGACGAGTTCGGCCATGTGCGCGTGCGCGGCGAGATTTCGGGCTTCCGCGGCCAGCACGCCTCAGGCCACGCCTATTTCACGCTGAAGGACGAAAATGCGGCCATCGATGCCGTCGTCTGGAAAACCAGTTACGCGCGCCTGACGTTCAAGCCGCAGGAAGGGCTGGAGGTGATCGCCACCGGCCGGCTGACCACGTTCCCGCGCTCGAGCAAGTACCAGATCGTCATCGACAATATCGAGCCAGCCGGCGCCGGGGCGCTGATGGCGCTCCTGGAAGAGCGGCGGCGCAAGCTCCATGCGGAGGGCCTGTTCGCCCGCGAGCGCAAACGCCCCCTGCCCTACCTGCCGCGCGTCATCGGCGTCATCACCTCGCCGACGGGCGCCGTCATCCGCGATATTCTCCACCGCTTGGACGACCGCTTCCCCAGCCATGTGCTGGTGTGGCCGGTGCGCGTGCAGGGAGAGACCTGTGCGCCCGAAGTGGTCAATGCCATCGAGGGCTTCAACGCGCTGCTGCCCGACGGACCCATCCCGCGCCCGAACCTGCTGATCGTGGCCCGCGGCGGCGGCTCGATCGAGGATCTATGGGGCTTCAATGAAGAAGCCGTGGTGCGCGCCGTCGCCGCCAGCGGCATCCCCGTCATCTCGGCGGTGGGCCACGAGACCGATACGACGCTGGTCGACTATGCCGCCGACATGCGCGCGCCGACGCCGACGGCTGCTGCAGAAGCCGCCGTGCCGGTGCGGGCGGAGCTTATCGGTTATGTCGATGACCTGGGCGGCCGGCAGCGCCAGGCCACGCGCCGGATTGCCGGCAGCGCGCGCGACCGCCTGCGCGCCGCGGCGGCCGGCCTGCCTCGGCCGGGCGACCTCGTCTCGGGCCAGCGCCAGCGACTCGATCACGCCGCCAGCAACCTGCTCGCCTGCCTCCGGCATTCGGTGCAGGACCGGCGCGTCCACCTTGCCCGCGTCGAACCACGTCTCACCCCGCAACTGCTGCGCCGCCGCCAGGTCGAACTGGGCGAGCGGCTTGGTAACCTGGCGCTGCGGACGGAGGCCGGGTTGCGCAAGACTGCCGACCGCGCGCGCTTCACCTATGATCCGCAGGCGCAGCGGCTGGCAGCCGCTACGGCACGGCTGGTAGAGCGCAAGCGGGCACAACTGGCCGCCATCGGGCCCAAGCTGTCGCCCACCGCCCTGCGGGCCGAAATCCGCCACGGGCAGGCGCAGCTGAACCCGCTGGCCACGCGGCTTTATGCCAGCATGCTGCAGGGGCTCAGCCTGCGTGGGGCGGCGCTGGCGCAGGCCGGCAAGCTCCTGACCTCGCTCAGCTACAAGAGCGTGCTGGCGCGCGGCTATGCCGTCGTCAAGGACGATGAAGGCAATCTCGTGCATCAGCGCGAGGGGCTCAAGCCCGGCGACGCGGTGGCCATCGAGTTCGCCGACGGCGCCATTGGTGCCACGATTGCAGGCAGTCCGGTCATAAAGAAGAAATCACGCCCTCAATCTGACCCGGATCGTCAGGAAAGCCTCTTTTGATCGGCCGCGTAGCTCGCTATATCGGGGCGAGGGTTGAAGGAATGCCAGCATGAACATCTTCGACAAGGGCTTCGCGCCCGCGGAAGCGGTCATTCGCTATATCGATGGCGACTATGTCGTGCTCAAGCCGGGTAGCTTCGTGCGCTGCGCTATTACGCAGAAGCCGATTCCGCTCGACGAGCTGTTCTACTGGAGCGTCGACCGGCAGGAGCCCTATGCGGATGCCGTGGCCGCCCACACCGCTTTCGAGCGCTTCGGCCGCGGAGCCTGAAGGTGGAGGCCGCAGCGTCGGGCCGAAGCCGGTTTCTGTTCATTTCCAATGGCCATGGCGAGGATGCGATCGCGGCAGCGATCGTGGCGCGGTTGCCCAACACCGTTTCGGTGGAAGCCTATCCGATGATCGGCTCAGGCAATGCCTATGCCGGCGTCTGCCCCATCGTGGGTCCGCGCGCCACGCTGGCCTCAGAGGGCTGGCGCAATGTGAAGGGCTCGCTGCGGCGTGACATTGCCACCGGGGGCCTGGGCACGGTGCCCCCCGCGCTCAATTTCCTGCGCAAGGTCAATGGCAAGTATGATCGCGTGGTCGTGGTCGGCGACATGGTGGGCGTGCTGGCAAGCTATGTCTCGGGCCATCGCGGGCTCACCTATCTCGATGTCTACAAGACCGGCGCGGCGCGGCTCTATTCGGCGCCTGAGCGCTGGACCATCAAGCAGGCCTGCAAGACGGTGTTCTGCCGTGCCGATAATCTGGCGCAGTCCCTTGAGCGCATCGGCGTCGATGCCCGCTCGGCGGGCAATGTGATGATGGATGCCATTCCCTATGGCGACTATGATGCCCGCGCACGGCGAAATCGTCCCCTGGCGGTCACGCTTTTGCCGGGTAGCCGGGCCCTGACATCAGAGAGCTTCGCGCTCCAGGTCGATGCCTTGCGCAGCCTGCCGGCCGAACTAAGACCCGATATCTTCTTGGCGGTTGCGGGCAGTGTCAGTGTCGACGAGCTGGCGCGCCAGACCGGCCTGAAGCGCACACCCATGCTCAGCGTCGAGCCATCGGACCTGGGTGAACTGTCCGACGGCGAACTGACCATCCACATGGCGCGTGGCGGCGCGATGGGCAACCTGCTTGCGGCGTCCGATCTGGTGCTGTCGCAGGCGGGCACGGCGACCGTTCAGGCCCTGGGCTTGGGCAAACCCGCCATCACCTTCGTCAATCCCCGCGACCGGCGCTCCCGCTTTGCCGACGAGCAGATGCTGTTCGGGGAGGCTCGCACGGTGGTCACGGCCGACGCGCCGGCCATCGGCGCCGCTTTGCGGCAGCTTTTGACAAATGATGACGAGCGCCGCCGCCTCGCCAATATCGGGCGCCAGCGCATTGGCGGCCCCGGCGCGATGCACGCGATCATCGATGCATTGATGGAGTAGCTCTTCTTACCTCGCCCCTTCGGGGAAGAGGCGTGCCCGGATTAAGCCTTGTGCGTTTCCGGCTCGAGCAGGCGGTGCAGGTGGACGATGAAGTAGCGCGTCTGGGCGCTGTCGACGGTCATCTGCGCCTTCTGCTTCCAGACAGCATAGGCCGCGGCATAGTTGGGATAGAGCCCGACGATATCGACCTTGTCGAGATCGGCGAAAGTGACGCCTTCCAGGCTCGAAAGCTCTCCGCCGATCACGAGATGCAGCAGCTGCTTGGTGGTTTCTTGGTTAGCCATCGGTCAGGTCCGTATGTGAAGGAATGGACGGTTCCACCGCGCTCGTCTCGGCCGGGCAGCCATAGACCTTGATCAGCGCCGCGTGAACGTGCGGTTTTAGGCTCATGTCGCCGAGTGCCGCAAGCGCCCCATGGCGCACATCTCGTTTGTTGAATTGGGGGTAGCCGAAGCACACATCGGCGAAATGAGCGCCGCATTCGTCCAGGATCAGTGCCGCGGCGGCGATATCCCAGTCCTGGCTGCCACGCCGGGTCGCAACGGCATCGAGTTTGCCGGTTGCCACCTGGACCAGACGATAGGCGAGCGAAGGATAGTAAGGACCACGCGTATAGACGAGGCCGGCCGCCTGCATCTCCTGGTGCACCGCACCAGCGGCCGGGATGACCGGGGCAGCGCCGGCGCGGCGGCTGCGCTGAATGGGCCGGCCGTTGAGGCGCGCACCCTCACCCTTTACCGCGTCATACATTTCGTCGCGTACCGGTGCGTAGACCACCCCGGCAACCGGCACGCCGTTCTCGACCACGGCCAGCGATACGGTCCAGCTGTCCTCGCCGCGGAGGAAGCCGCGGGTGCCGTCGATCGGGTCGACGACGAATACCCGTTCGCAATCGAGGCGGCTGGGATTGTCGACCGTTTCTTCGCTCAGCCAGCCATAGTCCGGCCGCGCCTGCAGCAGCGAGGCGGCCAGGTAGCGGTCGACTAGGATATCGGCCTCGCTGACGGGGGAGGAATTTTCCTTGTCCCAGCTTTTCACCGGGCGACGGAAGAAGCCGCTGGCAATGATACCCGCCGCGACCGCTGAAGAGCGGAGCAGTTCCAGATCGTCGCTGTAGGTGGTCGCAGGAGCAGGCATTGCGGGCCTTTTAGGCCGGGCGCGGGCCTTGGGCAAGAGCCGCGCCGCCCGGCGCGACGGCAGGGCCAAATATGGCAGGGTTAACACCCCGCCACGCGGTGCGGTTAACCGCTCCCTACTCGGTGCAAGACCCTGCTAACCCTCTCGGAAAACAAGATAAACTTAACCGAACCGATTAAGGGGGCAGGTAAGGGGGCGGGGTATGGTGGACCTACAAAAGAGAGCACCAAAAACCAGCTCTCGAAGTTGACAGGAAGGCGAATTCAAATGGTTCATGGTGTCGCGTTGGAAGGGACCTCGGTCGTTCTCGCATTCGGCCGCCCCTCGCTGGTTGAGCGCCGCTTCGTGGCGGCGAACGACAATGGCCCCCGGGATCCCGTCAAGACCGTCACCGTCCGCCGCATGCTCGAACAGAGCGGCGTGGCCATCAAGGTGAAGGTGCCGGTCACCGAGTTTATCGGCGTCGCCGTAGCTACCCGGATCTCCGAGGAAGGCGTGCTGACCAGCTCGATCGAACTGGTGCATTCCGACGGCGAGCTGAACTATCGGGTGTTCGAGGAAGAGGGCAATCACAACGTCGTCGCGGAGTGGCAGAACTGGGGCAAGAAGCTCCGTTTGCCGCTGTTCATCAAGGCCGGCGACGGCGCCTACATGCCCTATAGCCAGCAGGTTGATGGCGTGATGGTGGGCAACAATCAGAGCCGCCGCAAGCTGGCCGCCGAGGCTGGGCGCCGCCCGCGCTTCCTCAACCGCCGCAAGCCGGGCATGCAGCCCGACGCATAAGTTTCTGCTCTCCAAAGCACGTCAAAGGGGTCGACCGGTGGTGCGGTCGGCCCCTTTGACGTTTGTCACATCCCATTCGATCCACAGCAGCATATTGGGCCAATTGGCCAACATAATGCGTCGCCGCTACCACACCCATTCGGCCAGCAGGGCAAGGGCAAGTACAATCCCCACATAGTGATTGCTGTAGAAGCGGGTCCGCGGGTTGTCCGGCTGGGTCGCATCGACCGTCCAGACCTGCCAGGCCATGAGCGCAGCCGCCAGCAAAGACAGGGCGGCAAAGACGATGCCGCTACCGACCAGCAATGCGGCCACATTCCACAGCACGAAAGCCCCGGCATAGAGCGTGGCGACCGCCGGCTTCACATGCGCGCCAAAGAGCCGCGCGGTGGATTTGACGCCAACCAGGGCGTCGTCCTCGACATCCTGCAGCGCGTAGATCGTATCATAGCCGATGACCCAGAGGATTGTTCCGGCATAGAGCAGGATGGGCGCCCAGCCCAGGCCACCGGTCTGCGAGCTCCAGCCGACCAGCGCGCCATAGGAGAAGGCGAGGCCCAGGAAGGCCTGCGGCCACCAGGTGACGCGCTTCATGAATGGATAGATGGCGACCAGCACCAGCGAGGCGACGCCGGCCCACACCGTGAAGCGGTTGAACTGGAACAGCACGACCGAGCCCAGCAGCGCCTGGGCGACGAGGAAGGCCAGCGCATCGCGCGAGGTGACCTGGCCAGAGGGAATGGGCCGTGAGCGGGTGCGGGCGACCTGCATGTCGATGTCGCGGTCCACGATATCGTTGAAAGTGCAGCCGGCGCCCCGCATCAGGATGGCGCCAACCAGCATGAGTATGCCGCCCCACCAGTCGAAGCCGAGCGATGGTTCGCTGACCGCCGCCAGGGCAAGCCCCCAGGCACAGGGCCAGAACAGCAGCCAGAAGCCGATGGGCCGATCCCATCGCGCCAGCCGCGCATAGGGCTTGAGCCAGTCGGGCGCATAGCGATCGACCCAATTGCCGGATTGGGCATCGGCGACGGATTGCTGATGGGACTCGGACATGGTGCCACGACCTCGTGGTTCGACAAGCTCACCATGAGGTCTACTCCAACTCTGCAGGTTCCAGTAGACCTCATCCTGAGCTTGTCGAAGGACGAGGTCGTGGCACAATGCCACGTCAAGGAACTGCCATGCCCCGCACCCACGCCGCCCTGCCCCGCCTGTTCGTCGAGCCAGACCTCGCCGCTGGAGCCCAACTCACGCTCGGCAAGGAGCAGTCGCTCTATCTCGCTGCAGTGCTGCGCAAGGGTGTGGGCGATGAGGTGGTGCTGTTTAATGGGCGCGATGGGGCCTGGCTCACCCGGCTGGTCAGCGATTCCAAGAAGTCGGTGACGCTCGAGCTGGTTGAACGGGTCGCCGCGCAAACGCCGCCATCGGACCTCTGGTATGGCTTTGCCCCGCTCAAGACCGAGCGGCTGGATTATGTGATCCAGAAGGCGGTCGAGATGGGCGCCGGCACCATCCAGCCGGTGCTGACCCGCTTCACCCAAGTCAGCAGGCTCAAGCACGAACGGCTAGTCGCCAATGCCATTGAAGCCGCCGAGCAATGCGAGGTGCTCAGCGTTCCCAAGGTCGAAGCCGAGGTGACGCTGGAACGGCTGCTCGATGGCTGGCCGGCGGACCGCGCGCTGGTCTTTGCCGATGAAGGCGAAGCCTCGTCGTCGCCGGTCGAGGCGCTGACCGCGCTGCGAGGCCGCAAGGTCGGTGTGCTGATCGGGCCCGAAGGTGGATTTTCCGACGAGGAACGGGCCAGGCTGCGCGCCCTGCCCTATGTGGTGCCCATCAGCCTGGGGCCGCGCATCCTGCGCGCCGACACGGCCGCAGTGGCCGCACTGGCCGTAATTCAAGCTATCATCGGTGATTGGCGATAAAAGGCGATTGCTTTCGGCCCGTGCAACGCTATGTTCCCGGCCAGCATTTTGAACCTTCACCGTCCGAGGACAACTTATGGCTGGTGCCGAATCCATCTCCCCCCCGATTGAATCGCGGGCGGACCTGATCGAGGCCATGTCGCGCGGGTGCAAGCCCGAAAGCGAATGGCGTATCGGCACCGAGCACGAAAAGCATGTGTTCCACACCAATCCGCTGCGCCCGGTGGCCTATGGAGGCCCCGACGGCATCCGCGCCCTGCTCGATGGCATGGCCGAGCGCACCGGCTGGGAGCCGTTTTTTGACGAGGGCAACCCGATCGGCCTGTGGGACACGGTTGCCCATGGCGGCATTTCGCTGGAGCCGGGCGGCCAGTTCGAGCTCTCGGGCGCCCCGCAACCGGACCTGCATGCCGCGGCCGCCGAAACGGCCGAACATATGCGCGTGGCCAAGGACGTCGCCAAGCCGCTCGACATCCATTTCCTGGGCCTCGGGGTGACCCCGCTGTGGAGCGTCGCCGAAATCGAGGTCATGCCCAAGTCGCGCTACGGCATCATGGCGCCCTATATGGACAAGGTGGGGACGCTGGGCACATCGATGATGTTCCGCTCGGCGACGGTGCAGACCAATCTCGACTTTTCCAGCGAAGCCGACATGGTCAAGAAGCTGCGCGTCGGGCTGGCGCTGCAGCCGATCGCCACGGCTTTGTTCGCCAATTCGCCTTTCTCGGAAGGCCGGGACAGCGGCTATCTCAGCTTCCGCAGCCATATCTGGCTCAATACCGACGACAGCCGCACCGGCATGCTGCCCTTCGCCTTCGAAGAGGGCTTCGGTTTCGAGCAATATGCCGACTATGCGCTGGATGTGCCGATGTATTTCGTCATCCGCGACGGCGCCTATATCAATGTGGCCGGTGAGAGCTTCCGGGCGTTCCTCGAGGGCAAGCTGCCGCAGCTGCCGGGCGAAAAGCCGACCCGCCGGGACTGGAACTACCATCTCGGCACGATTTTCCCCGAAGTCCGCCTCAAGCAGTATCTGGAGATGCGCGGGGCCGACATGGGCGACGAGAAATCCGTCACCGCGCTCTCGGCCTTCTGGACGGGCCTCCTCTATGACGCGGTTTCGCTCGAAGCCGCCTATGAGCTGATCGAGCCGTGGAGCCGTGAGGAGCGCGAGCGCATCCGCCGCGAGGTGCCGCGGCTGGGCCTGATGACCCCGCATGACCGCTCCAACCTCTATGACGTCGCCGCCCAGGCCGTCGGCATTGCCGAAGCGGGCCTGGTCCGCCGCAACCGCCGCAACGCCCAGGGCAAGGACGAGAGCATCCACCTTGCCCCGCTCGAGGAGACCATCCGGTTGGCCAAATCGCCGGCCGAACGCTGGCTCGACAAGTTCCGCGGCGAATGGAACGGCGATCTGACCCGGATCTTCAAAGAAGCCGAGATGTAGGTTCTTTTCCTTCTCCCCTTGAGGGGGATGAACGGAGTTCACCCTCCCCCTTGTGGGGAGGGAAGCGAGATAGGACTTAGCTTCAGCTAAGTCCGTGCATCGAGCAGGGTGGGGGTATCTCTCCGCGAGTCCGGAGTTCGTGACTCACCCCCACCCTTGATCCCTCCCCGCAAGGGGGAGGGAGACGACTGATAACTCGGGATCTCACAAGTTCTTCTCCCCATCGGGGAGAAGGTGGCGCGCAGCGCCGGATGAGGGGGCGCGCGGGCTTCGCGGCCGCACCGGGCTTCCCCTCACCCGTCTCGGCCTGCGGCCGATCCACCCTCTCCCCAATGGGGAGAGGAATAAGAAGCCCTTGCCTCGCTGCGCCCCTTCGTGCATCACGCCCGCAAAGGCACGGAGGCTTGCATGCGGGTTCTGGTGATCGGGTCGGGTGGGCGCGAGCATGCGCTGGCGTGGAAGATTGCCCAGTCGCCGCTGTTGAGCAAACTGTTCATTGCCCCTGGCAATGGCGGCACCGGTTCGGTGGCGGAAAACCTCGCTGTCGACATAACCGACCACGCGGCCGTCATCGCCCTGTGCCACAGGCACCAGATCGATTTCGTGGTCGTCGGACCCGATGCGCAGGTCGTTGCCGGGCTCGGCGATGATGTCCGCGCCGCCGGCTTCACCTGCTTCTGCCCCAGCAAGGCCGCCGGCCAGCTCGAGGGTTCCAAGGGCTTCACCAAGGCCCTGTGCGACGAGATGAACATTCCCACCGCCGCCTATGGCCGCTTCGACACCGAGGCCGCCGCCCTCGCCTATCTCTATACGCAGGGCGCCCCGATCGTGATCAAGGCCGATGGCCTGGCCGCAGGCAAGGGCGTGACCGTGGCCATGAGCGTCGAAGAGGCCGAAGAAGCCATTATCGATTGCTTTGCCGGGGCCTTTGGCGCGTCAGGCGCATCGGTGGTGATCGAGGAGTTCATGGAGGGCGAGGAGGTCAGCCTCTTCGTGCTCTGCGACGGCAAGGACATCCTGCCGCTGACCACGGCGCAGGACCACAAGCGGGCCTTTGACGGCGATGCCGGCCCCAATACCGGCGGCATGGGCGCCTATTCGCCCGCCCCCGTCATGACCCGCGAAATCTACGACGACGTCATCGAGCGCATGATCTGGCCGACCGTCAGGGGTCTCGCGGCGCGTGGCACGCCCTATCAGGGCGTGTTCTTTGCCGGGCTGATGCTCACGTCCGATGGCCCAAAACTGGTCGAGTACAATGCCCGCTTCGGCGACCCCGAAACGCAGGTGATGATGCTGCGCATGGAAAGCGACCTGCTGCCGCTGCTGCATGCCACCGCAACCGGCACGCTGGCCGGCCACGATGTGACCTGGAAAGACCAGTATGCATTGACGGTCGTCATGGCGACCGAGGGCTATCCGGGTGCTTATGAGAAGGGTTCGGAAATCCGCGGCGCCGACGGCATAAACAGCGAGACGCTCGTGGTCTTCCATGCCGGAACACACCGTGATGGTGAACGTTTAGTTGCTGCCGGCGGTCGCGTCCTCAACGTCACCGCTTTGGGCAAGGACGTGAAAGAGGCGCAAAGCCGTGCTTATGCAGGCGTGGACCAGATTGTTTGGCCAGAGGGCTTTTGCCGCCGAGACATCGGCTGGCGCGAGATCGCCCGCACCACGTCTTGAACCCTTCCTAAACCTGGACGGCATACCCTATCTGCAGACCGTCTTTGACGAGGCACCGCCGCAACGCAAGCCCACGCCGCTGCAAAAGCGCGGCCTGGCGCTCGCCGCAGGGCTGCGCAGCAAAGGCAGGGAGCGGGGGAGCATGCAGACGATCTCTGGACCTCGGATCGGCATCGCACTGGGCGGCGGCTCGGCGCGCGGCCTGACGCATATCCCTTATATCGAGGCCATGGATGAGCTGGGGCTGAGGCCTTCGGTGATATCGGGCACCTCCATCGGCGCGCTGATCGGCGCCGGCTGGGCGGCCGGGATGACCGGCAAGGAGCTGCGCGAACATTCCTACCAGGTGCTGGGCACCATGCGGACCATCGCCACCAAGCTGTGGGCCACCCAGATTCGCGGCATTGGCGGCATCCTCAAGAACGGCATCTCGATGCAGCTCGATGCCACCAATATCGTGGATGCGTTCACGCCCGCCAACTTCCCGCTCGAATTCAAGGACCTGAAAATCCCGCTCTTCGTGGTGGCCACCGATTTCCAATCCTGGCACCAGGTGGTGTTCAACTCCGGCCTGCTCCGGCCCGCCATTGCCGGCTCGATCGCCATTCCAAGCCTGTTCAAGCCGGTGGTGCATTCCAATCACATCCTCGTCGATGGCGGCGTGGTCAACCCGCTGCCGCTCGACCAGGCCGATATCGACACCGACTTCCTGATCGGCATCGACGTCAATGGCGACCCCTCCGAAGGCATCGCCAAGACCGATCACAAGGCCCTCGATATCTGGTTCGGCTCGGCCCAGATCATGATGCATTCGCTGACCGCGCATATGATGGCGGCCTATCCGCCCGACATCTATATCCGCCCGCATGTGACCTCGTTCGGGGCCCTCGAATTCTGGCGGGTGCGCGAAATCGTGGCCCATGCCGAGGTCGAGAAGGAACGCTTCAAGCGCATCCTGGCCGACAAGGTGGAAGCCTATATTGCCGGCAAGGTGCCTGTCATCGACAGCAATCCCAACGACTAGGGCCGGATCAGGCCGCCGGAATAATCCAGCGCATAGGCCTGCTGCCCCTCGACCAGGATGACCTCGCGGCCCTGAAAGTGGCCGGCGTCGCCCGTGCTGCGGTCGATATAGGTCCCGTGCGGTCCGGCCCATTGGAAGCCGCCGAGAAACCGGCCTTCGGCATACATGGCCGACAGGGCCGCCTTGATGGTCTCGCCGGCGCGCTGACCGTCGATCAGTTCCGGCAGGGCGATATAGCCATAGTAGTTCATGGCCCAGACAGGCTCCTGCCGGAACCAGACGACTTCCTGGCCGATGAAATCGGTGCCGCCGAAATAGCTATCGAGATAGCGCCAATCGCCCTCCGACCAGGCCAGATCATGCGACCCGAGGCGGCTGGCGCCGACTTTGTTGCCGCCGCCCACATAGGTGGCGGCCTTGGCCTTGACGATGATGTCGTTGAGCAGCCCGATATCCACTCGTGTCCTCCCCACATGTGCTGGTTTGAGCAATATGGGCGGCGCGCTGCCAGGGCGTGTCAGCAGGCGATGGGCTATGGTCGCAAGGCGCGGAAGAAATCGCGCAGCAGGGCTTCCGAGCGGGAGGCGCCCAGGCCGCCGATGACTTCGGGGCTATGGTGGCAGGTGGGCTGTTCGAAGAGGCGCACGCCGTTTTCGACCGCGCCGGCCTTGGTATCCTCGGCGGCGAAATAGACGCGGCGGAGCCTCGTATGGGCGATGGCCCCGGCGCACATGGCGCAGGGCTCGAGCGTCACATAGAGGTCGCAGCCATCAAGGCGGCCGGTGGCACGAGTGGCCAGCGCCGTGCGGATGGCCAGCATTTCGGCATGGGCGGTGGGGTCGTTAAGCGCCTTCATGCGGTTGCGCTCGGCGGCGAGGACGGTGTCGCCCTCCATGACCACGGCGCCAACCGGCGCTTCGCCATGCGCGGCGGCGTCTTCGGCGAGGCTGAGGGCGAGGTCCATGGGGGAAGGATTGGGCATGGGGAGGGTGTAGCGGGTGGCAGGCCCTTTGCACAAGACCGGCAGTCGTCTCCCTTCCCCCTGTGGGGAGGGATCAAGGGTGGGGGTGGGCAGCACGCACCAAAGTTGCGGAGGCATACCCCCACCCGACCCCTTCGGGGCCACCCTCCCCACAAGGGGGAGGGAGGTCGACTGATAACTCCGCGGACAATCGCCAATTCCGCATCGGAAACCCGTCTCCTCACCTATATTCTCCACCCAGGAGAATCGCCCTTGCCCATCCGCCAGCTGCCCGAAGACCTCATCAACCGCATCGCCGCCGGCGAGGTGGTGGAGCGGCCCGCCAGCGTGGTCAAGGAGCTGGTGGAGAATGCCATCGATGCCGGCGCTGCCAGGATCGTGGTGACCACCGCGGCGGGCGGCAAGGGGCTGATCCGCATCGAGGATGACGGCCATGGCATGGACCGGGCCGACCTGGTGCTGTCGGTGGAGCGCCACGCCACGTCCAAGCTCAGCGAGGACGAACTCGACGATATCCGCACGCTGGGCTTTCGCGGCGAGGCGCTGGCCTCGATCGGCTCGGTGGCGGAGCTATCGGTATCGTCGCGCACGGCAGAGGCGGAAAGCGGGCTGCGGCTCGATGTCCGCAACGGCGTGCGGTCGGGTCCGGTGCCGCAGGCGATGAACCGCGGCACGATCGTGGAGGTGAAGAACCTCTTCGCCAGGGTGCCGGCGCGGCTCAAGTTCCTCAAGACTGACAGGGCCGAAGCGGCGGCGATCACCGACGTGGTCAAGCGCCTGGCCATGGCCAATCCGGCGGTGCATTTCGTGCTCAATGGCAGCGACCGCTCGCCGAGCAACTGGCCTGCCGTGACCGGATCGGGCGCGCTGCAGGCGCGGCTGGCGCAGGTGATCGGCGACGATTTCGCGCAGAATGCGGTGACCCTGGCCTCGAGCCGCCACGGCGTCGTGGTGGCGGGGCTGGCCGGGCTGCCGACCTATACGCGGGCCAATTCGCTCAGCCAGTTCTATTTCGTCAACGGCCGCTCGGTGCGCGACAAGGTGCTGGTCGGCGCGGTGCGCGCGGCCTATGCCGACTATACGTTCCGCGACCGCTTTCCGGTGGTGGCGCTCTATATCGCCATCGATCCGGGCGAGGTGGACGTCAACGTGCATCCGGCCAAGGCCGAGCTGCGCTTTCGCGATGCCGGCGCTGTGCGCAGCGCGGTGATCCGCGCCATTGGCGAGGCGCTGACCGCAGCCGGGTTCAAGGCTTCGGCCACCGTGGCCGAGGATGTGCTGGGGGCGTTCACGGCGCCGTCTTACGAGGCTGAAGCATCGGCGTTCCGTGCGCCGGAACAGGCGACGGCCTGGGGCGAGGCAAGCGCTCGGCCGAGCGTTCCGTCATGGTTGTCGCCGCGGCTCGATGGCTTTACCGAGCCCAGCGCGCGTGTCGAGACTGAGCCCTCCCCGGCCTTTGTCGAGTTCCCGCTCGGCACGGCGCGGGCGCAGATGTTCGACAATTTCATCATCGCGCAGAATGGCGAGGGGCTGCTGCTGGTCGACCAGCATGCGGCGCATGAGCGGCTGGTCTATGAGCGGTTCAAGGCGCAGCTGGCCTCGGGGCCGGTGCCCAGCCAGGCGCAGTTGATCCCGCTGGTGATCGAACTGCCCGAGGAAGACTGCGCCCGGCTGGAAGAGGCGGCGCCGGAGCTCGAACGCTTCGGGCTCTACCTCGAACGCTTCGGCCCACGCGCCATCGCGGTGCGCGAAACCCCGGCTTTGCTCGGCAATTCCGATATCGATGGCCTCGTGCGTGACGTCGCCGATGGCTTGGCCGAATGGGATTCCATTGCCGCGGTTTCCGATCGCATGGAAGCCATCATCGCTCGCATGGCCTGCCATGGCTCGGTCCGCTCGGGGCGGCGGCTGCGCGTCGATGAAATGAACGCCCTGCTGCGCGACATGGAACAGACGCCGCATTCCGGCCAGTGCATCCACGGCCGCCCGACCTATGTCGAGCTCAAGCAGAAAGATATCGAACGGCTGTTCGGACGGAGTCGCTAGCGGCCGAAGCGGGTGATTCGAAAGGTTAACGAATCACTCTCGACTCCGCTTTTTGTTCATGCAATGTTCCCCAGAACGTAGGGGGAACTACTAATGCACGCCAACTCAGTCGAATTTCGGCTTGACCTCAGTCCTGCGCCGCATCCGTCCTGACGGGATCCGCAGTTCGGCAAACATCGCCAAGTAAAAGCCAGCCCGGCCACCGGCTTGAGAGCAATGGACGTCTGATCGTCCGGCTCCGGAGCCTCGGATTCATTTGAGCTCGGGCCTCGGTTGCGTAACCGGGGATTGTGCCCGTGACCGACCGCGTGCCTGCGGCGGCACGCGGACCAATGCGCCGCGCTCGGCAAATCGGCCCATCACGACCAAAGGAGACATCATGCGCGTCAGCATGCTTCTGCTCGGCTGCCTGTCGTTGTGCATCGGCGCGACCACCGCCCAGGAATGGCCTGGGCCGCAGTGGTCAGATCCGATGGGAACCATTGCCGGGGGGCGCAATCCGTCCGGCGCCAACGAGTATAGCCTGGTGGTGCTGGAACGGGCCGCGTTGCTCGGGCAGCGTGAGGCTTCGGCGCTGCTGGCGGTGATGCTGCAGGACGCCGGCGACGTCGAGAACAATCTCGTCAAGTCGGCGCTGCATTTTCAGGTGGCGATCGCGGCGGGCTGTAACGACGTGGAAATCCTGGCCGCCCATGCGGTCGAGCGGCTGTCTGAGGAGCAACGGGCGGAATACGAGCGCCAACTACCGCAATGGGTTGCGGCGACGGCGATGAAGCCGGACTCCCGCATCATGGGCCGCTGCCTGCGATGGTAGGCTACATGACCGATCCCCCACAAACTGCCACGCGGCCATCACCAACAAGACGAGGCGCCCGTCCGGCGCCCGAGCTTTGGCCTGTCATTGTGACCCAGGAGACAAGGATGCGTAGAACCGTATTTGGACTACTCTGCCTGCTGCTTTCATGCCTGCCGGCTGCGGCTGATGACTGGATGAAGGCCCTCATTCTGTTTGATGCCGGGCAGTATGAAGAAGCGCTGGAGCTGGCGACGCCATTCGCGGAGGCCGGCGACATGCTGGCGCTGGAAATGCTCTATGCCAGCTACACCTATGGATATGGCGTACCGGTCGATCACGCGAAGGCGCTGGTCTGGCTCAGAAAGGGTGCCGGACGGGGCAACGCCGCGTCCCAGGACGCGATGGGGCATCACTATTACGAGGGCATCGGCGTCGCGTCCGACAAGGCAGAAGCACTGCGCTGGTTTGAACTGGCGGCAGAGCAAGACTTTGCCCCTGCCATCCATAGTCTCGCGATCATGACCATGAATGGTGAGGGGACCGAAATGGACGTGGCCGAAGGGTGGCGCCTCATGCGGCGGGCAGCCGAGTTAGATAACCCTGATGCCCTGTTCATGCTGGCAGGCGTTGCCATGAACAATGCCGCGACGACCGGCAGCATCGACACTGCCATGCAGTATCTGTTGCGGGCAGCTCGGCTTGGTCAGCGGCAAGCCAGTGCCATGCTCGGCGTCGTCTTTGAAGAGTTACCTGAGGATCCGGACTACCGGCTGAAATCGGCCTACCACTATGCGGTGGCAGTGGCGGCAGGCTGTACAGACATGCGAGAGCCGGCGGCCCAGGCGAGGGCCCGGCTATCGGCGGAGGAGCTAGAGGCACTCGAATACAATCTCGTGCATCGACAGCAGCCCGAAACCGACCCGCGCGACCCCCAGCCCGTGCCCGGCCAGTGTTTGGCCGGATAGCTTCGGCTCGGACCTGGGACAGATCCGAGGTCCGGGCGCTACTGGAACACACTCGCCCCGCGGTCGGCGACGCCGACCAGGCTGCGGAAGCCGGCGAAGAGTTCGCGGCCCATGCCGTAATGCTGGCTGCGCAGGTCTTCGGTGGCCGGGGTGCGGGAGCGGAATTCCTTTTCGTCGCCGAGGAAGGTCAGCGTGCCCTCATTGGCGTCGAGGCGGATCATGTCGCCGTCGCGGATCTTGCTGATCGGGCCGCCATCGACGGCTTCGGGCGTCATGTGGATGGCAGCGGGGACCTTGCCCGAGGCGCCCGACATGCGGCCGTCGGTCAGCAGGGCGACCTTGAAGCCGCGATCCTGCAGGATACCCAGCGAGGGCGTCAGCTTGTGCAGTTCGGGCATGCCGAGCGCCCTGGGGCCGGAGAAGCGGACCACGGCGATCATGTCGCCATTGAGTTCGCCGGCCTTGAACGCCGCCTGGAGACCCTCCTGGCCGTGGAACACGCGGGCCGGGGCTTCGATGACGCGATGCTCGGGCTTGACGGCCGAGACCTTAATGACGGAGCGGCCGAGATTGCCGGTCAGCAGCTTGAGGCCGCCGGTGGGCGAGAAGGCGGTTGCCACCTTGGTCAGCACCTTGGGCAAAGCCGATTCCTTGGGCGACTGCTCGAAGGCCAGCTTGTCGTCGAGCAGCTTGGCTTCGACGGTATAGTTGGACAGGCCATCGCCCCAGACGGTCTTGACGTCTTCGTGCAGGTGGCCGGATTCCAGCAGTTCCTGGATGAGGAAGCCCATGCCGCCGGCGGCATGGAAGTGGTTCACGTCGGCGACGCCATTGGGATAGACGCGGGCCAGCAGCGGCGTGGCGTCGCTGAGGTCGCTCATATCATCCCAGGTCACCTGCAGGCCGGCCGCGGCGGCAATGGCGATCAGATGCATGGTGTGGTTGGTCGAGCCGCCCGTGGCATGCAGGCCCACCAGGCCGTTGACGATGGCCTTTTCGTCGATGATGTGACCGACCGGCGTATAGTTATTGCCCAGGGCCGTCAGCGACAGGGCGCGGACCGTGGCCTCCCTGGTCAGCGCATCGCGCAAAGGCGTGCCCGGATTGACGAAGCTGGCGCCCGGCAGGTGCAGGCCCATGATCTCCATCAGCATCTGGTTGGAATTGGCGGTGCCATAGAAGGTGCAGGTGCCGGCCGAATGGTAGGACTTGCTCTCGGCCTCGAGCAGCTCGGCGCGGCCGACCTTGCCCTCCATGTAGAGCTGGCGGACCTTGGACTTTTCGTCGTTCGGAATGCCCGAGGGCATCGGCCCAGCGGGAACAAAGACGGCCGGCAGGTGGCCAAAGGTCAGCGCGCCGATCAACAGCCCGGGCACGATCTTGTCGCAAATGCCGAGGTAAACCGCCGCATCGAACATGTTGTGGCTGAGCGAAATGGCCGTCGCCATGGCAATGACGTCGCGACTGAACAGCGACAGATCCATGCCCGGCTGGCCTTGCGTCACGCCATCGCACATGGCGGGCACGCCGCCGGCGACCTGCGCCGTGGCGCCGATGGCGCGGGCGGCTTCCTTGATGATATCGGGATAGAACTGGTAGGGCTGGTGGGCGCTCAACATGTCGTTGTAGCTGGTAATGATGCCCAGGTTCAGCGTCTTGTTGCCGGCCAGTGCCGCCTTTTCCGCCGGGGTACAGGCGGCAAAGGCATGGGCGAGATTGCCGCAGCTGAGCACGGCGCGGTGCACGCCGGCCTCGCGCGCGGCATCGAGGCGGCCGAGGTAATCCCGCCGGCTGTCGCGGCTACGCGCGGCGATGCGATCGGTGACATCCTGGATGGCCTGGCGGACAGACATGGTCGAGCTCCTACTCTATGGTGGGCACGCTCCCAAACCGGAAAAGTGGGGCTACTTTTCCGCAGGAACGCGCCGGCTGGAGCCTTAGTGGCCTAAGCGGTCGATTGGGGACCGCAAAGGGGACTTAGGGGCACCAGTAGACAGTGACGGCGTGACCGGACCGCAAGACGGCACGAATGGGCATGTCCTCGATAGGACCATCACCCAGAGCCGTGTCGAGAACGTCGGCCTTTTCCTCCCCTTCGATATGAAGGTACAGCCCATCCGTGCGGAGGAGTCGCGGAAGGGTAAAGGTGATGCGTGGCTCGCCCGCGCCGGGGGCGCGGATGGCGATGGCAGGACCATCCTCGGTCAGCGCCTCGGACAGCGTATCGCCGCCGGGGAAGAAGCTTGCCGTATGGCCATCGCTACCCATGCCGAGCACGACAGCGGCGAAAGGCTCGGGGAGCTTGGACAGCAGGGCATTGGTCTTGGCAACCGCCGCCGCATCGAGCTCGTCGCCGCCCGAATAGAGCGGGAAGAAGCGGGCGGTGGCCGCCGGGCCCTGCAGCATGCGCTCGTTGACCAGCAACGCATTGGAGCGGTCGCTGGTTTCGTCGACCCAGCGTTCGTCGACCAGGGTGACGATAACCTTGGACCAGTCGATGTCCTTGGTCTTGCCCAAAGCCTGGAAGAAGCGGCCGGGGGTCGAGCCGCCGCTGACCGCGATTGCTGCTGAACCGCGCTCCGCGATCGCCGTACGGATACGGTCGGCCACGGCCTCGGCCAGTTCCTTGGCGAGGGTCGGCTTGTCAGCAAAGCTGCGGCGGTCGATGGTCATTCGTTCAGTCCTCGTTCCTCGGTGCCAAATACCTTGTGGCGTTTGGAGCCGAAGCCTTTCAGTCGACACCCTCCCCCTTGCGGGGAGGGATCAAGGGTGGGGGGCGGTTGGCCCGGATATCGGGGCTCCCAACACCCCCTCCCAACCTCCCCCGTCAAGGGGGAGGTGCCGCCTGGTGGGTGTGGCGCTATCCCACCCACCAGTCCCATCTAGTTCTCGTCCTCGTGCCAGGTGCGACCGTCGCGTTCGATGAGGGCGATGGAGCCCGAGGGACCCCAGGTGCCGGCCACGTAAGACTGCGGCGGCTCGCTGGAGCGGTCCCAGGCCTGGCGGATCGGATCGACCCACTTCCAGGCGGCTTCGAGTTCGTCGCGGCGCATGAACAGGGTCTGGTTGCCGCGGACCACGTCCATCAGCAGGCGCTCATAGGCCTCGGGGGTGCGCTCGGTGAAGGTCTGGGCGAAGCTGAGGTTGAGCGGCACTTCGCGCAGGCGCATGCCGCCCGGGCCCGGATCCTTGATCATCATCATGAGCTTGACGCCCTCGTCGGGCTGCAGGCGGATGATGAGCTTGTTGGCCTTGGGGGCGCCCTCGGCGTGATCGAAGATCGAGTGCGGGATCGGCTTGAACTGGATGCAGATTTCCGAAGCGCGGCTGGCCATGCGCTTGCCGGTGCGGAAATAGAACGGCACGCCGGCCCAGCGCCAGTTTTCGACCTCGGCCTTGAGCGCCACGAAGGTTTCGGTGCGGCTGCCGCGCTTTTCTTCGGGCAGCTCGTCCTGGTAACCGGCCACCGAGGTCGTCTCGGACTTGACGCCCTTGTACTGGCCGCGGACGGTGTTCTTGGCCACATCACCATTGGTGATGGGCTTGAGAGCGCGCAGCACCTTGAGCTTTTCGTCGCGCAGCGCATTGGCGTCGTCGGAAGCGGGGGGTTCCATGGCGACCAGGCACAGCAGCTGCAGCATGTGGTTCTGGATCATGTCGCGCAAGGCGCCAGATTCGTCATAGTAGCCGCGCGTGCCGGCGCCGACCGATTCAGCCACGGTCAGCTGCACGTGGTCGATATGGGCAGAGTTCCAGATGGGCTCGAACAGCGTATTGGCAAAGCGCAGGGCCAGCAGGTTCTGGACGGTCTCTTTGCCCAGATAGTGGTCGATGCGGTAAACCTGATCTTCCTTGAAGATCTTGGCGACGCCGTCATTGATCTCCATCGAGGAGGCCAGATCGTGCCCCAGCGGCTTTTCGATCACGACGCGGGCGTCCCGGCGATAGAGCTTCTTCTTCTGCAGGTATTCGGCGATGGGCTCGAAGAGATCGGGCGCCACGGCCAGATAGAAGGCGCGGACGATCTTGGGGTCGTCGCGCAGGGCCTTGCCCAGATCGCCGGTGGCATCGGGGTTGCTGGCATCGACCGGCACGTAGGAGAAAATCTTGATGAAGCGGTCGATGACCTTTTCATCCTGGTACTGCTTTTCGACGAACTGGCCGATGGCGTCGCGCGCTGCCTTCTGGAAATCGGCATCGGTGAGCTTGCTGCGCGAGGCGCCGATGATGCGGCTATTATCGTCGAACTGGCCGTCCTTGAAGCGATGATAGAGCGCCGGGATCAGCTTGCGCTTGGTCAGATCGCCCGTGGCGCCGAACACCACATAGTCGAAAGGCTGGACGGGAATGATACGGCTGGACACTGGGCTAGTCCCTGGTTGAGGCGAGGTTCAGGCGGAAAAGTTCTGCTTGGCGAGGATGACGGCGCCGTGCAGCGGTTCGAATTGCGGCAGGGCGACGAAGTTGCCGTAGCGCTTTTGCAGAATGGGGAACAGGCGCGCGCCAAAGCCGCCGACAATGGCCATGACATGGGCATTGTGGGCCTGGAACCAGCGCACATAGGTGTCGATATAGCCCAGCTCGATTTCCATCATCTTGTGGGCGACGGCGTCGCCCTTGTCGTGATGATCGAAAAACAGCGGCATCAGCTTGCCATATTCGGCCGGGGCGCGACCGATCAGGGCATCGTCGCAGCCTTCGGTGCCGTCGTCGCTGATGATCTTGAGATCCATGGCGGTGGCGAAGGACCAGGTCATGGCCGCCTGGTTGTCGCCGCCAAGCGCCGCGATCACCGCCTTGGTCAGCGGCGAGGCCTCGACGAGGCCATCTTCGGCTTCGACGGAATAGCGCGCCAGTTCACGGCCCAGAATGGCGCCGCTCATCTGGTCGCCGATCTGGAAGCCCCAGCCGCCGGCCTGGTGGCGCTTGCCATCGACGATGGACATGGCGGCCGAGCCGGTGCCGACGATGATGACGCCGCCTTCGCCGCCGCCCAGGGCACCGGCATGGGCGATGTCGATGTCGTCATAAACCTTGACGCCGGCGAAGGGCCACGGGCGCGCGGCGAACTCGGCGCGGGCCGTATCCATGCGCCCGCCGGCCATGCCAAAGCAGGCATAGGTGTTGGCGGTTTCGGCAAAATCGAGGCCCGCGGCCTTGAACACGTCGCGCGTGCCGTCGCTGATCGCCTTGTAGGCCGGCTCGCCAGAATCGATCTGCAGGTTGGAGCGGCCGTTCTTGACTTCGGCGAGCGTCACGAGATTCTCGTCGGCCAGGCGCACGCGGCAATTGGTGCCGCCGCCATCAACACCAAGATAATACCTGGGCACGCGGGGATTCTCCATTAGTCTGGAGGGATTCTGAAGCTCCCCGCTTTTCGCTGAAAAGCGGGAATAGCTCCAGAGTCTTTTTGTCGTGCTTCCGAACCGCAAAAGTGGCAGCCACCTTTGCTGGAAACACTCTAAGGTGTCGTTTCGGCGCGGACCATAATGCGAAAGCTGATAAGACGAAAGTAGAATAAGCCACAAAAAACGCCCGCCAAGCGCCTGCCTCGCATGGCTTGCCTGCATGGGCAGCGCAACCGGTTGGGGCCTCGCGCTTTTTGTAGGCATGAGCGCGGCGGCGGAAGGATCAGGGAGAGCGATGCAATGACACGACATGTGCTGGTTCTGGGCGGCGCCCGGTCAGGCAAGACGGCCTTTGCCGAACAGCTGGCGATCCGCAGCGGCAACAGGCCGGCCTACCTCGCCACAGCCGAAGCGCTCGATGCCGAAATGCGCGACCGGGTGGAAAGCCACCGGGCCGGCCGCGCGGCGCGCTTCACCACCATCGAGGAACCCCTGGCCCTGCCCGAGACGCTGCTGCGGGCGTCCGCGGACCATGATGTGATCCTGGTCGACTGCCTGACGCTATGGATCACCAACCTGCTGGTGGCCAATGCGGATGTGGCGCTGGCGGTGAGCGAGCTGGGCGCGACACTGGTGCAGATCAAGACCAGCAAGGTGATCCTGGTCAGCAACGAGGTCGGACTGGGCATCGTGCCCGACAATGCGATGGCACGGACATTCCGCGACCTGGCCGGGGCGGCGCATCAGCGGTTGGCGCAGATTTGCGACGATGTGTATTTCGTTGTGGCCGGGCTGCCGATGACGCTCAAGGGCGAGGCGGTGGGCCAGAACGAGATGCGGGTGCATAAGGCTTGAACGGAAGATATCCCGATGTCGGGCTCCCCTCCCCCTTGAGGGGAGGGGTGGGGGTGGGGGTCCGTCAGCTGCAAGCCGAACGACCCCCTCCCTCGGTCCCTCCCCTCAAGGGGGAGGGAGGCGAAAGAGCCGCGGCGCCGTGGGTTCCGCACGTCACGCCACCCAGAGCAGCAGCGCCACCACGACGCTCACCCCCAGCAGCACATTGAGCGTCGAGCGATACAGCACCAGCGCCCGCAGGATGTCGCTGCCGACCAGCTCGGATTTGCCGTCGCCGAAGCTGGGCAGGTCCACCACCTCGCCGGCATAGCTGCGCGGTCCGCCCAATCTGAAGCCCAGCGCCCCGGCGAAGGCGGCTTCGGGCCAGCCGGAATTGGGCGAGGCATGCTTGCGGGCATCCCTGATGGCAATGGCCCAGGCGCTGCCGGGGCTGGCATGTTCGGTAACGAAACAGGCGGCGGTGATCAGCACGGCCGTGAGGCGGGCCGGGAGCCAGTTGACGACATCGTCGAGCTTGGCCGCGGCCCAGCCATAGTCGCGGTAGCGCTCGTTGAGGTGGCCGATCATCGAATCTGATGTGTTGATGGCCTTGTAGAGCGCGATGCCCGGCAGGCCGAGCAGCACCAGCCAGAACCAGGGCGCGACGACGCCATCGGAGGTGCTTTCGGCCAGGGTCTCGATGGCGGCGCGGGACACGCCGGCTTCGTCGAGCGCCTGCGGGTCGCGGCCGACAATGTGGCTGACGGCCTCGCGGCCGGCATCGAGCGAGGTGCCGAGGGCCGACGCCACGGCCTCAACGGCGCGGCCGAGCTCCTTTTGCGCCAGGAAGGGGGTGGCGACGAGGATTTCGAGCACCCAGCCGAAGGGCAGGCTGCGCAGCAGGTGCTGGATGACCAGGGCGATGGCCAGCGTCACCAGTAAGAGCACGGCGAGGGTGAACATCCCGGCCTCGCGGCGCTGGTGCGGCGTGCGCTCGCGCTTGTCGACGCCGCGCTCCATGAAGGCAATGAACCGCCCCATCCAGATGACGGGGTGACCGACGAGGTCGGTGAGGCGCTGCGGGTAGCCGAGCCAGCGTTCGAGCAGGAGTGCGAAGGGGGCGATGAAGGGGGTCATGGCTTGCGAACCTTTTTGCCTTTCCTAACCCACCGGTCGGAAAATGCTACCTGAGACCTCATGGTGAGCTCGTCGAACCACGAGGGCGGGCACATCAATCTCGCCACGACCTCGTCCTTCGACAGGCTCAGGATGAGGTCTACTGGGACACAGGTGCCGCCAGCGCCAGCAGCGCGTCGATATCGAGGTGCTTTTCGAGATGGGCGGCGAGGTCGTCCAGGGTCTGCTCGATGCCTGCTTCGTAGGCGAGGTCCGGGCTGGCGGCATTGCCGAGGAAGGCGCGGCGGAACGTGTCTGCCGTAAACAGGCCGTGGAGGTAGGTGCCGGCGACACGACCATCGGCGCTGATGGCGCCTTCCGCCGTGCCGGAAACATGGGCGAATGGTCGGGTGCGATCGGCGCCTTCGGTCACGCCCATATGCATGTGATAGCCGCTGATGGCGGCGCCCGAGGCCATGTGGGTGGCCTGTTCCACCCGCAGTTGCTTGACCGGCGTCAGCACGGTGTCGACATCGAGCAGGCCAAGGCCGGCGCTGGTGCCGGGGGCGCCTTCGATGCCATCAGGGTCGGCGATCGTGCGGCCGAGCATCTGGTAGCCGCCGCAGATGCCGAGCACGCTCCCCCCCCCGCGATGGTGCGCCAGAATGTCGATATCCCAGCCATTGGCCCGCAGGGCGGCAAGGTCGCTGCGCGTGGCCTTGGAGCCGGGCAGGATGATCAGATCGGCATGGCGGGGCAGAGGCTGGCCCGGCTCGACCATGATGACGCGGATGCCGGGCTCGGCGCGCAGCGGATCGAGGTCGTCGAAATTGGCAATGCGCGGCAGGCGCGGGACGGCGATGGTGAAACCACCTGCGCGGTTGGCCGTGTAGCCCTCCAGCGCCAGCACATCCTCGGCCGGCAGTCTTGCCGCGTCGGCAAACCACGGTACCGGGCCGAAGCAGGGCACGCCCGTGCGCTCGGCGATGAAGCTGACGCCATCGGCGAACAGGGTAGGATCGCCCTGGAACTTGTTGATGAGCGTCGCCCGGATCAGCGCCGCATCGGCAGGGTCGATGACGGCAAAGGTGCCGACGATGGAGGCGATGACACCACCGCGATGGATGTCGCCGACCAGCGCCACCGGCACGGCGGCGGCCCGGGCAAAGCCGAAATTGGCGATGTCGTTGGCGCGCAGATTGACCTCGGAGGCGCTGCCGGCGCCTTCGACGATGACTACGTCCGTGTCCGAAGCAAGCTCGGAGAAAGCTTGCAGCACTTCGGGCAAAAGCTTGCTGCGTTCCTGCCAGTAGGCGCGCGCCGACATCGAGGCCCGCCGTTGGCCGCGCACCACCACCTGCGAGCCGGTCTCCTGCTCGGGCTTGAGCAAAACCGGGTTCATCGCCGTGATCGGCTCGCGCCGCGCGGCCCTTGCCTGCAGCGCCTGGGCCCGGCCGATCTCGCCGCCATCCGCGGTGACGGCGGCATTGTTGCTCATGTTCTGCGGCTTGAAGGGGGCCACGCGCAGGCCGCGATTGGCCAGGGCGCGGCAGAGGCCGGCGACCAGCAGGGATTTGCCGACATCGGAGCCGGTGCCCATGAACATCAGTGATTTAGCCATCAGCAGACCTCATCCTGAGCCTGTCGAAGGACGAGGTCGTGGCAGGATTTGCGTACCTCGTGGTTCGACAAGCTCACCATGAGGTCTCACTCCTCTATGCCGCATCCACGACATGGGCGTAAGACCCCATGACCCGGCCGATCACGGCTCCCATGGGCGGCAGGGCTTCGCCTCGTGCATCGGTGGCCGCGAAGAGCGGCGCCAGGCGGGTCTGCTTGGCCGAGGAATAGTGGAATTCGTGGCCGTTGAGGTGGCCCGGCCAGGGCAGGTCGCCGGATTGGATCAAGCGGCGGTAGCCGAGGATGCGCTTGGGGCGGTCGATGCGGGTGGTGACGGGCAGCAGGCCCGCCATTGGGTGCCCCTGCCCCGCCTTGTCGACCAGGGCTTCGCCCAGCACCATGAAGCCACCGCACTCGCCATAGAGCAGCGCGCCGCGGTCGCGGGCGGCGGTGAGGCCGGCCTTGAAGGCCGTCGCATTGGCCAGCGTCGCGCCGTGGAGCTCAGGGTAGCCGCCGGGCAGAAACACCGCGTCGGTGTCAGGCGCCGGCGCCTCATTGGCCAGCGGCGAGAAGAAGCTGAGTTCGGCGCCCATGGCGCGCCAGCCATCGAGCAGGTGCGGGTAGAGGAAGGCGAAGGCGTCGTCGCGGGCGATGGCGATGCGCTGGCCCAGTGGCGACAAAGGCCCGGGGGGCGTTTCACCATCGGCAATCGGGGTGGCAAGCGCCTGCAACTGAGCCAGATCGAGGTAGTTGGCGATCGTCTCGGCGGCCGCGTCGAGAAAGGTGTCGAAGGCGGCCACTTCGCCGGGCAGCACGAGACCGAGGTGGCGCTCGGGCACGACCAGGGTGGCGTCGCGCGGGATGGCCCCCAGGCAGGCGATGCCGGTGGCAGCCAGCGCCTCGACCAGCATGCGCTCATGCTTCATGGAGGCAACGCGGTTGAGGATGACGCCGGCAATGCGCACGCCCGGGCGCCAATTGGCGAAGCCGGCGACGAGCGGGGCCACCGACTGGCTCTGCCGCTCGGCATCGACCACCAGCACCACCGGCAGTTCGAGCAACTCCGCCAGATCGGCGGTGGAGCCGGTATTGTCGGCGGCGCCGTCGAACAGACCCATCACGCCTTCGACCAGCAGCAGGTCGGCGCCGGTGGACTGGATGGCAGCCAGGGATTTGAGGCGTGAGGCCGACATCGACCAGGGGTCGAGATTGACCGCGTCGCGCAGGGCGGCGCGGGTGAGAAAGGCCGGGTCGATATAGTCCGGCCCGGTCTTGGCGGGGGCAACGACGAGGCCGCGGCGACGCAAGGCGGCCAGCAGGCCAAGCGTGACGACGGTCTTGCCCGAGCCGGAGCGCGGGGCCGCGATGACGAGGCCGCGGGTCATGGGCGCACACCGATTAGCGCAGTCTGCCTTCCCTCCCCCTTGAGGGGAGGGATCGAGGGTGGGGGTCCCTCAGCAGTCCACTGCACCACCCCCTCCCCGGCCCTCCCCTCAAGGGGGAGGGGGCGCAAACTGTGAGCGTCGCGTTCAGCCAAAGACATGCCGGCGTGCCTCCCCGACATACCAGTCCAGTGACTGCCTGTAGGCGCTGACCGGGCCGAGGACGACGATGGCGGGCGTCGGCACGTCAGTCAGCGCGTGCGCCTCGGCCAGCGTCGTCTCGATGACCGACTGATCTGATGTGGCGGCATGGGAGACAATGGCCAGCCGGTCGGCGCCGTCGCGGCCGGCGGCCAGCAGCTTTTCGGTGATCGAGCCCAGATGCTTGACCGCCATGAACATGACGATGACGGGCGCCGCGTGGGCCACGGCGTTCCAGTCGACGCCGCCGGGCACGGCGCCGCTCTCGTCATGCCCGGTGAGGAAGATGACGGCCTGGTTGGTGTCGCGATGGGTGATCGGAATGCCGGCATAGGCGAGGCCGCCCAGGCCCGAGGAGATGCCGGGCACGATGCGGAAGGGGATGCCTGATCGCGCCAGCGCGCCGGCTTCCTCGCCGCCGCGGCCGAACATGAAGGGATCGCCGCCCTTGAGGCGGAGCACGCGCTTGCCCGAGCGGGCGAGGTCGATCAGCTGCAGGGAGATGTCGGCCTGCTTGGGCGAGGGCTTGCCGCCGCGCTTGCCGGCGAAAAGCAAGCGGGTGCGGCGCGGTGCCATGGCCAGCAGGCCGGGCGAGACCAGCGCGTCATGCACGATGACATCGGCCTGGCCGAGGGCATGGTAGGCCAATAGCGAAACGAGGCCGGGGCCGCCTGGGCCGGCGCCCACCAGCCAGACGGTGCCTGGCTCGAGCGCCGGAAAATCGGCATGGTCGAGCGCAGCGAAGTGGCCGCGGCGGGCGGGGCGGCGGATCCAGTCAAACATGGGGCTGAACTCGATGCTCGGCTCCCCTCCCCCTTGAGGGGAGGGGGCGGGGGTGGGGGTCCATCAGTGATCCACTGAACCACCCCCTCCCCGGCCCTCCCCTCAAGGGGGAGGGGGCGATCGTCGCAGGCGCATAGCGGGCTTGAGAGAGCGCGGAGGAATAGGCACATTGGCCGTAAGGAGACTTGTGACCAAGATGAAGATTCTGATCCTGGGCGGCACGGCGGAGGCGCGCGAACTGGCGAACCGGCTGGTGGCTGGTGGCCATGACGTGACGACGTCCCTGGCGGGGCGGACGCAGGATCCCAAGCTGCCCGAAGGCAAGCTGCGCATGGGCAAGTTTGGCGGCATACCGGGGCTGGCCGCCTATTTGCGGGCGGCCGGCATCGAGCGGCTGGTGGATGCCACCCATCCCTATGCGGGCCTGATTTCCATCAACGCGGTTGCTGCCGCGCAGCAGACCGGCATTCCGCTGGTGCGCTACATGCGGCCGGCCTGGGAGCAGCAGCTGGGCCACCAATGGGTCACGGTGGAGACGGCCGCGGAGGCGGCTGCCGCCCTGCCGCCCAATGCCGATGTGCTGCTGACCACGGGCCATACCGGGCTCGAGCAGTTTCTCGAGCGCGACGATTGCCAGTTCGTGGTCCGCACCATCGAGGCGCCGATCGACAGCCTGCCGCGCCACGCGACCCTGCTGCAGACGCGGCCGCCCTATAGCGTCAGCGACGAGATGGCGCTGATGGAGCGCGAGGATATCACTCATCTGGTCACCAAGAATTCGGGTGGGGCGCAGACGGCGGCCAAGCTCGAAGCGGCCCAGCGGCTGGGGGTCAAGGTCATCATGATCGCGCGGCCGGTCTATGGCCCGGCCAATGAGGTCGCCAGCGTCGACGAAGCGATCGCGGCGCTGGGGCTGTCGGGCTGACCGAAAGTGGCAAGGTTGAAGCCTGGCCGGCAGGCGGCGATGGCGCAGGTGGCGTAGCGCGACTTGCGTTTGCCGAGTAGCAAGGGGCCGGCGGCTGACGCAACGGCCTCGCAGGTGCCGGGAATGGCTGGCGCCAGGTCGTCGTCATCAAGGAAGTACAGCGGCTGGTCGTAATGCGCCGCAGCTTCAGCCAATGCGTTGCTGCCGCGCTTACGCATGTGGGTGGCGAGCGCGGCAATGTCCTGCGGGTCGCGGTGGATTTCGGCGAGGCAGGCGGCGATGAGCGCGATGATTTCCTCGGCGCTCGCGGCCGTGGCGCAGCCCAATCCGATGATGAGCGGAGGCCGGTCGGGGATAGTCGTCATCTGTCGCCTCTCGAGAAAGAGGCAGGTTCGCCTAGACCGTTGCAGTCCGGACTTGGTCCCCTATTGGGTCGACCGCACCGAAATCTGTTTCAGTTCCGTCGTGGGAACTCTGCGCATTTCCGTTCTAGGCGGGCGGAAGCGCGTGGTCAATCAATGGCTTGCCAGCGCCGGCCCGCAGATCGGAATGCTTCTGAAAATGATTTGCAAATTCAACGACTTGCCGGGCACAAAACTAGGCGCTATGGCCTGCTGACCATCCCCCTTGGAAAAAGCCGCCGTGAGCATCGTCGCCAACAGGACACTGGCTATCGCCGCCGCCAGCCTGCTCGTCGGGCTGATCGTGCTCGGGCTCAAATTCCTGGCCTGGTATCTGACCGGGTCGATCGCGCTCTATTCTGATGCGCTCGAATCGATCGTCAATGTGGTGACGGCGATCGTGGCGCTGATCGCGGTGCGGCTGGCGCAGAAACCGGCCGACGCCGCCCTGCCCTATGGCTATCACAAGGCCGAGTATTTCTCCGCGGTGCTGGTGGGCGTGATGATCATCATCGCCGCCATCCTGATCGCGCGCGAGGCCGCCCTGGGCTTCATGGCGCCGCACCTGCCCGACGCGCCGGTGCAGGGCCTGGCCGTCAGCGGCGTGGCGACGCTGATCAACGTGGTCTGGGCGTTCGTGCTGATCCGCCACGGCAGGGCCGTGCGATCGCCGGCACTGGAGGCCGATGGCCGGCACCTGCTGACCGACGTGATTTCCACCCTGGGCGTACTGGTCGGGCTGGCACTGGTGTTCCTCACCGGCTGGGCGCTGCTCGACCCGATCCTGGCGGGCCTGGTGGCCCTCAACATCCTGTGGTCGGGCTGGGGCGTGATCCGCCTGAGCGTTGGCGGGCTGATGGACGTGGCGGTACCGCCGCAGACGCAGAAGGTCATCCGCGAGATCATTGCCGGCAATGCCGATGGCGCCATCGAGGCTCATGACATCCGCACCCGGCAGGCGGGCAAGATGACCTTCATCGATTTCCACCTGGTGGTGCCGGGGGCGATGAGCGTGGATAATGCCCATGCCATCTGCGACCGGATCGAGGCGCGGCTGCGCGAGGCGGTCAAGGATGTGCTGATCACCATCCATGTCGAGCCCGAGGAAAAAGCCAAGCATTCCGGCATCGTGGTGGTCTGACTGAGCGGTGCGTAACCGCAGGACGACAATTTCGAATCTTGGCAACTGGCATAGGGTTCCCTCGTCAACCTTGGAGGAGGAGGATAAATATGAACCTGTCTGCGCCGACCCAACTGATGTTCATCATCGCCGTCGTGCTCGCGATTGTTGCACTCGTCGGCTACTTCGTGCCCACGATTGCGATCATCGGCGTCTATTCGTTCTGGATCATGACGGCCGCATTCGTCGTGCTAGCCGCCGGCGTGCTGTTCCGCGGCACCTGAGCCTCCCTGCGTCACGGGGCCGGCCGAGGCGTCTTGGCCGGTCCACTCACCGCACTTGCGGCGCAGCGACCGAGGCGGCACATTGACGCCATGCGCGCCTTTCTCCTCATCCTCCTTGCCATTGTGACCACCCCTGCTTTGGCGCAGGGCTGGCAGACATATGACAATGCCCGCTTCGGCTATTCTATCGACATTCCGCCCGGTTTCGACGTCGGGAGCGAGGCTGACAATGGCGATGGCGCCACCTTCTATCGAGAAGCCGGTGCGATGGATCTGTTCGTGTGGGGCGCCAACCTGCTGGAGGATTTTGCCAGCGAAGCCGAGCAGGCGCAGGTCTTCGCCACCGAGCAGGGCTACAACCTGACCTACCAGGCGACAACGCCGCAATGGACCAGCTTTTCGGGCACCGCGGCCGGCAAGGTGATGTATCAGCGCATGCAGCTGCTCTGCGACGGCCAGAGCTGGGCCGCCTTCCGCGTGGAATATGGCAAGCGGGACGTCGGTGAAATGAACGCGGTCATCGAGCGCTTGGTGCAAAGCCTGCGGGGCGACTGCTGAGGCACGGCCCGCACCCACCCACCGCGCGGTACCTCCCCCTTGACGGGGGAGGCTAGGAGGGGGTGTTGAGAGCCCCGATATCCGGGCCAAACGCCCCCCACCCTTGATCCCTCCCCGCAAGGGGGAGGGTGTCGACTAAGAGTCCTGCGGCTTAGAACTCGATACCCTTCTGCGCTTTCACCCCGGCACGGAAATGGTGTTTGATTTCAGTCATTTCGGTGACGAGGTCGGCGATCTCGATCAGTTCGTCCTTGGCGTTGCGACCAGTGACGATGACATGTTTGTCCTCGGGCTTGTTGCGCAGGAAGTCGACGACTTCCTCGATGGGCAGATAATCGTAGCGCAGCACGATATTGAGCTCGTCGAGCAGCACCAGCTTGTAGCTGGGGTCCGATATCAGCGCCTTGGCCTGCTCCCATGCCTTGCGGGCGGCGGCGAGGTCGCGCTGGCGGTCGGCGACGTCCCAGGTGAAGCCCTCGCCCATGGCATTGATGGTGACCAGGTCGGGGAATTTGAGCAGCACGTCGCGCTCGCCGGTCTCCCACACGCCCTTGACGAACTGCACCACGCCGACCTTGAAGCCGTGGCCCAGCGCCCGGAACACCATGCCGAAGGCGGCGGTCGACTTGCCCTTGCCCTTGCCGGTATGGACGATCAACAGGCCCTTTTCCTGGGTCTTGGTGGCGAGGATCTTGTTCCGCGCCTCGCGCTTCTTCTTCATCTTCTCGGCATGATAGGCGTCGCGCTCGGCCTCGCTCATCAGGTCGGTCTTCTTGGCGGGTCTGTCGGTCATGCGAGGCGCTCCGCGTGGGCTATGATGAGGCGAGCCGCTTCCGATGGCGGCAAATTGGTGGTGTCGAGATCGAGGCGGTTGGGATGGCCTAGCCGCAGCAGAGGTCGCTCATGCCGCTTGCGCTCGGCCTTGGCCGCATTGGTCGTCTTGAGCCGCAATTCGCGCTCGGGCGAGGGAATGCGAACGGCGTGGGCGGCATCCGATGCGGTCAGGAAAACGGGGACGAAGAGGCTGCGCCGCTGGGCCGCCGCGTCCATCACCTCGTCCAATGCCTGCCGGTCCATCGGATCGTCGTCCATCAGCGCGTTGGTCAGCACGAAACTGGCATCGGGTCCGGCCAGGTGGACCATTGCCGACAGCGCCTGGCGCCTGATGGTCATGATGAGCGGCCACACGCCCTCCGGAAGCGGAGTGGAACCATCCTCGCGGACCAGCGAGAAGATGACATTGTTGGCCAGGTGGTTGTCGAACAGCCGAGCCTTGGTCATGGCGCAGATGGCCTTGCCGATGGTCAGCTTGCCGACACCATAGTGGCCGATGAGATAGACGATGGTGTTGTTCACGCTTCCCCCGCGAGCAGAGCATAGGCGGAGTTGGAGCGGGGGGTCCACAGGCCGCGCTGGCGCGCCTCGTTGAACCGGGCGATGAGCTCGTCATAGCCGTGGGCATTGGCCGATTTCAGCCAGTCGCGCACCGCATCGTCCTCGACGAAGGCCTCGAAGGCCAGGTCGAAATGGTGCGTCTTGACCGCGCCCGTGGTGGCGGCGAAGGCGAACATGAAATCGACGGTGGCGATAAGCTCGAAGGCGCCGCGATAGCCGTGGCGCTGCATGCCTGAGATCCATTTCGGATTGACCACGCGCGAGCGCATGACGTGGGAAATCTCTTCCTCAAGCGTGCGGATCAGCGGCCGTTCGGGGCGGGAATGATCATTGTGATAGGCCGCGGGCTGATGCCCGCTCAGGGTTTCGGCGGCCGCCGCCAGCCCGCCTTCGAACTGGTAGTAATTGTCGCTGTCGAGCAGGTCGTGCTCCCTGTTATCCTGGTTGTGGATGACGGCATCGATATCGCCCAGGCGCGCGGCGAAACGGTCGCGCTGCGGCGTGCCGGCATCCTTGGCGCCATAGGCATATTGGCCCCAGTCGAGGGCGCGGTTGGCCAGGTCTGCTTTGCTGGACCAGGTGCCCGAATCGATCATGGCGTTGAGGCCGGCGCCATAGGTGCCGGGTTTGGAACCGAAGATGCGGTGCCCGGCGGCGCTTTCACTTTTCCCGGCGGCGATAAGCCCGAGCGCATCCGACCGCATGGTGGCAGCGATGGGATTGTCGTCGGTGGGCTCGTCCAGCGCACCAACGGCCCGCACGGCACGATCGAACAGCGCGATCTGGGCCGGGAAGGCGTCGCGGAAGAAGCCTGAGATGCGGAGGGTCACATCGACGCGCGGCCGGCCGAGTTTGGCCAGCGGGATGATCTCGTAGCCCGAGACGCGCAGCGAGCCGGGGTCCCAGGTGGGGCGTGCGCCGATCAGCGCCAGGGCCTGGGCGATGTCGTCGCCACCGGTGCGCATATTGGCCGTGCCCCAAACCGAGAGGGCCACAGAACGCAGATGATGGCCGTGATCCTGCAGGTGGCGCAGCACCAGGCTCTCGGCGGATTTGCGACCCAGCTCCCAGGCGGTGGGGGTGGGCACGGCGCGGCTATCGACGGAGTAGAAATTGCGCCCGGTGGGCAGCACATCGAGCCGTCCGCGCGAGGGGGCGCCCGAGGGGCCGGGGCGGATGAACTTGCCATCAAGGCCGTCGATGAGCGCGGCCCGTTCGGCCGGGCCGGAAGCGGCGAGGCGGGGGCGAATGAGAGTATCGACCGTGTCGAGGACGGCTGATGTGGCGGTCCAGGCCGGGTTGGGGGCGAGGGTGCCATCGACGAGGTTGGCGGCGATGTCTTCCAGGCGTTCGACAACGTCGCCCAGTGTGCGTGGCCCACCCCCACCCTCGGTCCCTCCCCACAGGGGGGAGGGAGGCGATAAGGCATCGTTCGGTGGCATAATTCCGCCACTGCGCCGGGCAGGCTTCCCTCCCCCTTGTGGGGAGGGAATGAGGGTGGGGGTGGGCCCGGTCCACGGCACCCCTAACGTTGCCGTGAGCGGATCAAAGCCCAGTTTCAGGTCATCGGCCAGCGCCCGGATGAGCGAGCCTTCGCCTGGCCCCTCCCCGCGCGGCACCCGGGCCAGGGCGACGATCAGGTCGCGCTCCAGCGCGCCCTGTGGCGACTGGCCGAAGACATGCAGGCCATCGCGGATCTGGGCTTCCTTGAGGTCGCAGAGGAAGTTGTCGATCTTGATCAGCGCCTGCGTTTCGTCCTCGGGCAGGCCGATATCGCGATCGAGGCGGCTGTCGCGCGTGAAATCGAGAATGCGGCGGCGCAGGTCCGCCAGGCGGCGGCGGTCCATGCCAGAGGCGGCATAGTATTCGTCGAGCAGGGCTTCGAGGTCTTTCAGCGGGCCATAGGTTTCGGCGCGCGTCAGCGGCGGCACGAGGTGATCGATGATCACGGCGCCGGCGCGGCGCTTGGCCTGGGTGCCCTCGCCCGGATCGTTGACGATGAACGGGTAGAGATGGGGCAGCTGGCCCCAGAGGGCATCGGGATAGCTCGCTTCATCGAGTGCCGTCGCCTTGCCGGGCAGCCATTCGAGCGTGCCATGCTTGCCATTGTGGATCAGGGCATGGGCGCCGAAGTCGTGGCGCAGCCAGAGATAGGCGGCGAGATAGGCATGGGGCGGGACGAGCGCCGGATCGTGGTAGGACGCGGTCTCGTCGAGCTGATGGCCACGGGCCGGCTGCAGCAGGATGGCGACATTGCCGAAGATCAGGGCGGGGAGGTGGAAAACATTCTCGCGAACGAAAGGGTCCGTCGCCGGATGCCCCCAGCGCGCGGTCACCTCGTCGCGAATCCTGGCTGGAAGGCTAGAGAAGAGGGCGAGATAGCGGTCGAGGGAAAGTGTGGCTGGGGATGAGCCACGAGCGGGCGCGGCATTGGTGGGGCCGGATTGGAGGAGAGAGATAAGGTCTGCGGATGTCAGGCTGCTGACTGAGGGACCCCCTCCCCCGTCCCCTCCCCTCAAGGGGGAGGGGTGCGACGGAGAGGACAATTCCGCCAGGGTGGCAACAACGGTCTGCCAGATTCCATCTCTATTGGTGGCTACCTCACCATTGGTGAAGCGCACGACCCGATATCCAACACGGTTCAAAAATGCGGTGCGCAGTTGGTCGTGCTGACGCGCTGCATCGGTGCCGTGCGTATTGCCGTCGAGCTCAATGATCAGTTTGGGATGGTGGGAGGCAAAATCTGCGACATAGGGACCAATCGGGACCTGCCGTCGGAACTTGGTACCTTCCACCGCCCTCAGGACCGACCAAAGCAGGCGTTCCGGCACCGTTTGCGCAGCGCGCAAAGACCTGGCAAGGCTTTGGTTCTTGTCCTGCATTCGGCGGGAATTGCCAAAAGCCGAAGGCGTCGGCTCCCCTCCCCCTTGAGGGGAGGGGTTGGGGGTGGGGGTCGTGGTCGTGTATCCCGCCCTCTCCAACTCCTGCAGCATCCGCACGGTCGATTCCGGCGCGTCATAGCCTACGCCGTTGGCCAGCCGACCATCGCGGATAGGGTAATTGGCCAGCCCCAGGGCAATCCTGCGCTCGGCCCGTGGTGTGGCCCGAAGCCGCGCCCAGTTTTTAGCCAGCGTCACGGCGCGGCGAATGCCGGCGCCATCGGGCGCATAGGCTGTCAGCGGAACCTGGCAACGCTCGTGCCAGATGGCATCGGCCTTGTGGCCGACGATGAGGCCGCCCAGGCGGCCGTCGACTTCGGGCATGACGAGGAACATGGCCATGTCCTTGGAGGAGAGGCCCTGGCTGTCGGCCAGCCACTGCGCCTCCGAGCGGCCGGACTGGATGAGCTGGATGACCGGCGCGTCAGTGCCGGAAAAGGGGTTGGACCTGTCGTCGAGGCCGTCGATGCCCAGGGCGAAGCCGGTGAGATTGAAGATGGCCGCGGGCGGGAAGGCGGCCAGCGCGTCCTGCACGAAGCGGATGCAGGGGCCCTCCTTGAGCGAGGAGACCAGCAGCGGGACCGGGGCGAGGCCCCGGGCTTCGAGTTCGGCGATCAGCGCCTCGATCGTGGCGGTGCCGGCGCCTTCGAGGGCGGCGCGGTAGAAGAGGATCGGGACAAATGCCCCGGAAGACCTCATCCCGGCACCCGGGTCTCCACTCGCCTGACCTCGTGGTTCGACAAGCTCACCATGAGGTCTTTGATGGATCGCGCGCAGGCCAGCCTCGTCCGTCATGCCGGTCGTGGGGTGCCAGAGGCCGAAGCGGGCGAAGGGGGTGGGCGTCAGCGTTGTGAGGAAGGCCCCCTCACCCGGCCGCGCTGCGGCCGACCTCTCCCCCGAAGGGAGAGGCGAGAGCAGATTGAACGCGCTCAGGATCGTGTCGGCGTTGTCGGGGCCACCCGCAACGAACAGGCTGTGCAGGCGCGTCCAGTCGTCCGGATGCACCGTCGAGCGTGACTGCAGGATGGGGTCGGGATTGGCGTCGCCGGGCAGCAGCGCCAGCGGAATTCTACGGTTGGCGCAGAGCGCGGTTAGCTCATCGACGCCATACTGGAAATAGGCGGCGCCACCGATGAGGCGCAGGACGACAAGGCGCGCCTGGGCGACGGTCTTTTCGAGCCAGAGATCGACCGAGAGATTGTTGGAGAGGCGCAGGGTATTGGCGAGGCGGAGTTCGCCCTCCCCTGCCCGGTCGGCGGCGCCGGCAAGCATGGCCAGTTCGCTATCGGCCGAACTGGCAAAGACCAGCGCCCCGGGGCGCTGGTTGAGGTCGATTGCCTCGCCTTCCTGCTGGATGGCGCCGGCCTGGGCGGAGAGAAGGTGCATGCGTCAGGCGGCGAGTGCCGCCGCCTTCTGCAGGCTTGCCGTGATCGCCGCGTGGTCGAGCGGGCTTTCGCCGATGACCACCAGCGCCGTGTCGCGGATTTCGCCATCCTTCCAGGGGCGGTCGAAATAGGCGGTGACGCGGGGGCCGACGGCCTGGATGGCGAGGCGGGCGGCGGCGCCGGGAATGGCGGCGAAGCCCTTGAGGCGCAGCACGTCGTGGTCGCGGATGGTCTGCTCGATGACGGCCAGCAGCTCATCCTTGCTGTTCACGCCGGGAATACGCAGCGAGAAGCTGTCGAAATCGTCGTGCTCATGGGTTTCCCCGCCATGTTCCAGCTCATGGTGGCTGGGGCGGTTGGCGATGTCGTCCTCGCTGCCCATGCCCATGCCGAGGAGAGCGGCGATATCGACATGACCGTTGCGGGCATGGATGACGCCGACGCCAGGGCGCAGCTCGGCGCGGATATTGCGCTCGACATCGACCAGTGTGGTGGCACCGACAAGATCGGCCTTGTTGATGATGACGAGGTCGGCGACCGAAAGCTGGTCCTCGAACAGTTCGCCGAGCGGCGTTTCATGGTCGAGCATCTCGTCCTGGCGGCGCTGGGCGTCGACGGCGGCTTCGTCGCTGGCAAAGCGGCCCTCGGCCAGCGCCGAGGCATCGGCAACGGTGACGATGCCGTCAATGGTCACCTGGGCCTTGATCTCGGGCCAGTTGAAGGCGCGGATCAGCGGCTGTGGCAAAGCCAGGCCCGAGGTTTCGATGACGATGTGATCGAACTTTTCCGGGCGGGCCAGCAGGGCCTGCATGGTGGGGATGAACTCATCGGCCACGGTGCAGCAGATGCAGCCGTTGGAGAGCTCGACCATGTCCTCCTCGCGGCAGGTGTCGTCGCCGCAACCGGCCAGGATATCCTTGTCGACGCCGAGGTCGCCGAACTCGTTGATGATCAGCGCGATGCGCTTGCCCTTGGGGGCATGGGCCAGGAGGTGGCGCACCAGGGTGGTCTTGCCGGCGCCGAGGAAGCCGGTGATGACAGTGGTCGGGATCTTGCTCATGCGACGGCTCCTGTGGGGATAACGGCGCTTCTGGTGGCGAAGACATCGTTGAGCTTGCCGAAGACGGTGCCCAGGATCAGCCAGAAGACCAGCGCGGTGCCCAGCGTGACGGCGGCGAATTCGGTGGCGAGGTGGGCGGGGACGGCGCTCGGCTCATCGGGGGCGACGGGCGCACCGATGATGTGGGGCGCGACGACCAAAGCCACGGCGACGGCAAAGGCCCAACTGGCGCGGGTCTTGGCGAGCAGCAGGCAGGCGGCGCCGGTGGCCAGCGCCGTGCCGGTCCACCAGACCTGGCGGGCGACGAGATCGGCGGCCGGCATGCCGGGCAGTTCTGGCGCGAGGCCATAGGCCGGGGCCAGCGAGAAGGTGACGAAGCCGGCAATGCCCCAGAGGAAGCCATTGGCGAAGGTAATCGGGACACCCGAAAACATCGAGATAGCGCCAATGAGCAGGGCAAAGCCCGCGGCGGCGAGCACGGTGGCGAGCGTGGTATAGGCGGTGCGCTCGAAGCCGTCCTGCGGCGCCCATTCCTCGGGCTCGGCGGCGGTGGCCGCCACAGCGTCATGGGTATGGGCCGGCGTGCCCTCGGCATGCTCGTGATCGGCGACGGCGGCTTCGGTGCCATGGCTGTGGCCGCCTTCGCCCTCGAAGGTCTCGGCGTGAAGGATCAGCGGGGTGACGCGGAAATGCTGGATGGCGGCCGTCAAAAGGCCAGCAGCAAGCGCTGCGATAAGCGCAGCGGCAAACAGATTGCGGATCATGTTCTTTGCTCTCGTTTCTGAGTGGTCGCGCTTCCGAACCGCAAAACCGGTTCCCACTTTTGCTGGAAGCGCTCCGCCACCTGCCTAGTGGCAGGGGAAGCCCATGGCGTGGCGGGTGTCGTGGGCGCCGTTATGCAGGCGGAAATCGCCGGCAAAGCCGGTGCCGACCAGCAGGGTCAGACCGAGCATGAGCGCCAGCGAACCGGCAATGATGCGCTGGGAAATCGAGAGCGACTGGAGGCCAGTCGAGGTATTGGCAGTATTGGTCGTCATATTCATGGCAGCACCCTCCGTGCGCGGAATAGTCTTGGGCGTTGCGCCCGGCTCGTGCGTTGGCAGGTCTCCTGGCTCGCGGTGATAGCCGCTCCCCTCGCCTTCCCGACCTTTCGATCAGTGGCATGAGAGGGAAGCGCACCGCTTACAGTTGCGGGGGCAGCCACGGTTTTGCGCCCTGATGGGTACGTCGCACCGTGTTCCCTTTGCAGCCCTTCGCACAAGTCGTGATGACTTGTGCGTCAGGCTGGGTATCCCTCCGGCACAACGGCCTTTGGGAACCAACACACGCCACAGTTACGCCGTGGCGCGGTGGCGGTCAATCGCCGTAGTCATAGCTGAGACTGATCACCTGAAGTCGGGTGTCGAGGGTTTGAAGCAGCTCCTCGTCGCTCATGACCTGTACCTCGCCGGACACCGCGGTCACGTCGAGATTCTCGGGGTATTCCTCGGCCGGCGCGAAGCGCAGCGACAAATAGCAGTCGCCGGGCGGGTTCACGATCTTGCCGGTTTCAATCATCGCATAGCCGCCATAGTCCCACCAGAAACCGCCGATCAGGAAGCGCTCACCGTTGATGGCCTGTACCTGGGCGGGCGTCATACCGATCTTGATGCCGAGCGGCCCAACCTGCGACGGCGCAAGGTCTGCAAACATCAGGCCTTCCAGCTTTTCCTCGTCCCACCAGCCGAACTGCATGCTGCGCCCCGGATCGTTGGGGAAGACGGTCGTGGCCAGCATTTCGGTACCCTCCGGCCCGGGCACCTGGCCGGTCACGACGTTTTCGGCGCCAAAGGTTTCAATCAGCAAGGCCGCGGAACTCTGCGGCCCGAAAGCGCCCTCGCAGGCGACCTGGTCGGTGGGCGCGGCCGCGCTTTTCTCCTTGGCCATGGGCGAGGACAGCACCAGCGCGGTGCACAGGGCAATCAATGACAGACGGATGAACATGACGGGTCCTTGCGGGAGGATGATCAGCGGAAATCGGGATGCGGGTAGCCGACGGATATCGAACCGAGCCGCACCTGCATCTGTGCCAGCAGCGGATCGTCGGAGGAGAGTTCCTTGTCGCCCATGGCGGGGAGCGTATCGACGCCCTCTGGAGCGGTGCCATAGTCGAAATTGAGGCTCAGCATGCAGTCGCCGGGCAGGCCGGATAGCGCTCCGGATTCAAAGCCGGCGGAGCCGCCATAATCCCAGCCGAAGCCGAGCAGCGTGAACGGTTCGCCATTGATCGCCTCGACCTGCGCCAGCGACATGCCGGCGCGGAGACCGCCCGGCGCCACTGCCTTGGGCGGCAGCTCAATGTAGCTGGGGCCGCTCAAGGCATCCTCGTCCCACCAGACGAATTGCAGCGTCTTCTTGGCATTGCCGGGAAAGACCGTGGTGGCCAGCATTTCACTGCCCTCGGGGCCCGGGACGATGCCGGTGACGACATTGTCGGCGCCGTAAAGCTCGATCAGCCGCGCCTCGGAACTGTCGATGGCGAAGGCGCCCTCGCAGGCGATCTCCTCGGCAAGAGTAGGCGTTACGAGCGCGAACAGCGCGACAAGCGAGGCGCGGACCAGCATGGGTGTCTCCTCCGAGGGTGGGGCGAATTTGGCCGAAACTGAGCCAGCCCGCAATCAACGACTCGCGCTATGAACGCAGGCTGAAGGAGTGTCCACCATGAAGCCGATCAAGTTCACCAAGGAAGAAACCAAGGCCATTGTCGGGGAGATCCAGGACTATTTCCGCGAAGAGCTGGACCATCAGATCGGCGCCATACCGGCGGAGATGCTGATGATGTTCTTCGTGGACAAGATGGGGGCATATTTCTACAACCGCGGCCTGTATGACGCGCAGGCGCTGATCCGCGAGCGGATGGACAGCCTGACGGACGATATTTTCGGGCTCGAGCAGCCCACCAATCACCTGCGCTAGGAGGCGCCCTTGGGCTTCAACTTTGCCACGCTGGCGCCGATCGGGCTGCTGCTTGCCTCCAACATCTTCATGACCTTCGCCTGGTACGGGCACCTCAAGTGGCCGACTTCGGCGCTGTGGATCGCCGTGATGATCAGTTGGGGCATCGCGTTTTTCGAGTACTGGCTGGCGGTCCCCGCCAACCGCATCGGCGAGGCGGTCTATTCGCCCTCCGAGCTCAAGACCATCCAGGAGGTGATCTCCCTCTCGGTCTTTGCCGTGTTCACGGTGTTCTATTTCGGCGAGAAGCTGACGCTCAACCACGGCGTCGGGTTCGCCATGATCGGCCTGGGCGCGTTCTTCATCTTCAAGGGCCCGATCAAGTAGATCTTCACCTCTCCCTTTGGGGGAGAGGTCGACGCGCAGCGGCGGGTGAGGGGGCCTCTACCGGGTTTGATGATCGGGGAAGGCCCCCTCACCCGGCTTGCATTCGCAAGCCGACCTCTCCCCCAAGGGAGAGGTGAGTTAGTGCACCGTTCCCGAACCGCCAACTGCGACAATACCATACGGCGCGCCGGCCACCGGAATAGTTCGCGCTTCGGCAAAGCTCGCGACATCAACCAGATGCACCACCCCCTTGTTGGGATCGGTCACCGCCACCACGTCACCGGCCACGGCGATGCGCGGACGCGGCAGGCTCCATTCGCCATCCATCGAATAGGGCTCGGTGACCTGGAGGGACCGGGCGATGGTACCGGCGACGACGTCGAGCTGGAGCAGCTTGCCGTCCTCGGTGAAGACATAGGCGAATTTCGGCCGGATCGGATCGACCGCGAAATGCACGCGGCGGGTGGGCAGGTCGACGAGGCGGAACGGCTTGTCGGCGGTGGGGTCGATGATCGCCACCTTGTCGGCTCCGTAATTGCCCAGGAAGTACTGCATGCCAATGCCACCCAGCAGCGTGGTCGACTTGCCCTCCGGCAGGTCGGCGTAGGGCAGCAGCGTGATTTCAGGCGCGCCGGAGCCGGTGACGATCAAGAGCCCCTCGGCGCAGGCAATGGCCAGCATGTTGCCCGATGACGCTTCGCCATGCAGGTCCGGACAGGCGTGGAGACCGCCGACAATAGCCCCGGATGGGTCGAGCACATTGACGCCGATGGGCAAAGTGGTCGGATCGGCCGGATTGGGCACCGAAACGATGGTGTAGTCGCCCCAGGGCACGGCGACGCCATGATGAGGGGCACCGCTGTCGAACTCGGCAGCAGCGACCGCGCCGCCATCGAGCCAGTCGGCCTCGCTGACGACGCGTGTCTTGCCCTCGCCGTCGAAGAAGAGGGCGATCTTGCCGCCATGCTCGACGAAATGGACCGGCTTGGTGCCGGGGACGGTGGCCTCGATGGCAGCGGGTTCGGTGATCTCGATATCGCCGTGGTCGCCATGGTCATCGCGATGGATGCCGGTCGCGATGGCCGAGACCTGGTTGCCGGCGCCCTGCACGGCATAGACCGCGTCGCCGGAATGGGTGACGTAGAGCGATGCCGGACTGGCGAGCGGGAAGGTGGCCAGCGTCTTGTCGGTCGCAAGATCGATGGCGGTGACGATGGGCTTGGCGTGATCTGCGATGAAGAGGCGCCAGGCGGAGATGTCCTCGGCAAAGGCTGGGGATACGAGGGAAGTCGCGGCGAGAAGGGGCAGCAAGAGGCGAGCGTGCATGATGTCTCCGATATGTTAGCACGTTACGTTTTGAGTGACGTGATGGCCGGTAGATGCCCACCCTCCCCCTTGAGGGGAGGGTAGCGAAGCTAGGCCGACTGGCCGTAGCGAAGCTGGGGAGGGGGTGGCCTTGTGGCAGTTGAAGGACCCCCTCCCTCATTCCCTCCCCTCAAGGGGGAGGGAGGCGAAGGAGCCGAAGTCTTCGAACCCGTTACTAGCCTAGGCAGTCGACCAGGCTCGTCGCGAGCCCCCGCAGCAATTCAGGATACAGGTCGGGCCCCTCCGTCAGCGCACCGCCTTCGGGGTCCAGTACACCGGCCTTCGCGGTCGTACCTTCGCTGATGGCCGAGATGATGGTCGGCTCGAAATTGGGTTCGGCGAAGACGCAGGTGGCGCCTAGCTCCGCCACCTTGGCCTTGAGTTCGTCGATGCGCGCGGCGCCGGGCATGACGTCGGGCGTGACCGTGACCGAGCCGGCGAGGGTGAGGCCGAAGCGGGCTTCGAAATACTGGTAGGCGTCGTGGAAGACAATGAAGGGCTTGTCGGCGACCGGGGCCAGCGTGGCGGCCAGTTCGGCCTCGAGCGCGTCGAGCTTAACGAGCTCGGCCTCGGCATTGGCCTGGTAGGCGGTCGCGTTTTCAGGGTCGGCGGCGGACAGGGTGGTGGCGATCTGGGTGACCATCAGCTTGGCATTTTCCGGGTCGAGCCAGAAATGCATGTCGCCCTCGCCATGTTCATGACCTTCGTGGGCATGCTCGGCCTCATCACCATCGGAATGCGGCTCGAAGGCGCCGCCCTCGCGTACGGGCAGCAGGGTGATGCCGGGGGAGTCGGCGAGTTCGACGACTTTGGCCTTGCCCGCCAGCGTTTCCAGCGAGTCGGCCAGGAACAGCTCCATGCCATGGCCGGTCCAGAAGACGATATCGGCCGATTCCAGCGCGCCGGCATCGGACGGCTTGAGGGCATAGGTATGCGGCGAGGCGGCGCCCTTGACGATGAGCGTGGGCTCGCCGACCCCGGCCATGACGGCGGCAACCAGCGAATGCACCGGCTTGATGGAGGCAACCACATTGGGTGCCGCCATGGCCGTGCTGGTGAGGAGCGCCAGCGATAGCAGGGTGGCGGGGGCAAACAGCTTCATGTGGCAACCTCGTGATATGTTATGTTATTACACTTGCCGCGGTGTTATGCTATAACGTATTTGATGACGTCAAGGGCGGTTTTTGGAAATCGCGCCGCGGCAGCATGGAGCCGATACAAGCATGGATGCGCTGGCACCCAAGGAAACACTGATCACCCTGAGCAATGCCGGTGTGCGGCATGGCGCCCGCACGCTGGTCAGTGGCGTGGACCTGACGATCTCGCGCGGCGAGATCGTGACGCTGATCGGGCCCAATGGCTCGGGCAAATCGACCACGGCCAAGCTGGCAACGGGCGTATTGCGGCCCACGACGGGCAGCGTGACGCGCAAGCCGGGGCTCAAGATCGGCTACGTGCCGCAGAAGCTGACCATCGACTGGACCCTGCCGCTGACCGTGGAGCGGCTGATGACGCTGACCGGCCGGCACTCCGCTGCCGATATCGACGAGGCGCTCGAAGCCGTGGGCGCGCGTCGCCTGCTCAAGGCAGCGGTGCAGGAATTGTCGGGCGGGGAATTCCAGCGCGTGCTGTTTGCGCGGGCCATGATCCGCAAGCCGGACCTGCTGGTGCTGGATGAGCCCGTGCAGGGCGTCGATTTCTCCGGCGAAGTGGCGCTTTACGAGCTGGTGCGGCAGATCCGCGATACGACGCGCAGCGGCATATTGATGATCAGCCACGACCTGCATGTGGTGATGGCCGAGACCGATACGGTGATTTGCCTCAACGGCCATGTGTGCTGCCGCGGCACGCCCTCGGCGGTGAAGCGGAGCCCCGAATATCTCAAGCTGTTCGGCGAACGCGCAGCGAGCACGCTGGCGATCTATGAGCACCATCACGACCACGAACACCATGACGATGGCTGCGTGGTGCCTGAAGGGCATGCGCATGAGCATCATCATGATCATGACCACGCGCATGATCACCACGACCATACGGGGCACGACCATGTTCGGTGACTATTTCTCCCGCGCCCTGATCGCCGGCATCGGCCTTGCCCTCGTCACCGGGCCGCTGGGCTGTTTCGTGGTGTGGCGGCGCATGGCTTATTTCGGTGACACGATGGCGCATTCGGCGCTGCTGGGCGTGGCGCTGTCGATCCTGCTGTCGATCAACATGACGTTGGGCGTCTTTGCGGTGGCGGCGCTGGTGGCGGGCGCGCTGATCGTGCTGCAGCGGCAGGCGACGCTGTCGATCGATGCGCTGCTGGGCATTCTCAGCCACTCCACGCTGGCCGTGGGGCTGGTGTTGGTGGGGTTCCTCACCACTGTTCGTATCGACCTGATGGGCTTTCTGTTCGGCGACATTCTCGCCGTATCGGTGGAGGACATCGCCATCATCTATGGCGGCGGACTCGCCATTCTCGCGATCCTCGTCTTTGCCTGGCGGCCACTGCTGGCCGCGACGGTGAGCCCCGAGCTGGCCGAGGCCGAGGGCCTGCGACCGGAGGCGAGCCGGCTGGTGCTGATGATCCTGATGGCGTCGGTCATCGCCATCGCCATGAAGCTGGTCGGCGTGCTGCTGATCACCTCGCTGCTGATCATTCCGGCGGCAACGGCGCGCCGGCTCAGCGCGACGCCCGAAATGATGGCTGTGGTGGCCGCAGTTCTCGGGGCCGTCGCGGTGGTTGGCGGGCTGTTCGGCTCACGAACATGGGACACGGCTTCGGGTCCCTCGATTGTGGTGATGGCTCTGGTAGTGTTTCTGGTGTCGCTGGCGGTTCCCGTCTCGCGGCTGTTTGGCAGGAGAGTGCCCCATGGCGCATAGTCACGATGTTCCCGGCGACCTGACGCGCAACCAGGGCCTGGTGCTGGGGGCGCTCAACCATTCCGAGGCGCCGCTGAGCGCCTATGACATCCTCGACCGGCTGCGCGCCGATGGGCTGCGGGCGCCGCTGCAGGTCTATCGGGCGCTCGACAAGCTGGTGGAGCGCGGCCTCGCCCATCGGCTGGAATCGCTCAACGCCTTCGTGGCCTGCGCGGACGAGCATTGCCATCGCAAGGGGCTGATCGCCTTCGCCATCTGCGAAGGCTGCGGCAAGGTCGATGAGTTCGCCGACCAGGTCATCGAGGAGCGGCTGGGCAACTGGGCCGGCGCCAAGGGGTTCAAGGTGGAGCGGACGACGATGGAAATCCGCGGCAAGTGCGAGGCGTGTTTGAAGGCGGCGGCTTAGAATGCCACGCCCTCGTGGCACTATTCCCCAAACGTCAGAAAATGCACGGCGGCCGCGCCATATTCCCGGCGGTCATCCAGCGTGAAGCCCTCGGGGATTTCCACCGCCGCCTCGACGCTTTCCTCGAAGACGATGGTTGCGCCCGGGGCGAGCCAGCCATTGGCGGCGACGTGGGCCAGCGCCTGTTCGCCCAGGCCCTTGCCATAGGGCGGGTCGAGGAAGATCAGGTTGAACTGGCCAAACGTGCCGGGTTTGCCGAGGTCCGTGGCGTCGCGGCGCAGCAGCTTGGTGATGCCCCCTGCCCCGAACGCCTCGATGTGATCGCGGATCAGGCCGCGCGCTTCCGCGCCGGTATCGACGAACGTGACGTGGCTGGCGCCGCGGGACAGCGCCTCGAGCCCCAGCGCACCCGTACCGGCGAACAGGTCGAGCACGCGGACGCCTGAAAAGACCGGACCGAGTCGCGACGCGAGGATGTTGAACATCGACTCGCGCACGCGGTCGGCCGTCGGGCGAATGGAATCGTCCGACGGGGAGTTGAGCTGCTTGCCACGGAATTTGCCGGCGACGATGCGCATGGGCGAACCTTTTCAGTAGCCCTCATGTGAGCTTGTCGAACCACGAGGGCGTGGCGAGATGGTGCCACGACCTCGTCCTTCGACAGGCTCAGGATGAGGTCTGTTGAGAATTCAGGCCTTGGGCCGACGCGGCGCCGACGGGCGGCCACCACCACCAGCCGGACGACCACCGCCTGCGGGACGACCGGCGCCGCCGGATGGACGACCGCCGGCCGGACGGCCAGCGCCGCCTGCGGGACGGCCGCCGGGCTTACCGGCAAAGCCACCTGGCTTGCCACCCGGGCGCGGGCCGCGGGCGGGTGCGGCACCATCGCGCTTGGGCATGGGCTTGCCATCGGCGCGCATGCGCGGCTTGCCATAGGTCTTGGCCTCGGAGCCGAATTCGTCGCGACCCGGACGGGTTGCGCGTTCGCCGCGGGCCGGGCGCTCATCGCGCTGGGCCGACGTGCGGCCGCCCTCGGGACGCAGGCGGGCTGGCTTGTCGGCAAAATTGCGGCCGGGGCGCTTGGCCTCGCCCTTGAAGGCCGCGGCCTCGCCGCGTTCGCTGTCGGGACGCAGGCGCGGCGTATATTCGCGCGGCGCTGCCGCGGCAGCGTCTTCGCGGCGCGGACCACGGGGCGTGCCGGCAAAGGCGCGACCCTGCGGCGGACGACCGCCTTCGGCACGCGGACCGCGTGGACGATCGCCGTCTTCGCGGCGCGGGCCGCGCGGCTTGTCGCCGAAGGCCTTCTTTTCATACGGCTTCTTGTCGCCGAAGCTCTTCTTCTCGTAGGGCTTCTTGTCGCCAAACGACTTCTTCTCGCCGAATGGCTTCTTGCCGCCAGCAGGACGCGGCGCGGCCTTGCCGAAGCTGAGGGCAGACTGGTCGTCGCGATCGGGGCGCTTGACGATGCGGGTGTTGCGCTTGGCGACGAAATCTTCCGGGGCGCGACCATCCTCGTCGAAATGCACGCGGCGGGGCGGCGGCGCATATTCGTCGTCGCGGGCCTCTTCGCGCTTGGGCGCCGGCTTGCGGCTATCGAAGCGGCCGGGACGATCCTGACGCGGGCGCTCGGCGCGCATCTCTTCCTCGGACTTTTCGGCGCCATCGGTGAAGCGGAAGCGCTGGCGGGCGATCTCGACCGTGTTGGTGCCGCGCCCGGTGAGGCGATCGCGCGTCGGCTTGCCTTCAAGCGCGTTGGCTTCAGGCATCTCGCTGTCGAAATCGACATCGGCCGCGTCGGCCAGCTTCTTGCCGAGCTGATCACGCAGCATCTTGGCCTTGATGGTTTCGACGCCACCGACCGGAATATCGCCGAGCTGGAACGGGCCGTAGCTGACGCGGATCAGGCGGTTCACCTCGAGGCCGAGGGCACCGAGCACGTTCTTGACCTCGCGATTCTTGCCTTCGCGCAGGGCCAGGACCAGCCAGACATTGGAACCCTGCTCGCGCTCGAGCGTGGCTTCGATCGAACCATACTTGATGCCGTCGATCTCGATGCCGTCCTTGAGCTTGTCGAGCGCCGCCTGGGTGACGGTGCCGTGGGCGCGCACGCGATAGCGGCGCAGCCAGCCGGTGGCGGGCAGTTCGAGCACGCGCTTGAGCCCGCCATCATTGGTCAGCAGCAAGAGGCCTTCGGTATTGATATCGAGGCGGCCGACGCTGACGACGCGCGGCAGGCCATGGGTTTCGAGATGGTCGAAAATGGTCTCGCGCCCTTCCGGGTCCTTCTCGGTGACAACCAGGCCGGCGGGCTTGTGGTAGAGCCAGACGCGGGTGCCCTGGCGGGCTGCGAGCGGGGCGCCATCGACCATGACCTTATCGCGGTCGGTAACGTTGAAGGCGGGGGTGAGCACCTTCTTGCCGTTGACCACCACACGGCCCTCGGTGATCCACACCTCGGCGTCGCGGCGCGAGCAGAGCCCGGAGCGGGCAATGACCTTGGCGAGGCGGTCGCCGGTATCGGGTTGGGCTGGGGTGGTGTCGCTCATCTGGCGGTCTTTCATGTCATGCGGGACCCATATGCCGGAGAGATGTCTCGGGCGGGCGGCGCGGAAAAGGCGAAGCGGCCGGATGATCCGGCCGCTTGAAAAATGGGAACGGCGGCTGCCGTCAGTTGCCCAGCGTGGTCTCTTTCGAGGTCAGGCCGACACCGGGGCCAGAACTGACGCCCGAGCTGGTCGGGCCGGTATAGGTGGCGCGGATCGCCTTGCGCACCGCTTCGGGGCATTTCGGATCGTTGATCGAAACCAGCTCGCCATTGACCGAGCAGACCAGGTCGGCGTCGCCGACGCGGGTGAAATATTCCTCAGGCGGCAGATAGAGCGGACGCTTGCCGTTGTTGGTCGACACATCCATGTTCGCGGCCTGCATGCGGGCGACCAGCGTGCGGGTTTCCTGCTCGGTGAGCGGACGACCGGCAACCGAGCGCAAGTCGACGACCTTGGCATTGCGCAGGCGCGTCATGTCGGCTTCGGTCAGATTGGTGGTATCGATCTGGACGCTGTCGCTGTTGACCGGCAGCTGCGCCACAGCGGTTTCCGGCGCCGGGGCTGGAGCAGCCTGGCCATTGGCCGGCAGCACCAGGGGCGCACGCGCATTGGTCAGGTCTTCCTTGGGCGTTTCACCGGGCACGAGGCCGACACCGCGCGCCGTGGTCATCATGACCTCGCGTTCAAAGGTGCCAAAATCGGTCAAGGCGTTGGTGCCTTCCACCGTGGTGCACCCACTGAGCGCCACCGCCAGCAGCAGACCAAGCGAGGCCAGCGAAGTCCGGGTAACCGCTCCAAGAGCAGAATGCTGCCCGGTCAAACCAATACGCATGAAACGTCCTTCAAGATGTCGGCGGCGCTTATAGCGCATAATCCCAGCTAAGGCCAGATTCTGGCGGCAACGTGTCTGGCATGTTCCCGGCGCGTCATCACCGGGTTTATGTGGCCGGTTTGCGCGGCCGGCCCAGGCCGAGGAGGTCTGCTATCAGCAGGAGTACGCCGATGGTGATCGCGACATCGGCGACGTTGAAGATGTAGAACGACCACGTGCCCCAATGGAGGTGGAAAAAGTCGGCCACCGCCCCGTAGATCAGGCGGTCGGCGGCATTGGACAGAGCGCCGCCAATGCAGAAGGCGAGCCCGAGGCGGATCAATCCCGACTCGGCGCGCACCCACCAGATGCCCAGCGCCAGGATCGCGACCAGCATCACCAGCCCCAGGGTCCAGACCGGCAGGCTGTCGAACAGGCCGTAGGAGATGCCGGTATTCCAGACCAGCACATAGTCGAAGAAATCGGTGACCCGCACGATCTCGCCACCGCGCCAACCGGTCATGGCGAAGGGCACATAGCTGGTGAAAACCTCAACGCAGGTCGCCGCGCCGATGGCAATGCAGTCGGCCGAGACCTGGAATGCCTTATGGGCGCGGTCGAGCCCGAAGGCGAGGATGGCCGTGGTCAGGGAGAGATAGACTGTGGGGTTGGCGAGGTCGCGGACGTTCATGGGCGAGCAGACCCCAAAATGCAGGCATGACTGGGCGCAGCACCCCCACCCTTGATCCCTCCCCACAAGGGGGAGGGAGACGCATGGCTATGCGCAAAAAGCTCAACAAGCGCCGAGTGGGCCTCCCTCCCCCTTGTGGGGAGGGAATGAGGGTGGGGGTGGCGAGCCACCGGGTCTACAATCCCGCCGCAGCGCGTTCGCGCAGCGCCTGGGCGTCGCGCGGGGAGACGTCGGGATAGTCCTTGTCGGAGCCAACCTCGGGCAGCACCTTCCACGAGCGGGCGCAGCGGGTGCCCTGGGCGAGGGCCGGGACCACGGCGACGCCGGGGACATCATCGAGGGTGAAGGCCTCGGGCGGCGCCTCGGCATTGCCGATCTCGATGGCCGAGGTGATGGCGATCTCGGCCAGATCCTCGCCGGCCAAAGCCGTGAGGTAGCGCTCGTCAGTGATGAACACCTTGGGCGCGGCCTCGAGCGATGAGCCGATGCGTTTTTCGCGGCGCTCGATTTCGAGCGCGCCGGTAACGACGCGGCGCACGGCGCGGATCAGCGTCCACTTGCTGGCGAGACCCTCGTTGAGCCATTCGCGCAGCACTTCGGGGAACTGGCGCAGGTGCACCGACGAGCCGGCTTCCGGGTGACGCTCCAGCCACACTTCTTCCATGGTGAAGACCAGGATCGGCGCCAGCCAGGCGGTGAGGCAATCGAACAGGTGGTTGAGCACCGTGAGCGAAGCCTTGCGCTTGATCGAGCTGATCGGGTCGCAATAGAGCGTGTCCTTGCGGATATCGAAGTAGAACGCGCTGAGCTCGATGTTCATGAAGTTGCTCAGCAAGGTCACGATCTTGCGGTAGTCATAATCCTTGTAGGCGCCGCGCACCTGCTCATCGAGCTGGGCCAGGCGATGCAGCATGAGCTGTTCCAGCTCGGGCATATCGGCGAAAGCCACCTCGTCGCCGGGCTGGTAATGGGCGATATTGCCCAGGAGCCAGCGCAGCGTGTTGCGCAGCTTGCGATAGCTGTCGACCGTGGTCTGGATGATCTCCTTGCCCAGGCGCAGGTCTTCCGCATAGTCGGACGACGCCACCCACAGGCGCAGGATATCGGCGCCATACTGCTTGATGATGTCCTGCGGGGCGACGGTATTGCCCAGCGACTTGCTCATCTTGCGGCCTTCGCCATCCATGGTGAAGCCGTGCGTCAGCACGCCCTCATAGGGGGCATGGCCATTGGTGGCGCAGCTTTCCAGCAGCGAGGAATGGAACCAGCCGCGATGCTGGTCCGAGCCTTCGAGATAGAGCGAGGCCGGGAATTTCAGATGCGGCCATTTTTGTTTATTGCGCAGCACGAAGGCGTGGGTCGAGCCACTGTCGAACCACACGTCGAGCACGTCGGTGACCATCTCGTAGTCGTCGGCCTTGTAGGCATCGCCGAGGTAGCGCTGGGCGGCGCCCGGCTTGTACCAGGCGTCGGCGCCCTCTTCCTCGAAGCTCTGGGCGATGCGGTGGTTGACCGTATCGTCCTTGAGGATTTCGTTGGTCGCCTTGTGCACGAAGACGGTGATCGGCACGCCCCAGGCGCGCTGGCGGCTGAGCACCCAATCGGGGCGATCGGCGATCATGGCGCGCAGGCGGTTCTGGCCCGCTGCAGGGTAGAACTTGGTGGCATCGATGGCGTTGAGCGCACGGTGGCGCAGCGTATCGCCAGCGGCGCCATCGATATCGCGGTCCATATAGACGAACCATTGCGGCGTGTTGCGGAAGATCACCGGCTTCTTGGAGCGCCAGGAATGGGGATATTGATGCTTCACCCGGCCACGGGCAACCATGGCATTGCGCTCGGCGAGAGCGGCAATGACGCGATTGTTGGCGTCGCCCTTCTTGCCGTTGTCGTCGATGACGCGCGCGCCTTCGAGGCCTGGGGCCTCGGAAGTGTAGAAGCCGTCATCGCCCACCACATAGGGGATTGATGTGTCGATGCCCTTTTCGCCCAAGAGGCGCGCCGAATTCATCCAGATCTCGAAGTCGTCGAGACCATGGCCGGGCGCGGTGTGGACAAAACCGGTACCGGCGTCATCGGTGACGTGTTCGCCATCGAGCAGCGGCACTTCGAACTCGTATCCGCCGCCAAGCCCGCGCAGGGGGTGATGGCACTGCAGCCCGGCCAACACGGCTGGCGGCACATCCTGCAGGCGGACGAATTCCTCGACCTTGGCCTTGGCAAAGGTCTCGGCAGCCAGCTTGTCGGCCAGCACATATTTCTCACCGGTCGAGGCCCAATTGCCATCGGGCGCCTTGGTGACCTCATAGAGGCCGTAGGCAACCTTGGACGAGAAGCTGATGGCGCGGTTGGCCGGGATGGTCCAAGGCGTAGTGGTCCAGATGACCACCGAGGCGCCGGTCAGGTGCTCTCGGCGATCGATATTGTCCTGGACGCCAGATCCGGCGGCAGCCGCTATATGCGAGGTCTGGAACTTCACCCAGATCGTATCGCTCTCATAGTCAGCGTACTCGATCTCGGCTTCGGCCAGCGCCGTGCGCTCGACGACCGACCACATGACGGGCTTACTGCCGCGATAGAGCTGGCCTGATGTTGCCACCTTCATCAGCTCGCGGGCGATCTGGGCTTCGGCATCGAAGCTCATGGTGAGGTAGGGGTTGTCCCACTCACCCAGCACGCCGAGGCGCTTGAATTCCTCGCGCTGCACATCAACCCACTGCTCGGCAAAGGTGCGGCATTCCTGGCGGAATTCGACGATCGGAACTTCGTTCTTGTCCTTGCCCTTGGCGCGGTACTGTTCCTCGATCTTCCACTCGATGGGCAGGCCGTGGCAATCCCAGCCCGGCACATAGGCCGAGTTGTAGCCCAGCATCTGCATGGAACGGGAGACGATATCCTTGAGCGTCTTGTTGAGCGCGTGACCGATATGGATGTTGCCGTTGGCGTAGGGCGGGCCATCATGGATGGTGAACAGCGGCCGGTCCTTGGCCTGTTCCCGCTGCAGCGCATAAATGTCCATCTCCTGCCAGCGCTTGAGCCAGCCCGGCTCGCGCTCGGGCAGCCCGGCGCGCATGGGGAAGTTGGTCTCCGGCAAGAACAGGGTGGCCGAATAATCGGTTTCGGTGGCGCCCGCGGCGGTATCGGTCATGGAAACGGCAATCGGTAAGGAGGATTTGGGCGCCTTTTAGCAAGGCGGGGCGGATGGGGCAAAGGATGATTTGGGGAATAGACTACCGGCCTTGGGCTCCCCTCCCCCTTGAGGGGAGGGGCGGGGGTGGGGGTCGTTTCGTGGACCACTGGTGGACCCCCTCCCTCGATCCCTCCCCTCAAGGGGGAGGGAAGGACGACTGAGAGCCCCTACCCGACAAACCCGAGCTTGGCATCCAGATCGCTCAGTGGCCGGGCCTTGGCGAGCGCATCCCTTGCCTTGCGGCTGTCGCGGTCCATGGCCGAAATCAGTTCGTCCAAACCCGAAAATACTTCCTGTCCCCGGATGTGGGACACCAGGGCCACCGTGATGGTCTGGCCATAGATGTCTTCGTCGAAATCGAACAGATGGGTTTCGAAGGGCGGGCGCTGGTTGTTGAACATGGGCTTGCCGAAGGCGGCGACGCCATCGAGCAGGCGGGTGCCCAGCCGGGCGCGGACGGCATAGACGCCCTGCGCGAGCTGGAAATTGGCATGGGTCATGGTGTTGGCGGTGGGATATCCAAGCTCCCTGCCCCGCTGGTCGCCCTTGACCACGCAGCCATCGAAAAACCAGTGATAGCCCAATAGCCGGTTGGCGGCGGTGACGGCGCCTTCGGACAAAGCGGCACGGATGCGCGAGGACGAGATCACCTCGTCGCCCTCATCCATCAGGTCGAGCGTTTCGACGGCAAAGCCCTGCGCTTCGCCCGATGCCTTGAGGAAAGTCGGGGTGCCGCGGCGCTGGCGACCAAAATGGAAATCGGCGCCGACGATGACGCCGGTGACGCCGAGGGCATCGACGAGGAAGCGGGAGACGAAATCCTCGGCCTCGATCTGGGAGAAGTCGCGGTCAAAACCCAGCACCGTGATGGCATCGAGCCCAAAGGCCTCGGCGAGGCGCGCCTTGGCGTCGCCGTCGGTGAGGCGGAACATGAAGGGCGTGGGCGCGAACACGTCACGCGGATGCGGCTCAAAGGTCAGCACCATGGCCGGCACACCCGCCTCGGCGGCACGCTCCTTGAGCGTGGTCAGCACCGACTGATGGCCGCGATGGACGCCGTCGAAATTGCCGATGGCGACATAGGCACCCCGGAGCGCGGCAGGAACCGTGTCGAGGCTGTTGAGGCGAATAAAACCCGTCACTGGATCACCAGCTCAAGCGTGGCAGGAAGCCGGCCATACGGGCGCGGCTGGGCGCCACCAGGTCGGCGATGGCCTGCGGGTCGGGCTTGCCGAAAGCGTCGAGCTCGGCGGCATGGATGGAGCCGGTGACGAAAAGCAGGTCGATGCCGAACTTGGCGGCACCGGTGGCATCGGTGCGTACGCTGTCGCCGATGGCGAGGACACGCGACTTGTCGAGCGAGCGCCCGGCGGCCTGTTCGGCCAGGCGGAAGGCTTCCTCGTAGATGGGCTGGTAGGGCTTGCCGGCCATCAGCACCATGCCGCCCATAGCGGCATAAAGGTCGCCCAGGGCGCCGCCGCAATAGATGATCTTGTCGCCATGCTCGACGACCCGGTCGGGATTGGCGCAGATCATCGGCAGCTTGCGGCTGAGCCAGAGCTTGGCGCGCTCGCGGTACATTTCGGGGGTGTCGTCATCGGTATCGAGATCGGTGACGACAACGACCTCGGCCTCATCGGCACCGGTCCGGCGCACGTCGAGGCCCTCATAGAGCAGGTCGTCCTCGGTTGCCGGGCCGACGTGGTGGATGGCCCTGCCGCGGTATTTCGCGATCATCACCCGCGTCGCGTCGCCCGACGAGACGATGGCGTCATAGGCCTGGCGGTGGACGCCGAGCCGATCGAGCATCTCGACGATGGGGCCGGAGGGGCGGGGCGCATTGGTGATGAACACCACCTTGCCACCGGCCTGGCGGAACTCGGCCAGTGCATCGACGGCGGTTGGGAAGGCTTCGACGCCATTATGGACGACGCCCCATACGTCGCTGAGCACAGCGTCGTAGCGGCCGGCCAGGTCGGAGAGGCCGGAGATGGAAGGCAGGGGGCTGGTCATCGCGCTATTCCGATGCGTACAGGACAGGCGTTCTATGTGGCAGCTTGCCCCTCGGGATCAAGCAGAAACCGATATGTGCTTTGGTATCACCGCAGGCCAAGAGCCTAGAATTCGACCCGGCGCAGTTGCGGGGCCTGGCGGGCCGGCTCGGTCACCAGGTCCGGACGCACCGGGCCGGCGGCCCCGATATAGGGGCCCTGGACCAGGGTAATGCCATCTTCGAGCAGTTCGACGATCTGGCTTTCATTGGCAATGCCGGTGCCGAGCAGCTTCACATCGAAACGCGCCACATAGTTGGCGATGTCGGAGGCGTGGAAATCGGTGAAGACCTCGGGCTCATCGATGAAGCGGGCGGCGTCGATGCGCAGCGACCGAACGCCCTGCGCCGCCAACTCGGCCACGTCGACGCGCAGCGATTTGACATTGGCGATGGAAAAGCCGGCGCCTTTCTTGGCCACGGCATCGGCAATGGCCCGCTCGCCTGTCGTAAGCGACTGCCAATCGAGCTCGCCGATGACGAAGATCAGCCCCGGGGCAATGGCGCGGTTGGCTTCGAGCGAGACGATCAACTGCTCGGACGATGCCGAATCGCCCAGCGTCGCGCGCGACAGCGGAATGTAGAGCGTGATCGGCTGGCCGCTGGTGCGGGCACGTCGGCAGATGGTGATGGCCTCGACCAGTCCCGTGCCCTCGATCTGGCGGAGCACGTCCTCGCCGCCGCGGCGCGGCATGAAATCGGCGCGGTCGGCCAGATCGCCATCTTCCAGCATCAGGCGCGGCACCAGGTCATAGCCCTGGGGGCGGCGCTGCGGCAGGGTGACCACGGGCTGGATGTGATAGATCAGCCGGTTTTCGGCGACGGCCTGGCGCAGCATTTCGAGCGGAATGGTGGGATCGGGCTCGCGCGCCACCGGTGGCGGAGCGGCGATCATCCGGTCGCGAGCGGGCGCGGCGGGCTTGGCGACGCGATCCTCAATCTCGGCCACGGCCTCGGCCACCTGGCGGATAACGGTGCCCAGCACCGAAATATCGGCTTCGACGCCTTCGAGGCGGGCGCCGGCATTCAGATCGGTCATGGCATTGATGCGCTGGCCCAGTACGGCGCCGGCCTGGGCATCGGTGGCGAGCAGGCGCGACAGGTCCTCGATGGCCTTTTCCAGCCGGTTTTCGGCCCGTTGCCGCAAGCTGCGCTCCAGCAGCACCACGCAGACACAGCCAAAGACCACCGCTGCCAGCATGGCCTCTGATGGCGTGAAGGTCAGGCCGAAATAGGCAGCTGCGCCGATGGCGACAGCGGCAAGGGCGATGAACGTGTAGACCAATGCCTGCACGGGCGGACCTCGGAACCCTTCAAATGCCGGGATTCGGCCCTTTCTCTTAGCATCGCGCAAGAGGCGGCAAAAGCGCGGAGGGGCGCCTGCCCAAGCCTATTTTGCCTGGATCAGGTGACGAAGATGCTCCAGCCGCGCGAGAAGAAGCGGTGGAACAGCACCAATTGGGCCGCCCCGGTGGCTCCGGCGACGCCGCCCAGCTTTCCCATGACCACCGGGGGACGGTCGGCGCTATGAGGCGGAAACCCGGCCAGGTGATGCTCGACCCGCTCCAGCAGGCGCTTGACCACGGCCCGGGGCATGACGCCGTCGATGATGACCATATCAAGCTCCATGACCGCCCGGGTGCTGATCACGGCACTGGCCAGAGCCCGGCCGGCATCATCGAGCCAGGCAGTGGCGACAGGCTCCAGGCTCTCCCAGTTCCAGTTCGCCGGGTCGCCGCGCGGCGGTGTGTGGCCCGCCGCATCGAGCCGCTGCTCCAGCGCCAGGATGGAGGCGATGGTATAGACGTAGCTGGCCTGCCCCTGGGCGTCGGCCACCAGGATGGCGCCCAGATTGGCGGCATTGCCGGTGCGCCCTTCCCACACCTGCCCATCCATGGCGATGCCCGCACCCACCAGCGTGCCGACCTGGAAATAGGCCAGGCCGCTGGGCCGCGGCGCCGCGTGGGCGATGAATTCGGACCAGCAGGCGGCGTTGCCGTCGTTGAACCAGGCCACCGGCTCGCCCAGCGCCCGGCCCAGTTCGGCGGCGATATCAGCGCCGCGCCACAGCTCCGCCTGCTCGGCGGGCGCCCCCAGCCGATGGAGATGGCGATCCAGGCGGGATGGGCTGGCAACACCGATGCCGACCAGGCGCGCGGCCTGCTGCGCCGTCATGCCGGCGCGGATGGTGGCGACCTCGGCGCTGACCTCGGCAAAGATGGCGCGGAAATCCGGCCAGCAATAGCTGCGGCGGATTCGGGCCAGGGTCACGCCCGCCATGCTGAGCAGCAGCACTTCGAAGTGGCGCCAGCCGATCTCGATGCCGATGCCGAAGGCGCCGTCGGGGTTGAGAAAAAGCGGCGTCGCCGGCTGCCCACGCCGGCCGCGCAGGACATCGCCGCGCAGCACCAGTTCGCGCGCCTCGAGATCGGACACGATACGGGATGTGGTCTGCGGCCCCAGGCCCGACAGGCGTGCGAGATCGGCGTTCGAGGCGCCCGGATTGAGCGCGATAAGCGTCATCACCGCCCGCTCGTTGGCGATGCGCACCCCTGACTGCGCGAAACCGCGCGCCCCCGCTTCGTCTCCGGACTTCCTCTGCATGGCGGCAGACTTAATCGTGCGAACACTGGTGAGGCAAGCGGCAAGTCCATCGGCGGACAGGCAAAATGCAACACAGGCGGAACGGTTTGTTTACCCTGTTGGGGAACAATCGCGGCAACACCGGGACAGAGCGGCAACGCCGGACAACCGGCATAGTGAGTTATCGGAACGAGGACCGAGCCGCATGGCGATGCACAACCGACACGATGGCGAGCCGCAAGGGCGGCTGCTGCTTGTCGATGGCGACGAGAAGCACGCGCAGCTGGTTGCCGAAACGCTTGCCCAGAGCCTGGGCCATGGCGTGCGCATCACCGTGGCGGCAGGTGGACGGCAGGCGGCCGATCTGCTGCGCGATACGGCTTTCGACATCATCCTGGCCGATCTCTCCTGCCTCGGCGATCTCAGCGAGCGCAGCGACGACGCCGTCGGGCGACTGGTTCGCCTGTCGGATGGCGCACTGTTTGTTGCCGTGTCAGACGGCGCCTCGGTATCGGCCGCTGTCGGGGCAATGCGGGCGGGCGCGCATGACTATGTGGTCAAGCCAGTCAACGGCCCGGCCATGGCCGGGCGCATCGGCGAACTGGCACAGCGCCACGGCAAGGGCCGCGCACTCAGCATTGCGCCGCGCAGCGAGCGGCGTTCGGATTTCGCCGGATTTATCGGCGCCTCCAGCGCCATGCAATTTGTCTATGAGCAGATCGGGCGGATCGCCGCCTCATCGGCGCCGGTCTTCATCACCGGTGAAAGCGGCACCGGCAAGGATGTCTGCGCCGAGGCGCTGCACGCGACCGGCCCGCGTTTCGGCAAGCGCCTGGTGGCCATCAACTGCGCTGCCATTCCCCGCGACCTGATGGAAAGCGAACTGTTCGGGGTGGCGCGCGGCGCCTTTACCGGCGCGCATGACGATCGCAAGGGCGCAGCCGAGCTGGCCGATGGCGGCACGCTGTTCCTCGATGAAATCGGCGAGATGGATCTGTCGCTGCAGTCCAAGCTGCTGCGGTTCCTGCAGACAGGCACGCTGAGCAGGGTGGGCGAGGCGGGTGTGCGGCAGGTCGATGTGCGGGTCATCTGCGCCACAAACCGCAATCCGATGCAGCTGATCACCGAAAAGCGCTTCCGCGAGGACCTGTTTTATCGGCTACATGTATTGCCCATTCACCTGCCGCCGCTGCGGCAGCGGCCGACCGATGTCATGGTGCTGGCCCGCCATTTCCTAGCGCGCTACGCCGCCGAGGAACACAAGCATTTCTCAGGCTTCGCGCCCGATGTCGCAGGCCTGCTGACCGCGGCCGAATGGCCCGGCAATGTGCGGCAGCTGCAGAACCTGGTGCGGCGCCTGGTGGTGATGTGCGACGGCGGCGAGATCACCATGTCGATGCTGTCGGCGGCCGACATCGAGTCGCGCGGCGTGGCAGCGCCGGCCGAACCGGCTTTGCGCGGCGACCGGCGGCAGGCCATCCTGCCCATGTGGCGGCAGGAGCAGCGCATCATCGAGGACGCCATTGCCAGCTTTGGCGGCAATGTCTCGCTGGCCGCCGCGGCGCTCGAAATCAGCCCGTCCACCATCTATCGCAAACGCCAGGGCTGGTCGGAAATGGCCGTAGCGGGCTAGGCGACGTCCTCCCTCTGCCAGCCCTCCCCAACCACAGCGTTTGTTGCTAAGGCGTGTTCGCTTCGCGCGCCTTGACGCGGTCGAGCCCCAGATAGTGCTCGCGCAGGATCACCGCGATGCCCGACGCGACGATGATCAGCGCCCCCATGATCATGGCCAGCGTCGGCACGTCGCCAAAGACGACAAAGCCGATCACCAGCGTCAGCAGCAGCGACACATATTCGAAGGGCGCGATGACCGACATGTCGGCATAGCGGTAGGATGAGGTCATGAGCAGCTGACCGACGCCACCGGCGAAGCCGGCGCCGACGAGCAGAGCCGCCTGTTCGGGCGTGGGCATGGCCCAGCCGAAGGGGATGGTGGCCAGCGACAGCACGCTGGCGCTGATGAAGAAATAGACCACGATGGCTTCGGTGCGCTCGGTGCGTGTCAGCTTGCGCACCTGCATCAGGGCGAAGGCGGTCAATATGGCGCCGCCGAACGCAGCAATGGCGCCGACCGCCTCGGCATCGCCCAAGGGCGCGCCACCGGTGAACAGGGTCAACCGCGGCCAGAGGATGATGACGACGCCGACTAGGCCGACGCTGACGGCCGTCCAGCGGAAGACATGGACCCGCTCCTTGAGCAGCAGGGCGCTGAAGACCACGATGAGCAGGGGCGCCGCATAGCCGATGGCGGTGGCCTCGGGCAGCGGCAGCCGGGTCAGCGCGAAAAACCCCAGTCCCATGGACGATGCGCCGACCAGCGCCCGCACGATGTGGCCAAGGGGATTGCGGGTGTGGAGCGCCGAGCGCAATTGGCCGCGCCACAACAGCCAGGCGACGACAGGCAGGATGGCGAAAAAGCAGCGGAAGAAGACCAGCTCACCAGCCGGGATGGTACCCGTCGCCTTGAGCAGGGTCGCCATGACGACAAAGAAGCAGACCGAGACCACCTTGAGCGTGATGCCACGCAGAGGCCCGCCCCTGCTGGGCGCAGGGCCGGAGCCGGCAACTGAAGCGGGAGCGGTCACGGCAGTCTCTTGGTGCAGCCGATATCAGCGGCTGGAGGCTTGCTCCAGCTTTTCCTTGGCGATGCGCGCGGTGGCGAACGCCTTGTGCTCGGGGCCGACGGCCGAGCCAGTTTTGACCACCTTGCCGGCGGCATCGAGGATTTCCCAATGCCAATTGGCGTTCGGGCCGCTGCCGCCCTTGAGGCGCAGCTTGATCTGAAGAGTGTTGTCCTGGGTCATGAGGGCGTTATGGCGCAGGTTGGCGCGTGGGGGAAGGGGTAAGGCGGGAAAAGTTCGGGGCGGGAGCGGCACTGCGATCGCGGTTTACCCAGCGGCTCATTCCGGCGAAGGCTGGAATCCATGTCCGTGGTCCGCCTCCAGTGCCGCCCCACCGGCCGTCACCCTCGGGCTTGACCCGAGGGTGACGATCGAGTTTGGCGGACCTTTGGATGGCTACACCTCCGAATACCTGTACTCGATCCGGTCGCCCGCGAAGGCGAGGTGGTCGCGGATGGGCTCCACCTGCGGGCAGGGATCGGGGTAGTACCAGGCTTGGTCCGGACCATCGGCGGTGAGCGTCTTGATGGTGTAGTAATGCGCCTCGCCCTTGTAGGGGGAGGTCGTGCGCGTCTCGGACAGCTCCAGCACGTCCTCGCGGATGTCGCCGCGCGGGAGATAGATGCGCAGCGGCTCGCCGGGTTCGTCCAGTTCAAGCGCATTGAGTGACGAACCGATCTCGGCATCGTCGAACACCACGTGCACCCGACCCTTGGCGGGGGTGATCCTGATATCCTTGTCCAGACATTGACGCGTCATGTTGTCCTGCCATGTAAGCGGGTTAAGGCGATGGGGTTCAACGCGCGAGAAGAAAGCGGGTTCACCCGACCTTGACTCGTCAGGGGGGCAGCCATATATCCCCGGTCATCTGTTGGCACTCTATATTGGTGAGTGCTAACAGCACCAAGATTGCATTGAAATTGCTGCCATAGGAGCAAAACATGGGCTTTCGTCCTCTGCACGACCGCGTGGTCGTCCGTCGCCTCGACAGCGAAGAAAAGACCAAGGGCGGGATCATCATCCCCGACACCGCCAAGGAAAAGCCGTCTGAAGGCGTGATCGTTTCGGTGGGCCCTGGCGCCCGCGATGACCAGGGCAAGATCAACGCCCTCGACGTCAAGGCCGGCGACCGCGTGCTGTTTGGCAAGTGGAGCGGCACCGAGGTCAAGCTCAACGGCGAAGACCTGCTGATCATGAAGGAATCCGACATCATGGGCATCGTCGAAGCCTAAGGCTTCCCTGCCCTTTCCGTCGTTTCAATTCGCACTTAAGGAGCGCCTCACATGGCCGCTAAAGAAGTAAAGTTCTCGACCGATGCCCGCGACAAGATGCTGCGCGGCGTCAACATCCTCGCCAATGCGGTGAAGGTGACCCTGGGCCCCAAGGGCCGCAACGTCGTGATCGAAAAGTCGTTCGGCGCCCCGCGCATCACCAAGGACGGCGTCACCGTCGCCAAGGAAATCGAACTGGAAGACAAGTTCGAGAACCTGGGCGCGCAGCTCCTGCGCTCGGTCGCTTCCAAGACCAACGACATTGCCGGTGACGGCACCACCACCGCGACCGTTCTGGGCCAGGCCATCGTCGTCGAAGGCGTCAAGGCTGTTGCCGCCGGCTTCAACCCGATGGATCTCAAGCGCGGTATCGACCTGGCTGTCGAAGAGGTTGTCGCTTCGCTGAAGTCCGCCTCCAAGAAGATCACCTCCACCGCTGAAGTCGCTCAGGTTGGCACCATCTCCGCCAACGGCGAGGCCTTCATCGGCGAAGAAATCGCCAAGGCCATGGAAAAGGTCGGCAATTCGGGCGTGATCACGGTCGAAGAATCCAAGACCGCCGATACCGAAGTCGACATCGTCGAGGGCATGCAGTTCGATCGCGGCTACCTGTCGCCGTACTTCGTGACCAACGCCGAGAAGATGACCGCCGTTCTCGAAGATCCCGTGATCCTGCTGCATGAAAAGAAGCTCAGCAACCTGCAGACCATTCTGCCGCTGCTCGAGTCGGTTGTGCAGTCGCAGCGCCCGCTGCTGATCATTGCCGAAGACATTGAAGGTGAGGCTCTCGCGACCCTCGTCGTCAACCGTCTGCGCGCCGGCCTCAAGGTCGCTGCCGTCAAGGCTCCTGGCTTCGGCGATCGCCGCAAGGCCATGCTCGAAGACATCGCTATCCTGACCGGTGGCCAGGTGATTTCCGAAGAACTCGGCATCAAGCTCGAGAACGTGACCATCGATATGCTCGGCACTGCCAAGCGCGTCGAAATCACCAAGGAAAACACCACGATCGTCGATGGCGCCGGCACGGCCGATGACATCCAGGGCCGCGTTGGCCAGATCAAGGCGCAGATCGAAGAGACCACTTCGGACTACGACAAGGAAAAGCTGCAGGAACGTCTGGCCAAGCTCGCCGGCGGTGTTGCGGTGATCAAGGTCGGCGGCTCGACGGAAGTCGAAGTCAAGGAGCGCAAGGACCGCGTCGACGACGCGCTGAACGCGACCCGCGCTGCCGTTGAAGAAGGTATCGTGGCCGGCGGTGGCGTTGCCCTGCTGCGCGCTTCGAACGCCATCACGGTCAAGGGTCTCAATGCCGATCAGGCCGCTGGTATCGCCATCGTTCGCCGCGCTCTGCAGGAGCCGGTTCGCCAGATCGCCAACAATGCCGGTGCCGAAGGCTCCGTTGTCGTCGGCAAGATCCTCGAGAACAGCTCGATCACCTTCGGCTACAATGCGGCCACCGGTGAATATGGCGACATGATCACCATGGGCGTCATCGATCCGGTGAAGGTGGTTCGCACTGCTCTCCAGGACGCGGCATCGGTTGCTTCGCTGCTGATCACCACCGAAGCGCTCATCGTCGAGGCTCCCAAGGACGCAGCCCCGGCAATGCCGGGCGGCGGCGGGATGGGCGGCATGGGCGGTATGGACTTCTAAGAAGTCCAACGCCCAAAATGCAAAGTGTTCGGACCGGTCAAGCCGGTCCGAATGGCGGTATGGACTTCTAAGTTCGGCCATCACAGGCTTTGGAGTTCGTTTCTTCCCAGTCACGAACTTCACGAGAAAGGCGCAGTGGAAACACTGCGCCTTTTTCTTGTGCCAAGGGCGAGTGCCGGGTTTGCCTGAAGCCTTGCAACGCCCAATAATGTGTATTATGTTACACGAAAGCGCATGACGTGCTCATATGGCATTGTGAGGAAATCATGCACTTTGAGCGCAATAGTCGCAAACTGATCGGCCTGCTGGAGCGAGATGGCTGGTATCTCGTGGAAGTCCGGGGCGACCACCACCAGTTCAAACACGCTACACGTCCCGGCCGGGTGACCGTTCCTCATCCCAACAAAGACATCGCCATCGGAACACTCCGATCGGTCTATCGGCAGGCCGGCTGGCTGAAGAGGTAACATGCGTTACGTCGCATTCGTTCATAAGGATCCAGACAGTGCATACGGGATCAGCTTCCCGGATTTTCCGGGCTGCATCTCGGCCGGAGACACGATGGATGAAGTTATCGCCAACGGCGCCGAGGCGCTGGCCCTGCATGTCTGGGGCATGGAGGCAGATGGCGACAAAATTCCCGAGCCGCGACCGCTCGAAGAGATCGTCAACGACCGCGAATTTGCCGAGGACCTCGAAGGGGCCAGTTTTGCGCTTGTTGCGCTCGTCCGTGACCTTGGCTCGACCACGCGTATCAACGTCTCCCTCGACCTTGGCCTGTTGCGGGCGATCGACGAAGAGGCCCGCTCAAGAGGCCAGACACGGTCGGCCTTTCTGGCGTCAGCGGCACGCCGCGAACTGATTGAGTAGCGAGACCTTCCATGCGAACACCCCGGCGCGGCAGCGCCTTCGACCAGGCTGAGGCCGCCTTTAAGTCAGCAACCACCAAGCCCGCGGAGCCGGCGCCAGCCAAGCCGCTGACGCCCCCAGGCGGCAAGGAAATGGTGACGCTGCGGCTCGATCGCGCGGTGCTTGAGCATTTCCAGGACGACGGTCCGGGCTGGCAGGACCGGATCAATGCCGCCCTGCGTGTGGCCGCGGGGCTCGAATAGTTCCCCACCCCTCTACAAGGGGGTGCCCCTTTCGGCATTTGACAGCAACGTGCCGACGTTTCATTTTCCAGGGGATTGGAGTGAGGGGGGTTGAAGATGTCCATGCGTATTGTTCTGGCTGCGGTTTTGCTGCTGGCGCTCAATCTGGCAGCTACCGGCGATGCTTTTGCGCAGAAGACCAAGACCAAGGGCAGCACGCCCGAAGTCACCCAGCCGCAGAGCAACACGCTCGACCCCAACGATCCGGATGACCTCGAGACCATCCTCGACCAGGGCGACGCGGCCTATTTCGTCGATGAAGGCCAGACGCCCGATTACCAATATGCCTTCGAGATGTATTCGCTGGCCGCCGAGGCAAACGATGCCTATGCGATGAACCGCGTCGGGCTGATGTATGACCGCGGCGAGTATGTGGCGCAGGATTTCGACGAGGCCTTCAACTGGTATCTCAAGGCCGCAGAAGCCGGCCTGCCCGCCGCGCAGAGCAATGTGGGCAGCATGTACAATGCCGGCGATGGCGTGCGGCAGGACTATGCCGAGGCGCTGCACTGGTTCCGCCTGGCGGCCGATAACGGCTATGCCTATGCTATGTATGCGCTGGGCGATATGTACCTGGCGGGCAACGGCGTCGCCAAGGACGCCGAAGAAGCCACGGCCTGGTACCAGAAGGCGTCCGATGGCGGCGATGCCAACGGTCACTGGTCGCTGTCGCTGCGCTATCTCTATGGCGATGGCGTCGGCAAGGACACACAGCGGGCCGCCGAACTGGCCTATCTGGCGCTGACCAACGGGCTGCAGGTGGCGCTCGATGAGTTCAAGGATATCCGCAGCGCCGATACCTCGCCGAACTATCGTCGCGCCATCCAGGAAATGCTCAAGCGCGACGGCTTCTATACCGGCACGGTCGACGGCAGCTTCGGGCCGGCGACGCAGCGCGCCATCGAGGCCGCTTTCGGCTCGGCGCTCTAGAAGAACAGCAGCCGCAGTGCCAGGGCGATCGACACGACCACAACCAGTGGCCGGATGATGCGCGCGCCGTAGCGGATGCCGGTGCGCGCACCGATGTAGCCGCCGATCAGCTGTCCGGCGGCCATGGCGATGGCGGCGGGCCAGACGACGTCGCCAGCCGGAATGAAGATGGTCAGCGCGGCCAGGTTGGATACCAGGTTGAGGATCTTGGTGTTGCCGGACGCCCGCGTCAGCCCCAGGCCGAACAGCATGACGAAACCGATGGTCAGGAACGAGCCGGTCCCGGGCCCGAAGACGCCGTCATAGAACCCGATCAGCATGCCCATGACCGGCACGAACAGCCCGAACGGCAGGCGCGCAGCCTTGTCGGCATCGGAGAGGTTGGGCGCGAACAGGAAATAGAGCGCGATGCCGATCAGCGCCACCGGCACGGCGACATCGAGCAGGCTGATATCGATCTGCTTGACCACCAGTGCACCGACGAGGCTGCCGGCATAGGTCAGCGCGATGGCGGGGATCAGCGCCTTGAGCGAAACGAAGCCGCGACGCCAATAGGTGAGCGCCGCCATGCCCGTGCCGAACACGGACTGGAATTTGTTGGTAGCGAGCGCCGAGACCGGGGGAAGTCCGGCTGACAGCAGGGCGGGCAGCGCGATCATGCCGCCACCGCCGGCAATGGCATCGACAAAACCGGCCAGCATGCCGACGGCGGCGAGCGCCAGGAGAATGAGGGGATCGAGCATAAAATCCAGGAGGTTCAGGGCGCGTTCTGGCGCGGTGTCGGATCGTCGGCGATGCGGCGCTCGTAGATCGGGATGTTGATCATCGAGGACATGAAGCCGCTCATCATCATCTGGAAACCCGAGACCAGGGCAGTCAAAGCCAGGATGACCGGACGCATGGTGCTGCTGGGGTCGAGCGGGCCGAAATCGCGGGTGGCCCATTCCGATACGCCCCAGACCAGGGCGATAATACCGACCAGCATCAGACTCAGGGCGACGAGCAGGATGCGCTCGAGCGTCAGCGCCTCGAGCACGCGATCATAGCTGCCCGAGCGCGGAATGAAACCATAGCGCGAGGCGAAGCGGCGGCCGATGATGGCGAAGGAGATCGACTGCAGGCCCACGATGATGCAGAGCGCCGCCACGAGGAAGGTGTGGATGTCGATCGAGATCCGGCCAAACTGCACCGGGCCGGGCAGAAGGATGGCCCCGATGACCAGCCCGACCGCCAGAAGGGCGATGCCGGGATAGAGAAACAGCCAGCGCGGCGAGAACAGCAGCAGGAAGCGCAGGTGCCGCCAGCCATCGCGGATGGATCGCAGATGCGGCGGGCGCGAGCGACCATCCTTGGCCAGGGTGGTGGGAACCTCGCGTACGTCCAGATGCGCCAGGGTGGCCTTGACCACCATTTCGGAGGCGAACTCCATGCCCGCGGTGCGCAGGTTGAGCGAGACGATTGCCGCGCGGGAGAAGCCGCGCAGGCCGCAATGGAAATCCCCGATCGAGGCGCGGAAGAACAGGCGGCCGATGGCGCTGAGCACCGGATTGCCGATGTAACGATGCAGCCAGGGCATGGCGCCCGGCGCTATGCCGCCCCTGAAGCGGTTGCCCATGACCAGGTCGGCGCCGGCGCGGAGCTGTTCGACAAAGGCATCGAGCCGGGAAAAATCGTAGCTGTCGTCGGCATCGCCCATGATGATGAAGCGCCCGCGGGCCGCCTGGATGCCACCGCCCAAGGCCGCGCCATAACCACGCTCTGGCACCGGAACGACACGCGCGCCGAGGCGCTCGGCGATTGCCCGCGATCCGTCGGTCGAGCCGTTATCGGCGACGACGATTTCGCCCGCTATGCCGCTGCGATCGAGAAAGGCACGGGCTTTGCCGATGCAGGCGGCCAGCGTCTCCGCCTCGTTGAGGCAGGGCATCAGGATGGTCAGTTCAAGCGTATCGGCCAACATGCCCCCCAGGCCCTCTGTGAGCCTTGTGCCGTGAATCGGCGATCCCTGGCAATGCGGGGCATGGCGATGGCCGGCTAGTCGCCACCTCCGCCGCCGCCGCCATCGCCGCCCCCACTGCTGCCACCATCGGTGCCGCCATGCCCACCGCCGCTGTCATGGCCCGGACCGCCACTGTCGCCATAAGGACCGCTATCGGAGGAACTGCCGCCCCGGCGTGGCGCGCGCGGCAGGGAGGCGATGTAGATCGTGCCGACAATGATCGCGATAAGGATGGCGCTGCCATAGATCACGGTCATTCTGCGCGCCTAGCCCGGACCGCCATTGCCGGGCCCGTTGCGGCCCTGATTGTTGCGCCACAGGATGTAGAAGATCACGGCGACGGCCGCGGCGATGACCAACCACTCGACCAATTCCCCGTTCATCGGCCGCTCCCTAAAATCCTGCAGTGGTTCCCAGTCGGGCCAGCACCGCGTCCAGCTGACCCTTGCGCTTTGGCGAAAACTGGGCGGTGCGCGAGACGATCAGGCAGGCTTGGCTTTGCAGCATTACGCCGTCTTCGAGCACGCGCAACCCGTTGGCCGCCAGCGTCGAGCCAGTCGTGGTGATGTCGACCACGATATCGGCCACGCCGGAGGCCGGCGCGGCCTCGGTGGCGCCCAGACTTTCGACGGTGCGGTATTCGGCGATGCCCGCCTTGGCAAAATGCTGGCGGGTGATGGTGATGTATTTGGTGGCGATGCGCAGCCAGCGGCCATGGCGGCTGCGGAAATCGGACGCGACATCGGCCAGATCGTGCATATGGGTGACGTCGATCCAGGCATCGGGCACTGCGACCACAACATCGGCCTGGCCGAAGCCCAGTGGCTTGGCAACGACAACCGAAGCCGGGCCGGCTTCGCTGGTCTCGTGGATCAGATCAAGGCCGGTGACCCCGAAATCGATAGTGCCGCGGATCAGTTCGCGGGCAATTTCGGATGCCGGGAAAAAGCGCACCGTGACCTCGGGCAGGCCTTCGATGGCGCCGAGATAGGAGCGCGCGCCGCCGGGCCGGGTAATGGTCAGCCCATTGGCGGCGAACCATTCGCGGGTGAGTTCTTCGAGGCGCCCCTTGGAGGGCACGGCCAGGGTAATGCCGGTCATGGGTGGGCTCCATCGGCTACGAAGCCACAAGGGCCTGTCGTCCCCTCGCCCCTCAGGGGAGAGGGTAGCGACGCCGGGAGCGCAGCGACCTGGCAAAGCTGGGGTGAGGGGTGAAGGCCCCTCGGCTCGAGCCGAGAATGTGAACCCCTCACCCGGCGCTGCGCGCCGACCTCTCCCCTCAGGGGCGAGGTAAGGAAGTTGCCGGTCATGGCGCGACCTCCGCTTCGAGACGGTCGACCCAGACCGAGCAGCCGGACGCAGCGATGGGCGCGGTGGCGCCCAGGCGCTCGAGCAGGCGATCATACTGGCCGCCGGAGGCAAGGATTTCGCCGCGCGGGCCGGTCATTTCAAAGACGATGCCGGTATAATAGTCGAGACGGGGCGAGAAGCTGGCGTCGAAGGTGACGCGGGCTTCGCCCAGGCTGTTGAGATGCCGGCGGATGGCGCGGATGGGCGCGCCGAGCATCAACTTGTGCCTGACAGCCAGCGATTCGACCTGGGTCAGGGCCTGCAAGACCGGGCCGGAAATGGCGAGATAATCGCGCAGCAGCTTGAGCGTGCTCGCCGGGACATGGGCGGCGTCGAGCGCCTGCTGTTCGAGGTAGCGATCGGCGATCTCGTCGGGCGTGCGACCCTCGGAGAGGCTGAGGCCGGCGGCGACCATCTGCTCGGTGATATCATCGACCAGCGCCTGGCGGCTCGGCTGCTGTTCGCGCGGGACATCGGGCGCCGCCTCAAGGCGGGTGAGCAGCCGATCGAGTGCTTCGGTGTGGCCGAAGCGGTTGCGGATGCGCGGACGCCAGGCCTCGGGCATGTCGGCCTGCACCAGCAGCGCTTCGAAGAGGCCAACGCCGCCCAGGCGGATATCGGGGGCCACCCCGAAGATGGAGAGCGAGGCGCGGGCGAAGGTCAGCACCTGATCGAGCGCCACATCGCCGTCGGGCTGGGCGAGGAGCTCGATGCCGGCCTGGTCGAACTCGGCGGGGCCGGTCTCGCGCTGACGGAAGATGGGACCCAGATAGGAGAAGGCCGCAGGCTCGCCCACGCCATCGGCGATATAGGACGTGACGATAGGCAGGGTGAAATCGGGACGCAGGCAATATTCGGCGCCCGACGTGTCCGTGGTCAACAGCAGACGACGGCCGAATTCTTCGCCCGCGAGATCGAAATAGGGGTCGGCGGAAAGCAGCAGCGGCGGCGTGGCGCGGCAGGCCCCCTGCGCTTCGACGAGGGCTTCAAGATTGGCGCGGCGGATGGCGGCGCCGGTCATGGTGCTACGTCCGTGCTTTGCAGGAACAAGGCCATCGGCCCCATTGCATCCCTCCCCCTTGAGGGGAGGGACCGAGGGTGGGGGTCCGTTAGGGGACCACCTGACCACCCCCTCCCCGGCCCTCCCCTCAAGGGGGAGGGAGGGCAGGAACCGAGGCTCCAAAAACGAAGCGCGCCAGTGCTCATTGCTCGCTCAACAGCTTCTGCACGGCGGCGACCAGCTCTTCGCGCTTGATCTCGAACTGGCCCGGCCGCGCGGCCTTCCATTCGGCATTGTCGGAGATGGCTGATGCGGCCTGCTTGCCCGCGATCAGGTCCTTGATCTGCAGGATCCCCTGCTCGCGTTCCTGGCTGCCTTCGATGATGACGATGGGCGAATTGCGCTTGTCGGCATAGGCGACCTGCTTGCCGAAATTCTTGGTGTTGCCGAGGAACATTTCGGCCCGAATGCCGGCCTGGCGCAACTCGGCGACCATGGCCTGGTAGCCAGCCATCTGTTCCTTGTCCATGACGAGGACAACGACCGGGCCAGCCGGTTCGGTGGCATTGAGATTGCCGGTGAGCTTGAGCGCATTGGCGAGGCGCGACACGCCGATGGAAAAGCCGGTGGCCGGCACGGGCTCACGCCGGAAGCGGGAAACGAGGCCATCATAGCGGCCACCGCCGCCAACGGCGCCGAACACCACGTCCTGGCCCTTTTCGTTCTGCACCTTGAAGGTCAGTTCGATCTCGAAGACCGGGCCGGTATAATATTCGAGGCCACGAACGACAGAGGGGTCGATGCGGATGCGGTCGGGGCCGTAGCCGGCGGCATCAAAGAGTCGCTGCATTGCCCCTAGTTCGGCATTACCTTCGTCCAGCAGGTCGGAGTTTAGACCTTGCAGGCCAACAGAGGCCGGAATTTTGAACTCGATGTGCGACGCACTCCCCCCCGGGCCACCGGTTGTGGACGCCTTGAACGTGATACCCATCACAACAGCGTCGACCTGGGACGGGGTTAACTCGGCGCCCTTGGTAAAGTCGCCGCTCTCGTCTTTACGTCCGGCGCCCAAGAGCAGCTTGACGCCTTCGAGGCCAAATTTGTCGAGCTTATCAATCGCCCTAAGAACGGCCAGCTTCTTGGCACTATCAGCTACGCCGGCAGCTTCCAAAACACCGTCGAGCACCTTGCGGCTATTCACCCGAACCACGTACTTCCCGGCCAGCCCAAGCGCATCCATGACATCGGCCATCATCATGCACATTTCGGCGTCGGCTTCGGGGCCACCGGCGCCGACCGTATCGGCGTCGAACTGCATGAACTGGCGGAAGCGGCCCGGGCCTGGCTTTTCGTTGCGGAACACGTAGCCCTGGCGGTAGGAGCGGTAGGGCTTGGGCAGGGTCTCGAAATTCTCGGCGAAATAGCGGGCGAGCGGCGCGGTGAGGTCGTAGCGCAGGCTCATCCACTGCTCGTCATCGTCCTGGATGGAGAAGACGCCGGCATTGGGCCGATCGGTATCGGGCAGGAACTTGCCGAGCGTCTCGGTCAGCTCGAGCAGCGGGGTTTCGACCGGGTCGAAGCCATAGCGCTCATAGACTTTCCGGATCTTGTCGATCATGGCGCCGACGGCGGCGATTTCGCCGGGCGTGCGATCCTCGAAGCCACGCGGCAGACGGGGCGTGATCAGCTTGGTCTTTTCGGTCATCTGGAAGTCCTGACAAGTCGCGCCGTTCCTAGCGGATCGGTGAAATGGAAACAACAGTGCGAGACGGAGAGCGGCAGGGAAGGCCGGGAATTTTCCCGACCTTCCCTGTCCTTAGGAGCCCAGCCTCCAGAAAGGCGGAGGCAGTTGCAGGCTATCGCCCGAAGGCTCCGGCCAGAAGGCCGACCTGGGCAAGGGTGGCAGGCCCATATCGGCCCGCAGGCGGGCATCGTCCGGCAGTTGGGGCCGGTTCCACCACGCGGCCAGGGCCACGCGCAGAACAGCGAAGAGTCCACGATGCTGGACGGCTTCGACGACGTTGAAATTGAGGCGCAGCAGAGTACTGCCCTCGCTGAGTGCATCATACGACATAACGGAATCCGGCGCGCACAGGCGCCGTCCTTCTGTTGAGGATGGTTTGAGCCGGGAGGCGAACCGAAATCCGCGCCCCCTGCCCCTACATGCCAGGTCTCCGCAGGGGATCTGGAATACTCGAGCTGGCCGAAATCTGCAGCCAATGGGCAGGCTGTGGTTCCGGCGGCAGGCCGATGTCCGCCCGCAACGAAGCGGGCAAATCTGCGGGTAACCGTGGACGGTTCCACCAGGCGCTGATCGCCGTGGCAATCACGGAGAGCAGGCCGCGCTGATGGACGGCGTCGGCGATGGAGAATTCGAGGCGCAGAACGATGCTGCCCTCGGGGAGGGTGTTGTAAGTCATGACGGTTTCCGGACGCGTCAAGACGCGGACCGGCCTCTGATGGGTTGGGTGGATGGGCTGGAATCGGGGACGCAAAACGGCCCGGTTCAGTTCATCGCGATGTGGTGGCTAGGAAAGTGTCCGCGGTCGCGAGGACCGAGATGGCAGGGAGCGAGGCTTTAACCTCGCGCGCAATGCCGCGCGTGATCACCCTGGCGGAGTTCGAACATGACTGTCATGTAGCTGCCTCCCTCGGGTTGGCTTTGATGGACGATTGGCTTCTAGCTCGCGATTCCGTGATCTGCAAGCAGGGATGTGGCGGCTTGTCGCAGTGCCGGCCGAGTGTGGCAAGGAGAGCACACTGTCACCCAGGACTCCCAGTCGTCTCCCTCCCCCTTGCGGGGAGGGATCAAGGGTGGGGGGCGTTTGGCCCGCATGTCGGGGCTTATCACCCCCCACCCTAGTTTCGCTACGGCCTTTGGCCTAGCTGCACTACCCTCCCCGCAAGGGGGAGGGTGACCGGCTGAGCGTCCGCTCTATTTCGGCCGCACCAGCGCGTGGCGCTCGGCTTCGACCTCGTCGCGGCAGAAGCAGCCCTCGATGTGGTCGTTGACCAGGCCCATGGCCTGCATGAAGGCGTAGCAGGTGGTGGGGCCGACAAAGGCGAAGCCGCGCTTGCGCAAATCCTTGGACAGCCGCACCGAGGCCTCGGTCTGGGCGAGGCGGCGCAGGTTTTCCCAGCTCAGGTCATCGGGGCGGTGTTCAGGGCGGGTTTCGAAGCGCCAGACATAGGCGGCGAGCGAGCCGAATTCGGCCTGAATGGCGAGTGCGCGCCGGGCATTGTTGATGGTGGCAGCGATCTTGCCGCGATGGCGGATGATGCCCGGATCGAGCAGCAGGCGCTCGATGTCAGCCTCGTCCATGGCGGCGACCTTGGCAATGTCGAAACCGTGGAACACCTCGCGGAAGCGTTCGCGCTTGCGCAGGATGGTGATCCAGGACAGACCTGACTGGAAGCCCTCGAGGCAGATCTTCTCGAACAGCCTGATATCCGAGGTGACCGGCCGGCCCCATTCGCGGTCATGATAGTGGCGGTAAAGCGCATCATCGCCGGCCCAGGGACAACGCGGCAGGCCATCCGACTCGATTGACATGGGCAACGCACTTTCACTAATCGAGGACGTGGGAATGCTTAGACGGCCGCTCACCCGTTGGAATCGCGGCACACCTATATTCGACAAAGAACCAGCAACGACCAGCCGCCTCAATTTGCGGCGGCGCGGATTTTCGAGGACGTGATGCGGTGATTATTCCCGGACGCCTGCGAGCCCTGGTCGTGGACGACAACGCCTATGCACGCGCCATATCCGCCAACGGGCTCAAGAAACTGGGCGTCGGCCAGATCGTCGAGGCCGAAGGCGGTGCAGCGGCGATACTCGCGCTGCTCGGCGAGCCGTTCGACCTGATGCTGATGGACTGGTACATGCCCGATGTGAGCGGCGCGGGCGTGATGACGGTGCTGCGCGATCCCCGGCTCGGGGCGGCATCGCAGACGCCGGTCATCCTGATGACGGCCTATGCCAGCCGGGACAATATTGCGCGGGCCCGTGAATTGGGCGTCAACGAGGTGCTGGTCAAGCCGTTCACCACCGACCAGCTGGGCACCGCGCTCAGCCGGGTGCTGGGCAGCGGGGCACAGGCTTCGGGCGACGGCTCTGTGTTCCTCTAGGCTGCTTACCAACCGCTAACCAACAGTGCGATCAATGGCTTAACCATGCCGCTTCACGGCGTATTGGCCATTTTGCGGCAGTCTGCAGCCAAAGCCGGGTCGCCGGCGGAATGTGGATGTCGCCATGATCGGAATGAAGACGGCCGGCACGGGTCTGCTGGCATTAGCGGTTTGCCTGTCGGCGCTGGTGCCGGCCCAGGGCGCGGGGTTGCAGCCGGGTTGGCGCTTTGCGCCGCCGCCGGGCGTCACCATCGTCCAGGGCGCGCCACGTCATGCACTGGCGCTGCAGGGCAACACCCAGGTCAACCCGATCTATCTGCGGCAGGTCGTGCAATATCCCACCAGCGAGCGCAGCGGCACGATCGTGGTCGATACGCAGGCGCATTTCCTCTACTTCGTGCTCGGGGACGGGCGTGCCCTGCGTTATGGCATTGGCGTCGCCAAATCGGGCTTTGAATGGAGCGGCACGCACCAGATTAGCCGCAAGGCGGAATGGCCGAGCTGGACACCGCCGGCCGAGATGCTGCAGCGCCGGCCCGAACTGCCACGCCATATGGAGGGCGGCCCGGACAATCCCCTGGGGGCGCGGGCGCTGTATCTGGGTTCGACGCTCTACCGCATCCACGGCACGACAGAGCCATGGAGCATCGGCCAGAACGTGTCGTCCGGCTGCATCCGCATGACCAATGCCGACGTGATCGACCTCTATGATCGCGTACAACTTTATACGAAGGTCGTTGTCCTTTAATAAGGATTATCCGCGACATTCGGGCGGCTCCCCAGTGGGGCCGAGAACCCATGGGTGCCCGCGCCATGCATCGCTTCCTCTCCCTGGCCAGACGTTTCGGGCGTGACGAGCGCGGCGTATTCGCCGTGCTGTTCGGCCTGATGGCCATTGTTCTGGTGGCCCTGGCCGGTGCCGTGGTGGACTATGTGTCGCTCGAGCAGACCAGGAACCGGTCGCAGGTCGCGCTGGATGCGGCGGCGCTCGCATTGCAGCCGCTGATCTTTGTGAAGCCCCTCAACACCGCCGATATAAAGTCCAAGGCCCAGGCCCTGCTGCGCGACCGGCTTGGCATTGTGAGCGGGTCGGGCCAGTTCGGCGTCACCGCCGAGGTGTCCGACATTCAAGTCAATGTCGACGACGGCTCGCTCCTGCTGGTCGCCAAGATGCAAATGCCGACAACCTTTGTGAGCCTGGTGGGCGTGCCGACCATGAGTGCCAGCATTCAGTCGGAAGCCACGCGCAAGAAACTCGAACTCGAAGTGGTCATGGTGCTGGACAATTCGGGCTCGATGCAGTCCTCCAGCCGCATGACAAGGCTGGTGGACGCCGCCAAATGCGCCACCTACATCCTGATGTATGACAAGGTGGTCGACGCGCCGGGAAATTCCAATACCTGTGTGCCGGCCGCCGGCGCGCAACTGGTGGAAGACGTCCGCATCGGCATTGTCCCCTTCACCATGTTCGTCAATGTCGGCGCCGGCAATGCCGGTGCCAGCTGGATGGATACGGGCGGCGCCTCCGTCATCGCCAACGACAACTTCGACAATGATGACGACGAGGATGTCGCTCCCACTGTGGCGCTGCCCACGCGCTCTGCGCTGTTCACGGCGACCGGCGAAGCCTGGCGTGGCTGCGTCGAGGCAAGGCCACACATCAAGAGCGGCACGCTGACCACCGAATATCTCGACACCGACGATACGACACCATTGGCGGGGAACACGAAATTCGTGCCCCTGTTCTCGCCCGACATGCCCAGCGCGGTGGGTGGCAACAACTACATCGACGATAGTCCGGCAATCTGCGACCGGCCGTCCAACGGCAATCCCCGCTGCGATTTCGTCGAGCGGCGCACGTCGAGCTGGTCGGGCTGGAGCACGCCCACGGTGATCAGCAGTACCATAACCGGCGGGTCCACCAATTTTACCAGCAATACCCTCTATCCCAACGCGTTCTACGGCAACCGGCCACCCGGCTGCACCTGCCGCAGCGCAACTTATTCAAGCTGGTCGGGCAACAGCTCGGTGCAGACCCGCAACGGCACGTGCACGGGCAGCTACGTGCCCATCGGGCTGAGCGATCGCGAGCTCCAGGAGCGGGTCTGCAAGTATTATCAGGGAACATCGGGAAGCACGTTCTCGAGCGGCCCCAATGCCGACTGCACGCGCACGCCGATCCTGCCACTGACCGCGACGCCGGCCACCGTGATCAGCACGATCAACAACATGCAGGCCGAAGGCGGCACCAATATCCACATGGGGGCGGTTTGGGGCATGCGGGTGTTGTCACCCACCGAGCCGTTCACCCAGGGCGGCGCCTATGACGAAGCCATCAGCAAGGTGATGATCATCATGACCGATGGCGAGAACACCGCCTACCAGACCAACAACGGCAATGGCTCCGCGTATAACAGCGCCTATGGCTTCCCCTACAATTCGCAAAATACCAATGCGAACTCGACCAGTGGGGGCAACGTCACGCGCCTGGGTCCAGTGACCGCCACCAACGCGCAACTGGTCACGCAGATGAATGACCGCACGGCCCAAACCTGCGCCAATGCCAAGGCGGCCGGGATCACGGTCTACACGATCGGGCTGGCGACAAGCACGGTGACCCAGAGCACCCCAGCGGTGGTGCAGGCATTGCTGACCAACTGCGCGACAACGGCAGATCGTGCGCGCTTCCCCGAAGCGTCCAGCGAGCTCAAGACCACGTTCGAGGCAATCGCCAACGACCTGTCAGCTCTGCGCCTGGCTCAATAGTGCCACTGAGGGAATGGTACCGCCTCCCCGGATTGAACGGGGGACCTCTAGATCCACAATCTAGCGCTCTAACCAACTGAGCTAAGGCGGCAAATGCTCTGCAAGGGGCGGCGGAAGGCGCGTCCCGAAAGCGGGCGGAACATAGGTGGAGAATCCCGGGATGACAAGCACCGATTTTGCCACCTGACGACCTGCCGGAGACAGTGCCGCATTTAACCATCTCACCCGAACGGCAGGCCCTGCCGACGTGCCGCACTGGACCCTGGGGAATGCACCCTATATTGAAGAAACCTTAGCGTCCGGGCGCAAATTGTCCTGAAATGGCACGAAAACGCGTGTCGCGCGTCCCGGAACGGAGAGACTTGTCGTAGATGGATGCTGACTGGACCACATCGCCGAGCGCCCGCCGCGTGCAGCAGCATGAGGGGGATTCGCGACCGGCATGGCTGTGGTCGCAGGACGGCCAGTCGCTGCTGTGGCAGAACGCGGCCGCGCCGCTGTTTCTGGCCAAGCTCAAGAAGCACGGACTGAAGCTCGCTCCGCCGGCAATGCCGATCAAGGGACAGATTGCGCGCAACATCCGGCTCGGTTCGGTCGGCCGTACGAGCCTGGCCCGTATCCAGTTCATCGCCGGGGACAAGCCGGCATCCAGCACCTGCGCGACCACGCCACTGATCTGGGAGGATGGACAGACTGTGCTGCTGGTGGTGGGTGTCGACCCCATCGCCGCCGACATCGTGGCCGCGGCGACCGCGGAAGGCGAGATCGGGACGTCGGACGCCATCGAGGCGCCGGCCACAGCCGAGCCCGACCGCCATGAGCCCCCTGCCCCGGACGACGACCTGGCTGCCGCGCACGGCGCACTGGCCGAGCCGGAGATGGAGCTGCCCGAGGTGGCCAATGGCACCGCGAGCGCGTCGATCGAGACCGACGAGAACGCCTATGCCCTTGAACTGGCGAATTGGCGCGATGCGGAGCCCGATGGCAGCGCTGCGCTCGCCACCGTCGAACAGGCCACGCCCGTTACAGATGAGGCGCCGCCTGCCGACGCCGCCGAGAGCGGCACGCTCCCGGCTGACGACGTGCCGTCGGGGGAGGAGACTCACCCCGAAGCGCCGCTGCCAGTCCAAGATGTAGCGCCCGTTGACGACAGCACGGACCCCGAAGCGCCGCCGGTCAGCCGGCTGAGCCGGCTGGTTGATCGCCTCGCATCGGACGAGGCCCTGTTCACACCGCTGACCGAAGCGGACGACAATCCACCTCCCGGCGCGACCGCCGAGGTTGCTGCCGTGGCCGAGCCGGCCCCGGGCACGCTGTTCAGGGTCACCGGCCGGCGCTTTGTGCCGCAGCATCCGGGGCTGGAGCAGGACGATGCCGAGGCCGACCTGGCCGATCTGGCGGCGCTTGAGCCGGAGCCAGCAGCGGAACAGGTGTCCGATCAGCCGACCCCTGCCCAAAGCGCCGAAGATGATGCCGTGCAGCGCCTGGCCAGGGAAATGGCAGAGCTTGCGCCGGCCCCGGTCTCCGATGTCGAAACCGTGGAGCGGGTATCGCGCTACAATTTCGATGAGCTGTCGCGCATTCTCAACGACCGCATCGGGGATGCGGCACAGCCGGCAAAGCCCCCTGCGGAGACGCCGCGCGGCGGTGCGCTGATCAACCTGGGCGGCGAGACGCTGGTTCTGAACCGCCTGCCGCTGGGCATCCTGGTGTTCCGCGACCAGCAGGTGCTGTTCGCCAATCGCGCCATTACCGAAATGGTGGGCTACGATTCGGTGGAAAGCCTGCGCGCAGCGGGGCTGGCGGCAGTATTCCCGGCCGCCGGACCGGATGGCCAGGATGCCGGGCCGGTCAATCACCTAGTGCAGCGCGACGGAACGCTGGTGCCGGTGACCGCGCGGCTGCAGTCGATTTCCTGGCAGGGGCGCCCTGCCCTGATGCTGTCGGCGAGCACGACCGAAGTTCGTACCGGCCATGAGGCCGCGGTCAGCGCCTTTGCCCAGAGCTTTGCCGACATGCGCGGCGACGGCTTCCTGGAGGCTACGCGGGCCGGCGTCGTCAGCGCCATAACTCCACGCAGCGCCAGCCTGCTGCGCGTTGAAGGGCCCCTGGAGGGCAAGGCGCTGTCGGGCCTCGTGGCCGGCGCTGACCTGCAGCAATTGCGGGAATTCCTCGAGCGGCCAGCACGGTTTGCCGAAACGGCCCGCCCCTGCCTGACACTCCGCTCGGCGTCGGGCTCGGCGGAAATCACCCTCTTCGCGCAGGGTCAGGCGGGCGTGGTCACGGGCTATTTCGGCTTTGTGCGGGGGCGCGAGCCGGCGCCACTGCGGCTCACCGGCCCGACCGATGCCGACCCGACGCTGTTGGCCCGTGTCAGCCGCGGCGTGCGCCGGCCGCTCAATACCATTATCGGCTTTTCCGACCTCATCCGCTCGGAAGCCTTTGGCGCATTGCAGAACGAGCGCTACGAAGCCTATGCGCAGGATATCGCCAATGCGGGCCAGGAAATCGCGGCGCTGGTGGACGAGCTGGATGACTATGCCCGGCTGCGCGACGGCCGCTATATGCCGCAGCGTGCGAGCATCGAGCTCACCAGCCTGCTCGAAAGCTGCGTGATCCGCATTCGCCAGCAGGCCAGCGGTGCTCGGGTCATCGTCCGCAACGCGATTTCGGAAAGCCTGCCGCGCATTACCGCCGACCAGGCGTCGCTCACCCAGGCGGTGCTGAACCTGCTGGCCAGCGCCATCGACCAGACACCATCAGGTGGCGCTGTGGTGATTTCGGCGCAGCGGGAGGATGATGGGGGCATCGCCGTCCACGTGCGCGACAGCTCGACCAATGCCGTCGACATGGCCGAACGCTTCGTCGTGTTCCGCGACGGGGTGGGCAAGGACGGGCAGATGATGGCCCCCGTGCGCTCAAGCGTCGGGCTGGCGCTGACGCGGTCGCTGCTGGCGGTCAATGCATTCTCGCTGTCGGTCGACCCGGCTGGGGAACAGGGCATGCTGTTCACCCTGATCATCCCCGCCGACCTGGTCGATCAAGCCGCGGCGCCGGTTCAGTCAGAATAGCCCGGGCGCCGCGCTGCCTTTTTGCCGCAGGGGAAATAACTGGAACTCCAAAGTCAGCTAATTGCCTGATTTCGCTGGATAACGCGCGTCAACATTTGAACCATTCCAGACTGTAAGTCTTTGAATTCTCTTCGCAATATTGACTTGCATCGTCATATTTCGCAGAACGCGCCGCACTAGCGGGGCATAGACCTCCGCATAAGGAGAACGAACATGACCAAGACCTCGCGCCTTGCCATTGCCCTGCTCGGCTCGGTCGTCCTGACCGGATCGGCTGTCCCCGCTTTCGCCCAGAGTGGCGAAGTCAATATCTACAGCTATCGCGAGCAGAGCCTGCTGCAGCCGCTGCTCGACCGCTTCAGCGCCGAAACCGGCATCAAGGCCAATGTGCTCTATGCGGGCGACGGCCTGCTCGAACGCGTCGCCGCCGAGGGCGAGCTGTCGCCGGCCGACGTCGTGCTGACAGTCGATATCGGCAACCTGGTTGGCGCCGAGGAGCAGGGGCTGACCCAGCCGATCACCACGCCGGTACTGGACGAGCGCGTGCCCGAAGCGTTCCGCGATGACGACGACAACTGGACCGCTTTGTCGCTGCGCGCCCGCGTGTTCTATGTCTCCAAGGACCGGGTCGATGCGACGGCGCTGACCTATGAAGACATCACCAAGCCGGAGTGGAAGGGCCGCCTCTGCACCCGTCCGGGCGACCACGCCTACAATATCGGGCTGATCGCCCAGCGCATTGCCGAACATGGGCTCGATGAGACCCGCACCTGGCTCACCGCCGTGCGCGACAACCTGGCCTATCCCCCCACTGGCGGCGACCGCGAGGGCGTCAAGAACATCCTGGCCGGCACCTGCGACCTTTCCATCACCAACACCTATTACATGGGCGTGATGCTCAACAACGATGCCGAGCCCGAGCAGAAGGAATGGGCCGCCTCGGCGCGCATCATCTATCCGGATGCCGAAGGCGATGGCACGCAGGTGAACGTGGCCGGCGGCTTCATCGCCAAGTATGCGCCCAATGCCGAGAACGCCAACAAGCTGATCGCCTTCCTGCTCTCGGACGAGGCGCAGACCATCTATGCCGACACCAACTATGAATTCCCGGTGGTGCCCTCGGTATCGCCGTCCGAGCTGACCCTGAGCTGGGGTACGCTCAAGCCGGTGAGCACGCCGCTGGTTGACGTTGCCGCTCACCGTGCGGAAGCCGCAGCCCTTGTGGACGAACTCAAGTTCAACGAAGGTGCGCAGAACTAAGGCTGATGGGGCCGTCGCGCCCCACAGGCTGGATCGTCACCCTCGGGCTTGACCCGAGGGCCCCCCACTGAACGCTTGCACCGCAAGTGCACCCCCCTCGGGTCACGCCCGAGGGTGACGCGTGGTGGGGGAGGAAGGACACTGCACGTTGACGCCGCTGGCGACCGCAAAGACTGACAGGACCGGCTGGGGTAATCCCCTGCCGGTCGTTGCGTTTGTGCTGGCCGGACTGATGGGACTGCCCATTCTGTGGTTGGGTTGGTCGGCCCTGGCGGCAGCAGGCGGCAGCAACGGGCTGGCGGCGACCATGCTGCCCACGGCGCTGCGCGAGACGGGGTTGCTGATGGTCTCGGTCGGGCTGGCCAGCGGCTGCGTGGGCCTCGTGGCTGCATGGCTGGTCGCCCATTACGAATTTCCGTTGCGACGGCTGTTCGACTGGGCCCTCGTGCTGCCGCTGGCGGTGCCGACCTATCTGGCCGCCTATAGCTATGTGGAATTTCTCGGCTTTCCGGGGCCGGTGCAGACATTGTTGCGGTCGATCAATGGTGCGCAGACGCTGCAGGACTACTGGTTTCCCGACATCCGCAGCGACTGGGGCGCCGTCATCGTGTTGTCCAGCGTGCTCTACCCCTATGTCTATGTGGCTTGCCGCGCGTTTTTCCTGATGCAGTCGGCCAGCCTCAACATCGCGGCGCGCACTTTGGGCGCAGGCGGCATACGGACCTTCTTCAGCGTGACGCTGCCCCTGTCGCGGCCGGCCCTGGTGGTGGGGGTGACGCTGGCGATGATGGAAGTGGTCAACGACCTGGGTGCCGTGCAGTATTTCGGCATCAACGCCATCACCGCGATCATCTATTCGACCTGGATCAATCGCTCCGATTTCGGTGGCGCCGCGCAACTGGCGGTGACCGTGGTGCTGGTCATCGGTCTGCTGATTGCCGCCGAGCAGCGGGCGCGGCGCGACCGGGTGTACCTGGCGCATCGCGACAGCCGCGTACCGCCGGCGCGCGAGCAGTTGACGCGCGGCCGGCGCTGGGCGGCATTCGGCTTCTGTCTGCTGCTGCTGGGGCTGGGCTTCGGCATTCCGGTCGGACAATTGAGCTACCTGGCGTTTCGCGTCGTGCTGCCGGAAACGGTGGGCATGACCCTGGCGGCGCTGCTGCCGACGGTGACACTGGCCCTGGCCGGGGCGTTGATCACGGTCGTGGTCGGGTTGGGCGCGGCCAAGCTGGCCCATGGCGCGGCACCAGCCACCAAGGGCGCGATCCGGCTGGCCACGCTGGGCTACGCCATTCCGGGGACCGTGCTGGCGCTTGGCCTGCTGCAGCCGCTGGGACAGGCCGACCTGTGGTTCAATCGCCTGACCATGACGCTGATGGACTGGCGGCCGGGGCTGATCCTCAGCGGATCGATGGCGGCCCTGCTCTATGTCTATGCGATCCGCTTCCTGGCGGTCAGCCAGTCCACCATCGACGCAGCCATGAAGAGGCGGGGCGATTCCATGCTGCATGCCGGGCGCGTGCTGGGCGCGCGCGGCTGGGTGCTGCTGCTCAAGATCGACCTGCCGACGCTGATGCCGGCATTGTTGAGTGCGGCAACGCTGGTGTTCGTCGAGATCGTCAAGGAACTGCCGGCGACCTTGCTGCTGCGGCCGCTGGGGATCGAGACCCTGGCAACGCTGGTCTATTCGCGCGCCAATGTCGGACTTTTCGCCCAGGCGGCACTGCCGGCATTGGTCATCGTGCTGGCGGGCCTGGTACCGGTCGTTCTTGCTACGCGGCTTGGGGATCGTAGGAAAGTTTAACAGGGCAAGCCGCTGCCATGTTAGTCAGGCTCCCCTATATGATGCGGCCAAAGGCGCGGAAACGCGCATAGCGCGGGGACTGACGATGAACAAGACAAGCAAGGCGTTCGGGCTGGCATTGGCGCTCTCCACGGCCCTGGCCGGCATGGCCATGGCGCAGCCGACCGAGATACGCATCGGCGTGGCGCTGGAGCCGCCGGCACTCGACCCGACCGCGGGTGCGGCCGAGGCCATCGACATCGTGGTCTATCAGAACGTCTTCGAGGGGCTTGTTCGCATCGACGAGACCGGCACCGTCCAGCCGGGTCTGGCCGAAAGCTGGACCATTTCCGAGGACGGGCTGACGTACACGTTCAAGCTGCATGATGGCGTGACCTTCCACGACGGCAGCGCCTTCGATGCCGAAGACGTCAAGTTCAGCTTCGACCGGATCCTGGCCGCCGACAGCACCAATGCCCATCCCGAATTCTACAAGCCCATCACCGCCATCACCGTGATCGATCCGCTGACCGTCGCGTTCAAGCTCGACCACCAGATCGGCCGCTTCCTGTTCGACCTGGGCCGCGGCGATGCGGTCATCGTGGCGCCTGAAAGCGCCGCCAACAACGCCACCCAGCCGATCGGCACCGGCCCCTTCGCCTTCGCGCAGTGGGACAAGGGCAGCCGGGTGATCCTGGAGGCCTATGGCCCCTATTGGGGCGAGCCGGTGCACCTGACCAAGGCGAGCTATGTGTTCATCGGCGATACGGCGACGATGACCAATGCGCTGCTGGCCGGCGATATCGACGGCACCAACAATTTCGCCACCGACGCCCTGGCGGTGTTCGAGGGCAATCCGCAGTTCAAGATTCTGGTCGGCACCACCGAGGGCGAGACCATCCTCTCGACCAATAACAAGAAGCCGCCTTTCGACAACCTCAAGGTCCGCCAGGCGATGGCGCATGCGCTGGATCGCCAGGCGATCATCGATGGCACGACCAATGGCTATGGCACGCCGATCGGCGCGCCCTTTGCCCCGCACAACCCCTACTATGTCGATCTGACAGCAACCTATCCGCACGATATCGCGGCGGCCAAGGCGCTGCTGGCCGAGGCCGGCCTGCCCGATGGCTTCAGCGCCACGCTGAAACTGCCCCCGGTCGCCTATGCCCGCACCTCGGGCCAGATCATTGCCAGCCAGTTCGCCGAAGTGGGCATCAAGCTGGAACTGATCAACGTCGAATGGGCGCAGTGGCTGGAAGACGTCTATACCAACAAGGACTTCGACCTCACCATCGTCAGCCATGTCGAGCCGTTCGACATTGGCAACTACGCCAACCCCGACTACTACTTTGGCTATGACAATCCCGAGTTCCAGGCGCTCATCGACAAGCTCAACGGCACGACCGATGAAGCCGCGCGCAAGGAACTGGCCATCGAGGCGCAGACCATTCTCGCCAATGACGCGGTCAATGGCTACCTGTTCGAACTGGCCCAGACGGGCGTCTGGAACGCCAGGCTCGAGGGCATGTGGCAGAACTCGCCGATCGAAGGCCTGGTGCTGCGGGATATTCATTGGACTGAGTGAGGTTCGGCGTTCCGAGCGTGTAGCTACCCCCACCCTCACTCCCTCCCCACAAGGGGGAGGGAAGCCTGCTCCTCGCACTGACGACATCGTGCCTCCCATGGTCGCCCCATCGCCTCCCTCCCCCTTGTGGGGAGGGACCGAGGGTGGGGGTATGGGAGCCCGGATGCTGGCATGATCCTCTTCGCCCTCCGCCGCTTCCTCGGCTTTGCCGTGACGCTTCTCCTCGCGGCGATCGTTATCTTCTGGCTGCTCGACCTGCTGCCGGGCGACCCGGCGCAGTTCATCCTGGGCATCAATGCCACGCCGGAATCGGTGGCGCGGCTGCGGGCGCAGATGGGTCTCGATGCGCCCGCCTATCAGCGCTTCATCGACTGGGTCCTGGGCATGCTGCGCGGCGATTTCGGCACCAGCTATACCCAGCGTGCCCCGGTGGCGGAGCTGATCGGGGGCCGGCTGGGCGTCACGCTGCCGCTCTCGGTTTTTGCCATGGTGATCTCCATGGCCGTCGGCCTGCCGTTGGGCATCCTCGCCGCGCGACGGCGCGGCAAGGCGCTCGATACCATCATCATGGTCACCGCTCAGACCGGCGTGGCCATCCCCAATTTCTGGTTCGGCATGCTGCTGACGCTGCTGTTCGCGGTTACGCTACGCTGGCTGCCGCCGGGTGGCTTCACTCCGTGGGACGAGGATGGCGGCGCGGCCTTCCGTGGGCTGATTTTGCCGAGCCTGGCGCTGGCGCTGCCGCAGGCGTCGATCCTGGCGCGGGTGATGCGCACCGCGCTGGTCGACGTGACGGGGCAGGATTATATCCGCACCGCCCGCGCCAAGGGCCTCACCATGGGCGAAGCCGTGTGGCGGCATGGCGTGCGCAATGCGCTGCTGCCGGTGCTGACCATCCTCGGCCTGCAGTTTGCTTATCTGGTGGCCGGCACGATCATCGTCGAAAACGTGTTCTACCTGCCCGGCCTCGGCCGGTTGATCTTCACCGCCATTTCCGAACGCGACCTGGTGCTGGTGCGCGGCGCCACCATCATCCTCATCGTCACGGTGACCGCCACGATGCTGCTGACCGACATCGCCTATGCGCTGGTCGATCCGCGCCTGCGCGAAAGGAGCGCGCCATGAGGCGCCTGCTGAGCCATCCGAGCCTGGTCATCGGGTTTGTTGCCACGGCGATCTTTCTCGTCATCGGATTGCTGTCGCTGGTGTGGACGCCCTACCCCATCGAGCAGATCGATATCGGCCGGCGGTTCCTGGGGCCGAGCGCGGCGCACTGGCTCGGGACCGACAATCTGGGCCGCGACATGCTGAGCCTCGTCATGGCCGGGACATGGACCAGCTTCCTCGTCGCCGCCGTGGCCGTCGCCATCGGCGTCGGTATTGGCGTGCCGCTGGGCCTGGCTGCCGCGGCCTGGGGCGGCGCGGTCGAATGGCTGGTGCTGCGGCTCACCGATTTCGTCTTTGCCTTCCCGGCGGTGATCGTCGCCATCCTCATCACCACGCTGATCGGCCCGGGCGCGGTCAACGCCATCATCGCTATCGGCATTTTCAACATTCCGGTGTTCGCGCGGGTGGCGCGCGGTGGGGCGCTCAGCATCGCCACGCTCGATTTCGTGGCCGCCGGCCGGCTGGCGGGGCTGGGCAATGCGATGATCGCCTGGCGGCACCTGTTGCCTAACATCATGAGTCTGATCATCGTGCAGGGCACGATCCAGATGTCGCTGGGCATCCTGGCCGAGGCGGGCCTGAGCTATATCGGACTGGGCACGCAGCCGCCGGCAACCAGCCTGGGGCTGATGCTGCGCGATGCGCAGGGCGTGTTCCTGATCCATCCCTGGCTGACGCTGCTGCCCGGGCTCTCCATCGTCCTGATCGTGATCGCCCTCAACATTGCGGGCGACGGTCTGCGCGATGCCATCGATCCGCGACTGCGGCGGGAAAATCCCAATGCCCTTGCTTGAGGTTTCCGGACTATCGGTGCGGTTTGGCGATGCCGAGGTCGTCAGCGATGTCAGCTTCGCGCTGCAGCGTGGCGAACGCTTCGGCATTATCGGGGAAAGCGGCTCGGGCAAGACGCTGACGGCGCTGGCGGTGACCGGGCTATTGCCCGACGGGGCCGTAACGGGCGGCAGTATCACGCTCGATGGCGAGCCCCTGCCCGGTTCCGAACGGGCCATGGCGCGGCTGCGCGGCAAGCGCATCGGCATGGTGTTTCAGGAGCCGATGACGGCGCTCAATCCGCTGATGCGCGTCAACGACCAGATCGAGGAAGCCATCCGCCTTACCGAGGAGGGTCGCGGCGCGCCGCAGATCGAGGTGCCGTTCCTGCTCGAGGAAGTCGGGCTGGAACTCCGGCATGGCGATCGCTTTCCGCACCAGCTTTCGGGCGGGCAGCGCCAGCGCGTGATGATCGCCATGGCGCTTGCCAGCCGACCGGACATCCTGATTGCGGACGAGCCGACTTCGGCGCTGGATCTCATCACCCAGCGCAAGGTGCTCGACCTGATTGCGGCCATCTGCACCCGGCGGCAGATGGCCCTGCTGTTCATCAGCCATGACCTCAAGGCCGTGGGCGCGCTGTGCACGCGGGTGGCGGTGATGCACCGTGGCAAGATGGTGGAAACCGGCAAGACAACGAGCGTGTTCTCGGCCCCGAGGCAGCCCTATACGCAGAAGCTGGTCGCCGCCTCGCGCTTCGACATACGGCCGCTGTCACGCCCGCCGATCGGCGACACGCTGCTCGCTGTCGATGGGGTGACGCGCGACTATCGGCAGGGCGGCATGCTGTTCTGGGCCGACAAGCCGCTGCGCGCCGTCGACAATGTCCACCTTTCTGTCGCCCGGTCCGAATGCCTGGCGCTGGTCGGGCCCTCGGGTTGTGGCAAGACCACCCTGGCCCGGATCATCGTCGGGCTGGACCGAGCGACCTCCGGCGCGGTGCAGCTGGAAGGCACGGCCTATCATGGCACGGACCTGCCAAGGGCCTTGCGGCGCGACATATCGCTGGTGTTCCAGGATCCGTTCGGCAGCTTCAATCCGCGCCGCACCATCGGCGATTCACTGGCAGAGCCGCTGCGCCTCGAGCCGCGGCTGGACCGGGCAAGAGTGCAGGACCGGTTGGACGAGGCCATCTCCGCGGTGGGTCTCGATGCCGGCATGCTGAGCCGCTACCCGCACGAATTCTCCGGCGGGCAGCGGCAGCGGCTGGCGATTGCCCGGGCGCTGGTGACCCGCCCCAAGCTGGTGGTGCTGGACGAGCCGGTTTCCGCCCTCGACGTCTCGGTGCGCGGCGAAGTGCTGACGCTGCTGGCGCGGCTGCAGGCCGATTTCGGCCTGACCTATCTCATCATCAGCCATGACCTGGACATGGTGCGCGCCATGGCCGACCGGGTGTTGGTGATGGAGGCCGGCAAGATCGTGGAAGAGGGCAAGCCAGAGCAGATATTTGCCCGGCCCCAGCATCGGCTGACGCAGGATTTGATGGCGGCCCGATTGCCGGAGATTGGCGCCGCACCCACCGCGTTCCCTCGGACCTGATCCGAGGGCCATTCTCGACACGGAACAAGCGGCGACGGGCCCTCGGGTCAAGCCCGAGGGAACGGAGTGGTCGCTACACGGGCCTACAACACGCCGATATACGCCCCGAATGGCTCGAGGTCGATTTCGCCCTCGATGACGGCGGCGGTGACGCCGGGACAGCCGGCCGCGGTGGGCGCAAGACCTGCCGGCACTGCGAATTCGGCGGCAGCTTCGCTCATGTTGAACACGCACAGCAGGCGCTCGCCATCGTGCTCGCGAACAAAGGCCAGCACATCCGGATCGGCGGCGTCGAGCAGCTCGATGCGGCCCTTGCCCAGCGCCGGATGGGCTTTGCGGAAGGCCAGCAGCGCGCGGTAGAATTCGAGCACCGAGCCATCCACCCCATCCTGGGTATCGACGGCATGCAGCAGGTGCTCAGCCGGCACCGGCAGCCAGGTGCGGTTGGCGGTGGAGAAGGCGCCATTGGCCGCATGGGCCTGCCAGACCATGGGCGTGCGGCACCCGTCGCGGCCCTTGAACTGCGGCCAGAATTCGATGCCATAGGGATCGACCAGGTCCTCGAAGGCCAGTTCGGCTTCCTTGAGGCCCAGTTCCTCGCCCTGGTAGAGGCAGACGGAGCCGCGCATGCAGAGAATCAGGGTGGCGGCGAGGCGGGTGAAGGCTGCTTCCTGGCCGTGCGTGGCCCAGCGGCTCACATGGCGCACCACGTCGTGGTTGGAAAAGGCGAGGCAGATCCAGCCATCGGGCGCCCCGGCCTCGGTGGCGGCGATGGATGTCTTGAAATGCCCGGCGGAGAATTCGCCGCCCAGGTAATCAAAGGTATAGGCCATGTGCAGCCGGTCATCGCCCGAGGTGTACTGGGCCATGATGGCAAGCTGGTGCTGGCTGTCGCCGATCTCGCCGACGGTCGTCGTGCCCGGATATTCGTCCATCATGGCGCGCAGCCGCTTGAGAAAATCGAGGTTTTCCGGGCGCGACTTGTCGAACAGGTGCTCCTGGAAATTGTAAGGATTCACGGCCGGCGCGGTCGAGGCGTTGAAGTCCTCGGGCTTGACCACGGGGTTGGATTCCAGCCCCGTCGAGTGGAAGTAGAAATTGACAGTATCGAGCCGGAAGCCGTCGACGCCGCGTTCCAGCCAGAAGCGCATGTCGCCGAGCAGGGCTTCCTGCACATCGGGATTGTGGAAGTTGAGGTCAGGCTGAGAGACCAGGAAATTGTGCATGTAGTATTGCATGCGCCTGCTATCCCACTGCCAGGCGGAGCCGCCGAAGATAGAGAGCCAGTTGTTGGGCGGCGTGCCATCGGGCTTGGGATCGGCCCAGACATACCAGTCGGCCCGCGGATTGGTGCGCGACTGCCGGCTCTCGGCGAACCAGGCATGCTTGTCGGAGGAGTGGCTGATCACCTGGTCGATGATCACCTTGAGCCCCAGCGAATGAGCCTTCTGCACCAGGCGATCGAAGTCCTCGAGCGTGCCGAAACTGGGATCGATGCCGCGATAGTCGGAGACGTCGTAGCCGAAATCCTTCATCGGGCTGGTGAAGACCGGCGACAGCCAGATGGCGTCGACACCCAGGTCGGCGACATAGTCGAGACGGCTGGTAATGCCGACAAGGTCGCCGACGCCATCGCCGTTCTGGTCCTGATAGGAGCGCGGATAGATCTGGTAGATCACCGCCCCGCGCCACCAGTCCCGATCAACAGTGGTTTCGTCCGACGTCTTCGGCTCGGTCATCAGCGAAGTGGCAGTCATTGAAAACTCCGGGAACTGAGGGCGTATCAGGCCGCGCCGTGGCAGCGCTTGTATTTAAGGCCTGACCCGCAGGGGCATGGATCGTTGCGGCCGACCGCGGTGCTGCGAACAGGGCTTTGCGGTGCGGTCAGGCGATGGGCACGATAGAGCGTCGCGACAATTTCGGGAATGATCTGCGGCGCGTCCTGGATAAAGGCAGCATATTCGGGATCGTTCCGTTCAGCCTCGTCTACGCTCGGATCGAGGGAGCCAAGCAGGGATACGATGGCAAAGGCCGCTTCCTGGGCCTGCGATTCCTGGTGGCTATTGAGCAGCTTCTGCCAGGCCGCGAGGCGCAGTCCCATGGCCGCCTCGAAGCCCATGATCCAGATTTCCCAGAGCACGTCGGTCTCGTCGTCGTCATCGACTTCGTAGAGCGGCTCATAGTGCGCTTCGGTCAGTTCGGCGTTGATCTCGTCGTAGCGGGCCGTGACCAGCGCGATGAGTTCGGCCTGATCGACCGCGGGCACGTCGAATTCCTCGCCGCCCCAGACCAGTGGCAGCCATTCGTCCTGGGGAATGGGTTCAGGGGCGGTGGCCACGCCGCAGAGAAAGCCGTCGAGCTGGCTCAGCGTCATGCCGTCATCGCCAAGCTCGATCAGCATGCCATCCAGGCGGAGCTGGCTTTCAGAAAGTTCGGCAAGTTCGTCCACGGGCAGTCCGATCAGCGGGAGGGCATGTCATCCATGCTCTGCCCTCCCGCCGTCGCAAAAGCAACGGGCTCAACGCGTATTGTGCAGCAGCCCCTGGAAGGCGCGGTAGCTGGATTTGGGCGTGCGGGCCTGCGTCTGGTAATCGACATGCACGATGCCGAAGCGCTTGTTGTAGCCCTCGGCCCATTCGTAATTGTCGAGCAGCGACCAGGCGAAATAGCCGCGCACGTCGGCGCCCTGCTCGCGGGCCGTCAGCACGGCCTTGAGGTGGTCGTCGTAGTATTTCACCCGCCGCGGATCGTCGTCGCCCTCGACCTCGGCCATACCGTTCTCGGTCACGTAGAGCGGGATCTTGGTATAGTCGTTGGAGACGCGCACCAGCAGGTCGCTGAGGCCCTTGGGGTAGATCTCCCAGCCGATATCGGTCTTTTCGAGCGGACCCTTGACCTGCTCGATCGGGTTCCCGCTGCCCGGCTCGCCAGCCTTGTAGAGGCCGCGCGTATAGTAGTTGATGCCCAGCCAATCGAGGGGGCGGGACACCACTTCCATGTCGCTCTGGTAGCCCTTGGGCAGGTGGTCGCCCAGCCAGTTGGTGACGACTTCGGGATACTGCCCCTTGAGCACGCCACCGAGATACCAGCGGTTGAACAGGGCATCGCCCAGATCCATGGCGGCCAGGTCCTCCGGCTTGTCGGAGGCGGCCTCGGACTTTTCGAGGTTGAGCACGATGCCCAGATTCTTCGCCCCGTTGGCGCGCAGCGCATCGATGGCAGTGCCGTGGGCGAACAGCACATGGTGCATGGCGCGGGCGGCGGCGCGGATATCGCGGTAGCCGGGCGCATGGATGCCCAGATAGTGGCTGAGGAAAGCGACGCACCAGGGTTCGTTGATGGTGGCCGTGGCATGCAGGCGATCGCCGAACTTCTGGGCAACCAGCGCGGCATAGTCGGCGAACCAGCCTGATATATCGCGGTTCATCCAGCCGCCCTTGTCCTGCAGCGCCGAAGGCAGGTCCCAGTGATAGAGCGTGGCATAGGGCTTGATGCCGCGTTCGAGCATGCCATCGAGCAGGCGATCGTAGAAGTCGATACCAGCTTGATTGACGGCCCCGGTGCCTTCGGGGATCAGTCGCGGCCAGGCGAAGGAGAAGCGGTAGCTGTCGAAGCCGCCGTCGCGGATGAGGTCGAGGTCAGCAGGCCATAGCTCGTAGTGATTGCAGGCGTTGAGGCCCGTATCGCCATTGTGGACATTGCCTGCCGTGGACGAGAAGCTGTCCCAGATGGAGGGGCCGCGACCATCGCGCTGGCCGCCTTCGATCTGGTAGGCGGCCGTCGCCACGCCAAAGGTGAAACCCGGACCGAAGTCCTTGCGGTCGATTGAGAACATAAAGGCTCCTCTGGCCGGCATTTCGCCGTGGTTAGGCTAAGCCGAATAGCCGATGCAATCGATTTACGCAATCGATTGCAGCGGACCTGGCCTAACGCCGCAGCCCTGGCGTATTGGCCAGAATTTGGCGGGCAACAGCACGGAACGCCTCGGCCTCCGGGCCAGTTGCGGCAGTCGCAACCGGCGGTCGCCCCGCGTCGGAGCCTTCGCGGATGGCCATGACCAGCGGGATGGCGCCGAGGAAGGCCATGTTCATCTCCGCCGCCGCCCGCTCGGCCCCGCCGGAGCCGAAAATGTCGTAGCGGGTCCCGGTATCGGGCGCGATGAAGTAGCTCATGTTTTCAACGAGGCCGAGGATCGGCACGCCAAAGCGCGGCAGCATGTCGATGGCCTTCTTGGCATCGATCAGCGCCAGATCCTGTGGGGTCGAGACGATGACGACGCCATCGACCTCGGCCTGCTGGAACAGCGAAATGTGGATGTCGCCCGTGCCCGGCGGCAGGTCGATGACCAGAATGTCGAGATTACCCCAATCGGTTTCGCGCAAGAGCTGCCGGAGGGCCGACGTCGCCATAGGGCCGCGCCAGACCACGGCCTGATCCTTGGTCAGCATGGAGCCGATGGACATGGCCTTGAGGCCAAAGGCCTCGTGGGGGCTGAAAATGCCGTCATCGCGCACCGCCGGCTGGCCTTCGAGGCCAAGCAGCTTGGGGATGGAGGGGCCATAGAGGTCGGCATCGAGAATGCCGACGCGCAAGCCCTCGGCCTGCAGCGCCAATGCAATATTCACGGCAGTGGTGGATTTCCCGACACCGCCCTTGCCCGAGCCCACGGCGATGATGTGCTTGATGCCGGGCACCGGCGTCTTGCCGGCCGGAACGGGCTTGCCATGCGAGAAGGTGGGGCCGGCCTTGGCGGGCGGCTTGCCTGATGTCAGCGACACCATGATCTTGCGGGTGCCAGCCACCTTTTGCGCCGCGACGACGGCCTGCTCGCGGGCGGGGCCGAACGCGGCCTCCATGCCGGGCGCGACCGCGATGGCAAAGGCCACCGCGCCCGATGTGACGATGATGTCGGACAGGCCACCATAGCCCGCAAGGTCACCGCCGCCGGGAATTTCCACGGCAGAGAGGGCGGACTTGATGGCGGCGGCGAGTTCAGTATCGGCCATAGTCAGTTCCCTCTTCCCTCTCCCCGTGAGGGAGAGGGTGGATTGGCCGCAGGCCAAGACGGGTGAGGGGTCGCTGCCGAGGCCGCGAACGCGGAGGGATCGCAGACCCCTCATCCGCCCCTTCGGGGCACCTTCTCCCTCAAGGGGAGAAGGACGCTAGAGGATCGACTGGCCGGTGGCCTTCCAGTCCTTGAGGAAGCCCTCGATGCCCGCATTGGTCAGCGGGTGGTTGGCCAGCTTGCGGATCACGTCGGGCGGAATGGTGGCAACATCCGAACCGGCCAGCGCGACCTGGGTCACGTGGTTGGCCGAGCGGATCGAAGCGGCCAGGATCTGGGTGTCGAAAGCATAGTTGTCATAGATGACGCGGATGTTTTCGATCAGCTCGACACCGTCGAGGTTGATGTCATCGAGGCGGCCGAGGAAGGGCGAGATATAGGTCGCGCCGACCTTGGCGGCGAGCAGCGCCTGGTTGGCCGAGAAGCACAGCGTGACGTTGGTCTTGATGCCCTTGTCATGGAAGTACTTGGTGGCCTTGAGGCCGTTGAGCGTCAGCGGCAGCTTGATGACGACGTTGTCGGCGATCTTGGCCAGGTGCTCGCCCTCGGCGACCATGCCCTCATATTCGAGGCTGGCGACTTCGGCCGAAACCGGGCCGGGAACGATGGAGGTAATCTCCTTGATCACTTCCTTGAAGTCACGGCCCGACTTGGCGATCAGCGACGGGTTGGTGGTCACGCCGTCGAGGAGGCCGGTCTCGTAGAGCTCCTTGATGTCCTTGATTTCCGCAGTATCGACGAAGAACTTCATGGTTCCCTCCTTTGTGCCTTCAGGCAAGATGTAGCACGGCAAAGCCTTGCCGCAAGGTCAATCGCCAGAGCTATTTGATGGCGTTCAGCAGGGCATCGGCAAGCTCGCCGACGCGATCTTCCGGGATGCCCGCAACGTTGATGCGGCTGTCCCCAATCATATAGATGCCGTTGTTGGCCTTAAGATGTTCGACCACCGAATTTTCGAGGCCCAACAACGAAAACATGCCGCGATGGGCGGCGATGAAATCGAAGTCCTTCGAGTTCGACCGCTGGCGGATGGCCTCGCTCAGCTTCTCGCGCAGCCGGATCATGCGGGCCCGCATCAGGTTGAGTTCGGTCTCCCATTCGGCGCGCAGTTCGGCATCCTCGAGGATGGTGCGGATGATCTCGGCACCATGATCGGGCGGCTGGCTATAGGCGCCGCGGATGATGTTGAGCAGCTGCGACTGGGCGATATCGGCCTGGGCAGCATCCTTGGCGATCAGAATGGCGGCGCCGACGCGTTCGCGATAGAGGCCGAAATTCTTGCTGCCGGAGAAAGCGATGAGCGCTTCGGGAACCGAGGCAATGACCTTGCGCGTGCCATAGGCGTCTTCAAGCAGGCCATCGCCGAAGCCGAGATAGGCCAGGTCGATGAACGGCAAGGCACCCGTGCGGGCGAGGCTTGCGGCAACCTTGTCCCATTGATCGGGCGTCAGATTTGCGCCGGTCGGGTTGTGGCAGCAACCATGCAGCAGGACGATGTCGTCCTTGCCCAGGCCATCGAGCGCCGCCAGCATCTGCTCGAACCGGACGCCACGCGTCTCGGTGTCGAAATAGGGATAGGTCTTGACCTTCAGGCCGGAATTTTCGGCGATCGGGTTGTGGTTAGGCCAGGTCGGGTCGGAGACCCAGACCGTCGCGCCAGGGCGGGCGCGGTTGACCAGCTGCATCAGCACCCAGAGCGAGCCGGTGCCGCCCGGTGCCTGGGCGATGCGGACCCTGCTGCGATCGACGCTATCGGCCAGAGCCAGGTCGAGCACGGCGGCGCCATAGCCCTTGTTGCCGGCGATACCCAGGTAAGTCTTGGTCTTTTCGTTCTGAAGGATACGCTGCTCGGCCTTGCGGACGGCAGACATGACCGCAGTGACGCCCTGCTCGTCTTTATAGACCCCGACGCCCAGGTCGATCTTGGTGGGACGCGGATCGGCCGCGTATTCGCCCATGAGCGCCAGGATCTTGTCGCCGGGGGCCTTGGTCAGGGTCTCGAACATGTCTGGAGTCGTTCCGGTGGGAAGGCGGGGTTGTTATAGGCGGCGGCGGTAATTTTGCAATCGGCAAAAAGTCAGCGCTTGAGGCCGGTTTTGTCGAGTTCTGTCAGCAATTGCGGAATGATTTCAAAGAGATCGCCGATCAATGCGACGTCGGCGAGCTTGACCAGCGGCGCTTCGGGATCGGTGTTGATGGCGACGATCTTCTTGGCGCCCTGGATGCCGGCGAGATGCTGCAGAGCGCCTGATATGCCGATGGCGATGTAGAGATCGGGGGCGATGATCTTGCCGGTCTGGCCGACCTGCCAGTCATTGGGGGCGTAGCCGGCGTCGACCGCGGCGCGGGTGGCGCCGATGGCGGCGCCGAGCTTTTTGGCCAGGGATTCAATGAGCTGGAACTTCTCGGCGGAGCCGAGCGCAATGCCACCGCCAACAACGATCTGGGCGGTGGCGAGATCGGGCGTGTCGCTTTCGGTACGGTGTTCCGCGATCAGCTTTGCGGCGGAAACCACCTTGATATCAACGGCTTCGATCGGGGCATTGTTGCCACCGGCAGCGGCGCGGAAGGCCGAGGCACGGATGGTGAGGATGTGTCTGGGCTGATTGTCGGTGACGGTCTGTAGGGCATTGCCGGCATAGATGGGGCGCTCGAACCTGTTGGGCCCGAGAATTTTGACCACGTCGGTGACGGGCATCAGATCGAGCCTGGCCGCGAGGCGGGGCATTCGATCCTTACCAACACTCCCGGCGGATTGGACAACATAGTGATAGCCGGAAGCCAGCGTTTCGATGACGGATGTATCGCTGTCGGATGCGGAAACGCCGTTGGCCACCAGCACCTTGGTGATGCTGGAGAGCTTGGCGGCCTCAATCGCGACGGTGTCGGTGTTTTCGCCGATGACCAGGAGATCAATCGGGCCGAGTTCGGCGACCGCGCCAACGACACGGGCGGTGGCCGGCGAGAGCTGGCCGAGATCGTGATCGGCGATAACCAGCACGCTCATCACAGCGCCTCCATCTGGGCGACTTCGGCGGCGATGAAGGCGGCCAGTTCGGCGACCGAGGCCACGGTCTTTCCTGCCACACGTTCGGCAGGCGGGGATATCTTTTCAGTCACCAGTCGCGGGGTGAGATCGACGCCGAATTCAGCGGCCGGGCGGATAGCCAGCGGCTTGGAGCGCGCCTTCATCACCATGGGGAGCGCAGCGTTGCGCGGAGTGTTGAGACGCAGGTCGGCCGTGACAATCGCCGGCAGCGGGATGGCGATGGTCTGGCGACCGGAATCGACCTCGCGGGTCACTTCGATTCCGTTGCCAACGATCTTGATCTCGGAGGCAAAGGTGGCCTGCGGGCGATCGGTGAGTGCGGCGAGCATCTGGCCGACATGGTTGCTGTCATCGTCCACCGCCTGCTTGCCCAGCAGCACGATGTCCGGATTTTCCTCGGCGACCACCTTGGCCAGGAGCTTGGCTATGGCAAGGGTTTCGAGCTCGGCATCGGTTTCGACAAGGATGCCGCGATGGGCGCCCATGGCCAGGGCCGTCAGAATGACGTCATTGGCCGCCTTGGGCCCGATGGAGACGATGACGATCTCATCGCCATGTCCGGCCTCGCCCAGCTGTACCGCAGCTTCCACGGCGTGCTTGCAAAACGGGTTCATCGACATACGAACGCCCGCCGTCTCGACGCCCGACCCATCGGGGCGGACACGGATGCGAACGTTGTGATCGACGACCCGCTTGATGGCGACCAGGATTTTCATGGGCTCTCCGGCAAGTTGCCGGTGTCATGGCAAAAATGGCCGACACGGGCAAGCCGCGGGCGGGGAAATTTGGGCTAGGGCCGGCCAGATTGTTGGAAAGCGGTGCTGGCGCTATTCCCGCCCGATGCTGATGTTGATGCCCTGTTCGCTGCAAACGTCATAGGGGATGGTCGCGGGGGCAATCTCGGTTTCCGAGAACAGGACACGGATGCTGGTGGAGCACGCATTCCCTTCCATATTCACCTCGTAATAGGTGATGCCGTCCTTGGTGCCGACGCGGCGGATCTGGCCGTTATCGACGGTGATCTTGAAAATGTTGCCGTTCGCCTCGCCCGAGAGCAGCATCGGCAGGGCATAGGTGGCGGCAGCGGCCGATTGAGGATAAGCCACGAGGGCCGCAAGAACACACGCGGCGGCAGAAGACAATTTTGTTAGACGCATCAATCTACTCCATAATGCGCTACTACTGGCCGACGCCGCGAAACCTGTCCATAGGTACGGTCATTGCCAGCCAGATCATGGTTGACGCGGCGGATTGGGACAGTGACACTGACCCAGACTGAGACTGCTTCGGAACTGCCAATGCCCGTATTGAACCGCATCGCCGAATTTCATGAGGACATCGCCGGCTGGCGGCGGGATTTTCATGCGCATCCGGAGCTGCTTTACGACGTGGTGCGGACGGCCGGGGTGGTGGAGCAGAAGCTGCGCGAATTCGGCGTCGACGAGATTGTCACCGGTATCGGTCGCACGGGCGTTGTCGGCATCATCAATGGGCGCAGCAATGCCAGCGGGCGCACCATCGGGCTGCGCGCCGACATGGATGCGCTGCCGGTGACCGAGAAGACCGGCAAGGACTATGCCTCCACTGTTTCGGGCAAGATGCATGCCTGCGGCCATGACGGGCATACCGCCATGCTGCTGGGCGCGGCCAAGTACCTCTGCGAAACGCGCAATTTCGACGGGCGGATCGCTGTGATCTTCCAGCCGGCGGAGGAAGGCGGGGCGGGCGGCAAGGCCATGCTCGATGACGGCCTTGTCGCGCGGTTTTCCATCGACGAATTCTACGGCATGCATAACTGGCCGGGCATGCCGGCCGGGCATTTCGGCATCCGGCCCGGCGGCATCATGGCGGCGACCGACCGGTTCTATATCGACATTACCGGCCAGGGCGGCCATGCGGCTCGGCCGCAGACCACGATCGACCCCATCATCGTGGCGGCAAACATGATCGTGGGGCTGCAATCGATCGTGTCGCGCAATGTGGACCCGCTGGCCAATGCGGTGCTGTCGGTGACGATGGTGGAGGCCGGCGAAGCCGACAACGTGATTTCGCGGACGGCGAAGATCACCGGGACCGTGCGGACGCTTGATGGTGCCGTGCAGGACCTGATCGAGCAGCGGCTGGCCGATTTCGTGCCGCAATTTGCCAGCAGCTTCGGCGCCGAGGCGACCATCCGCTATGCGCGCGGCTATCCGGTAACGGTCAATGCGCCCGAGCAGGCGGCGTTTGCCGCCGCGGTGGCGCGGGACGTGGTTGGAGCCGAGCGGGTCAACGACGATGTGGCGCCATCGATGGGCGGCGAGGACTTCTCGTTCATGCTCGAGGAGCGCCCGGGGGCCTATATCTTCATCGGCAACGGCGACAGCTCGGAGCTGCATACCAATACCTATGATTTCAATGACGATGTTATTCCGGTGGGCGCGAGCTACTGGGTCAGGCTGGCCGAACGGGCGTTGCCCTTCTCCCCTTGAGGGAGAAGGTGCCCCGAAGGGGCGGATGAGGGGTGCTGCGCCATCCACCAATCGTGAAGCATGGGATGGCGCAGCACCCCTCACCCTGACCATTCTGCTGAACGCAGAATGGTCGTCCCTCTCCCTCAAGGGGAGAGGGTGAGCCAGAGTTTCAATGCAGTCTCTCCTCCCCGTTCTCCTCACCCTGGCGCTTTCCGCCGCCGGTGGTGGCCTGGCTACCCTGCTCGGGCTGCCGGCGGGTTGGCTGATGGGTGGAGCGCTGGCCGTAACTGCGGCGGCGATGGCCGGGGTCAAGGTACACATGCCCAATCGGCTACGGGATGTAGCCTTCGTGCTGATCGGCATGTCGATGGGGGCCAGCGTGGCGCCCGACAGCCTGACCTTGATTGCGAGCTGGCCGGTGAGCCTTGCCGGGCTGGTGCTCGAACTGGTGCTGATCATCACGCTGACCGGCTGGATGCTGTCCCGTTTCTTCAAGCTTGATCCCGGGACGGCCTATCTCAGCTCGTTTCCGGGGCATCTGTCATTCGTGATGGGCATCGCGGCGGCCGGTGTCGGCAATGCCAGGCAGATTGTCATCATCCAGGTCATCCGTATATTGATGCTGACCATTGCGGTGCCCATTGGTGCGGTGTTCCTGCCGATCGACCATTTCACCCCGCCGGCGCCGACCAGCTTTCTCGGCATCTGGCAATTGCTGGGCCTGGCGACGGCCTGTGTCGCGGTGGGGCTGGTGTTCATCCGACTCAAGGTGCCGGCCGGCTTCGTGCTGGGCGCCATGGCGACCGCCACAGTCGCCAAGCTGGGCGGGCTCTATGTCGAGGCCATGCCGACGCCGCTGGTGACGGTGACCTTCATCCTGACCGGAGCGCTGATCGGGTCGCGCTTTGCCGGGATCACGCGGGGCGAGTTCCTGTCGGCCGCCAAGGGCGGCATCATCGCCACGGCAATGACATTGGGCATCGTCACCCTGGTGGCCTATGGGGTGGGCCTGGTCGTCGACATGCCCTATGGGCAGATCTGGCTGGGGCTATCACCGGGGGCGCTTGAGGGGATGGGGGCGCTGGGAATCGCTCTGGGTTATGATACCGCCTTCATCGCGGCGCATCACGTTATCCGGCTGCTGTTGCTCAGTTTTGCCATACCAACCGTCGTGGTGCTGATAAGGCGACGCGAAGCTGTCGCGCGCCGGCGACGCGAGGCCGCCGCAATCGCCAAACACAATGTCCAGACCCTATCGGAGTAACGCAATGATCAAGACAATCGCCCTGGCCCTGATGGCAAGCACAATCGCGGCTACCCCGGCATTGGCCGTCCCGGTCTGCTCGGGCAATTTCGCGCTCGATGACGAGTGGCACACCGAATCCGAACTCAACGACTTCAACCTCGACCTGCTCCGCAGCACCGGCGTGGATGCCGTGCGAACCGAGGTCTGGGGCGGCTGCATCCGCGCCTGGGTGCGGCTGCCCGATGGCAGCGAGGAAATGCAGTTCTACGAGCCGCTCAACCTGCGGCGGGTTGAATAGTCCGCGGGCCAGCCGGCCCCGGCCGACGTGACTAGAAGAAGCAGTAGTCGCCCTGCGCCAGCAGGGCCGTCGTGCCCGCCATCTGGACCATGATCGAACCCGAATGGTCCGGATCGGCCGGGTTGTCGATGCGATAGATCTGCAGAAGCTGATCGTCGCTGGCATAGTGGTCGAAGGTGAGCGTGGCGCCTTCGCCGAAGCCGAAGAAGCTGATGAAATCCTGCTCGCCGGAATCCCAGCCACCGGCACCGCAGAAATCGATGATGTGATCGAAGCGCCCATCGAATTGCCTGGGATCGGCGAGATCCCCGGCCTGGAAAATGAAGGTGTCGTTGCCCAGGCCGCCCTGCACACGGTCGACCCCCTGCCCGCCGGTCAGCTTGTCGTTGCCGGCCTCGCCATGCAGCAGATCATTGCCCGCGCCGCCATTGAGCGAGTCGCCAAAGCGGCTGCCGGAAAGATCGTCATCGCCGCCTTTGGCCGCGACCATGACCCCCTTGCCATAGTCGAAGTAGCGCAGGATATCGGCCTCGTCGCCCAGTGCGACATAGCTTGGGCCATCGGTGGGCGAGGCGACATTGATGGTAACGGTGGCCAGCTGGCTATTGCCCTGGCCATCGGTGGCGCGCACCGTGAAACTGTCTGACCCAACGAAGCCTTCGTCCGGAGAGAACTGGAACTGGTTATTGCTCCAGAAGCTGCCGTGATAATGCGGGCTGCCGATATAGTTGCCCTGGTAGAACGGATAGGGATTGCCGCTGATCTCGGTATCGAGTTCCAGCGTGCCATGGGTGGGGCCATCCACGATTTCGAAGGTCAAGAGGTCAAAATCGGCGTCGCTGGCGAGGAAGTCGATGTCGAAGGTCGACTGGCCCGCCGTAAGATGGACGTTGAGATCAGCGACGACAGGCAGGTCGTTCTCGAATGTGTCGGGCTGCGCCACGCCATCGGCGACGATGATCTGGTGCTCGCCATATTGGGTATTCTCGCCGCTTGAATAGGAATTGGCGCCGCTCCAGGTGACGATGACATCATCGGGCGTGGCCGCTTCGACCGAGACGATTTCCGCCGACAGATAGGCGGCATCGTCCGACAGGGTGCGGATGTAGTTGCCTTCATTGTCGAACAGATATGTGTCGATCTCGGTGTTGATCTGGTACTTGCCGTCGTGGGTGAAGCCGGTGACGGCGAAGAAGCCGTCAAACACGTTCACCGAGGCCAGCTCGACCCAGCCGAAGACGTAATCGGGCAGCGCGCCCTGGGGTTCGGACACGACGCCATCGGGCGTCGTCAGCGTGAAGTAGAAGGCCGTATGCGGCATTGTCCCATCGGTGGGGAGCACGCTCAGCGTGCTGCCATTGCTCAAGGTCGGCATCATGTTCCTCGCGGCGTGTGACGAGAGAGGGCGGCATGGCATGTCAAGACCTGTGGAGGCTAACAGCGGTACCTGGTGCCCTCAACTCGTCAGGCGCAGGCGAGGCTCACTGCTCACGCATAGCTCACCCTGGCCTTGCTGGCGGCCGGAAGCGCGATAAAGGCGTAGCCGTTGGGACCCAGCTTGAGGGTCTTGCCGGCGAGTTCGGCATTCTGCGACACGGTCTCCAGTTCGGCGCCCCGACCGGTGCCCGACAGGTCGACGTCGCGCGCCTCGGGCGACAGGTTGAAGACGCAGAGCAACCCGGTTTCATCCAGCGTGCGGCGGAAGGCCAGCACGGGCTCGGCGGTCCGGAGGAAGGTGATCTCGCCTTCACGCAATGCCGGATGGCTTTTGCGCCAGGCGAGAATGGCGCGATAGAATGCCAGCGTCGAATTGGCATCGGCGTCCTGGCCGGCGACGTTGAGCGCCGATTGCGCGGGTTTGACCGGCAGCCAGGGCGTGCCCGAGGTGAAGCCGTTGGGGGCATCGCCCTGGTCCCATGGAATGGGGGTGCGGCAGCCGTCGCGGCCCTTGTCCTCGGGCCAGAAGCGGATGCCGCGCGGATCGGTCAGTTCCTCGAACAGCAGGTCGGTTTCGGGCAGGCCCAGTTCCTCACCCTGATAGAGGCAGACAGAGCCCTTTAGCGACAGCACCAGGGCCGCCGCCTGGCGGGCCAGCTCGGCGGGGGACTGGCTGAACTTGGCCCAGCGCGTCATGTGGCGGGGCACGTCGTGGTTGGAAAAGCTCCAGCACGGCCAGCCATCGGGGCCGGCCTTGAAGAACTGCTCGATGCATTTGCGGAAATGGGCGGCAGTGAAATCGGGCCCGAGGAAATCGAAGCCGTAGCACATATGCAGGGTATCGCCGCCGGAGGTGTATTCGGCCATCAGCTTGACCGACTTGTGGCTGTCGCCGACCTCGCCCACCGAGGTAGTGCCGGGGAATTCATCGAGCAGCTTGCGCACGCGTTTCAGGAAATCGAGGTTCTCGGGCTGGCTCTTGCTGAACTTGTGCTCCTGCATGTCATAGGGATTCACCGCATAGGCCAGATGCTCGTTCTTGAGCTTGTTGGCCGGGTTGGAGCGCAGCTTCTTGTCGTGGAAATAGTAGTTCACCGTGTCGAGGCGGAAGCCATCGATGCCGCGTTCGAGCCAGAAGCGCATGACGTCGAGCACGGCCTGCTGCACGGCGGGATTGTGGAAATTGAGGTCCGGCTGGCTGGCGAGGAAATTGTGCAGGTAATATTGCCCGCGCGTGGGGTTCCACTCCCAGGCCCGGCCGCCGAACACGGCCGGCCAGTTGTTGGGCGGGGACCCATCGGGCAAGGGATCGGCCCAGACATACCAGTCGGCCTTGGCATTGGTGCGGTTGAGGCGGCTTTCCTGGAACCAGGGATGGAGATCGGAGGTGTGGCTCACCACCTGGTCCATGATGACCTTGAGGCCGCGGGCATGCGCCTGTTCGACCAGGCTGTCGAAATCGTGCAGGGAGCCGAAGAGCGGGTCGACGTCGCGATAGTCGCTGACGTCGTAGCCCATATCGGCCTGGGGCGAGCGGGTGATCGGGGACAGCCAGATGCAGTCGACGCCCAGGCCGGCAATGTGGTCGAGCCGGGCGATGATGCCCGGCAGGTCGCCCACGCCATCGCCATTGCTGTCCTGAAACGAGCGCGGGTAAACCTGATAAATCACTCCGCCGCGCCACCACTCGGTCATGCCGTGTCTCCTTGTTGGTGGCGGCAGGCTAGCGGGTCGCTGCGCGGAAAGGAATCCGCGACGGTGCAGGAAAGGCATGCGCCGCGTCGAAATCGGTCGAGGGCGCTCGTCGTGTGTGCAGGGAGCAACAGGAGACGACCATGGTACATGTATTGCGCGCGGCGGACCGGCCACAGGCCAAGAGCCGGACAATCCGGTTCGAGGGCGCGGCCTATGGCACCGATATCTCGTTCTTTGCCATGGACAACGAGCCCGGCCAGGGACCGGGACTCCATATCCATCCCTATCCCGAGACCTGGGTGGTGCATTCGGGCCGGGCGCGGATCGTGGCGGGAGACCAGGTGTTCGAGGTTGGACCCGGCGATATCGCCGTGGTGCCAGGTGGCGTGCCGCACAAATTCACCAATATCGGGGATGAGCGGCTGGTGATCTTCTGCGTGCACCAGGCGGGGACGATGGTGCAGGAGGACCTGGAATAGCTAGCGAGGTACGCCAGTCCAAGCATGCATCATTCCAGGAAGTCGATGTACAGGAATTCCTCGGGCCAGGAATATCTCGCGCATTATTCCTTCGGCAGCCTGCAAGGCATTGGCAGCTTCGTCCGGTCCAAGGTCGTCGTATACTTGGGTGTCAGCCAGTCCCTCGATACCAAATCCTGGCCCGTCAAATGACGAGTGACTTGAGGTGAAGTGCATCAGGGCGTTTCGACGCTCGCGAACTGATCGGAAGGCGACAGCAGCTGGTGCGTCAGGAGGAACTCCCCTGCCAAATACCGCGCTAGGCCATTCCTTCAATTTCAGTCCAATTTGCTTTCGAGACTCAAGATCCGCCAATATTCGCTCACGATGCTCGATAAACTCCGACTCGCTCACGACAACTCGAAAGTACACGTTTAGAAATGCCTCCACTATCGTCACTGACATCATCACGGCCAGAGCGGTGAATTGCCGCCGCTCACCATCGTCGGCGGTGGCAGAGACCTGCTGCACTAGTCGACGCAGCGCCTGGAAATACTCCCACACGATCCTATTCGGACTCGACAACGCCATCACACCACCGCGCTGATCAGGGGGTCGCCGGCGAAGTGGGCTTCGAGGTTGGCGACCAGCAGGGCGCCCATCGCGTCGCGGGTTTGCGCCGTGGCGCTGCCCTGGTGGGGGCTGAGCACGACATTGTCGAGGGCGAGGAAACCCTGGGGAACCTGGGGCTCGTTTTCGAACACGTCGAGTGCAGCGCCGCCGAGGCCGCCATTCTGCAGCAGTTCGAGCATGGCCGGCTCATCGACCAAGGTGCCGCGGGCAACGTTGACCAGCATGCCTTTCGGGCCGAGGGCGGTGAGGACCTCGCGGGAGACGATGCGCTCGGTGCCCTTGCCGCCGGGGGCGATGATGACCAGCCAGTCGCAGTCGCGCGCCATGTCGGTGAGGTTGTCGTAGAAGATATGCGGCTCGGATTGCTGGCGCTTGCGGCCGTGATAGACGACCCGCATCTTCATGGCCTGGGCTCTGACGGCAATCTCCTTGCCGATGCGACCGAGGCCGAGAATGCCGACCGTCTTGCCGGTCAGCTCGGAAAAGAGCGGCATGGAGCCGGCGGGCCACTTGCCCTGCCGCACATATTGATCGCCCTGCGGGATGCGGCGGGCCAGCGCGATCATCAGGCCGATGGTGAGTTCGGCCACGGCATCGTTGAGCACGTTGGGCGTGTTGGTGACGCGGATGTTGCGGGCCTTGGCGGACTTGGTGTCGATATTGTCGTAGCCGACGCCGAAGCTGGCGATGATTTCGAGATTGGGCAGCGCATCCATGAGATCGGCCTGCACGCCGGAGCCCGCATGGGCGCGGATGCGTGCGCCGTTGGCGGCGAGCCAGGCGGCCTTGTCGGCCTGCTCATGCAGCTTGTGCACGGTATAGCGCTCGGCCAGGGCTGCTTCGCAGCCGGCGAGCAGCTTGCCGGTTTGCAGGATCTCGATGGACTTGTCGGTCATTCGGCAGGACTCGCAATTCTTGTATGGCAGGCACCATAAAGGGAGAGGTGAGGTGCACAACCCCTCTTCCGCCCTTCGGGTGCAGGGAGGCCACCAATGCGGCTTGCCGAGGCCACATAAAAGTGTAGCAATGTGAAGGCGATGGGACGAGCCGTATTACCACTCGGAGCATAATGGCCGACACGAAGCCGTTCGATGAAATGTACAATGCGGATGGTTCAGTCCGCGAACCTTATCGGGCGCTGGCCCAGTGGCTCGAGGAACAACCGGACAAAGCGCTGACGCTGATGCAGTCCGATGCCGAGGCGATCTTTCGCAAGCTGGGCATCACCTTCGCCGTCTATGGCTCGGAGGAAGGCACCGAAAAGGTCATTCCCTTCGACGTCATTCCCCGCATCATCGCGGCGCAGGAATGGCGCAAGCTTTCCAAGGGCATCGAGCAGCGGGTCAAGGCGCTCAATGCGTTCCTCTATGACATCTATCACCGCCAGGAGATCCTCAAGGCCGGGCGGATTCCGGAAAAGCTGATCCTGCAGAATTCGGCCTTTGCGCCCGAGATGATGGGGCTGGAGCCGGCCAAGGGCGTCTATGCCCATATTATCGGCGTCGACATCGTGCGGGTCGGGCCTGACGAATTCTATGTGCTGGAAGACAATCTGCGCACACCCTCGGGCGTCAGCTACATGCTGGAAGACCGCGAGGCGATGATGATGCTGGCGCCGGACCTGTTCCAGCGCAGCAAGGTGGCGCCGGTCGAAAACTACCCCGAAAACCTGCGGCGGACGCTAGAAAGCGTGGCGCCGGCGGGGGCCGGTCGCGCGCCCAATATCGTGGTTCTGACGCCGGGCATCTACAACTCGGCCTATTTCGAGCATTCGTTCCTGGCCGACCAGATGGGCGCGACGCTGTGCGAAGGTCCCGACCTCTTCGTCGATGGCGGCAAGGTCTACATGCGGACCACCACCGGCCCCGAACGGGTCGACGTGATCTACCGCCGCATCGACGACGACTATCTCGATCCGCTGACCTTCCGCCCCGATTCCATGCTGGGCGTGCCGGGCCTGTTCAATGCCTATCGCGCCGGCAATGTGACGCTGGTCAACGCGCCGGGCACCGGGATTGCCGACGACAAGGCCGTCTATACCTATGTGCCCGAGATCGTCGAATTCTATCTCGGCGAGAAGGCGCTGCTGCAGAATGTGCCGACCTATAATTGCACCGACGAGGAGCAGCGCAACTGGGTGCTGGCCAATATCGCCGACCTGGTGGTCAAGGAAGTCCACGGCTCGGGCGGCTATGGCATGATGGTGGGGCCGACGTCGAACAAGGCCATGCATGCCGAATTCCGCAAGAAGATCGAGGCGCGGCCGGACAATTACATTGTGCAGCCGACGCTGGCGCTCTCCACCTGCCCCACTTACGTCAATGCCGGCATCGCCCCGCGCCATGTGGACCTACGGCCGTATGTGCTGGTCGGCGACGAGGTGCGCATCACGCCCGGCGGGCTGACCCGCGTGGCGCTGAAGAAGGGGTCGCTGGTGGTGAACTCGTCGCAGGGTGGCGGGACGAAAGATACGTGGGTGCTGGAAGATTGATGATGGAAGCCAGCACGTTGAGTTTGCCGACAGATACCCCCACCCTCACTCCCTCCCCACAAGAGGGAGGGAAGCCTGCTCCGAACCTGCGGAAGCATGGAGATGAACTCAGGCGTCACAGCCATCGCCTCCCTCCCCTCGATGGGGAGGGATCGAGGGTGGGGTGGGGCCAAGCACTCGATGGCGCGACGGGGAGCGTCCGCCCATGAGTATGCTCGGACGCACAGCACAAAACCTCTATTGGCTTTCCCGCTATGTCGAGCGGGCCGAGAATATGGCCCGGCTGCTCGAGGTGGGTTATCGCATGTCGCTCACCAGCCGGCGTGAAGGCGGCGCCAGCGAGCATCTGATGAGCATGATGCAGGCGGCGGAGGTCGACGAGGACTTCGCCAAAAAGGGCCGGCCGGCCGATGTCGACACGGTCGCCCATTTCATGATGTTCGACCCGGATAATCCGAGCTCGGTGTTCAATTGCCTCATGGCGGCACGCACCAATGCGCGCACCGTGCGCACGGCCATTACCAGCGACATGTGGGAAACGCTCAATGGGGCCTGGCTGCATTTCAGCCAGATCAAGCCGCGCGACGTGCGCGGGGCCAAGCTCCTCGAACTGCTGGAATGGGTGACCCATCTCAGCCACGAATTCCGCGGCGCGCTGCTCGGCACGATCCTGCGCGATGACGGCTATGCGTTTCTCCAGGCGGGCAATTTCGTCGAGCGGGCGGACAATACGGCGCGCATTCTCGACATGAAGTATTACGTGCTGCTGCCGCGGGCCAAGATGGTCGGCGGGGATCTCGATATCCAGCAGTGGTCGCTGATCCTGCGGGCGGCATCGGCGCATCTGAGTTATCGCCACGTCTATCACGACCGCTACAAGGCCCATAACATCGCCGATTTCCTGATCCTGCGGCCGGAAATGCCCCGCTCGCTGATCTACTGCGCCCGCTTCATCGAAGCGCAGGTGCAAACGCTGGGCGAGTTCTATGGCAAGCAGCAGGTGTGCAACGAGGCGGCTGCATCGCTGCGCGCCATGGTCGAGGGCACGACGATGGAAACCATCTTCGCCCATGGATTGCATGAATTCCTGACCGAATTCATCGCGCGGAACAACATCGTCTCCACCTCGCTGTCGGAAAGCTACAACTTCCACTGAGGGACGATCGGGCAGCCCCGATCGCGGACGGGCCGGCTTGCCGGCAGAACACGAGTAACGACATGCGCATTTCCATCCGCCATCAGCTGAGTGTTACCCCGCCGCCCGGAACGGCCAATGCGGTGCTGCAACTGCTGCTGACCCCACAGAGCGGGCCGACGCAAAAGGTCGAGAGCTGGAGTGTCGAAATGGCCGGCATCGGCAATGCCGGGCGCTTCACGGACGCGTTCGGCAACGCCGCGCATCTGGTCAACCAGAGCAAGCCCGAGGGGCCCCTGGTGGTGACAGTCAAGGGCGTGATCCAGACCACTGACAAGCATGGCGTGCTGGGGTTGCTGGGGGGAGAGCCGGTGGCGGCGCTCTACCGCCGGGTCACTGTTCTCGCCAAGGCGCCCGCCGGGCTGCCGTCCAAGTTTCGCGGCGGCAAGAACCGGCTCGACACGCTGCATGGGCTGATGGGCTGGATCGGAGAAGTGCTGGGCACGGCCGAGGAGAAGCCGGTCCAGACACAGATGGGGGCGGATGGTTCGCAGCGACAAAGCCAGGGCGCCGCCGGAAAGGCCCTGCCCCCGCCCGGCGACTATGCCCACGCTTTTATCGGCGCCTGCCGGGCGCTCGACATCCCGGCCCGCTATGTAACAGGCTACCTGGCCCACGCTGAGGACGGGCAACCGGCCTTCCATGCCTGGGCGGAAGCCCATGATGAGCGGCTGGGCTGGATCGGCTTTGACCCGCGCCTGCAGCTTTGCCCGACCGACCGCCATGTGCGGCTGGCCGCGGGCCTCGATGCCCTTGGAGCCCGCCCCATCCGCATGGTGCCCTCCGGCGAAGCGGACGAGCTCGAGGTCAGCGTCGAAGCGGCGGCGTAGGTTAGTCCGATTGTGGTGCTTTTTGCCTTCTCCCCTTGAGGGAGAAGGTGCCCGACGGGCGGATGAGGGGTTCCCTCCGTCAGCATGGAAGCATGGGATAACGCAGCACCCCTCACCCTGGCCTTCCGCTGAACGCGTCAGGCCGTCCCTCTCCCTCAAGGGGAGAGGGGAAGGGAGCACACTGCAAACACTTAGCCATTGCACTTAGTATTTCCGCATGATACTTAGCCTTATGGATAAGCATCAGCAGCTCGACGGCATTTTCCAGGCCCTGGCGGATCCCACGCGCCGGGCGGTGATCGGCCGGCTGGGCCGCGGACCGGCCAGTGTGGGCGAGCTTTCGGCGCCGTTCGACATGGCCCTGCCCTCGTTCATGAAGCACATCCGTGTGCTGGAGGAATCGGGGCTTATCCGCACCAGCAAGACGGGCCGCGTGCGCACCTGCGCGGTGGATCGCGACAGACTGGCGGCGGTGGATGGCTGGCTCAACCAGCAACGGGCGATCTGGGAGAGCCGAACAGACCGGCTGGAACAGTTCGTCACTGATAACAAGGATCAGAAAAAATGACGCTCGACCCCGAACGCGACCTCGAAATCAGCCGCATCATCAAGGCGCCGCGCTCGGCGGTGTGGGACGCCTGGACCCAGCCGGAGCAGTTCGCCAAATGGTGGATCCCCGCCCCGGCCCTGTGCCGGGTGGCCGAGATGGACCTGCGACCCGGCGGGGCGCTGACGACGCTGATCAGCGAGGACGGCGCCGAGTTCGGCCCGCATCTTCGCGCCTGTTATCTCGAAATCGAGGCGGGCCGCCGCATCGTCTTCACCAATGCGCTGGTGGGCGGGTGGCGGCCGGCCGAGCAGCCGTTCATCACGGCCGTGATCACGCTCGATGACCACGACCTGGGCACCGCCTATCGGGCCGTGGTGATGCACAAGGACCCCGAGACGCGCAATACGCATCAGGAGCTGGGCTTCTACGACGGCTGGGGCACGGTGGCGGGGCAGCTAGCTGCATTGGTGGAGGGGTAGGCAGGGAGCGGGCCCACCTATTCTTCTCCCCATCGGGGAGAAGGTGGCGCAGCGCCGGATGAGGGGGAGTTTGTGGTTTGCTCAGGACATTGGGCTGGCCATAGCACCCCCTCACCGACTCGGCTGCGCCGAGCCACCTCTCCCCGATGGGGAGAGGAATAAGGCGCGATCGCGTCAATGCCCCAGGATCAGCAGCCAGATCGAAATCGTCGCGGCTGAGGCGACCGTGGCGATCAGGATGGTGTTGGCGGCGACGCTGACGCCCCTGTTGTAGTAGGTGGCGAAGACATAGACGTTGATGCCCGCCGGCATGGCCGAGAGCAGGATGCCGTAGCGGGCGATGTCCATGGGGACGCGCAGCACCCAGATCATCAGCACATAGGCGATGGCCGGGTGGACGATCAGCTTTATACCAGAGGCGATCAGCGCCTGCTTCCAGTTATCGCTGAGCTTGAACTCGTTCAGCGCGCCGCCAATGCCGAACAGCGCTGCGGGAACCACGGCCGACGCCATCATGGTGAGGAAGGCCTCGGCCGGCTCGATCAGCTTGAGGCCGGAGAAGTAGCCGATCATGCCGGCGGCAATGCCCCAGATCAGCGGATTGGACCCGACGCGCCTGGCCGCGACCAGCAGGGTCCTGCCCAGCGACTGCCCGTCGCGGCGCATCAGTTCCATGGTCACCATGCCCACCGTCAGCAGGATCGCGCCATGCAGGCCAATGATGGACAGGACGACAGGCATTGCCTCGGGGCCATAGGCGCGGCTCATGATGGGCAGGCCGACCAGCACCGTATTGGTGAAGGTGCCCGAAAAGCCCACGGCCACCGACTCGCCCGGCGTGTTGCCGAACACCTTCATGGCAATGACGATGCCGATGACGAAGCAGACGATGGCGCCGAAATAGAACGGCCCGATGATCGCCGGGTTGAACGCCGCGCTGAAATCGCTGGTCAGCAGCGAATGGAACAGCAGGCAGGGCGTGGCGAAATTATTGACGAAGGCGATCAGGCTCTTGATGCCATCGGCCGGAAACATGCGGAAGCGGACGGCCGAATAGCCGAGCGCCATCAGCGCGAATATCGGCGCGATGACGGTGAGGATGGCGAGCATAGCCGGGATTCCGGGGCGGGTGACACAACTGCCCTACAAGCATGGTCGCGCAGGGTCAACTTCGCTCTTGTATGGAAGATGCATTGGTCGTAGATGCTCGAAAAGCGAAACACAAATCTTCCAAAGCGAAATCAGATCGCGTATGAACGAAACCAACGACGGGAGCGAGCATGGCCGGTAGCGACAGCGTGGACATCTTTGTCATCGGCGGTGGCGTCAATGGCGCCAGCGTGGCGCGCGACGCAGTCGGGCGCGGCTATTCGGTCGCTTTGGCCGAGATGAACGACCTGGCCAGCGGCACCTCGTCGGCCGCCACCAAGCTGGTGCATGGTGGGCTCCGTTATCTCGAACATTACGAGTTCCGCCTGGTGCATGAGGCGCTGGCCGAGCGCGAGGTGCTGTGGGCGGAAGCGCCGCATATCATCAAGCCGCTGCGCTTCGTGCTGCCGCATCACAAGGGTCTGCGGCCGGCCATGGTGCTGCGGGCGGGCCTGGCCATGTATGACTATATGGGTGGCCGGCGCCTGTTGCCGCCGACCAAGACGCTCGACCTGACGCGGGATGTCACCGGCAAGCCGCTCAAGCCGGGCTATCGCCTGGGCTTTGAATATTCGGATTGCTGGGTGGACGATGCGCGCTTCGTGGTGCTGAACGCACGCGACGCCGCCGACAAGGGCGCCACCATCCATGTGCGCACCAAGGTCACCAGCGTTCGCCGCGATGCCGGCGGCTGGCTGGTGGAGTTGGACGGCGAGGCGGGGCGGCAGAGTCTGCGGGCCAGGCTGGTGGTCAATGCCGCGGGGCCCTGGGTCGACCAGGTGATCACGGGCACGATGGGCAAGAACGGCGCGCGCAATGTGCGGCTGGTCAAGGGCAGCCATATCGTGGTGCGCAAGCTCTATGACCACGACCGCTGCTACATCTTCCAGAATGCCGATGGCCGCATCATCTTCGCCATTCCCTATGAGGACGATTTCACCCTGATCGGCACGACCGACCAAGACTATCAGGGCGATCCCAAGGACGTGAAGATTTCCGAGGGCGAGACCGATTACCTGCTGGGTGCCGCCAGCGAGTATTTCGCCAAGCCGGTGACGTCAGACCAGATCGCCTGGAGCTATTCGGGCGTGCGGCCGCTGTTCGACGATGGCGCCAGCGCGGCCCAGGAGGCGACGCGCGACTATGTGCTCAAGGTCGATGGCGACGCGGCCACTGGCGCGGCCGTCAATGTCTTCGGCGGCAAGCTGACGACATCGCGGCGGCTGGCCGAGGCGGTGCTGGACAAGATCGAGGGTGTGCTCGGCAAGAAGGGCAAGCCCTGGACCAAGACCAGCCGGCTGCCCGGTGGCGACTTCGAGCCGCTGGCCTTTGACGCCGAAGTGCGGCGGCTGGGCCTGGACTATGCCGGGATGCCGCCTTGCATGCTGCGGCGCATGACGCGGCTCTATGGCACCAGGGCGAGAGTTCTGCTGGGGACGGCCAAGACCACCGGCGATCTTGGCCAGCATTTTGGCGCGGACCTCTATGCCTGCGAAGTCGATTACCTGGTTGCCAATGAATGGGCACGGACGGCACAAGATGTGTTGTGGCGACGGACCAAGCTGGGTCTGCGGGTCGGTGCGAAGGACGTGGCGGCGCTCGAGGGGTATCTGGCGGATAAGGGGCGCTGAAGCGCCAGTCGTCACCCTCCCCCTTGCGGGGAGGGATCAAGGGTGGGGGGTGTTTGGCCCGAATATCCCGGCTCTCGCGCCCCCACCCGGCGCCGCTAGGCGCTCTGCGCCAAGCTTTGCTGCCCTCCCCGCAAGGGGGAGGGTGACCCGACTGATAGGCCGGCGAACGGCCATGGGGAGGATACAAGTATGACCGACTACATTCTGGCGATTGACCAGGGGACGACGTCGAGCCGGGCGATTGTGTTTGGCAAGGACCGGACGATTGCCGGGGTGGGGCAGAAGGAATTCACCCAGATTTTTCCGCAGGACGGCTGGGTGGAGCATGACCCGGAGGAGATTTGGGAATCGGTCGTCTGGGCGGTGAAGACGGCGCTGAAAGCCGCTGACATCGACGCCGGGGATGTCGCTGCCATCGGCATTACCAACCAGCGCGAAACGACGCTGATCTGGGACCGCCAGACGGGCAAGCCCATTCACAATGCGATCGTGTGGCAGGATCGGCGCACGGCGGCCTACTGCGCCAAGCTCAAGAAGGCGGGGCACGAAAAGAGCGTCACCAAAAAGACCGGCCTGCTGCTCGACCCATATTTCTCCGGCACCAAGGTCAAATGGCTGCTCGACAACCTGAAGGGCGCGCGCAAGCGTGCCGAGAAGGGCCAGCTTGCCTTCGGCACGGTGGATAGCTTCCTGATCTGGCGCCTGACCGGCGGCAAGGTGCATGCGACCGACGCCACCAATGCGGGCCGCACGCTGCTGTTCGATATCGGCAAGAACCAGTGGGACAGGGACCTGCTTGATCTGTTCGACATACCGGCCGCCTTGCTGCCCGAGGTCAAGGATTGCGCCGATGATTTCGGGGTCACCGACGCGAGCCTGTTCGGTGCGGCGATCCCGATTCTGGGCGTCGCCGGCGACCAACATGCAGCCACCATCGGCCAAGCCTGTTTCAAGCCCGGCATGCTGAAATCGACCTATGGCACGGGGTGCTTCGCCCTGCTCAATACCGGCGCCGACATGGTGAGGAGCAAGAACCGCCTCTTGACCACCATCGCCTATCGGCTGGACGGCAAGACCAGCTATGCGCTCGAAGGCTCGATCTTCATTGCCGGGGCGGCGGTGCAGTGGATTCGCGACGGGCTGAAGCTGGTCAAGCAGGCCAGCGAAACCGGGCCGCTGGCCCGCACGGCCGACCTCAGCCAGAATGTCTACATGGTGCCCGCCTTTGTCGGCCTGGGCGCGCCGTGGTGGGACGCCGAGGCCCGCGGGGCAATCTATGGCCTGACGCGCAATTCCGGCCCGGCCGAGATTGCCAGGGCCGCGCTGGAGGCGGTCTGCTACCAGACGCGCGACCTGCTCGAAGCCATGCATCGCGACTGGAAGGGCGGCGGCGATACAGTGTTGCGCGTCGATGGCGGCATGGTGGCATCGGACTGGACCATGCAGTTCCTCGCCGACGTGCTCGACGCGCCGGTCGATCGGCCGGTTATCCTTGAAACCACAGCATTGGGCGCGGCGTGGCTGGCGGGATCGAAGGCCGGCGTTTGGCCTGGAATGCAGGACTTTGCGGCGAGCTGGGCGCGGGACGCGCAGTTCAAGCCGCAGATGGATGCGGCCGAGCGCAAGCGGAAGATCAAGGGCTGGGACGTGGCGGTGCGGCGGACGCTGAGCGTTTAGCGGCGGGAAGAGTCCTTGTCGGATACCCCCACCTAACCTCCCCCTGATAGGGGGAGGAATCCGTCCGGTGGGTTGGGCTCGATAGTGCCTCAAACGCGATCTGTTCCTCCCCCTATCAGGGGGAGGTTAGGCGGGGGTATCCGCTAAAAAACCTTAGCCCCCTAGCCCTTCCACGCCTCGAAACTGCCGCCGGCGATCATGGCCCAGTAGAGCTTGCCGCCGGGGCCGCGGGCGGCGGCCAGGCCGAATTCGACGAAGCGATGGCTCAGCAGCGTGCCGCGATGGCCCGAGGAATCCATCCAGCCGCCGATGACGCCCTGCAGGTCCTTATAGCCCTTGCCGACATTTTCGCCGACGGCGCCGAGATAGCCAGCAGCGGTGACGCGTTCGCGCAGGGTGACGCCCAGGTCGTGGCTCATCGTATTTTTCTGCGCCATGAGCCGCGCTTGCGACCGGGCGGCCTCTTCGAGCCTGACATTGTAGGTCCAGGGCGGGGCGCCATTGGCGCGACGCACGGTGTTGATCGCGGCGAGGATTTCGCCGTCGGTCAGGGTTTCGGGCGTGCTGGCGCCCTTGGGCAGCATGGGGATGGTGGTCGAGCAGGCCGCCAGGGCCGCGGTCGCGGTCAACAGGATAAAGCCGCGGCGCGTTGTGGTGAGCATCATTGTATCCACGATGGGTCAGGCCTGGTCGTAGGCACTGAGCAGATGGGGCAGGCAGGCAAGCTGATGGGTAATGGGCTGCCCCTCACCAAGCTCCCAGCAGGCCGACAGCGCCGCATGCGCGGCGGCCCAGCCAAGAAGACGCTTGCGCGGATAGGCCAGGCGCTCGGAGAGAATGTCGGCGCGGACCGCGATGCGGCGCGGGTCGGTGGCAAGGTGGGCGGCGCCCTTGGGATTGATGAAGACGTTGGCCAGGTCGTAGGCGGGATCGCCGATGAGGCCCTTGGGGTCGATGGCCAGCCAGCCGCGATCGGAACTCAGCACATTGTCGTGGTGCATGTCGCCATGCAGCGGGATCTGGGCGCTGGGCCGGTCGAACAGCTTGAGCGCAATGCCGCAGGAGCGGGCATAGAGATCGCGGGCGGTGTGCGGCCAGGTGCGCACATCGGTATCGAACAGGGTCTGGAACCGGTCGCGCAGCGGCTCGAGGCCATCGGGCGCATCGGCACGCGGGCGGTGGAGGTTGCCGACGACAGTGGCGATCGCGATGGTGCCTTCGTCGTCCTTGCCTGCACGGACCGGGTCGCCCAGCGTGCCGCCATCGAGCCATTCCATGAAGATGGTATCGCCATGCATGTCGAAGACTGTCGCGGCGCCCTCCCCGCCATACCAGTTCATCAGCATGGCGCCGCGCCGCTCTTCCATTGCCGCCAGGGGCTTGAGGATCTTGAGGGCGGCGAAGTTGCGGCCATTCTGCTCGACGCGGAAAATCCAGCTCGTCGCCGTTTCGGCGACGGGGGTGGACTTGGTCAGGGACCAGCGGATCAGGGCGCGGCTGAGCGCGGTTTCGACGGGCGACTGATTCATCATTGCCGGCATTAGAGCAGAAGGCGCGCCCGGTTTCGACAGGGTGGAGCCTGATTGCCGGAAAACTTGATGAAATCGTGACGGTAACCAACGGCTAAGGCTGCCGGTTGGCGCAATGGCAACCCTAAGTCGAGGAAGGGCTAGGCCGGCAACTCTCCTTTACCGGTTGGGGGCGCAGGGTTGAGGCACGCGAAAGCAAGTCCAGCAGGGGGGAACTTGAAATGACGCATCAACCTTACGAAGACCGGCGGGAACCGACCCGGCTCTCGGACATCATCTCGGCCGACGAAGTGCATCCGACCTTTGGCCGGCAGGTCATGAACGGCCTGGGCGGCCTGTTGCTGCTGCTGGTCACCGGCGTGGTGATCGTGGCGCTGGTATTGTGGAAGTCGCCTTAGCAGCCAGAACCGCCGCGCGGCACCTCCCCCTCGACGGGGGAGGTTGGGAGGGGGTGTGGTTTGGCCCGAATATCCGGGCTAAACATCCCCCACCCTTGATCCCTCCCCGCAGGGGGGAGGGTGTCGACTGAAAATTCACTTGATCTTGTACGCATCCTTGGCCGCCTGGTAGCTCAGGTGCCGGGCGACGTCGCGGGCGGTCGACTTGGTGATGCGGTTTTCGCCGACCCAGCGACCGAGGAAGCCGCAGACTTCGCGGCGCCACACGTCATGCCGGGCGGGGATGGAGAGCAGCGCGCGGGTATCGTCGTTGAAACCAGCGAGATTGTAGAAGCCGGCCGATTCCACCACTTGGTCGAGATAGCGGCGAATGCCCTGCGGGCTGTCGTGGAACCACCAGGGCGGCCCGATCATCAGGCTGGGCCAATAGCCGGCCATGGGCGCCAGCTCGCGGGCATAGGTGGTTTCGTCGAGCACGAACATGATCAGCCGCAGGTTGGGCTCGTTGCCGCAGCGCGACAATAGCGCCCTGAGGCCATTGACGTAGTCGGTGGTGCCTGGAATGTCGGCGCCCAGATCGGTGCCACGCTCTGCCATCAGCAGCGGATCGGTATTGCGGCGCGAACCCGCATGAAGCTGCATGACCATGCCGTCTTCGACCGAGAGCAAGGCCATTTCCGTCATCATCTGGGCGCGGAACAGCTCGGCATCGGCGGCGTCGTGCCGGCCGGCGAGGACCTTGTCGAGCAGCGCCTGCTTCTCGGGCGCCGAGAGATCGGCGGTATTGGCCGTGGGCACGCCGTGATCGGTGGCGACGGCGCCGAAGCGGCGGAAATATTCGCGGCGGTTGCGGTGCGCATTGATGAGGCCGGACCAGGTGGCCACGTTCTCGCCCGTGATCTCGCCAAACCGCTGCAGGTTCTCGACAATGGCGGCGCGGCTGGGGTCGGTGACGTCATCGGGCCGATAGGTGGTGCGGACACGGCCGATAGTGCCGTTGGCCTCCATCTTCTGGTGATGCACCAGCGGATCGAGGGCAAATTCGGTGGTGGCGATGACTTCGACGCGGGCCCGGTCGAGCAGCGCATGCGGCAGCAATGCCGGCGTGGCGAGTGCGGCGTCAATGGTGTCGTAGATGGCGTCGGCGGTGGCGGATGACAGCTCGTCCTTGATGCCGAAGGCCCAATCGAGTGAGTGATCGATCCAGGTCTTGGACGGGGTGCCGGCGAAGACGTGGTAATTGGCGGCGAACAGGCGCCAGGCCGCCCTGCCCCCGGCGACCGGCTTGCCATCCTTGCGGGGAACACCGAGGTCGTCATAGCTCAGGCCGCGGCTGCGCAGCATGCGCAGCACATAGTGGTCGGGCGTGAGGAACAAAGCCGCCGGATCGGGAAAACGCCCGTTATCGGCGAACCATGACGGATCGGTGTGACCATGCGGGCAGACCAGTGGCAGGTCGCGCACTTCGGGATAGAGATCGCGCGCCACGGAGCGGGCTGGCTCGGATGCGGGGAACAGGCGGTCTGGATGCAAATGGGTCATGCAGCGGTTTTTGCCATGATCCGGCAGGCAGATCAATCATCTTCCATACAAGATTTGGGCCCATCACATTTTATGTAAATTAACTTCGATTGACGGATCGCATTTCGCCCGATGGGCGGTCGGGACTACCCTTCTGGCGACGGGTGAGAGACAGCGCAAAGCGGCTGCCCAGGTGACGTTTGGTCCGATGGATCGGCAAGCTGGGAGGATGTTTCGATGGCCCATCTCGATATGCACGAATCCGGCAATTCAATAGAAGCCGCGCGGCAGCAGGCGCGGGCGACTGGCTATGTCCACCATGCGCAGGTCATGCTGCTGGCGGCGGGCCTTGCCGCGTTCGGCATCGTGGCAGTCGCCGCCGCTATGGTGAGCACTCTCCTTTAGACACGGGGCCCCGCAGACCTTAGTGTGCCGCCGGGGAGACCGGCGCCGATGCGAATCCTGCTCGTCGAAGACAGCGAAGACCTGGGCGAGGCAATCGAAAAGCGCCTGCGCAATTCCGGCCATTCGGTGGAATGGGTCCGCGACGGCAACGACGTGGTGTCCACGGCCCAGGGTGACGATTTCGATGCTGTGGCGCTCGACCTGATGCTGCCCAATCGCGATGGCATCGGGCTGATCGCCGAACTGCGCAAGGGCAAGTTCAATGCGCCGATCCTTGTCATCACGGCGCGCTCGGAAATCGACGACAAGGTGAGCCTGCTCGACCTGGGCGCCGATGACTACCTGGTCAAGCCATTCGACCTGCGCGAGCTCGAAGCGCGCCTGCGGGCGCTGATCCGGCGTACCGGCGGGCAGACGACCAGCACGCTGGGCGTGGGCAATCTCGAAATGGACCTGGCCGGCCTCAATGCCAGCATTGGTGGCAGGACGCTGGAGCTCGGGCGCCGCGAATTCCGGCTGCTGGAAATTCTCGTCACCAATGTGGGCCGGGTGGTGCCCAAGGAGCGGCTGATGAACCAGCTGTTCAATTTCGACGAAGCCGTCTCGGTCAACGCGCTGGAGTTGCATATCTCGCGGCTGCGCAAGAAGCTGGAGCCGGCCAATATCGAGATCGGGACAGTGCGCGGCGTCGGCTACGTGGTGCGGGCGCCGCATGGGTAGGTGTGGCACTTCTTCATGACCAACAAATCTTTCTCCATCCGCCGGCGCATCGTGGCGCTGGCGCTGGCGCTGCTGCTGGCGGCAGCGGTGGTGTTGATCGTGTTCATCCGCGACTATGCCGAGCGGGCCGCCGACCGGGCGTTCGACCGGCTGCTGGCGGCCTCGGCGCTGACCATTGCCGGCGCCGTGCAGGTGGAGGACGACACCGTCATCGTCGAACTGCCCTTTGCCTCGTTCGGCATGTTCTCCGGCCGGGACCGGGTGTTTTACGCAGTGGAGAGCCCGGGTGGCGGGGCGGTGACGGGCTATGCGGACCTGTCGGGCATGCTGCCGGAAATGACCTCGGCCGGGCCCGACTTCACCGACACGATCTATCGCGGCGAGCTGGTGCGGGTGGCGAGCGTGGGGCGACTGACCTCGTCGGGCGGCGATGCGGATTGGGTGACGATCCATGTGGCCGAGACGCAGACCGAGCGCGAGGCGCTGGCCGGGGAGATCCTCTCCAACGCCATCGTGCCGGTGGTGGCGCTGACGCTGCTGGCCATCGCACTGGTGTGGTTCGGCATCGGCCGCATGTTTGCGCCGCTCTACCAGTTGGAGCAGGAATTGCGTGGCCGGGCGCCCGATGATCTCTCGCCCGTGGATGTGCCGGTGCCGGTCGAGGTAAGCCATCTCGTCTCCGGGCTCAATGCCTTCATGGCGCGGCTGGGCAGCGCGATGGAGCGGGTGACCGGGCTGGTGGCCGAGGCGGCGCATGAGGTGCGCACGCCTTTGGCTTCGCTGCGGGCACAGGCGGAAGTCGCCATGGACGAGCAGGATCCGGTGGCCCTGCGCGCTCGGGTTGGCCGCATCCATCAGGGGGCGGTGCAGGCGAGCCAGCTGGTATCGCAACTGCTGATGGAGGCGACGATTTCGCACCGCCTCGAGAACCAGGAGACCGACACCACGGCGTTTGGCCTGGTGGTGGACGAGGTGCGGCAGCGGCTCGACCCCGACCAGGCGGGGCGGCTGGTGGTGGATTTGCCCGAGGCGGTGGCGGGCGCCCAGATCCGCGGCGACCGGGTGGCGCTGCGCGAAATGGTGCGCAATGTGATCGACAATGCGCTGGTCTATTCGACGGGACCGGTTGATATCGGCGGGCGGCTGACCGATGGGCTGATGACATTGGAGGTAAGTGACCACGGCCCGGGTATTGCCGATAGCGAAAAGCCGCTGGTGCTGGAGCGGTTCAAGCGCGGTACGGCCAGCGGGTCCACGGCGGGATCGGGGCTGGGGCTATCCATCGTCAATCGGGTGGTGGAGGCGCATCGCGGAGCGCTGCGGCTGAAGGACCGGGCGGGCGGCGGGCTGGTGGTGGAAATCGACCTGCCCACGGTGGGGCGCAATCCTAAGGTGGAGCAATTGCGGCGGGCGCTGGGGTCCCTCTCGGCCCTGGTGGTCTGCCTGTTGCTGCTGGATCCGCGCGGCGCGGAGGCCGCGTCAACCCGCTATGCAGCGCCGGACGGCAGCAGCGACCTGGTGCTGACCATCGTGGGCGTCACCGATACGCCGCTGTTTGCCCAGTTCATCGCCGGCTTCCAGACGCTGCGGCAAGACGTGACTGTCGTCTACGAGGAAACCGATTCCGTGCCGCTTTACGAGCGCTACCTGGCCGGCGACCTGACGCCCAAGCCTGACCTGCTGGTCAGCTCGGCCTCGGACCTGATGACCAAGCTAGCCAATGACGGCCACGCCATTGCCTATGACAGCCCGTTTCTCGGCGACCTGCCCGACTGGGCGCACTGGCGCAACGAGGTGTTCGGCTTCACCTTCGAGCCGGCGGTGATCATCTACAACCCCGATCGGATCAGCGCCGAGGAAGTGCCCCGCACCCACCTGACGCTGGCGGAAATGCTGGAGACGCAGACCGAGCGGTTTCGCGGGGCCATCGCCACCTACGATATTGCGCTGTCGGGGGTGGGGTATCTGCTGGCCTCGCAGGACCAGGTGATCTCGTCGAACTTCTGGCGGCTGGCGGCGGCGTTCGGGCGGGTAGAGGCCGTTTTCTCGGGATCGAGCCCGGCCATTCTCAACGGGGTAGCCGACGGCACGCTGGCCCTGGGCTACAATGTGCTGGGCTCCTATGCCTTTGCGCGCCAGGCCGATGGCGCCAATATCGAGATCGTGGTGCCCGACGACTACGTGCTGGTGCTGACACGGGCCATGCTGATCCCGCGCGACGCGCCCTCCCCCGAGCTGGGCAAGGCGTTTGTCGACTTTGCGCTATCGCCAGCCGGACAGGCCATCGCGGCAGAGCAAACGGCGCTGGGTTCGGTCGTACCGGGAGGGAAAGGCGAATGGACCGGCGAGGCGATCGCAGCGCGCGGACGCGGCGTGATCCAGCCCATTCCGCTGGGTCCGGCGCTACTGGTGTCGCTGGATCAACAGCGGCGGCAGCGGTTTCTGGACAGCTGGGGCGAGATCGTTTCGCCCAAGCCGTGATGTAGACGCCTCAGTCGTCTCCCTCCCCCTTGTGGGGAGGGATCAAGGGTGGGGGTGTCCCACGCGCCGGACTCGTGGTGAGATACCCCCACCCTGCTCGATCACGGACTTAGCTCACGCTAATTCCTATCTCGCTTCCCTCCCCACAAGGGGGAGGGTAGGTCCGGCGCAAGCGGCCTTTGCCCAGTCGGCACCAGGCCATGCTGGCAACGCATGGCCTAAACGTGGAATTGGAGCTTTTCCTGCCGAAATCGATGAATTCGTCGGTGTACAGCCAGTTAATTGCACAGAACGCATAGCTGGCGTGTCGTTTTGCCCCTACCGCAACCGGTCCGTCGGGCCCATCTGTTCAATCATGAAAGCGGCCCGGCAATTCGGTCGGGGCTGATGAGGAGACTGGCTATGAGCACCACCCGCAAGTTCTTTGCGACCCTTGGCACCTTCGTCGAAGTGTTCGGCAGCGCTGCTGCCGTCTCGAACGCGGTCGAGGGTGGTCGTGCGCCCAAGGCCAAGCACCTCAAGTCCCTCGGTATCGACGCCGACGCTTTCCGTTCGATCGGCAAGCTCTAAGTCTCCCCTGACGCGGGGCGCTTTCCCTCCCTGGAGCGACCTGCGCCGAGCGACCGATCTGACGTGAGAAAGCCCGGATGCCCTTGAATGGGCGTCCGGGCTTTTGCTTTTCTATTCCTCTCCCCATCGGGGAGAGGTGGCCCGGCGAAGCCGGGTCGGTGAGGGGTAGTCCGGGGGCAAGCTCCGCAAGCTGAGTCAGCCGCAGCACCCCCTCATCCGCCCCTGCGGGGTACCTTCTCCCCGATGGGGAGAAGAATAAGGATCAGTCTTCGTCGGCGGCCATCTGTTGCAGCACGGCACCCTTGCCGCGCAGCCGCAGGTAGAGCGGGATGAGCAGGGCGGCGGCGGCGATGATGTAGAGCGTGATGGCGATGGGCGTGTGCACCAGCACCATCGGATCACCCTGGCTGATGGCGAGCGCCCGACGCAACTGCTGCTCGGCCAGCGGCCCCAGGATGAGGCCGATAACCACGGGCGCGATGGGGTAGCCGAAGCGGCGCAGACCATAGCCGAGGATGCCGAAGGCCAGCAGGATCAGCAGTTCGAACGAGAACGGGATCGGCCCGAGCCGGCCGGACATGGCGCCATTGGCGCCCAGCGTGCCGAGCGTGGCGAAGCTGAGGATGCCGGCATAGAGCCAGGGGCGCGGAATGGTCAGCAGCTTCACCCACAGGCCAATCAGCGGCAGGTTGAGCACCAGCAGCATGAAATTGGCCACCAAGAGGCTGGCGATCAGCGACCAGACCAGCGGCGCGTTGTTGGCGAACAGCAAGGGACCCGGTTGCAGGCCGAACTGCTGGAAGCCGGCCAGCATGATGGCGGCGGTGGCCGAGGTGGGCAGGCCCAGCGTCAGCAGCGGGACCAGCGTGCCGGCGGCCGAAGCGTTGTTGGCAGCTTCGGGCCCGGCCACGCCCTCGATGGCGCCATTGCCGAATTCCTCGGGGTGCTTGGAGAGACGGCGTTCGGCGGCGTAGGAGAAGAAGGTGCCGATCTCGGCGCCGCCGGCGGGCATGGCGCCGATGGGGAAGCCGATGGCGGTGCCGCGCAGCCAGGCGCCCCAGGAGCGCTTCCAATCCTCGATCGTCATCCAGACCGAGCCCTTAACCGCCAGCACCTCTTCCTTGATCTGGGTGGCCGAGGCGGCGATGGCGAGGGTTTCGCCGATGGCGAAGAGGGCCACCGCGAGGGTCGTGACCTCGATGCCGTCGAGCAGGTCGGGAACACCGAACGCGAGGCGCGCCTGGCCCGATTGCAGGTCGATGCCGATGACGCCGAGGCCCAGGCCGATGAACAGCGCAGTGATGCCGCGCAGGGCGCTGTCGCCGAAGGCGGCCGAGACGGTGATGAAGGCCAGCACCATCAGCGCGAAATAGTCGGCGGGGCCGAAGGACAGGGCGACCTTGACCACCCAGGGCGCGAGGAAGGCCAGTGCCACGGTGGCGATGAGGCCGGCGACGAAGGAGCCGATGGCGGCGGTGGCGAGAGCCGGACCGCCCCTGCCCTTGCGGGCCATCTTGTTGCCCTCGAGCGCGGTGACGATCGAGGCGGATTCGCCCGGCGTATTGAGCAGGATCGAGGTGGTGGAGCCGCCATACATGCCGCCATAATAGATGCCGGCGAACATGATGAGCGAGCCGGTCGGGTCGAGCCGGTAGGTAACGGGCAGCAGCAGCGCCACGGTCAAAGCCGGGCCGATGCCGGGCAGCACGCCCACAGCGGTGCCCAGGGTGACGCCCAGCAGCGCGTAAAGCAGATTCTGCCATTGCATTGCGGCCATCAGGCCATTCGCAAGCAGACCGAAAGTGTCCATGTCAGCGTCTTTCGCTCAGGGGATGAGGCGCTCGATGGGGCCGGTGGGCAAAGAGAGCTGCAGGCCGCGCGAGAAGATGAACCAGATGACGAAGGCCAGCACGAAACCGATTGGGATGGTCTGCCACAGCGGGCCGCGGCCAAAGCCCTTGGCCGTGAAGGCGAACAGCACGGCGGTTCCGATGGAGAAGCCGGCCCAGCCGAGCAGCAGCATCTGGCCGACCAGCCCGCCGATGATCCACAGCATGGGACCGTAATTGTCCTTTTCGCGGGGCGGAAAGCTGCCGCGCAGAGCGGAGATCACGGTACCGATCGAGAGCAGGATGAGACCGCCGGCGATCACATAGGGGAAGACCTGGGGGCCGACTTTGGCCTGGATGGGCGGCACGCGCATCTGCGCGGTCTGCCAGATGATGACGGCAGCGATGGCCGCCAGCACCAGCGCTATGACAAGCGCCGCCCCATCGGGGCGGCGCGCAAGGTTGGGTTGGCCTGAACTCATTGCACGAGGCCAATGTCTTTCAGGATGCCTGATGTCGCCTCGATGTCGGAGGCGAGCTGGGCGTCGAAATCGGCACCGGCAAGGTACATGTCCTGCCAGCCCTTGGTTTCGAGCGTCTGCTTCCAGGTCGCCGAGGTCACGAGCTTTTCGATGTCGGCATTGATGGTGGCCTTCTGCTCCTCGGTGATGCCAGGGGCAGCGGCGACCATGCGCCAGTTTTCGACGACGAGATCGACGCCGGCTTCGCTGAGGGTCGGGATTTCCGAACCAGCCAGACGCGCGGCGCCGGTCGAGGCGAGAGCCCGCAGGTCGCCCGATTCGATCTGGGCGGCGAACTCGCCGAGGCCCGAAATGCCGACGGTCACCTGGCCGCCGAGTACGGCAGCAAGGGCTTCGCCACCGCCCGAGAAGGCGATGTAGTTGACGGTGGTGGGATCGACGCCGACGGTCTTGGCGAAGAGGCCAGCCGCGATGTGATCGACGCCGCCGGCCGAGCCACCGGCCCAGGAGACGGAGCCGGGATCGGCCTTGAGCTTGGCAATCAGGTCATCGACCGTCTTGAGCTCGGACGCTGCCGGCACCACGATCACATCGGACTCGCCGGTGAGGCGGGCAATCGGAGTGACGTTGGCGAGCGAAACCGGCGAAGCGTTGGTGAGGATGGCGCCGACCATCACATAGCCGCCGACGATGAGGGCATTGGGATTGCCGGTCGACTGGTTGACGAACTGGGCGAGGCCAATCGTGCCACCGGCACCGGGAACGTTGGTCACCTGCACATTGCCCGAAATGCCTTCGGCCTGCATGGCCTCCTGCATGGAACGGGCCGTCTGGTCCCAACCGCCGCCGGGGGCAGCGGGGGCCATGATGGTGTAGTCGGCGGCGAAAGCGGGAACAGCCATTGCGCCAGAAACCAGCGCGGCCAAGAGCAGCTTGTTCATAAGTCCTCCCATGTCATATCCGGAACGTCGTTGCGTTCGTGACGAGGGAGAATAGGCCGCGTCCCTGTCACCGTCCTGTCAGCGCGGCGCGAGTGCCATGCGACTTTGGTCCGGCTGGATAGCTGAGGGCAGCTTGCGCCAGCGGCGGGACGATTGCAACTCAGGCGGTGCGGCGTTCGGCCTGGTCGCCTGCGGTCACGGCAGGCTTCTGCGCAAACAGGCTGAGCAGGCGCGTCGCATCTTCCATCGAGCATGGACGGGCATAGAGGTAGCCCTGACCCATGGCACAGCCGAGCTGGGACAGGATGCGTGCCTGCTCGGGCGTTTCGATGCCTTCGGCGACCAGCCGCATGTCGAGCTTGCGGGCAATGTCGATGATGGAGCCCACCACGACATCACAGGCCGCATCGCTGCCCAGGCGGGCGACGAAGGAGCGGTCGATCTTGATGACGTCGACGGGAAAGCTCAGCAGGTGGGTCAGCGAGGCAAAGCCGGTGCCGAAATCGTCGAGCGCGACCAAGAGGCCCCGTTCGCGCAGGGCCTTTACCGCCCGGGGCACCATCTGGTCATTGCCGCCCATGTAGACGGACTCGTTGACCTCAAGCACGACATGCTTGAGCGGCACGCCGGCGCGCTCGAAGGTGTCGACGATCCGGCGTTCGAGATCGCCGCGCTGGAAATCGCCGGTCGTCACGTTGATGCCGACATGCTGGAAGTCGATGCCCAGATCGAGCCAATGCCGGATATCGCCGGCGATCTGGGTCAGCATCTGCCCGGTCAACTGCCAGGCGATGCGTGGATCGGCCAGCGCAGCATGGAACTCGCCGGCTGTGGCAATGCGGCCATCGGGCATGCGCATGCGCGCCAGCGCCTCGAGGCCAACCACTTCCGCCGTACCAAGCCGCACGATCGGCTGATAATGCGCGATCATGCGTTTTTCCGTCAGGGCCTGATCCACCGCGCGCACCATATTGGCGCGCTCGACCATGGAGGTGCGCAGGCCGGGGGTGAAGCGGACATAGCCGCCGCGCCGGGTCTCCTTGGCGTGATAGAGGGCAAAATCGGCATTCTGGCTGAGCGAGGCGCCATCGACCCCGTCCGGCCCAAACAGCGCACCGCCTATGGTGATATGCGGGTCGATGGTCTGCTCGCCGGCCTGGATGAGGCCGCGCACGGCCGCGAGCATGCGGTTGGCGGCGTGCTCGAGGCCGTCATGGCTGTCGCAATCGGTCACCAGCACGGCGAACTCGTCGCCGCCCAGGCGGCAGGCCGTCAGCGCGGGGTGGCAATCGCCGATCCGCTCGGCCACGGTGCGGATCAGCATGTCGCCGAATATATGGCCCACTGTGTCATTGACCAGCTTGAGGTGGTCGATATCGACCAGCAACAGGCCGAAGGGCTCGTCCAGCGCGATGGCCTGGATCAGCATTTCGTTGAACCGGCCACGATTGGGCAGGCCGGTCAGCACGTCGAAATAGGCCAGGCGATAATTGCGCTGGCGAACCTGCTCATGCTCGATGGCGATGGCGCAGAGGCGCACGCAGGTCTGGACGATGCTGCGCTCCAGCTCGTCGGGGCCGCGGCTGCTGGCATAGTAGAAGGCGAACGTGCCCACAACCCGGCCGTCGCGATCGCAAATCGGGGTGGACCAGCAGGCGCGCAGGCCAAGGGGCTCGGCCAGACCGCGATAATCGTCCCACAGCGGATCGGTGGCAATGTCGGTGACGATGACCGGTTCATTGCGGAAAGCGGCCGTTCCGCATGAGCCGGCCATGGGGCCGCTAGGGATATCGTCGATGGCACTGGAATAGGCGAGCGGGAGGCTGGGCGCCGCCAGTGGGTGCAGGAGGCCATCGGCATCGACCGTCAGGATCGAGCAGATGGCGTCGGGCGCCAGCGCCTCGGCCCTGCGGCACAGCAGATCGGCGACAGCCACGAGCGGTTCGCCGCAGGCGATCGTTTCGAGTATCTCAGTCTGCAGCCGCAGCAGCAGAGCACTATCGCTGTTCATCCATCCCGCCCTCGACCATCAGGCAGAGTAACGCGGCGGAATGAAACGGCAGTTCCAAAGATGGATTGCCTTGCGCCGAGGCGCGCAGGACATCGTTAGGGATGTGGACCGGCTCGTCGCGCCGTCAGGGCAGGTAACGGGCCGTGCCGTCGGCGTCGAAGATGGCGGCCAGGCCCGGATCGAAACCGAGGGGAACGTCCTGCCCGATGCGAAGCTGGTGATCACCATCGAGGACGGCCAGCCAGGAGACGCCCGAGGGCAGGCGCAGGCTGACATTTGTCTCGTTGCCGAGCCGCTCGACCAGACCGACCTGGCCGACCAGGTGTTCCGATCCATTGGTGGTCAGGGCATGCGGGCGAATGCCGAGCGTGACCTGGTCGCCGGGCTTGAGCCCCGCCGTGTCGGCCGGCACCGTGGTCGCGCCGATATCGGCGCTGGAGACGGTCAGGCTGGTGGCCGTGAGGCTCTGGATGGTGACGGTGGCAAAGTTCATGCGCGGCGAGCCGATGAAGCCGGCGACGAACAGGTTGGCCGGGCGCTGGTAGAGTTCAATGGGCGCACCCACCTGCTGCACCACGCCGCCATTGAGCACGACGATCTTGTCGGCCAGGGTCATGGCCTCGACCTGGTCATGGGTGACGTAGATCATGGTCGCGCCGAGATCCTGGTGGAGCTTGGACAGTTCCATGCGCATGTCGACGCGCAGGGCGGCGTCGAGATTGCTCAGCGGCTCGTCGAAGAGAAAGACCTCGGGCTGGCGCACGATGGCGCGGCCGATAGCGACGCGCTGGCGCTGGCCGCCGGAAAGCTGGCTCGGCTTGCGCTCGAGCAGGTGTTCCATCTGCAGGATACGGGCGGCTTCGCGGATCTTGGCGTCGCGCACATCCTTGGGCGTCCTGGCCAGCTTCAGGCCGAAGCCGACATTGTCGTAGACGGTCATGTGCGGATAGAGCGCGTAGTTCTGGAACACCATGGCGATGCCCCGATCGCGCGGCTCGACGGCGTTGCAGAGCTTGTCGGCGATCCACAGTTCGCCGCCGCTGATCTCCTCTAGTCCCGCAATCATGCGCAGCAAGGTGGACTTGCCGCAGCCGGAGGGGCCAACGAAGACGACGAACTCGCCATGGGTGACGCTGAGATCGACGCCCTTGATGACCTCGACATCGCCGTAGCTCTTGCGGAGCTCTTTCAGTTCCAGTCCGGCCATAAGTCTATCCTTTGACGGCGCCAGCGGTCATCCCCGCCACGATCTGCCGGTTGAAGAACAGGAAGACCAGCAAGGGGGGAATGGTGATGAGGGCAATGTTGGTGAAGAGCAGGTTGTAGGACGTCTGGAACTGGCTCTGGAAGTTGTAGAGCGTCAGCTGCACCGTCGCATTGGCATTGCCCGGCAGGTAGTAAAGCGGGTTGGTGAAATCGTTGAAGATGGCCACCGACTGCACCACGATATTGGTGACTGTCACCGGCCAGAGCAAAGGCAGGATGACCCGGAAGAACACGTCGAACGGTCGCGCGCCGTCGATGATCGCGGCCTCATCCAGCTCGCGCGGGATGGTCGAGATGAAGGCGCGGTAGAGCAGGATGGTGAAGGGCAGGCCATAGGCGACCTCGATCAGCACCAGCCCGTGCAGTCGCCCGAAGAGCTGGGTGCCCTGCAGCAGCCAGATGGTCGGCACCACGGCGGGCGGGATCATCAGCCCGGCCAGGATCAGGAACTCGATCACGCCGTTGAAGCGTGTCTTGCGGCGCTGCAGGACGAAACCCACCATGGCCCCGAATATGACCAGCAGGATCACGCTGGCCACGGTGAGAATAGTTGAATTGACGAAGGCCGTGAGCAGCATCCAGTTGCGGGTGGTGACCACCTCGGCGATGTTGCCCCACAGGTAATTGCCCGCCGGCCAGGAAAAATCGAGCAAAGCGGCCTGCTTGCGGTCCTTGAACGCCATCAGCAGGATGAAGGCGAAGGGCACCAGGAAAACGACCACTGAAACCAGGATGGCGACGGCGCTGAGCCAGTGACGACGAAGGGCGGTCATTCATGCCCCTCCTTGCGATTGAGCAGCATGGTGAGCGGCACGACCAGCACGGCGATGAGGATGAACAGCACCACATTGCCGGCGGTGGAGAGCCCGTAAAAGCCCGCCTGGTACTGCTTGTAGATCACCGAGGCCACCGTGTCGGAGGCAAAGCCCGGCCCGCCGCGCGTCATGGCCCAGATCAGATCGAAGGTGCGCAGGCCGCCGATGAAACTCAGCGTGATGACCGTGACCGTTGCCGGGCGGCAGAGCGGCAGGGTGACGTAAAAGAAGTTCTGCAGCGTGGTGGCGCCATCGATGCGGGCAGCTTCGTAGTAGTCCTTGGGAATGGCGACGATGCCGGCAATGTAGATGACGGTGGCGAGGCCCACGCCCTTCCACACATCGACCAGGGCCACCGAGAACAGCGCCAGGTTGGGGTTGGTCAGCCAGCCCGGCCCCTTGATGCCAAGCAGCGCCAGGCCCTCGTTGATCATGCCCTGGGTGGGGTGCATCAGCACGGTGAAGGTGATGCCGACGCCCACGGTCGATACGAGGACGGGGAAGAAGACCACCGAACGCAGATAGCCGCGGGCCGCGATCTGGCTGGTGAGGAGCACAGCCAGCAGCAGACCCAGCACCACCTTGAGGCCGGAGGTGACCACCGCATAGAACACGGTATTGATCAGGCCCTTGATGAGGAACGGTTCGCGCAGGAACTGGGCGAAATTGTCGAGGCCGATAAAGGTGGAACTGAACAGGTTCCAGCGCGTCAGGCTGAAATAGAGCGAAGCGAACGTCGGCAGCAGGAATAGCAGGCCATAGATCACCGCCGCCGGCAGGAAGAACCAGCCCGGATAGGGTGAGCGTCGCTTCAGGGCCGGAATGGAAGCGGCGCCAGCGGCCGTTCCGGTATCAGTCATCACGGCCATGGACGTCTCCTCGGGAAGTTGGCGGCTTCGGGTGAGACCAGGCACCCGAAGCCGCCCATGGGCAAGTGCTTACCAGCCAGGGAGGCCGAGCTGCTGAGCCTGCTTGCGCACATCTTCGTCGTAAAGCGCCGCGCCATCGGCGGCGGGCCGGATGCCGGAACCGACTTCCACCGTGATCTGCTCGAGCGCCGGGCCCTTGATGGGCGAGAGGAATTCGAGCGCCGGACCATTCTGCCCGCCTTCGGCGAAGTAGGGCAGCATGTCGCTTACTGCCGGCGGCACGTCATCAGGCAGGGTGCAGCCGTTGATCAGGTAGGGGCCCGAAGCGCCACCGGCGCGGGTCTGGGCTTCGCAACCCTCGACGCTGGCGACGAAGGCCACGAATTTCTTGGCGGCATCGAGGTTGGACGTGGTTTGCGGGATGTAGATGCCATCGGGCATCCAGACCGTCAGGCCATTGAGGGCAGCATCGTCGCCCGGCTGGGCAAAGAAGCCGACATTGGCCAGGTTTTCCGGGTAGGTCGCGGCGATGGCCGTGGTTGCGAAGGTCAGCATCGGGTAGTGCGCGCCCTCGCCTGCCGAGACCATGCGCACGCCGTCGTCATACTTGGCGGCGCCGAAGTCCTCGTTGAGATAGCCGGCGTCGAACACTTCCTGCAGCTTCTCGAAGCCGCGGGTGGCGGCAGGGTCGGTGGCGAACTTGGCTTCGCCGGCGGTGTAGCGGTCGGCAAAGCTCGGGTCCTTGGCCGAGACGTTGAAATAGTCCGCGAGCACGAAGAGCTGGCTGGTCCAGGTATCACCATAGGTCTGGATCACGGCAACCTTGCCGGCGGCCTTGATCTTTTCGTTATTGGCCATGAACTCGGCCCAGGTCTTGGGGACGGTCAGGCCCAGTTCTGCGTAGATGGCCTTGTTGTAGTAGATGCCGCCGCCCATGGCCGCACCCATGGGAGCGCCGCGCACGGTGCCATCGGGCGCCGTCACCACCTGCTTGAACGAGGGCTGCACATCGGCCTGCCATGGCTCGTTGGTGAGATCGACCAGGAACTGGGCAGGATTGATGGCCTGGAACAGCGAACCGGAATTGTAGCGGAAGACATCGGCCATGGCCCCGGTGGCCAGGCGAGTCTTGATCATGTTGTCGCCCTCGGCGCCGCCGGGGCGGGTCTCGATGTCGATATTGATGTCGGGGTTTGCCGCCTCGAACGACTTCACCAGTTCCTCCGCCACGGCAACGCCATCGGCGCCGCTGGGGATGAGATAGGTGAGGTTGATGCTCTGGGCATAGCTTGCGCCGCTCAGTGCCGTCATGGCCAGCAGGCCGGCCGACAGGCCGGTCAGGGCCATCCTGCGGGAAGTCTTGTTCATGTGTCTCTCTCCCTTTAGCGCCCGCACTATGCGGGCAGTCCAAGCCGCCGCCTGTTGATCAAGGCGTGCGGGCATTGATGCTGTGCTCGGCGCGCGCCTTGCGGGCGACCGGCGTGTAGGTGAAGGCGATGGCATGTGTGCCCGGCGGGAGGGCGCGCTCGCCCTTGCCGTCCCAGGGCGTGCCATCGACCGTGATGTTCCGATAATCGGGCTTGAGCCGCAGCAGGCCGCGAGCCCCCTTGGGGACCTCGACCTCGTAGCGCACCCTGTCGCCATCGGCGGTCCATTCGGCGCGAATGGGCCCCCTGGGACTGTCGTGGCGCGCCTTGACCGGCGACAGCTCGGCAATCACCGTCGGCTCGAAGATGATGGTGGCAAAGCCCGGATCGGTCTCGTCGGGACGGAAGCCGGCCACGCCCTCGAGCAACCACTGGCACACAGCGCCATAAGCGTAGTGATTGTAGGAATTCATCTGCGGATTGTAGATCGTGCCATCCGCCTGGATGGCGTCCCAGCGTTCCCAGATCGTGGTGGCGCCCATCTTGACCTGGTAGAGCCAGCCGGGGACTTCCTCCTGGAGGAAGACATCGGCCGCAAGGCCGATCTCGCCGATCTTGACCAGGGCCGGCAGCAGAGCCGGGGTGCCGATGAAGCCGGTGCCGATGCGACCGTCCGCGCGGGCAATGGTGGCCTTGAAGTAGCGCTTGGCCGCTTCGACCTTGTCCGCCGGGATCAGGTCGTGGAGGAAGGCCAGCGCATAGGAGGTCTGGTCGTCATAGGCAAGGCGCCCGGATGCGGTGATGAATTCGCTGGCAAAGGCCGCCTTGACCTTGGCCGCAATGGCTTCCAGCCGCTCGGCCAGATCGACCTGGCCAACGATACGCGCGATCCGCGCGACATGCGTTGAGGCAATGAACAGATAGATCGTCGCCGAGGCGTCGTCGCCGATGGTCGGCAGCGGCTTGGCGCTGGGCCCGCTGGGCTGCAGCCAATCGCCGAAGGAAAAGCCACGTCCGCCCCATTCCCGCGGCGGGCTGACGATAGGTCCCTCGCTGATCGACCAGACGAAGTCGACCCACTTGACCATTGATGGCAGCACTTCGCTGAGGATCGCCGTATCGCCATAGTGCAGGTAGACCTGCCAGGGGATCATCCAGATGGCATCGCCCCAGCCGGTGGAGCCGAAAAAGCCCGGATAATCCTTGGGCTGCATGCGCGTCGGGTCCGGCACGACATGGGGCACAGCGCCGTCTTCGCGCTGGTCGGCCATCACGTCGCGGATCCACTTCTGAAAGAAGCTTTGTGCATCGGCAAGATAGAGCGCGGTGCCGGCAAAGACCTGTGCATCGCCGGTCCAGCCCAGACGCTCGTCGCGCTGCGGGCAATCGGTGGGCACTTCGATGAAGTTGGCGCGCTGCGACCAGACGGTGTTGAGGAAGAGGCGATCGACCAGGGGGTTGGCCGAGGTGAAGCTGGCCTTGACCTCGGTGACCGAACTGATTGGCACCGACACGATGCCGTCGAGCCTGGCGTTGCCGGCAAGGGTCACGCGGGCATAGCGGAAGCCCTGGAAGGTGAAATAGGGCCGGTAGTGCTCCCTGCCCTTGCCCGACAGCGTGTATTCGAGCCGGGCTGCGGCCGTACGGAAATTGACGTTGTAGAATTCGCCGTCCTGGTTGAGCACTTCGGCATGCTCGACCGTGACCACGGCGCCGGCTTCGCCCGTGACGTCGAAGGCGACATAGCCGCCGCTGTTCTGGCCGAAATCATAGACCGTGCGACCCTCGGCATCCGTCCACTGCTTGATGACGGCAAGTGGCGCCAGTTCGCGCACCGGCGTCGTTTCATGCGGGACCAGGCGTGCCTGGTCGAAAGCGATGACGGCACTGCCGGCGGTGACCACAGGCGTGATGCGGGCGTCGAATATCTCGCCGAAATAGATACCCGATTTGCGCACGGGCAACTCGCCGCTGGCCCAGCTTGCATCGGTAACAAGCAGCGGCGCGCTATCGCCGGCACCGGCGCTCAGCTCGGCGATGGCGGCGATCTCGCTGCCCCAGGCGTTGAAGATGGGGGCCTTGCCCCACATCATCTGCGAGCGCAGCCAGCCATCGGCCAGCCAGATGTCGATGCGATTGGTGCCGGCGACCAGCAGGTCGCCCACCGCGTAGGTCTGATAGCTCAGGCGGACGTCATAGCTGGTCCAGCCGGGCGTCAGCAGATCGTCGCCGACGCGCTGGCCGTTGATGAAGCAGCGATAGAGGCCGAGCGCGGAAATATCGAGCAGTTCGCCACCGCCGACACTATCGAGCGTGAAGGTCTTGGTGAGGAAGCTGGCGGGCGTGCCGACCCCCTGGTCGGCCAGCGGCCGGACCATCTGGGCCGTCCAATGCCGCGCAGCTTTGATCCCCTGCGCCGATGCAGACGGTGCCAGTACCTCGTTCACGCTAACTCTCCGCTATCGCCCTTGCGGGTGTCGAAATTGCTCGCACCCGTCTGTAGAATGTTCTACGTATATCGTTCTACAAACGACGCGCCTTGGCAATAGGCATTTTTCGAGCGCTGTGGGATAAGGCTCCCGGGGCATGAAGCCGGCATCTGGGGATTGGCAAAGAATGGACAAACCGGCATCACGCCGCACGGGCGGACGTGTCACCATTCGCGACGTGGCCGAGGATGCCGCCGTATCGGTGGCGGCCGTATCCAAGGTGTTGCGCGACGCCTATGGCGTGAGCGACACCATGCGGGTCAAGGTGCGCGAATCCATGGCCAAGCTTGGCTATCGCCCGCATACGGCGGCGCGGGGTATGCGCGGCCAGACCTATACGATCGGCGTGCTGCTGGCCGACGTCAAAAACCCGTTCTTTCCGCAGCTGATCGATGGCATCGACGATAGCCTCGCCGGCACGCAATATGTGCCGCTCTTCGGCATCGGGCACGGCTCGACCAGCACCGAAAAGGCCATCGTCCATGCGATGGTCGATCGGCGCATGGACGGGTTGATCATGATCGGCCAGCGGCTGACCAATGCCGAGGTCGAGGCGATTGCGCGGGAGGCGGCCATTGCCGTCATCGGCCACCATGCACCGCAGGCGACGCTGTTCGATTCGGCCAATAATGATGACGAGCGCGGCGGCGCGATGGTGGTGGAGCACCTGCTGGAGCAAGGCTACAAGCGGCCGGCGATGATCACCCTGCGCCGGGCCGATCTCGGCCAGGCCGACGTTTCCCAGCGCCGGGAGGCCGGGTTCATTTCCGCCATGAGGGCGGCGGGGTTCGAGGATCGGTCCATCCGCATACCGGCGGCGGCGGATGATGTGGACGACGTGACCGCCACGGTGCGTGCGCTGCTCGACGGCCCCGAGCCGCCCGATGCGATTTTCGGCTGGGCGGACTATTACGCGCTCGAAGTGTTGAGCGCAGTGCGGGCACTGGGGCTGCGTGTGCCCGAGGATATCGGGGTGATCGGCTACGACGATTCACCGCCCTGCGCCTATACGCAGAACGACCTCACGAGCATCGACCAGAAGGGGCGCGAGATCGGCCGGAACGCGGCGCGCCTGCTGCTGGAACGCATTGCCGGACGGACGACGGCCAGCCATTTCCTCGCGACGCCCTCGGTGAGCGTGCGCGGCAGCACGGTTCGTTCGAAAGCCTGATGCGATCAGGGTGACGGCAGGGGCGGCGGCACGTAGACCGGCACATCGGCCAGCACATCGAGGCGATGCTGGAACTCGAGATTCTGCACCGACCGGGTGAGCTGCTGCAATTGCAGCTCGTATTGCCGCTGCCGCGTGGCCGCGGCCACCTCGTTCTGCAGGCAAATCAGCCGCTGGCCATTGGCGAGGATGGCCTCGGCGGTATTGCCGGGCGCGGCCGGAGGGCATGCGGCCTGGGCCGGAATGCAGCACAGGACGGCGAGGACGACGCCGATGGTTGCGCGCTTGATCATGCGAGCATGATGCGCCGGTCGGGCGCGCTGGTGCAACTCACGATGCCCTGAGCGTCCCGACCGTCCGGTGCGCCAGGTCGGTCCTGGTCGCTAGTGTCCGTCACCGCCGCGGATGTGAGGCGCCTGTCCGGGCGCCGCGGTGGCAACATGGTCGCTCCTACTTGAAGATACCCTTGAGCAGCCGCCCCTCGATCTCGGCAAGATCGGCGGCGCCGCGCTGGCGTGGACGCGGGTGGTCGATGGTGACGTCGAGCGCGATGCGTCCCTCGTCGAGCACGATGACCCGATCGGCCAAGGCGACGGCCTCGGTCACGTCATGGGTCACGAACAGCGCCGTAAAACCCTGCTCGCGCCAGACGCGTTCGACCAGCGATTGCATAGTGATGCGGGTCAGGGCGTCGAGCGCTCCCAAGGGCTCGTCCATCGCCAGAAAGCCCGGCTGGCTGACCAGCGCTCGCGCCAGCGCCGCGCGCTGCCGCTGGCCACCCGACAGCCGCGACGGCCATTCGCCGGCCTTTTCGGCCAGTTGCACTTCGGCCAGCGCCGCCTCGGCCAGGCGTCGCGCCTCGCGCCGGTCGACACCTTCGCCAAGACCGACGGCGACATTGTCGACGACACTGGCCCAGGGCAGCAGGCGCGGTTCCTGGAAGACGATACGCGAGCTGGGCGCGGTCTCCGCGCCGTCGGCGCCCACGAAGCTGATGCGACCCGATGTCGGCGTATCGAGCCCGACCAGCAGGCGCAGCAGCGTGCTCTTGCCGCAACCGCTCTTGCCGACAATGGCCAGGAATTGCCCGGCGGGCACTTCGAGGTCGAGATCGTGCAACACGGGCATATCGCCGAAGCTCTTGGCGAGCCCCTGGATGCGGATGCCAACGCCGCGTTCGCCGTTGCGCTGCCGGGGCGCTCGCGCCTCATATTCGGGCTCGATATCCTTGCCCCAGACATTCTTGGTCCGGATGGACGTGCTCATGGTCAGCTCCTTGCAGATTTCTGGTAGGCAGGGTTCCACGACAGGGTCAGCCGCTCGAGGGTGAGGGCGATGATGTCGGCCAGCTTGCCGAGCAGCGCATAGATGACGAGCGCCAGGATAACGACGTCGGTCATCATGAATTCGCGCGCCGAATTGGCCATGTGGCCGATGCCCGAGGAGGCAGCCATGGTTTCGGCGACGATCAGCGTCAGCCACATGATGCCCAGCGAGAAGCGCAGGCCGACAAAGATCGACGGCAGCGCGCCGGGGAAGATGACTTTGCGGAACAGCGTCCAGCCGTTCATGCCATAGACGCGGCCCATCTCGATCAGCTGGGGATCGACATTGCGCACGCCATGCAGGGTATTGAGGTAGATGGGGAAGAACACGCCCAGCGCCGTAAGGAAGAGCTTCGCCTCTTCGCCGATGCCGAACCACAGGATGACCAGCGGGATCAGCGCCAGGTTGGGAATGGTGCGCAGCATCTGCAGCGTCGTGTCGGTCAGCGCGTGGCTCAGCCGCGACACGCCATTGGCGAGGCCCGGCAGGAAGCCAATCGAGCCACCGACCAGCAGGCCCGAAATCGCCCGCACGGCACTCGCCCGGATATCGATCGCCAGTTCGCCGCTGCTGAGCTTGTCCCAAAAGGCCCAGACCACCTGGACCGGCGCCGGCATCAGCCGGTTGGTGATCCAGCCGAAGGACGAAGCCGCTTGCCAGAGCAGTACGATGCCGAGCGGCAGGAGGAAGGGCAGCAGCGTCGAGGGCGATATCTGCCATGCCGGGCGCGTCGCGCGGGCGCGCGGGCGCTTGGGCAGGGTGATGGGCTTACCGAGTTCAGCAGCGAGGGTCATGTCGGCCTCCGGTGAAAGCAGGAAAGAGAGCGGGCCGGCATCACGCCGGCCCGTTGACGATCAGATCGCTGGCGCCTGCCACACGGCCTCGGCAACGTTGAGTTGGCGCGGGATGATCTTGAGGTTGTAGAACTCATCGGCCAGCGCCTGCTGATAGGCGATGATGTCAGCGTCGAGTGGCACGATAGCGCCCAGGTCGGCGCCCTTGCGGCCCAGCGTGATGCGGGTGATTTCGGGCGGCACGCCGGTCGAGGCCGAGATGGCCTCTGCGGTCGCGTCGAGGTCGGTCTGCGCCGCGGTGCCCACCTTGCGCAGCTCGTCGATCACTTCGGCCAGGATGGTCGGGTTCTCTTTCGCGTAGGCGCCATTGGCCTGGTAGAAACCAAAGGAGTCCACGACGCCCTCGGTGGTGGTCAGCACACGGGTCTGCGGATCCTGCGCGGCGATGGCATAGTAGGGGTCCCAGATGACCCAGGCGTCGATCTGGTTGTTGGCAAAGGCCGGGGCAGCGTCGGGCGGGCCGAGATCGAGCGGGGTGACGTCGTCGAGCGTCAGGTCCGCGGTGCGCAGCGCCTTGACGATGAAGTTGTGCGCGCTCGAGCCGCGCTTGAAGGCGACCTTCTTGCCCTTGAGGTCGGCAATGGTCTGGATCGGGCTATCCTGCTTCACCAGGATTGCCGAGCCATCAAGGCTGCCCGGCGTCGCGGCCACATAGACCAGGTCGCCGCCCGCGGCATGGGCGAACAGCGGCGGCACGTCGCCGGTCGAGCCAAAGTCGATGGCGTGGGCGCCGAGCGCTTCGAGCAGCGGCGGGCCGGAGGTGAATTCGGCCCAGCTCACGGTGATGCCGCGCGGCGCCAGCCGCGCTTCGAGCGCGCCGCTGGTCTTGGCCAGCGCGAAGACCCCGCCCTTCTGCCAGCCGATGCGGAACTCCTTGGCGGTGTCCTGCGCCCGGGCGAGCGAGGGCAGGCCGAGCACGGCAGCGGCGCCGGCGAAAAGCTGGAAAGTCTGTCTGCGGGTAAACATGGGTCGGCTCCGTTGGGAAAAGGTCAGGCGGTCTGTGCGAGGAGGTCGGCGTTGCGGACGGCGGCCAGACGCCAGCCCAGCTCGTCCACCACCCGCTCGATGCGCGCCTTGAGGTTGGCGCTGGCTGGCAGGTAGTCGGCAAAATCGGGCTCGGTGGCGTAGATGCCGGTCGAGAGGATGTCGGCGGAAAAGAACGCGAAGAGCGGGCGCAGGCCGTGGTCGACGACCAGCGCGTGCCGCTCGCTGCCGCCGGTGGCGGTCAGCACGATGGGCTTGTCCTTGAGCGCCTTGGGGTCGATCAGGTCGAACAGGTGCTTGAACAGGCCCGTATAGGTGCCCTTGTAGACGGGAGAACCGACCACCAGGGCATCGGCACTGGTGATGGTCTCGATCAGATCCACCAGGTCGGGCGGGGCATGCCGCGGATCGAGCGTTGCGCCGAGCGAGGGGTGGATATCGACCAGGTCATAGACCGTGGTGCGGGCGCCGGTGCGATCGGCCGCCGTGGCGACGATGGTTTCAACCAGGCTGCGGGTGCGTGAGGGGACTGAAGAACTGCCGGCAAAGCCGACGATATGCAACTGGCTCATCAGGCGCTCCGCTGCTGCTGGTTGATACGGGCGAGGAAGCGATTGACCGGGCGCTCGAGACCGAGGTTCTCGCGCAGGGTCGTGCCCTCATATTCGGTGCGGAACAGCCCGCGCTTCTGGAGGGTCGGCACGACCTGCTCGACGAAGTCGGTGAGCCCGGTCGGCAGCACTGGCGGCATGATGTTGAAACCGTCGGCGGCGCCATTGGCGAACCATTCGACCAGGGCATCGGCGATCTGCTCGGGCGTGCCCACGGCCGTGCGGTGGCCGCGGGCGGTGGCCAGCGACAGGTAGAGCTGGCGCAGGGTGAGGCCCGTGCGGGCCAGGTCCGCCACCAGCTTGAGCCGGCTCTTGTTGAGCTCGGTATCCGATGGCAGCGGCGGTGCCTTGTCGTCGAGCGAGTAGCCGCTGAGATCGACGCCGACATAGTATTGCTTGAGGATGCTCCAGGCGATGGTCGGGTGGACCAGCGACTGGATGAACTCGTAGTTCTGCTTGGCCTCGGCCTCGGTGCCGCCGAGCACCGGGAACAGGCCCGGCATGATCAGCAACTGTTCCGGCCGACGACCATGCTTGGCCAGGCGCCCCTTGATGTCGGAATAAAATTCCTGCCCGTCGGCCAGCGTCTGGTTGGCGGTGAAGATGACTTCGGCCGTGCGGGCGGCGAGGCTGCGGCCGGCTTCGGACGCGCCGGCCTGCACCACCACTGGCCGACCCTGGGGCGAGCGGGCAACGTTGAGCGGCCCGGCGACATCGAAGAACTGCCCGTGGTGATCGACGCGGTGGACCTTGGCGGGATCGAGGAAGATGCCGCTCTGCTTGTCGACAACAAGCGCATCGTCCTCGTAGCTGTCCCAGAGGTCGAGCACCAGATCGACCACTTCCTCGGCGCGCTCATAGCGGTTGGCATGGGCGGGGTGGCCGGCGATGGAGAAGTTCTTGGAGACATCAGCGCCCGTGGTCACCACGTTCCAGGCCGCGCGGCCCTTGCTGATATGGTCGAGCGAGGCGAACTTGCGGGCCAGCAGGTAGGGATCTTCGTAGGTGGTCGAGGCGGTGGCGACAAAGCCGATATTGCTGGTCACCTGCGACAGCGCCGACCACAGCGTCACCGGCTCGAAATGCGCCGAATGGCTGACCCTGGCGCGAATTTCGGGGTCGCGGTCGCCGTCCCAGCCAGCCGGGCTGTCGGCGACGAAGACGAGGTCGAACAGGCCTTTTTCAGCCGTCTGCGCCAGGCCGCGATAATGATCGATATTGTGGCCGGCATCAGCCTGGGCATCGGGGTGCCGCCAGGCGGCGATGTGATGGCCCGTCGCCATGATGAAGGCGCCGAGGCGCATTTTCCGGGTTGAGTCGCTCATCTCTGGCCTCTCGCTTGAGCTGCACCGGGATGTGCAGTGCTCATATTAGGACTTAATTCTATAGGTTTGGTCGAGTATTGGTTTTTGCGTTGTTGAGCGGCTTCGCGGTTTGCCGTTGCGCAAAATAACGGCTTTGGAGGCAGCGCTTTTTTGGCAGCGGCCGCCGGGGGTGCCGAACACCAGCCCGCCAATCGGGGTCATGACCCGGGGCGGGCGCACAGGCTTTCAAGCGCATTGAAACACTGCGAGCCGGCGGCCCGGGACAGTCTCAGGCCTTGTGGCTAAACGGTGAGACACCCGTCAGGGCGGGGGTGCGTCCGTTTCTTCGCTGGACCGGCCGCGCCGCCAGGTTCCGGGGGGAACGCCCATGACCTTCTTGAACGCGCGATTGAAGGCGGCTTCGGAGTCGTAGCCGACTTCGACCCCGGCCTGGGCTATGCTGACCTGCGGATTCTCCAGCCGGCGCGCGGCCAGCTGCATCCGCCACCGGCCGAGATATTGCATGGGGGAATCCCCGGCAAAGTGCGCGAACCGCTTGGCAAAGGCCGAGCGTGACATGCCCACCGCGCTCGCCAGGGCCTCGATGGTCCAGTCCCTGGCCGGACTGGCATGCACCAGGGACAGCGCGTGGCCGATCTGCGGGTCGCGCAGTCCGGAAAGCCAGCCGCGCGACATCAGCGGCAACTCGTTGGCATATTGGCGGATCACCTGGACAAACATCAGCTCGGCCAGCTTTGCCAATATCGTTTCGCCCCCCGCATCCCGATTTTCGGTTTCCGAAACCGCATGCTGCACCAGATGCGACAGCCAGCCGCTTGCGGCCGCACGGCCATGCAGGACGCGCGGCAGGGATTTGATGAACGGATTGTACGGCCGGATATCGCAGCCGATATAGCCGCAGATGAAGCGACAGCCGTTGGGCCCGATCCCCTCGTTGAGGATGTAGGGCAGTTGTCGGTCCACCGGCCGGATATAGACCGCGAGGTCAGGTTCGGCTCGCATGCCGATCGCCGAGCAGAAGGCATGGGCATCATCGAGGGGAAAGACGATGACGTCGCCGGCATTGAGGCGCATCGGTTCTGCCGGGCCGTCGATCATTTCCGCCCAGCACGACCCCTCGAGCAGGGTGTGGAACGAGAAGACGTATTGCGAATGCGGCATGACCTTGCTGGCAATGACCGACGCGCGCGGCGTTTCCACCACCCATGGATCGTGGAAGGTGTTGTCGAAGAAGATTGCGCCGGTGAGCCGCACCGCGCTCAGCACATCGGATAATACATCCATCGCGCTACCCCTCGAAGAAGGCACGGCCGATACTATGCCCGGCCACCGATCCACACAAGCGACGACTGATTTATGCGCAGTATCGCCCATCAACTGAAAGCGACATGACAGCAGTGTTGTCATTTACTTGCATACCGTCATGCACGGTTGAGCAAGAGAATAAGACGATTTGCCATTTTCTGGGCACCCTCGCCCCGAATACCCTTCCCCCAAGATCAGTGGAGGAGGCGCGAATGACCAATATCGACACCTTGGCAGGCCAGCTACGTGGTCCGGTGATCCGGGCTGGAGACGCCGGCTATGACGAAGCCCGCAAGCTCTACAACGCCATGATCGACAAGCGACCGCTGGCGATCGCGCGCTGCGCCGATGTCGGCGACGTCATGGCCTGCGTCAATTTCGCTCGCGACAACCAGCTTCCGCTCGCCATTCGGGGCGGCGGGCATAATGGCCCCGGCCTGGGCAGCGTCGACGACGGCCTGGTCATCGACCTATCCGAAATGCGCGGTGTGCGGGTCGACCCCAAGAACCACACCGTCAGGGTGGGCCCCGGATGCACCACGGGCGAAGTGGACCACGCCACGCATGTTTTCGGCGTCGCAGTCCCCTTCGGCATCATCTCGACCACTGGCGTGGCGGGGCTGACGCTCTCGGGCGGCCATGGCTACCTGAGCCGGCAGTATGGGCTGGCCGCCGACAACCTCATCGAGGCCGACGTGGTGCTGCCCGACGGCACGTTCGTGACCGCGAGTGAAACCGAGAATGCCGACCTGCTCTGGGCGCTCCGCGGCGGCGGTGGCAATTTCGGGGTGGTGACGAGCTTCCTGTTCCGCACCAATCCCGCCAAGATGCTCTATGGCGGCCCGATCGTCTTCGAGATGGCCGATGCCCCGGACGTGATGCGGTGGTATCGCGACTTCCAGGCCAAGGCGCCTGACGACTTCTATATTTTCCTCGGGCTGCAATCGGTGCCCGGCACCGACCCGTTCCCCCAGGAGCACTGGAACAAGCGTATGTGCGTGCTGCTGGTCGCCCATAATGGCGCCGGGGGCGAAGCGGCGGTCAATGCCATCCGCGCCGAGTTGCCCAAGCCGATCATCGACTGGGCCGGCCCCATTCCCTATCCGGCCCTGCAGTCGATGTTCGACCCGTTCTATCCGGAGGGCATGCAGTGGTATTGGAAGGGCGATTTCGTCAAGACCCTGCCAGACGCGGCGATTGCCGCCCATGTCGAGCACGCGACCAATGGCAACGTGTTCTCCTGCATGCATCTCTACCCGATCGACGGAAAGGTGCAGCGCAAACAGCGGGACGAGACCGCCTGGTCGACGCGCGACGCCACCTGGTCAATGGTGATCGTCGGGGTCACTCCGGATGCTGCCGATGCGGGTGGTATCAAGAGCTGGGCGACGGACTACTGGAAAGCGGTTCATCCACACAACCTGGAAGGCGCCTATCCCAACTTCATGATGGCCGATGATGGCAAGGCGCGGATAGAGGCAACCTTTGGTGCCAACTACCCGAAACTGCGGTCCCTGAAGCAAAAGTACGACCCGAACAACCTGTTCCGGGTGAACCACAATATCCAGCCGGCGGCATGATGTTGTCTCCCGGGTGGCGGGCGTTCCCCGCCACTCGGGAATGAATAGCTGACCGCTATGCGGCTTCGGCGAGTTGGCCGAGCTTGACCTGCACCAAGAGGCTCAGTTCGTCATAGACGTTCCACTCGTCGACGATCTTGCCGTCTTTCCAGTGATAGTGGCTCATGCCCATCACCTGCACGCGCTTGCCGGTTGGGTCGCCGAGTTCGCCCAGAATGCCATAGCCAAGATGGTGGCCTTCCATGATCCAGCGGACGGCAACCTTGGTGCCCCCTTCTTCGCAGGGATTGGAGGCCACGTGCTGGATTTCGTAAGACGCATCCGGCAGTGAGCCGATCAGGCCCAGATGCTGATGGATGATGGCGGCGACGCCATAGAGCTCCTTCATCAGCGGGCCGTGATACTGCGCATTGGGCGCGTAATCCTGCGCGATCCGGCCGAACATGCGCTTGGTGAAGACCTCGTGCAGCATCTCGATGGTCTGGGCTTCGACGTCATTATGGGCCAACGAAATATCGGCCTTCTCGGCTGGCGGAGTCTGGCCGAGAAAGCGGCGGTTCTCGCCGATATCGAGCGAGGTGAGACCTGCGTCGAACTTGGTCTTGGCGGTGCGCGCCGCGAAGTGATGCGGGTCGAGCCCGAGCTGCTTGATGATCGCCATCTGGTCGGCCACCACCCACTCGCGATAGATCTTGTTGCGATGGATCATGCAGTCGGCAATGGTCCGTGAGACGAAGGGCCTGAAGGTCGGCTGGCCGAGGTGGCCATATTGAGTGTGGCGGCCCGAGCCGGTCACCAGGTGGCTGGTATAGAAACCGTCCTGGTCATTGCCGTTCCAGATCACCTGCGTGCCCATGCCGCGGCGCTCGGGGAATGAGACCAGCCGCTGGATGGTGTCGCGCACCACGTCCTCGCGATTGTAGATGGTGCCGGTGGTGCCGTAGAGCACGCAGTTATGCGTGTAGTGGGTGTAGATCAGCCCGATATCGCGCTCGTCCCAGATCTTGTGGGTGCAGCGGATGATGTAGTCGACGATGTCGGTATAGATGTCGTCGAAGCCTTCCATCGCCTGGCTGCGCTTGCGATTGGTCGGCGCCAGATCGGGATAGTCGCGGCGCTCCACCTGCAGCACATGCTCATCGTTGCGGAGCGAGGGTGAACCGCCCTTGGCTTTGGGGTTGCTCTCGATGTCACTCATGATCGCTCCTTGATCGTCGGCCGGAATGGCTTGCTTGGTGTCGGTCCAATCCAGCCAGTCGCTGACATGACGCGCCACCGCAGCCGGATTTTCAAGCGGAGCGAAATGCCCCGCTTCGGGAATGGTAAAAAATCGGGCGCCAGCAATGCCTTCGGCGAGCTCACGATGGGCTTCGAGCGGGCAGACCTGCTCGGCGGCGCCGGCCAGGATCAGCGTCGGCACCGCGATGGCGGAAAGGCGCGGCCGGCTGTCGGCCCTGGCGATGGCGACTTCGGATTGGCTGGCCAACACATCGGGGCCGGCATCGCGGGCCATGGCGATAATCAGTTGGCGCAGCTCGGCGTCGGCGACCTTGCCGGGCGATACCAGCCGTTCCCAGGCATCGGCAATGTAGCTATCCATGCCCTCGTCACGCGCCCTGGTCACCGCGGCGCGTCGTAGCTCGGCATTGGCCTCAGGGTCGGGACGGCCCGTCGTATCGATCAGCGCCAGCCGCGCCACCCGCTCAGGCGCCTGGGCGATGATTTCGAGCGCAACGATGCCGCCCAGCGAAAATCCCAGCAGCGAAAAGCGCTCCGGTGCGTCCCGCAGGATGCGCGCCGCGAGGTCGGCGGTGGATCGTTCGCCGGTCATGTCGACCACGCTGACGATGGGCACCGCCAGCCGCTGCAGCATCGGTGCGAACAGCCTGCCATCGCAGACCGTGCCCGGCAGCAGCAATAGCGGCAGGGGCACCGTGACGGGGCCCTCCGTCTCTGACGATACGGGGATAACTTTATTCATCACTGTCCGCTCGCCTCGACCGCCGAGGCCGACCCCGACCAATGGCCGAGACCGATTTTGCCAAAAAACTCTGGCAAAATTTGAATACGTATGCAAGATCAAAATCAACAGCTGGCAGTGAGCCGTCCGCCAGCAATCTTGCAGCAAAATACCAGCATGCTTGCAGCATGCTTGTTCTCACTCGCGCATTCGGAGCTGACCGCGATGACCCTCGCCCCCAATTCACCTTTTCCCGGCGTCACCTATGTGAAGGCGCCCGAGCGCTCCTCGATCGGCGACAACGCCCCGGTCGAAACGCTGGTGAGCGAGATCATCAAGAATGTCCGCGCCAATGGCGACGCAGCGGTTCGGGAATACTCCGCCAGGTTCGACAAGTCGGACCTCCAGGTGTTCGAAGTCACTGCAGCAGAACGCGAATCCGCGCTGGCCGAACTCGATCCGCAGACCCGCAAGGACACCGAATTCGCCATCGCCAATGTGCGCAAATTCGCCGAAGCCCAGCTCGCCACCATCCTGCCGCTCGAGGTCGAGACCCTCCCCGGCGTGCATATGGGCCACCGCGTCATCCCCATCCAGCGCGTCGGCTGCTACGTCCCCGGTGGGCGCTATCCCCTTCTATCTGCTCCGATAATGACCATCGTCCCGGCCAAGGTCGCCGGCGTCGACGAGGTCATCGCCTGTCTTCCGCCGAACGCCCACAAGGCGATGATTGCTGGCTGCCACCTCTCCGGCGCCGACCGCATCTTCCGCATCGGCGGCGCCCAGGCCATCGCAGCCATGGCCTATGGCACAGAGAGCGTGCCTGCCGTCAACAAGATCGTCGGCCCCGGCAATGCCTTCGTCAACGAAGCCAAGCGCCAGGTGTTCGGCCCCGTGGGTATCGACCAACTCGCTGGCCCGTCAGAGATTTTCGTCGTCGCAGACGCCACCGGCGATGCCGAGATGATCGCCACCGATCTCCTCGCGCAAGCCGAGCACGACATCCGCACCCGCGTGGGTCTGATCACCACCGACAGGGCCCTGGCCGAGGCCACCCTCCGCGAAGTCGAGGCGCAGCTCCAGACGCTTTCCACGGCCACCACCGCCCGCGAAGCCTGGATCAACTACGGCGAAATCACCGTCTGCGCCGACGAAGCCGCCATGATCGCCTATTCCGACCTCATCGCCGCCGAACACCTGCAGGTCCACACCGCGGATGCCAAGGCCTTCGCCAAAAAGCTGAGGAATTACGGTAGCTTGTTCATCGGCGAACTGGCCAGCGTGGTCTATTCCGACAAGTGCAGCGGCACCAACCACACCCTCCCCACCATGGGCGCCGGCGCCTATACCGGCGGGTTGTGGGTCGGCGCCTATGTGAAGATCGCCACGCATCAGTGGCTGAGCGAAGAAGGCGTGAAGCAGGTCGCGCCACCAGCGGCGCGACAGTCAGCCAGCGAGGGTCTGGAAGGCCACCGCCGGGCGGCGCAGCTGCGGCTGGACCGGATGCAGGCATAGATCTCGCAGTCGGGAATCCTCTCCCGCTTGCGGGAGAGGGGGACCACGCATAGCGTGGTGGAGAGGGGAGCCACGCGCGCGGAGCCATCGTGCGGTCACCAGACTTCATTCGCGATCGCGCCAAGACGCTGCGCCGCGCCATGACTCAGCCGGAGAAGACGCTGTGGCATCTTCTTCGGCGCAATAGCTTGGGCTGGCATTTTCGCCGTCAGCACCCGATTGGTCCGTATATTCTCGACTTCTACTGCGCCGCGCTAAAGCTCTGTGTCGAGGTCGATGGACCAGTGCATGATGAGCAGGTTGAGCGCGATGAGCGCCGAACGGCTTGGCTGAACAAGGAGGGGCTCACGGTGATCCGCTTCTCGGCCGACGAGGTCGAGACGCGGCCGGCAGCGATCATCGCCGCCATCGCGCGCGCGGCACCCCCCTCCACCGCCTGACGGCGGTCGCCCTCCCCCGCAGGCGGGGGAGGAATCCCGGCTGCGCCTATTTGATCTTATCCGCCTCCAGCCAAGCCGCTTTCAGCTTCTCCACCGTGAACCCTGGCGCCCTTGCCGCGGTCAAAATCGGCACTTCCTTGCGCATCACCACATCGATCGCCCAGGCCATGCGCTCGATATTCTCGGCCGGGATCACCACGGCGCCATGCCGATCGGCATGGATCAAATCCCCCGGCCGCACCGACATCCCGAACACCGTCACCGGGCAATCGAGCTCCGTCACATGCACAAAAGCGTGGCTTGGCCCGACGGCGCCGGCAATCACCTGGTAGCCTTCGTCGAGCATCCCAAGATCGCGCAGTACGCCATTGGTGACCGTGCCAGCTATGCCCAGCCCCTTGTGCTGGGCCACCTGCATTTCGCCCCAGAAACCGCCGATGACATGGGGGAAATCGGTGTCCTCGATGACCACGACATTAGGCCCCTCGCCCGCTGCCACATACTCATAATAGGCCATGCGCAGGGCCCGCACCTCGGCTGCCGGCTTCTGTGCTGGCGACGAGGCGCGGATCTTGGCGGTGCGGGCAAAGCCCACGACCGGCGGCAGGTTTGGATCGGCGCAGACCACCGGGGTCTTGGTAAAGCCCTCCGCGGTGCGCCCGCCCATGACGTGTTCAAGGGCGTTGCAGACGGTGGGGGTATCGGCCTTGCGCAGGGCAGCAAGGACGTCGGGCGAGATGGTTGGCATGGTTTCTCCTTTTGGGCGTGAGCATCGAGCCATCCACACCCGGATCGTGGTGCTATCCGGAACTTTACTCCGCCGCCTGCGCCGCCACGAATTGCGGGGCCGCCGGTGCCGCGGCACCACGCACCACAAAGGCAATCGCATCAGCCGAAGCCGGGTTGCGGAAGCCATGCGCCAGGCCGATCGGCACGGTCAGCGTATCGCCGGCCCCCAGGATGAGCGCGCCATCGGCCCAGCTCACTTCCAGCGTGCCCGACTGCACGAAGATCACCTCCTGCTCGCTGCGGCTATGGGCCGGGATGGTTGCGCCTGTCTCGAGCTTGAGGCGACGCAGGGCAAAGTCATGCTGCCAGTGGCCGATGATCGGGCCGGCCTTGAAGCCGTCCTGGGCATCGATATCGCCGATCAGCGCGGCTTCTTCCACGCCCTCGCCCGCCAGCGGCGAGTTCGGGTTGCCCTTCATCTGCTCGGGCTTGAGCGCATATTTGCTGAGCTCGGACATTGGCGGCGTCGCCAGTTCCTTCATCTTGGCGGCGTCGGGGGGCAGCTCCATCTCGGCGCCCTCGGGCACCGTCTCGCCCAGCGTGGTATCGATCAGCTTGCCGCCTTTCAGCAGCTTGAGGCCAAAATCCTCGGCCATCTTGAAGACGCTGGGAGCCCAGACCACCTTGCCCGGATCGTCATGGCCGAGCACGACATAGAGGAAGCCAGTGCCCTCGTCGCGCTTCTCGAAGCCGCGGAACATGTGGGTTGGCACAGTGGCCACGTCGCCCGGCTCGACATCGAGATAACCCTCATCCTTGTTGGCGCCGAACACGAAGCGCCACTTGCCGGTATGGACCACGAAGGTTTCGGCCGTCAGGTGGCTATGCTGGCTGTTGGTGCAGCCAAAGGGCTGGCGCGCGGCGCCGACGTTGAAGCCATGCGCCTCGGGGATATGTACCACCTGCGCCGGGTTCTCGCTCACGCCGGGGCCGATGATGGTGAAGTTCTCCTTGCGGTCCGAACCGGGCGTGCGCGCATCGATAAAGGCGTTGCGCAGGCCCTTGAGATCGGCGTAGCGCACCAGGCGCTTTTCCATCTCGCTTTGCGTCCATTTGGTCATCGGAACATCCTTTCATCGCATTTGCATTCGTATGCATCGAGAGGCAAAAACGAGGCGTGGCCGGTTGAGCCTCGGTCTCGCTACGCCTCTTTGGGTCGGTAAACCTTGCGGCCGTCGGTTTCGACGATGCCTGTCTTGGGAAGTCTGGCGGAGGTGCGGACAACCAGTTCGCCATTGAGAATGCGGTGTTCCGCCTCGATATCGCCGCTCGCGATCTGATCCATCAGGATATCGACCGTGGCTTCCACCATGCGCTTGAGCGGCTGGCTCATCGAGGTGATGCCATAGGAGGTCCAGCGGGCCGGTCCGACATCGTCGTAGCCAATGATGGAGAGGTCCTCGGGTATCCGAAGCCCGAATTCATGACGCGCCACATCCATCACGGCGACAGCCATGTGGTCATTGGCGACAAACAGCGCATCGGGCCGGTCGGAGCGTGAAAACATCTTGCGCGCGGCGGCTTCGGCATCGGTCCGCGAATAGTTGCCGGTTTCGACGAGCACGTCGGTAAAGCCGTGCGCGGCCAGGCCCTCGATGAAACCCTGCTGGCGGTCGCGGTTGGTGGACGAGTTTTCGAGGCCGGCAATATAGGCAAAGCTCTTGTGCCCACCCGCCACCAGAAAGTCGGCAATCCGCTTGCCGCCTTCCCTGTTGCGCGTGGTGACGCTGGATACCGCATCGCGCTCGGTGGTGCGGTTGAACAGCACGACCGGAATGCCGGCGGTGGCGCACTCTTCCGACAGTTCCGAGGACAGCGAGGTCGATGCCAGGATGATGCCGTCGACGCGATACTGCATGAGCTGGTCGAAGACCGGATCGCTGTCACGGTCCTTGAAGCCGGTGAACAGCAGCAGGTGGTAGTTCTCCGCCGCCAGCGCCCGACCCAGCTCCTCAAGCACGTCCGGATAGAACAGGTTTTCCAGATACGCCATCACCACCGCGATGATACGCGAGCGGTTGGTGATCAGCGAGCGGGCTATGGCGTTGGGCCGGTAGCCCAGTTGCTTGGCCGAAGCCAACACCTTCTGCCGCGTCTTGGGCGAGATCGACGCGCCGGGCGTAAAGGTGCGCGACACAGCCGACTGCGAGACGCCAGCGTGCTCGGCGACCTGGCTGGATGTGACGCCGGGCTTTTTTACTCCGCTGTCCATCCGCCATCCACCAGAAGTGAAGCACCTGTCACCAGCGCAGCGGCATCGGATGCGAGGAACACGATCGGGCCCATAATGTCTTCGATCCGGCCCAGGCGACCGAGCTTGATCTTGGACAGGACCCAGCTCCGGAATTCGGGGTCGCTGAGATTCTTGCTCGTCAACTCGGTCTCGATGAAGGTCGGGCACACCGTATTGACCCGGATATTATGAGGACCCAGCTCGATAGCCATGGCCTTGGAGAGCCCTTCAACAGCAAACTTGCTGGCGGCATAGACGGCGCGGCTCGGCCCGCCCACATGGCCCATCTGTGATGAAATATGGATGATCGAACCGGGCAGGCCTGCCGCAGTCAGCCGCGCCACGACCGCCTGCGAGACGAAGAGCGCCGCCGACAGATTGAGGTCCATCACCGCCTGGTAGTTGGCCGGGGTGATATCGGCAAAGCTCGAATGCCGCGCCGTGCCCGCGGAATTGACCAGCACTTGGAAGGGTTCGACGTCGTCGACGAAAGCCTTGACCGCCGCGCTGTCGGTGATGTCGAGCGCCACGCCCTCGCCGGAGAGGCCCGCATCGGCCATCTGGTTGACCACGGTCTCGATATCGCCGGCCGTGCGCGCCGCAATGGTCACTGCGGCGCCGGCTTCGGCCAAGGCCACCGCCGCGCCCAGCCCGATGCCGCGCGTGCCCCCGGTAACAAGGGCCCGCTTGCCGTCAAGACGGAAGCTGGGAGTGCGCGGCAGGCTCATCTTACTCGGCAGCCTCCGTGCGCGGCGTAGCGCCGGTGCCGTAGGGGATGTTGCGACCGCCATAGCGGCGCACCCGCACATTGGCCTGCTCGGCATGGCCGACAAAGCCCTCCAGCATCGATAGCCGCGAACCATACTCGCCGATCATGGCCGAGGCCGCGTCAGTCGTGACGGTCTGCCACGTACAGGTCTTCATGAATTTGCCCACCCACAGGCCACCCGTATAGCGCGCCGCCTTCATCGTGGGGAGAGTGTGATTGGTGCCGATCACCTTATCGCCATAGGCTACGTTGGTGCGCGGTCCGAGGAACAGTGCACCATAATTGGTGAGCCTGTCCCGGAACCACATATCGCGGTCCGTCATCACCTGCACATGTTCCGACGCGATGCGGTCGGCTTCGACCAGCATCTCGAAATAATCCTCGCAGACGATCACCTCGCCATAGTCCGCCCAGGACTTCCGGGCGATTTCGCCGGTGGGCAGGATTTCGAGCAGGCGCTCGATTTCGGCCATGGTCTCGCGTGCCAGCTTTTCCGACGTGGTCAACAGGATGGCGGGCGTGGTGGGGCCGTGCTCGGCCTGGCCGAGCAGGTCCGTGGCGCAGATTTCGCCGTCGACCGTTTCGTCGGCAATGACCAGGGTTTCCGTCGGACCGGCGAACAGGTCGATGCCGACGCGGCCGAAAAGCTGCCGCTTGGCTTCGGCAACGAAGGCATTACCCGGGCCCACCAGCATGTCGACCGGGTCGATGCTCTCGGTGCCGATGGCCATGGCGCCGATGGCCTGGATGCCGCCAAGGACGTAGATTTCATCGGCACCGGCCATCGCCTGTGCGGCGACGACAGCCGGTGCCGGCTTGGCTCCAAAAGGGGGAGCACAAGTGATGACCCGCTCGCATCCCGCCACCTTGGCTGTGATCACCGACATGTGGGCGGAAGCGAGCAGAGGGTATTTACCGCCGGGCACGTAGCAACCCACGGCATTGATCGGCACATGCTTGTGGCCCAGCGTCACCCCAGGCAGCGTCTCGACCGAGAGGTCGGTCATGGTGGCGCGCTGCGCCCGCGCGAAATTGCGCACCTGGGTCTGGGCAAATTCGATGTCGGTAAGATCCTGATCGGTGAGCTGCGCAATGCAGTCGTCGATCTCCTGCTGACTCAGCCGGAAGTCCTCGCGGTCCCACCTGTCGAATTTGGCGCTGAGCTCGCGAACGGCATCGTCCCCGCGCTTTTCGATATCGCCGAGAATGCCCTCGACCGTGGCGCGCACCTGGCGATCCGCCTCGGCCCGCTCCTCGACATTCTTACCGCGCTTGAGCCAGACTGGCATGGGTCGCTCCTGTTTCCTGCATTCTGCATACGTATGCAAATTTGTAAACGGTCACCTTGCGGATCGCCGTCGGATTCTGTCTAGGCGGCCGGCGGTCGCTGAACCGCGTGGTCGGTCACTCGCTCGAAGGCGTCACCGATCTGGACGATGCGGGCCTCATCATGATGCTTGCCGATAATCTGCATGCCGATGGGCAGGCCGTTGTGAAAGCCGATCGGCAGGGCCAGCACGGGGTGACCGCTGACGTTGAAAGCGATGGTTCGCATCGGCGTCCACACGACTTCCCTTTCAAACGGCGCGGCCGGCAGGGCCGTGGTCAAAGCGCCCACGGTAGCCAGTGCATCGCAGCGGGTCAGCAGCGTGTCGACGGCGGAGCGGAATGCGGCCCCTGCCCGCTTTGCTGCGGCCAGTTCCTCATCCGTCACGGCCACGCCGGCAGCCAGGCTGAGAAAAGTGCGACGGCCATAGGCCCCGGGGTTCTGCCGCAGATTGTCGGCGTGATGATCAAAGCTCTCCTTGTGCAGGATTGCCGCGGCAGCCACTTCGATGGCGAAGTAGTCCGGCAGGTCGACCTCTTCGATTGTGGCGCCCAGCTGGGACAGCGTGGACATGGCCGCGTCCATAGCGGTCAGCACGGCCGGCATGGTCTGGGCGTCAAGGGCGAACCAGTTTCGGGCATAGCCAATGTGCAGCCCGGCCACCGACTGGCCCAGTCGCGCCGCAGCGCCCTGATGATCGGAAATGACGTCGAGCGTAATCGCAGCCTCGGCGACTGTCGCGCTCATGGGGCCGACATGATCCATACTATCAGACATGGGCAGCACGCCTGCCGTAGGCACAGCGGCGAAGGTCGGCTTCAATCCAACTACGCCACAATAGAAAGCCGGCCCGCGCAGCGACCCGCCGGTGTCGGTGCCCAGCGTCGTCCGCAACAGGCCGCCGGCAACCGCGACGGCACTGCCAGACGATGAGCCTCCGGTAATGTGATCCAGGCTCCACGGGTTGCGCGCCGGAGGGAATAGTCCGCCCTTGTCGGGGCCGACCGTACCCCATTCATAGGTCGCCAGCTTGCCAATCAGCACCGCGCCACCCGCCCGCAGCCGCTCGACGACCTCAGCATCGGCCGTGGCAATTGCGTCGGCCCGGCCCGGCGCATCGGCCGTCGTCGGCAAGCCGGCGACATCGATCAGGTCCTTGATGCCGATTGGAATGCCATGCAGCGGACCACGATCCTGCCCAACCGCCAATTCAGCATCGGCACGGGCCGCTTCAGCCAGGGCGCGTTCGGTCGCGACCACATAGAAGGCGCGATAGGCGCCATCCCGCCTGGCAATCCGGTCCAGATGCGCCTCAGCCAGCGCGACCGATGTCAGCCGCCCATCGCGCAGCATGCGGCCCTGCTCGAGTAGCGACAGATCCAGTGCGGCGTTGGCGGCGAGGCCGTCGGCCCCTTTCACGACGTCATTCCCGCGAAGGCGGGTATCCACACTTGTTTCCGTGGCGGGAAGAGTGGCTTCCCGCCTTTGCGGCAATGACGCCGTGGGTTGGAGAGATATAGGAGTGTCAGCCCCTTTGGCGCGCGCAAGTCCGTCGCGCAACCAGGTCGCAAGCTTATAGATCCCGTCGCTCTCGCTCGCCGACAAGGCAATACCGTGGCGCGTCAAGGCAGCGTCGAAGGCGACGCGGCGTTCATTGTCGGTAGGATCGATGGCCAAGGCGGATACCTGCGCAGACATGTCAGATGGCAGCGACGATACGCTGACCGCCGGCGCGGTCGAAGAGGTGACATGCGGCAGGAGCGATATTGACGCGGACCATGTCGCCGATCTCGGCCCGGTAGTCCTTGCCGACCTTGATGGACACGAGTTCGCCGGCCACGCGCATCGAGATCATCGTGGCTTCCCCGAGCAGCTCGACCGAATAGATCGGCGCTTCGACATGACCGCGCTCACCGGCCAGCACTGCATCTTCCGCGCGGAAGCCGAGCGTCACCGGGCCCTTGACCGACTTCGGCAGGCCATCGACGCGGATATGGTCGCCGCTGAACACACCATCGGCGATCTCGCCATGCACCAGGTTCATTGCCGGCGAGCCGATGAAGCTGGCGACAAACGTGTTGGCCGGGCGATCGTAGATTTCCATGGGCGTGCCGACCTGCTGGATCAGCCCCTTGCTCATTACCACCACACGGTCGGCCAGCGTCATGGCCTCGATCTGGTCGTGGGTCACATAGATGGTGGTGCGCTTGAGCGTATGATGCAGGTTCTTGATCTGCGCGCGGGTCGAAACGCGCAGCTTGGCGTCGAGGTTGGACAGCGGCTCGTCCATCAGGAAGGCGTTGGGTTCGCGCACGATGGCGCGGGCGAGGGCCACGCGCTGGCGTTGGCCGCCGGACAGAGCCGCTGGCCGGCGCTGCAGGAAGTCGTCGAGCTCGACCATCTTGGACGCGGCCATTACCCGCTCGTGGTGCTGTTCGGCCGGCACCTTGCGGACCTTGAGAGGGAAACGGATGTTCTCGTAGACCGTCATGTTCGGATAGAGCCCGTAGCTCTGGAACACCATCGAGATGTCGCGGTCCTTGGGCTCGAGCCGGTTGACCAGCCGTTCGCCGATCCAGATCTCGCCCTCGGTGATGTCCTCGAGCCCCGCGATCATGCGCATGGTCGTGGTTTTGCCGCAGCCGGAGGGTCCCAGCAGCACGAGGAATTCCTGGTCTGATATATCGAGGTTGAAATTGTCCACGCCGACAAAGTTGTTCCAGCGCTTGGACACATTCTTGAGACGGATCTGAGCCATGGGATCAGCCTTTCACTGCGCCGGCGGTGAGCCCGCTGACGATCTGGCGTTGGAAGAAGAGCACGAGGATGAAGAGTGGCACCGTTGCCGAGACCACTGCGGCCACGGCGAACATGACATTGCCCTGCTCCTGCACCGAGCCGAGGAAACTCGAGATCTTGGGCACCATGGTCTGGTTATCGGCGCTGAGCAGCATCGAGGTGGTGGCAAAGTCGTTATAGGCGAGCAGGAAGCTGAACAGCCCCGTCGTCACCACGCCCGGCCACATCACCGGAATGATGACCCGCCGGAACGCCTCGAAGCGCGAGCAGCCATCGACCATGGCGCTCTCGTCGAGGTCCTTGGGAATGCTGAGGAAAAACGAATGCAGCATCCACAGCGTGAACGGCTGGTTGATCGCCACCAGCACGATAATCGAGGTAGGCAGCACGCCCCAGATATTGAACTGGAAGAAGGGCAACAGGTAGCCCGAGACCAACGTGATATGCGGCATGGCGCGGAAGACCAGGGCAGCGATCAGGATCCAGAAGGCGTAGCGCTGGCCAGACCGGGCCAGCGCATAGCCACCCAGCGTACCCAGCGTCAGCGAAATGACGGTGACACTGACCGTGACGATGGCGGTATTGCCCGCAGCGCGCCAGAAGCCGCGCGTCACCCAGGCCCCGTAATAGCCGTCGCCGGTAAAGGCAGCGCCGGTCTGGATCTGGGTATAGGTGCCGGCAATGGCGTTCCACCAGCTTTCGCGGGAGAAGAAATCGGGCTCGACCTTGAACGATCCCCAGACCGTCCAGACGAAGGGGAAGGCAGCCAGCACCACCCAGAGGGCGATGAAGCCTGATATCAGCAGGTTGAGCGGCAGCGGACGGCGTTGCGCGAGCACGGCTTCAGACATGTCACACCACCTTGTGGTTGAATTCGCGCCAGGTGCGGATCAACACTGGCATGAGCAGCACGATGACCCCGGCAATGGTCAGCACCGAGGTGGCGCCGGCCGAACCGAACAGCTGGGCGTCGCCGCTGAGATCGTTGAAGATCAGCCAGCTCAGCGACGTCGCATTGGCCTCGGCCGAGAAGCCGACGATCGGCTCGAAGACGCGGAAATTGTCCATCAGCTGCACCAGGGCGACGAAGGTGGCGAGCGGTGCCAGGTGCGGGATGATGACGTAGCGGATGCGTTCCCATCGGGAGGCGCCATCGATCATCGCCGATTCCAGCGTATCGCCCGGCACGGTCTGGAGCCCCGCATAGAACACCACGAAGCTGAACGGCGCATTGGTCCACACGCCATAGAACAGCAGCGAGGCCCAGGTCAGCATGGGCGAGGCGCGCAGCGACAGCGTCGGGTCGTTGAAGAGGTTCTGCAGCGTCGCGCCGATGATGCCGTTGGCCTGGATCATCCAGTAGAGGATCAGCGAGCCGACCAGCGGCGTAATGATCATGGGCAGCAGCGAGAAAAAGATCACCGGTCCCTTGGTGAACTTGGGCAGCGCGTTGACCGCCAGCGCGATGGCAAAGCCCAGCCCCATGGCCAGCGGCGTTACCACGAAACAGAAGACCAGGGTAAAGGCCAGGGCCTTGTAGAAGGGCAGATTGTAGATGCGGCTGACCACGTCACCGAAGCCGGCATTGCTGCTGAGGATGGCGCCGATCTCATTGACCGCCAGGTGGCCGCGATTGAGATAGGTGCCGAAGCCGTTGAACCGCCCCATGGGCTGCGCGGATTCAAGTTCGGCCATGGCGGCCGTATCGACCCGGGTTTCCTTGGTGCAGCCGCCGAAGGGCTGGCAGTTTTCCACCTCGACCAGGATGCGGCCATGCTCGACATGGAAGCTCTGCACCACGACCGAAACGATCGGCAGCGCGATGAACAGCACCATCGCGATCAGCGAGGGCAGGATGAAGGCAAAGAATGTCTTATGCGGCATCGAAGGCCCCTCGGAAGCAAAGCTGGCGAGTGTTTGCCGAACTGGATGAGGTTCAGTATCGCCACACCAACCAGGCGGCACCTCCCCCTCGACGGGGGAGGTTGGGAGGGGGTGATGAGAGCCCCGATATTGGGGCCAGACATCCCCCACCCTTGATCCCTCCCCGCAAGGGGGAGGGCGTCGACTGCGGGCTAGCGGCCTAGAGGTAGCCGCCTTCCTTGGCAGCGGTGTCATAGGCAGCCTTCACGTCGGCCAGTGCGGTGGCAGCATCTTCAGTGCCGGCCATGAACTCGGCCAGTTCGGACGACAGGGCCGTGTGCAGCAGGCCCATATAGGGCTGCATCGGGTAGGCACGGGCGCCGGCATTGGCGGTGGCGATCACGCCGACGGCAGCCGGACCGGGCTCGTAGCCGGCGACCAGCCAGGTGGCGACGGCCGGGTTGGCGGCGACCATTTCCGGGCTGATGCCATGCACCATGGCCTGGAACGAGGCGGCAGCGTCTTCGTCCGAGATGTTCTTGGCGATGGTGAAGCCGTCCCACCACAGCGCCACGGCCGGGATGGTGCCGCCACCGATGGTCGGGGCCGCGGCCAGTACGGTATTGGCGACGACGCCGTCGGCAGCACCTTCATCGTCGATGGTGGCGCCGGCCAGCGAACCCCATTCGACCATCATGGCGGTGTTGCCGGCTTCATACTCGGCCTTGATGCCATTGGCGTCGAAGGTCAGGTAATCCGGGTCCATATAGGCGGTCAGGGCGCGCATGGTCTCGAGTACCTTGGCGCCGTTCTCGTTGTCGATCGCCAGCTCGGCCGAGCCGGGGGCGAAGAACTCGGCGCCAGTGCCGAGATAGGCGTTGACGAATTCAGCCGCCAGGTCCCAGCCCGGCTTCACGGATGCGGCGACCGGATATTCCATGGCGCCCGATGCCTTGATCTTCTCGGCGGCGGCCAGGATGTCTTCATAGGATTTGGGTTCGGCGGCGCCAGCGGCGTCGAGCACGTCCTTGCGATAGAACAGGTGCTGCGCATTGCCCATGAAGGCGATGGCCATGACCTTGCCGTCGATCTTGATGAGCTGGTTGGGCTGCAGCGATGCGCCATACTTGGCCACCAGATCGTCGAGCGGACGGATCAGGTCGTCGTTCAGCAGCGGCACGATGGAGTTGTTGGCGACCACTGCGACCGTATATTCGGCTGGGTTGATCGAGAGCGCCGGAACCTGGAGGTTCTTGTGCTCGGCATTGGCATTGGCGGTGACGGTCACCGTGTCCGAAGCACATTCCTCGGCCGTGGTATTGACGAGACGCAGGGCCTCGAAGTCATTGGACAGGATCCGCACCGAACCGGCGCCCTCGATCCCGCAGTCAGCAAATGCCGCGCCGGCGGTGAGGCACAGGACCCCGAGCGATACAGTCGTCTTCAACATAAGCTTCATTTCGTTCTCCTGACGGCTAGAACGGCGCTCACTGGGCCAGATGCGCCGGCCGTCCCCTGTTGTCGTTACGCTCCCGCGGCTGGCGTGATCCCAAGCTCAACTTTCGATCGGCGCCCGCCTTTGTCTTCCGCACGTCACAATTGGTAGCAGGCTTGCATACGAATGCAATACACATTTGCATTCGTATGCAACGAGCCGCCGAAATGGCCTGCCATTTGTGCGTGGGTGACGGCTTCCTGGAAAGAACATCTCCACTCGGCGGCCAACATGCCTGCCGGTTTGCCCCTTAGGTGCAGAGGCGCTAGCGCTGCGCGAGGCTGGTCGATTCTCAGATAATCAGGGGGCAGTCCATGACTGACACGCCCCTGACGCCGCCGCCGCTGAGCAGGGTTTCGAGTAGCGCAGCGCCCTCGTCGCCCTTCGGAAATGTGGCAGGGGCGGCGGCGGTCAGTTGCGGCCGCAGTCTCCTTTGGATACGGTCTGGAAATCGCCGTATGGTGCCTTGATCGAAGTCTGGGACGCCTGGCGTCGGACTAGGGCGTCGGCACGACACCCTCAGCCGCCAGAAAAGAGCCGCCTGTCACCCGCGGCGCAAAGAGGGGCGAGCCGGAGCTCGCCCCTCTAGATAGACTCTTACTTGCCCCAGATCTTGGCATACTCGTCGCGATAGCCATTGCCCGGGTCGAACAGGTTGTTGTCGCCGCCGTCGAAGGAGATGTTCTCCTTGGTCACCACATGCAGCGGCGAGGTGTAGCCGGACCATTCCTCGCCCTGGATGGCGCGGTTGAGTTCGTCGATCAGCTGCCAGCCCTGGAGGTTGAGGGGCTCGGCCACCGTCACCGCCTGGTACTGGCCAGTGCGAATGCGCTGATAGGCGCTTTCCGAGCCGTCGCCGGCTGCCACCGCCTTGGGTGCGCCGTCGCCGGGAATGCCGGCTGCAGCCAAGGCCGGTCCCATGAAGTCGAAATAGATGTCGTTGATGGCCAGGGCATGGGTCCAGCTGGCACCATACTTCTGCAGCAGCGCCGTGGTCAGCGAGGGCATGCGGGTCGAGGTATCGGCGATGGGCGTGTCGACATATTCGAGCACAGTGCCACCCAGAGCTTCGATCGTCTCCTTGATCTTGTCCGCCTTGGCGATGGCGATGGCATAGGTGGAGTCGGTGAAGATGACGACGCCCGGCTTGCCGCCGGCATCGGCGAAGGCCCACTTGGCCGCGGCTGCCGACACTTCCATGGCATCGGTCGAGACGTTGGCGAAGATGCCGCTGGCCGGATCGGGTCCGATGACGGGGCCGGCATGCCAGCTGACGATGGGGATGCCCGCAGTCTTGACCTGTTCGAGCGCCGCCTGCTGCTCGACGGCGTCGAAGCCGTTGATGATGATGCCATCCGGGTTGAGCGCGAGTGCCTGGCCGAAGGCAGCAGCGCGGCCCTGAATCGAACCGGCGCCATCGAGCACGTTGATGGTCCAGCCGATCTTGGTGGCCGCTTCCTGCACGCCCTTGGTGACACCCAGGATGCCGCCATTCTTGAGATCGCCGGCAAGGACGACGATGGACTTGCCTGCGGCAGCGGCCGGACCAGTGGTCGGGCCGTCCCAGGTGGTCTTCTGGCCGGCATATTTCTGCACTTCTGCCATGGCGTCCGAGATCGCATCGGCGAAGGCCGGGCTGGCGGCCATGAGCGCCAGCATGGAGATAGTAAAGGTACGACGCAGCATTGTTGGTTCCTCCTGTTGTGCTGTCGTTATTTCGAGCCGGCACCCTTTTTGCGCTGGGCATATCCGGCGATACCGATGGCGATGAGCAGCGTGGCGCCATTGAAGAGAGGTTCGACCCAGAAGCTGCCGCCGAACTGCTGGATGCCGGCGATGCCGACTGCCAGGATCATGACGCCAATGATGGTGCCCCACACATTGACGCGGCCCGGCTTGATGGTGGTCGAGCCAAGGAAGGCACCGACCAAAGCGGGCAGCAGGAATTCGAGGCCGACGCTGGCCTGGCCGATGCGCAGCTTTGAGGCCAGCAGGACGCCGGCAAAGGCGGTGAGCAGCCCCGAGGCCACGAAGGCGCCGACGACAAACTTGCGGGTCGGGATGCCGTTGAGCTCGGCGGCGCGCTGGTTGGCCCCGATGGCGTAGAGGTAGCGGCCGATGGGCGTGTAATCGAGCACCACCCAAAGCACGAGCGTGATGGCGAGCACGTAATAGGCCGTGATCGGCAGGCCGAAGAGGAAGGTGCCATTGACCGCATAGAAGGCGTCGGGCAGCACACCGACCATCTGCCGGCCGCCCGTATGCCAGAGCGCCAGAGCATAAAGGATGGTGCCGGTACCCAAGGTGGCGATGAAGCTGTCGATGCGGGCGACCTCGACCAGGAGGCCATTGAGCACGCCCACGGCGACGCCCAGGCACAGCACGATACCGACAGCCATCGGCCAGGGCAGGCCGTACATGGTCTGCAGCGAGATGGCGAGGATGTGCCAGAGCACGATGCCATAGCCGACAGTCAGGTCGATGCGGCCGGCCACCATCGGGATCATCGCGGCCAGCGACAGCAGGGCGATGATCGCCTTGTCCGAGAGGATGGCGCGCAGGTTGAGGATGGTCGGAAACGTGGTGGGCAGCAGGATCGAGAACAGTACGATCAGCGCCAGTGTCAGGATGACCAGGCCATAGCTCGGCAGCATGCGCAGCAGCTTGACCGCAGGAGACAGGCCGGCCAGTTCGTCCTTGGTGGGCTCGATGGCGTTTGATTCAATGGACGGCATTTGCAGACCTCAAGCAGCGTCACCGGCCGAAGCGGCCTGGATAAGGGTTTCGGTGGAGAGTTCGACACCGGTCAGCTCGGCGACCGGCAGGCCGCGCGAGAACACGATGGCGCGGTGGCAGATATTGGCGATCTCCTCGAAGTCGGTGGAGATGACGAGCACGCCCATGCCCGACGCCAGCGCCTCGAAGAGGAGATGGTAAATCTCGGCTTTGGCGCCGACGTCGACGCCAGCGGTGGGATCTTCGGTCACCAGCAGGCGCCGCCCCGATTCCAGCCAGCGGCCGACGATCACCTTCTGCTGGTTACCGCCCGACAGGGCTTCGATGGGCAGCGACGGATCGTTGGGAGACAGCCCGACCTGTGCGCCGATATCGCGCGCCAGCATTTCCTCCTGCCGCGGCGTCATCAGCGAGAAGAGGCCGCGCCCGGTGGCCGACGGGTTGATGAAGGCGTTTTCTCGGATGGTGAGACCCGTAGCGACGCTTTCGCGCACCCGGTCACGAGCGACGAGGCCAATGCCATCGCGCATCGCCGTCTGTGGCGACGACAGGTCCGGACTGCGCCCATCGAGCACTACGCGACCGCCATGCTTGCGGCCACCGACCAGGGCCCTGCCGATATCCTCGTGCCCGGCGCCGCGCAACCCGGCCAGGCCGAGCAGTTCGCCGCGCCGGATATCGAAACTGACGGGACCGACGTTGCGCGTTGTCAGTTTGTCGACGCTGAGAATGGCGGGACCGTCGAGCACGGCCGGGCGCTGGATCTCGCGGGTCTTGCGGCCGACGATCAGCCCGACCAGTTCGTCGGGTGTGGTGTGCGCAACGTCGCGCATCGCGACCAGTTGGCCATCGCGCAGCACGGCGACGCGGTCAGCGATCAGAAAGATTTCGTCGAGCCGGTGGCTGACATAGATCATGCCCACGCCCCGCTCACGCAGCGGTCGCAGGGCGGAAAACAGGCGCTCCACCTCGTCGGCCGGCAGGCTTGCCGTGGGTTCGTCCAGCACCAGGAAGTCGCATTCGGCGGCCAGAGCGCGGGCGATCGCCACCAGCGACTTCTGCGTGCGCGACAGGCTCGAGACGCGCGCCGATGCCGGGAAATCCGCATCGACCAAAGCCAGCGCGCGTTCGGCCTTGGCCTGCGTCGCCGCCCAGTCGATCCGGCCCATCCGGCTTTCATAGCCGAGCAGCATGGCGACGTTCTCGGCCACGGTCATCCATTCGATCAAGCCCAGATCCTGGTGGATGAAAGCGACCTTCTGCCCGGAGGCGCGGCCCGCTTCATGGGCATAGGCCACACCATCGACCGAGACCTGTCCGGAGTCGGGATTGTGAATGCCGCCCAGCACCTTGATCAGCGTCGACTTGCCGGCGCCGTTCTCGCCCAACAGGGCAACGATCTCGCCGCGCCCGACCTTGAGCGATACCCCGCGCAAGGCCTGCGTGCCGCCAAACGATTTGACGACGCGATCAAAGAATAAGCCGCCCGCGGCTTCGTCCATCGATTGCTCCTCCCCCGGCCCCTTGTTTTGATCTTAGGTTTACCGGTAACGTAATGACAACCTGATCCAATGGTCCCAGCGTGTCAAGCAAAAAAGATATCGATAACAATTCAGCTGGAAGCGCGCCGCCGGAACGCCGAACCGCAGCTGGACTGAGCGATATTGCGCGGCTGACCGGTGTCTCGAAAATGACGGTGAGCCGGGTGCTGCGCGGTGGCACCGGCTTTTCGGAGAACACCCGCCGCAAGGTGCTGGAGGAGGCCGAGCGCCTGGGTTACGTACCCAACCGGCTCGCCTCGGCCTTCGCGGCCGACCAGGCCTCGACCCTGGTGGGCGTCTGCGTGCCCCGGCTGACATCGGGCCTGTTCGGGCATGTGCTCGATGGGCTGGACCGCGCGCTGTCGCGGCTCGGCTACCAGATGATGATCGGCTGCAGCAACCATTCCCAGCCCGAGGAAGAGGAATGGGTCCGCCAGATCGTGAGCTGGCGTCCGGCCGGCGTCATCCTGGCGGGGCGCAGCCACACGCCGGGCACGGTGCAGATGCTGTCGAGCGGTGGCATACCCGTGGTTGAGATGTGGGACCTCACCACCAGCCCCATCGACCTGTCGGTCGGCTTTTCGCATTTCGACTGCGGTGTCGAGATGGCGCGCTTCGCGCTCAACCAGGGCCGCCGCCGCGCCGCCTATCTCGGCGCCCATTCGCGCAGCGACGTGATGGGGCAGGCGCGGCTCGACGGTTTCGCCTCCGCCATGGACGAAGCGGGGCACCCGGTGGTCGAACGCGAAATCCTCGAGGATGCGCCGAGCTTCTATGCGGGCTTCTACGGTCTCGAAATCCTCCTGGCGCGCCAGCCGGACCTCGACCTCGTCTATTTCCACAATGACGAAATGGCTATTGGTGGGCTGGCGTTTTGCCAGGCGCGCGGCCTGCGGGTGCCCGAGGATATCGGCATTGCCGGCTGGGGTGGCATGGAAGCCGCGTCCATCCTGCCCAAGCGCCTCACCACCACGGTCGTTCCCACGACCGGCCTCGGCACGCAGGCGGCCCGCGCACTGGTTGCCCGCATCCGGGGGGAGCCGACCCGGCGCGTCATCGCCGTGCGCACAAGGCTGATCGAAGGCGAAACGGTCTGATCAGGGCCGCTGCGCGCCGTTCCGGTTGAGCACCACGCTGTAAAGACTGGTCGTTGCGGTGATGAACAACTGGTGCTTGGCGCGGCCGCCGAAGCAGAGGTTGGACACGCCTTCGGGCACCCGTATCAGCCCCATCAGCTCGCCCTCGGGCGAAAGGCAGCGCACGCCATCACCAGCCGACGACCAGACATTACCCTCGCTGTCGAGCCGTATGCCATCGGCCGCACCCACCGCGATAGCGTGGAACGGCCTCCCATGGCGCGGTCGGCCGTCGACCATGTCGAAGACCAGGATATGCCTGGCGTCATCGGCATACATCCGGCCGGTATCGGCCACGTAGAGCCTGCTCTCGTCCGGACTAAAGGCCAGGCCATTGGGGCAGTTCATGTCGGTGATAACCGCCGCGATGCTCCCGTCCGGGTCGACTCGATAGACGTTGCAGGGCAGTTCCTGCTCGCTCCTGAAGCCCTCATAGTCGGTCTGGATACCGTAATGCGGATCGGTGAACCAGATGGTGCCATCGCTGGTGACCACCACGTCGTTTGGGGAATTGAGCCGTTTGCCCTCAAAGCCATCGGCGATGACGGTGATCGCGCCATCCCATTCGGTGCGGGTCACCCGGCGCGTGCCATGCTCGCATGATACCAGTCGTCCCTGCCGGTCGCGGGTATGGCCATTGCTGTAGTTGGACGGTTGCCGGAAAGTGCTGACGCCGTCGGGCGACCAACGCAGGATCCGGTTGTTGGGAATGTCCGAAAACAACAGGCATCCCATGTCGCCGAACCAGACCGGACCCTCGACCCAGTCAAAGCCCGTCGCCAGCCGCTTGACCGGCGCGTTACCCATGACGAAGCGCCCGAAGCGTTCGTCGAAAACCTCGAAATCCGACACGTGCTGTTCCCGTCAGGAGAATGCGATCTGCACCTTCATCGCCTGCGAGCGATCCGATGCCAAGGTGAAAGCCTCGACGCTTTGCGCCAGTGGCATCGTCTGCGAGATCAGCGGCTTCACATCGATCAGCCCCTTGCGCATCAGCTCGACGCCGATGGCGAACTCGCTGTGGAAGCGGAACGAGCCGCGGATGTCGAGTTCCTTGCTGGTAATGGCCTGCATCGGCACAGTCATGTCGCCGCCCAGCCCGAGTTGCAGCACGACGCCCCGCGGCCGCAGCGCGCCGATGCCGCCTGCCAGTGCGACCGCTGCCCCGGAGCATTCGTAGAGCGCGTCGAAGTAGCCCTTATCTGCGCCATAGGCGGCCAGGGCATCCGGTTCGCTGGCCGAATTGATGGTGCGGTCGGCGCCGGCCTTGCGCGCGATGGACAGCGTGAAATCGGAGAGATCGGTGGCGACGATTTCGGCCGCACCGGCCCGGCGCGCCGCCAGGATGGAGAGCACGCCGATCGGGCCGCAGCCTGTTACCAAGACCCGCTTGCCGAACAGGTCGCCCGCCCGGCGCGTTGCATGCAGCGTCACCGCCAGCGGTTCGGCCATCGCCGCCTCACCGGCACTCAGCCCATCCGCCACCGCACACTGGCTGGCCTTGGCCACCAGTTTCTGCCGGAACGCGCCCTGGATATGCGGGAACGGCATGGCCGAGCCATAGAAGCGCATGTTAAGGCACTGGTTGGGCAGACCCTCGGCGCAGTAGCGGCAGCTGCCGCAGGGCCGCGATGGCGAAACCGCCACGAGCTGGCCCTTCTCAAGGCCCGTTACGCCCTCGCCGATCTCTTCCACAAAGGCAGAGACCTCATGGCCCAGGATCATGGGCTCGCGCAGCCGGACGGTGCCGAAACCACCATGGTTGAAGTAATGCAGGTCCGACCCGCAAATGCCGCCCGTCGCCAGCCGCAGCCCGACCTCGCCGGGCCCCACCGCTTCCTCCGGACGATCTTCGATCCGCAAATCCTTAGCGGCATGAATGACAATCGACTGCATCACAGCACCGGGGTCAGGAGGGGGCGGCCGGCAAAATGCGCCGCCAGGTTGTCGCGCACCAACTGGCCCATAGCCTGCCGGGTTTCTATCGTGCCCGAAGCGTGGTGCGGTTGCAGCAGCACATTGTCCAGCGTCAGGAAGCGCGGGTCGAGCTTGGGCTCGCCCTCGAACACGTCGAGTGCGGCCGAACCGAGCCGCCCCGAGGCGAGGGCGTCAATCAGCGCGTTTTCGTCGATATTGGACGCCCGCGAAATGTTGATCAGCATGCCTTCTGACCCCAGCGCCTCGATCACCGCCTTGCCCACAACGTGGCGCGTGGCGGCAGATGCGGCGAGGGTCACGAACAGGAAGTCCGACCGCTCGGCCAGCGCCACAGGATCGGCAATGAACTCCCATTGGCTGGCATAGTCCTTGGGCCCGATGTCGGAATAGGCGATGTCCATGTCGAAGCCGGCGAGCCGCTTGGCGACCTCGTAGCCGATGCGGCCCAGGCCGAGAACACCGGCGCGCCGGCCCCAGACGCGGCGCTTCAGGGGGTAGAGCCCCTTGCTGGCCCACGATCCGTCCTTGACCCAGGTCTCGGCACCAATGACGCCGCGCGACTGCGCCAGCATCATGGCGATGCCCAGGTCGGCCACGTCATTGGTCAGGACGTCGGGCGTGTTGCTGACGCGGATGCCGCGCGCCCGGCAGGAATCGAGGTCTACCGCATCGAACCCCACGCCATAGACGCTGATCACCTCGAGACTGGGGCAGGCAGCTATGATCTGGGCGTTGGCACCCAGTTCGCCGCGCGTGGCGATACCACGAATCCGCGGCCCGACCTCGGCCAGCAACGCCGCCTTGTCCTCCGCTTCGAAGTAGCGATGCGCCGCATACGCGGCATCGAGCGGCGTCTGGTCCCATTCTGGGTAGGGACCCATCTGCAATATCTCTGGCTTGGTCATGGTGGCTGTTGCAATTCCGGCTTGACACAAAATGTTATCGATATCAAAACAGCTACCGAAGCGTTTGTCGAGAGCGAATTTTGGAGGTGCCGTGTCTATCCAACTGTTCAGCCTGGAAGGGCGGCGCGCATTGATCACCGGCTCGTCGCAGGGCATCGGGCTGGCGCTGGCCAAGGGTTTGGCGGCTGCCGGCGCCCAGGTCGTTCTCAATGGTCGCGACGCCGGAAAGCTGGCGGCCGCGGCAGCACAGGTCCCCGGAGCGGTCACCCTGGCTTTCGACGCGACCGACCACGACGGCGTGCGCGCTGCGGTCGATCGGTTCGAGGCGGAAACCGGCGCCATCGACATCCTGGTCAACAATGCCGGCATGCAGCACCGCGCCCCGCTCGACGAATTCCCCGCCTCCGCCTTCGAACGGCTGCTGCAGACCAATATCGCCAGCGTGTTCCATGTCGGCCAGGCCTGCGCCCGCCATATGATCGGGCGCGGCAAGGGCAAGATCATCAACATTGCCAGCGTGCAGACCGCCCTGGCCCGACCCTCGATCGCCCCCTATACCGCCACCAAGGGCGCCGTGGGCAACCTGACCAAGGGCATGGCGACCGACTGGGCGCGGCATGGCCTGCAATGCAACGCCATCGCGCCGGGCTATTTCGATACGCCGCTCAATGCCGCGCTGGTGGCCGACCCGCAATTTTCCGCCTGGCTGGAAAAGCGCACCCCGGCCGGCCGTTGGGGCAATGTCGACGAGCTCGTCGGCGCTGCGATTTTCCTCTCTTCCGATGCCTCGAGCTTCATCAACGGCCACATCCTCTATGTCGATGGCGGCATAACGGCCTCGCTGTGAGCACGCTGCGCGTCGTCGTCATGGGCGTTTCCGGCTGCGGCAAGACCACGGTCGGCATGGCCCTGGCCGAGCGCCTGGGCGCCCGCTTCGTCGAGGGCGACCGGCTGCACCCCGAGGCCAATGTCGCCAAAATGGCCGCCGGCACCCCGCTGACTGATGCCGACCGCTGGCCTTGGCTCGACGCCGTCGCGGTGGCGCTGGCCGGCGACGCTCCGGTCATCGCCAGCTGCTCGGCACTGAAGCGGGTCTATCGTGATCGCCTGCGCGGCGGCCTGAGCACGCCACTGCACTTCCTGCACCTGGCGGGCGACCGGGCGATCCTGGCCCGACGCATGGGCGAGCGGCCGGGTCACTACATGCCCGTCAGCCTGCTCGACAGCCAGCTGGCGACGCTGGAGCCGCCGGCGCCGGACGAAGCCCTGACATTGCCAATGGACATGCCGATTGATCGGCTGGTCGAAACCGCCGTTGCCGCATTCACGAAAGGACCATCATGAGCAGACCCGCAGCCCTTGTCGGAGCAGGCGCCATGGGCGGCGCCATCGGTGCCCGCCTCGCCCAATCCGGCACGACCCTGCGCGTTTACGACCGCAGCCCGGACAAGGTGGCCGAGCTCGTCGCGCTCGGCGCCGCTGCCGCAACCAGTGCCGCCGATGCCGCGCACGGTGCCGAGGCGGTCATCCTCAGCCTCAATTCCCCGGCCATCGTGCGCGCCGCCGTTTTCGGTCCGCAGGGTGTGGCCGACGGCGCCGCGCCAGGCACGTTGATCATCGACATGTCCTCCATCGACCCCGCCGCCACGCGGCAGCTCGCCGAGGAAGCGGCAGGCCGGGGCCTGCGCTGGGTCGATAGCCCGCTGTCCGGCGGCGCACCCAAGGCCGCCATCGGCCAGCTCACGCTCATGCAGGGCGGCAGCGAAGCTGATGTCGCCGACGCCCAGCGCATCCTGGGCAATGTCGCCTCCAACCAGACGCGCATGGGTGCCGTCAGCGCCGGCCAGGCCACCAAGCTGATCAACCAGGTGCTCTGCGGGCTCGGTTTCCTGGCCGTGGCCGAAGCAACCGCACTGGCCGAGGCGGCCGGGGTCGATGCCAGCCTGGTTCCCGCTGCGCTGCGGGGCGGCCGGGCCGACAGCGCCATCCTCCAGGAATACATGCCGCGCTACGCCAGCCGCGACTATCGCCGCACCGGCCGCATCGACAACATGGTCAAGGACCTCGACGGGGCCATCGACCTGGCGCGCCAGACCCGCGTGCCGATGCCGCTGACTGCGCTCTGCGTCGAAATCCACCGCATGCTGACATCAGCCGGGCTGGGTGGCGAGGATCAGGCAGCGTTGATGGAATTCTTCAAGGGACCAGACAAGGAACAGTTCTCATGATCACCCGCTACGCCCTCTTCGAAGGCAGCATCCGCAATGGCCAGGTCGACGCCTTCCGCGCCGCCGTAACCGCCGAACTCCTGCCACTGTGGAAGCAGTTTCCCGGCGCCAGCTCGGTCCGGCTGAGCTTTTCCGAAGCTCGCGACGAAGGCGCGCCGGAATATCCGCTGATCCTTGCCGTCAGCTACCCCGACCAGGCGGCCATGCAGCAGGCACTGGCGAGCCCGGTTCGTGCCCAGTCCCGCGCCGTCACCGAATCGGTCGTCGCGCGCTTCTTCAACGGCCGGATCCACCACCACGTGACCACGGCCAGCGACCACGCGGTCTGACGCCAGGGGGCCGCCTTCTTGCGGCCCCCTTCACTTCCTGATCTCTATGGTGATCGATAACACGGGATGATTTGGACCCATGGCCAGCGGACGACAGCAGCCCACCATGATGGACGTTGCCCAGCGCGCCGGCGTGTCCCCCATGACAGTGAGCCGGGCCTTCAAGGACGGCACCTCGGTCAGTGCCAAGACCCGGGAAAAGGTCACCGCCGCCGCTGACGAACTGGGTTACGTCTTCGACAGCACGGCGTCCAACCTTCGGTCGCAGAAGACCAATTTCGTCGCTGTCACCATCCCCTCGATCAACAACGCAAACTTCGCGCAGACCGTCCGCGGTCTTTCCGACGCGCTGCGCCCGCGCGGGTTGCAGGTCCTGCTCGGCTATACTGACTATGACATGGCCGAAGAGGAGCGGCTGATCGAGCAACTGCTGACCCGAAGGCCCGAAGCCATTGTGGTAACGGGGGGAAGTCACACGCCCCGCGCGCGTCGTTTGTTGCAGAATGCGGGCATTCCCGTGGTGGAAACCTGGGACCTGCCAAAAGACCCAATTGAAAATGTCGTCGGCTTTTCCAACGCCGCCGCCGTCGAGCGGCTGGTGGATCATCTGGTCGAAGAGGGCAAGACCCGAATCGCCTTCATTGGCGGCGACGTGACCCGGGATACGCGCGGTGCCGACCGACGGCTCGGCTTTCTGCGCGCGGTGGAGCGCCACGGCCTCCTGGCCGATCGGCTGATCGCCGTCGGCCTGCCGCCCATTTCAATGCGCGAGGGCGCGGACGCGATGGGGCATCTTCTGGACACGAGGCCAGATACCGAAGCGGTTATCTGCGTCTCCGATCTCTCGGCGTTCGGAGCCCTCACCGAATGCCAGCGGCGGGGCATCGCAGTGCCAACCGCCATGAGCATTGCCGGCTTCGGCGACTATGACCTCGGCCAGATCTGTGTGCCGCCGCTGACCACACTTAATCCCTATCCGACCGAAATAGGCCGCCAGGCTGCCGAACTTATCCTGGCTCTGCTCGACGGCCTTGCTCCCGACCCAATACAAAGCGTCGAACCCGAACTCCTCGTTCGCGGCAGCACAAGGTCGAAGCCGCGCGCCTGACCCTACATGCGCAGATACCTTCGCCTCAACGGAATGAACCCATCGGCGCGACCTGCGCGGCAATTGGCGTGTCCGTTCTGGCTGAAAGATCGCGTCTTGGATATTTTGGGAAAAATGGTGCCCGGGACCGGAATCGAACCAGTGACACGCGGATTTTCAATCCGCTGCTCTACCAACTGAGCTACCCGGGCAATGGGGCGGAAGGACCGCCCGGCTCAAAGCCATCGGCCTTATAGGGGATGGGTTTTGAGGGTGCAAGCGGGAAAAGGGTTTGTGGAAAAGGAGTTTGCGGCATCGTGGTGATGTCGCACAGGGGCTGAGGTGTGCGGGCTTGAATAGGGCGCCTGGGAAGGCCCCCTCACCCGGCGCTACGCGCCGACCTCTCCCCCAGAGGGAGAGGTGTAGAGGTCAGAACTCGTCGTCGTCGCCGGAGGTGGGCGTGTTGTCGTCGGCAGCGGGCTCGTCGTCCTTGGCAGGGATGACGTAGTTGCCGGACAGCCAGCGGTTGAGGTCGACGTCGGCGCAGCGCTTGGAGCAGAAGGGCTTGAAGGCCTCGACCGAGGGCTTGCCGCAGATCGGGCACTTTTTGGCCACGGGCATCAGACGCCCGACAGGGTGGACTGGTTGAGCCAATTGAAATGGACCGGGTAGCCTTCTCCGGCGAGCAACTGGGCGGTTTCCATCAGCGGCAGGCCGACAACGGCGGTGTAGGAGCCAGAGAGCTTGACCACGAAGGCGCCGGCAATGCCCTGAATGGCGTAGCCGCCGGCCTTGTCGCGCCATTCGGCGCTGGCGAGATAGGCTTCCATCTCGCGGGTGGAGAGGCGCTTGAAGCGGAGGCGAGTCTCGACCAGCCGCTGGCGCTTTTGCCCCGACGCGGTCAGCACGGTCAGCGCGGTATAGACGCGATGGGCGCGGCCTGACAGCAGGCGGAGGCATTCGGTGGCCTCTTCCATGGTCTCGGCCTTGGGCAGTATGCGGCGGCCGACGGCGACGACCGTATCGGCGGCGAGGACCAGCGCGCCTTGGCCAAAGCCGGCGGAGCGGGCCTTGTGCTGGGCGGTCAGTGCCTTGAGATCGGCGAGGCGGATGGCAAGCTTGCGGGGGAGCTCGCCCTTTTCGGGCGTCTCATCAACATGAGCCGGCACCAGGTGCTCGGGCTCGATGCCGATCTGGTTGAGCAGCGCAAGCCGGCGCGGCGAGGCGGAGGCCAGGATCAGGTCCGGACGGCTGGCCATGGCTCGAACTCTACTTGAAGCGGTAGGTGATACGGCCCTTGGTCAGGTCGTAGGGCGTCATTTCGCACAGGACCTTGTCGCCGGCCAGGACGCGGATGCGGTTCTTGCGCATGCGGCCGGCGGTGTGGGCGATGATCTCGTGCTCGTTTTCCAACTTGACGCGGAACGTCGCATTGGGGAGCAATTCAGTCACCACGCCCGGAAATTCGAGCACTTCTTCCTTCGCCATACTGTCTCCTAATAGACCCATAGGGGCATAGCTTGCCGGCCACGGGTCGGAAAGTGGCCTTTACCTACTTCAATTCAACGGATTTGTGAACCTCTTGCGCCACGTCCGCTTTACGGGGTCGCAAGTCAGTGCTGGTCGCCCTTCCGAACCCCAACGGTAGCGTCCACTTTGGCCGCATGTGCCCCGGAAACCAGGGGCTCAAGGCGCGTGCGAACGCGCTTGCGGAGGCTGTCGCGCAGTTCGCGATAAGCCGACAGCACCACTTCGCGATTGCCCTCGACGAGGGAAGGATCGGTAACCTGCCAGGATTCGATCGCGCCGGCTTCGAGGCCCTTGCGTGATACGGCTTCCGGGGCGTCGTCGGAAAGGGTGATCACCAGATCGAAGCGATTGGCGACCAGTTCGTCCAGGATATGGGGGGTGTGGACGCTCATATCAATGCCGATCTCTTCCATCACCTCATGCACGAACTGGTCAGCCTTGCCGCCGTTAACCCCGACGGAGCGGGCAATGACCCGACCTGGAAAGGCCTGGCGCGCCAAGGCCGCGGCGATGGGCGAGCGGACCGAATTCATCGAGCAGACGAAGAGCACGGACGGCAGCTCGCTCGTCGCCTCGTCGATCCTCGACGCATAGGGCTGGACGGCACAGATGAGGGTGAAGAGGCGGCGCGCGGTATTGAGATCGATGATGAGCTTGTTGTCGAGCCGGGTCCGCAGCAGTTCGGCGGCCTCGTTGTGCATGCCGCGGCGGGCCATGTCGACGGTTTCGATCTGGAACGGCTGGGCCGAGCGGATCGCCTCGTAATAGGCGTCGCGAATGCGGAAATAGTCGCGGATCAGCCGGCGGAAGGGGGTGAGCGAGAGGTAGTGCGCCGCGATGGGCTGGAAGGTCTCGGGGTGGCGCACGTCGAGCACGATGGAATTGCCGACGATGGACATATGCAGCGCGAACGGCCCGGTGGCGCTGACGCGGGCCGGCCGGAAGCGATTGTCCTCGAGCAGGTCATAGATGGCGATGCGCCATTCATGCACCTCGTCAGGATTGATCGAGGTGATGGTATTGGGGTCGAGCGTGACGGTCACCAGGCGATCCGTCTCAGCGGGTCGGGCCTGGGCCTCCATCGAAATGCTCAACGGTTGAGCCTGATGGAAACGGAGCGGCCATGGCCGTCGAGGCCCTCGACTTCGGCCAGCGTGACGGCCGCCTGGCTCAGTGCCGACAGGGTCGTTGGGTCGCAACCCAGGATCGAGGTCCGCTTCATGAAATCGAGCACGCCAAGGCCCGACGCGAACCGCGCGGTGCCGGCCGTGGGCAGGACGTGGTTGGAGCCGCCGACATAGTCGCCAATGGCCTCGGGCGTGTGGTGGCCGAGGAAGATCGCGCCGGCATGACGGATAGCGCCGAGGATGGACTGCGGATCGTTGATCGCCAGTTCGACATGCTCGGAGGCGATGCGGTTGGCGAGGAGCACGGCTTCGTCGAGCGAGGCGACTGATATGATGGCGCTATAGTCGTGCCAGCCTTCGCGGGCATTGGCCGGATTGGGCAGGAGGTCGATCTGGCGGTCCACCTCTGATGCGACGGCGTCTGCCAGGCCCTTTTCGGTGGTGACGAGAATGGAGCGGGCCCCTGCCCCGTGTTCCGCCTGTGCGATCAGATCGGCAGCGACCCACGCGGAATTGGCCGAACCATCGGCAATGACCAGCACCTCGGACGGCCCGGCGATCATGTCGATGCCGACCTGACCGAAGACCTGGCGCTTGGCGGTCGCCACATAGGCGTTGCCCGGTCCGACGATCTTGTCGACAGGCGCGATGGTCGATGTGCCATAGGCCAAAGCGGCCACCGCCTGGGCGCCGCCGACGCGGTAGATCTCGGTCACGCCGGCAATCTGGGCGGCGAGCAGGATGGGCGCGGCGATCTGGCCACCGGGGGTGGGCACGACCATGGCGATGCGCTCGACGCCGGCGACCCTGGCGGGCACCGCATTCATCAGCACCGAGGATGGGTAGGTGGCAAGACCGCCTGGGACATAGATGCCGACGGCATCGACTGACGTCCAACGGGTGCCGAGGGTCACGCCGAGGGGATCGGTATAGATGTGATCGACCGGCTTCTGCTTTTCGTGATGCGCCTTGATGCGATCATGCGCCAGCTGCAGCGCGGCGCGGACCTCGTCGCTGACACGGGCGGCGGCCGCGTCGATCTCGTCCTGCGGGATGCGCAAGTCGGCGGCCGTGTAGTGGGTGCGGTCGAAGCGGTTGGTCAGCTCGACCAGGGCGGCATCGCCGCGCGTACGGATATCGGCAATGATGCCGGCAACGGTGTCGCTGACGTCCTGGCTGGACTCGCGCTTGCCGTCCAGCAATTGCCGGAAGCGGGACTCGAAATCACTGTCGGCGCTGTCGAGGCGGAGAACCATAAGGCGCGTCCCTTAGTCCAATGCGTGGGCTGGCTTGGCGGCTGCGGCCCAGGCGGCGCCGAGATCGGAGAGGCGGGCCTCGAGGCATTCGACGCCGAGGCGGACTGTGCCGCCGCCGGCAAAGCTGAGCTCGATGATGCCGGCCGGGCCATCGACGGGCAGGAAGGTGATGGCAAGGAGGTTGAGCACGCCTTCGGCCGAGCCGGGGTCGAAACCATTGGTGACAACGGACTGGACCGCATCGAAATGCAAAGCGGCGCGCTTGCGCAGGCCCTTGTCGCGACGGCCCTTGCCCGATTCCCAATCGAAGCGGTTCATCAGCAGCGCGAAGCGCCGATCACCACGGGCATAGCCCATGTCGGCGACGCGGACGACCGCGTCCTGCACATGGGCGGAAATGACTTCGAGGTCTTCGGTATCAAGCGCGAGAAGCTTGAGGTCGGTCATGGATGGTCGGCCCCGTCTATCCTGTCGCGTCGGCTTGTCGGAAGCCGCAAAGCACCTTTCGGGCCGACGCTGGTGATCTGAACGAACTTATCTGGTCACGCCTTGTCCGATCTACAAGTTTGAGCGCGCAGGGGCAATGCGAGATGTGGATGGGCAGGCGCAAGCGCCGCCTGGATCGCGGTTGTCATGAACGTGCGGACCCCGGGACGGGGCGGGGCAACATATGCAGGGCATCCTGGACACCTGCTCGCCGGAAGGCGCGGCGCGGGTATGCGTTCCGGCCTTCTCCCTCGGCTCTCCGGTAATTGCAATTGCAAGTCATTTGCAAATTTGTTGACGCGCTGGTGTCCGGTGAGCATAAGTCGGCCGGGGCGGAGAAGATGACGATGGTTGAGACAGTTGGGCAAGGTGAGGGATGGGAGAGGGCTCGGTGCCCCACAATCGTCCCCCTCGGGCTTGACCCAAAGGGGGTGCACTTGATCGGCATTCGGCAAGTGAAAAGCCCGAGGGTGACGGCCGGTGGTGGACGCTACGCTGGATGATGCGATGCGCCACGGATGTGGATTCCGGCCTTCGCCGGAATGACATCGTGGGTGGGGTGGGGTTGCGAGCAGCTGGCTACAGTTCGCGTGACCTCACCCCTTCCTACCCCCCAACAAGGGGGAGGTTTCTCTCCACTCGTAGGGCGAGGTCGCGCCACAACCACAGGTGGCACTCCTTTGATGGCTCCGCACTCGGCGAGTGCATCATCATTCTCCCAGTTCCTTGTCACGCGGCTTGCAACTGACTGACCAGTCAGTTATTATCTCCTCAATTGGAGCGTGAGAATGACTGAGACCAAGAAATTCCGCAGGCGCGCTGATGCCAGGCCGGACGAGGTGCTGGATGCGGCGCTGGCGGTGTTTGTGGAAAAAGGGTTCGCCGCGGCGAAAGTGGAGGAGGTCGCCAAGCGCGCGGGCGTGTCCAAGGGGACGGTCTATCTCTACTTTCCGTCCAAGGAAGCCTTGATCGAGGGGATCGTGCGGCGGGCGGTGGCGCCGATTGCGCTGCGCGCCCTGCCTGATCTCGAACAGTTCGAAGGCGATCCGCGCCTGCCCATCACCATGCTGCTGACCGTGCTGGTGCAGCAACTGGCGCAGCCCGACAAGATCGCGGTACCGCGGCTGATCCTGCGCGAGGTGATGAGCTTTCCCTCGATCGCCGAGCTCTATCGCAAGGAAGTGCTCGGCAAGGTGATGCCGGCGCTGGTCGGGCTGATCCGCCGAGGCGTCGAGGCGGGAAAACTGCGCCCGGTCGATCCGGAGCTGACGGTGCGGTCCATCATCGGGCCGGTGCTGGCCCATGTGGCGCTGGCCGAGATCTTCGGCATCAAGCCGGAGGGCGAGGGCCTGGGCCTCGACAAGCTGGTCGCCAACCATCTCGATATCCTGTTTCGCGGCATCTGTGCCGAACCAGGCGAGGCAGTGCCATGAACGAGTTCTTTGCCGGCATACTGGCTGCCATCCTGTCCATCCTGCCCGGCGGGGTCGCCGAGAATACCGGCTATGCCGGATATCTCGAGGCCGACTATGTCTATGCCGCGCCGGTCAGCCCGGGGCGCATCGCCAACATCGCGGTGGCCGAGGGACAGGCCGTCGGTGCAGGTGACCTGCTGTTCACCCTGGATGGCGCCCAGCAACAGGCCCTGCTCACTGCAGCCGAGGCACGGGTGGAGGCGGCGCGGGCGACGCTGGAAAATCTCGAAACCGGCAGCCGGACGGAGGAAGTGGACGTGATCCGCGCCAATCTCAGCAAGGCGCAAGCCGACCTGGCGCTGGCGCAATCCAATCTCACCCGCAGTGAGAAGCTGCTGGCCGCCGGGACGGTGGCCTCGGTGCGGGTGGAGCAGGATCGGGCGGCGCTGGCTTCGGCCCAAGCCCAGGTGGCGCAGTTGACGGCGCAGGTCAATGTGGCGGAACTGCCGGCGCGCGACGCGCAGCAGGTGGCTGCCGAGGCAAACCTGGCCGCGGCGGAGGCGGATGCCGAGCGCGCTGCGCTGGAGCTCGAGGACCGGCAAACCAGGGCGCCGGTCGGCGGAACGGTGGATCGGCTGTTTTATGCCACGGGCGAGATAGCCACGGCCGGGGCGCCTGTGGTGGCCATCCTGCCGGCAGGAGCGCTCAAGGCAACATTCTTCGTGCCGGAAACCGAGCGCTCGGCACTGACCATCGGGCAGACGGTCAGTGTCAGCTGCGATGGCTGCGCGGTGATGACGGCCATCGTAACCCGGCTCGCCAGCGAGCCGCAGACGACACCGCCCGTGATCTATTCGCGCGAGGAACGCGGCCGACTGGTCTATCTGGTGGAGGCACAGCTCGAGGCACCAGGCGCCCTGCGACCGGGCCAACCTGTGACGGTGACGCCATGACAAGCGACGACGCCATTGCGGTGCGGGGCCTCACCAAGCGGTTCGGCGACAAGACGGTGGTCGACCATTTCGACATCACCGTGCCGCGCGGGGCCATCTATGGCTTCCTTGGGCCCAACGGTTCGGGCAAGACCACAACCATCCGCATGCTGTGCGGCCTGCTGCTGCCCGATGCGGGGGAAGGCACGTGCCTGGGCTTCGACGTGCGCAAGGAGGCCGCCGCGATCAAGACGCAGGTCGGCTACATGACGCAAAAGTTCAGCCTCTACGAGGATCTGAGCATTCGCGAGAATCTCGATTTCGTGGCGCGGATGTATGGCGTGCGCGATCGCCGCAACCGCGTGACGCGGGCGCTGGACGAGCTGGGACTGGCCGACCGGGCCGGGCAGTTGGCGGGGACGCTGTCAGGCGGATGGAAGCAGCGGCTGGCGCTGGCGGCCTGCCTGATCCACGACCCGCAATTGCTGCTGCTCGACGAACCGACGGCGGGCGTCGATCCCAAGGCACGGCGCGATTTCTGGGACGAAATCCGCCGGCTGAGCAAAGCCGGCGTCACGGTGCTGGTCTCGACGCATTACATGGACGAGGCCGTGCAGTGCGATTTCATCACCTATATCGCCTATGGCAAGAAGCTGATCGACGGGCCGTCAGGGGACATTCCCAAGATGGTCGGACTGACCACCTGGCGAGCCGAGGGGCCGGAGCTGGCGGCGCTGGAAGCCGAGCTGGCCGGCCAGGCGGGCGTGGCGCAGATCGCGCGCTTCGGCTCGACGCTGCATGTGTCGGGGACCGACGCGGTAGCGCTCGAGGCGACCGTACGCAGTTTCGAGGCCCGTGGCCCGCAGCGCTGGAGCCTGATGCCGGCGGGGCTGGAAGAGGCGTTCATTTACCTGATGACGGGGGCGCGGGACAATTTCTCACGCGACGCGGCATGAGCCCCTTCTCGCTCTCCCGCTTTGCCGCCGTGCTGATGAAGGAATTCATCCAGATGCGACGCGACCGCGTCACCTTCGGCATGATGATCGGGCTGCCGATCGTGCAGTTGATGCTGTTCGGCTTTGCCATCAATGCCGATCCGCGCCACCTGCCCACGCTGGTGGAGCTCAACGATGACGGGCCGCTGGTGCGCTCGGTGCTGTCGGGGATGGAAACCTCGGGCTATTTCGATTTCCAGGGCGTGGTGCACGGCCCTGACGAGGGCGAGGACGCGCTGCGGCGCGGGACGGCCAATTTCGTCGTGGTGATTCCCGACAATTTCGAGCGCGACGTGGTGCGCGGGCTGCGGCCGAATATCCTGGTGGCGGCCGATGCGGCCGACCCATCGGCGGTGGGTGGTGCCGCGGCCGCCTTGAACGGCATCGTCAATGGCGCCGTGGCGCAGACGCTGACCGGGCCGCTGGCCAAGCTGAGCGGCTCCCCTGCCCCGTTCGGGGTGATCGTGCATCGGGAATACAATCCCGAAGGCCGGACCTCGACCAATATCGTGCCGGGGCTGCTGGCCATCATCCTTTCCATGACCATGGTGATGATCACGGCCGTGGCCATCGTCAAGGAACGCGAGCGCGGCACGATGGAAATGCTGATCTCGACGCCGGTGCGGCCGTTCGAGGTGATGCTGGGCAAGATCCTGCCCTATGTGCTGGTGGGCTATGTGCAGACGGCGGTGTTCCTGGTGGCCGCCTTCACCGTGTTCGGCGTACCGTTCGAGGGCACGTTCATGGCCTTCTTCATCGGCTTCAACCTGTTCATCCTGGGCAATCTGGCGCTGGGCTTCCTGATCTCGACGGTGGCGCGCAACCAGATGCAGGCGATGCAACTGAGCTTCTTCACCATCCTGCCGTCGATCCTGCTGAGTGGCTTCATGTTCCCCTTTGCCGGCATGCCCGGCTGGGCGCAGACGATCGGCACGGCGGTGCCGGCGACGCATTTCATCCGGCTGGTGCGCATGGTGATGCTCAAGGGAGCCGATAGCGGGGACCTGACGGGCGAGTTCACCGCGCTGGCGGTGATCGTCTGCGTGATCTCGGTGCTGGCGATGCTAAGATATCGGCAGACGCTGGATTGAGCTGTTTGCCCTCTCCCCTTGAGGGAGAGGGACGACCTGACGCGTTCAGCGGAAGGTCAGGGTGAGGGGTGCTGCGTTCGGGTATGCCGGAGGCGCAGCAAGAGACCCCTCATCCGCCCCTTCGGGGCACCTTCTCCCTCAAAGGGAGAAGGGAACAGGCAGGGGAACTAGCCCGCTACGCGCTCGATCTCGGCGCCGCAGCGGCTGAGCTTGTCTTCGAGCCGTTCGAAGCCGCGGTCGAGGTGGTAGATGCGGTTGACCACGGTCTCGCCCTTGGCGGCGAGGCCGGCAATGACCAGCGACACCGAGGCGCGCAGGTCGGTCGCCATGACCTGGGCGCCCTTGAGCTGGGGCTTGCCATGCACCGTGGCGATCTGGCCATCGACCGAGATATCGGCGCCGAAGCGGGCGAGCTCGGCCACATGCATGTAGCGGTTCTCGAAGATGGTCTCGCGGATCTGGCTGATGCCCGATGCCATGGTCATCAGGGCCATGAACTGGGCCTGGAGATCGGTGGGGAAGCCAGGGAACGGGTCGGTTTCAACATCGACGGGCTGGATGCCGTTGCCGTTGCGATAGACCCGCAGCCCCTGGGGCTCGACGGTGAGCTCGACGCCGGTGCGCGCCAGGATATCGAGCGCCGACTGCAGGTGCTCGGGCCGCGCGCCCTTGAGCAGCACATTGCCGCCGGTCATGGCGGTCGCCATGGCGAAGGTGCCGGTCTCGATGCGATCGGGGATCACGTCGACGGTGGCGCCATGGAGCTTTTCCACGCCCTCGATGGTGATGGTGCGCGTGCCGATGCCGGTGATCTTGGCGCCCATGGCGACGAGGCACTCGGCGACGTTGGTGATCTCGGGTTCCTGGGCGGCATTCTCGATGATGGTGGTGCCACGCGCCAGCGTGGCGGCCATCAGGATGGTGTGGGTCGCGCCGACCGAGACCTTGGGGAAGACGATGCGCGTACCGACGAGGCCACCCTTGGGGGCCTTGGCGACGACATAGCCCTCGTCGATGTCGATCTCGGCGCCCAGTTCCTTGAGGCCATAGAGGAAGAGATCGACCGGCCGGGTGCCGATGGCGCAGCCGCCGGGCAGCGAGACACGGGCCTCGTGGCAGCGGGCCAGCAATGGCCCGATGACCCAGAAGCTGGCGCGCATCTTACTGACGAGCTCATAGGGAGCGGTGGTATCGACGATATCGGCGGCGTGGAAGGTCATGCGCTGACCGACGCCCTCTTCCTCGCCGCGACGGCGACCATGCACGGCAATGTCGACGCCGTGGTTTTCGAGGATGCGCTCGAGCTGCTTGACGTCGGCCAGGCGCGGCACATTCTGCAGCACCAGCGGTTCGTCGGTCAGAAGCGAAGCGATCATCAGCGGCAAGGCGGCATTCTTGGCGCCCGAAATCGGGATTTCACCCTTGAGTTCGTTGCCACCGATCAAACGGATACGGTCCATAGTCTTGTCCTATATGGCGGGCGTGAGAGCCCTGCTACCTGGATTGGAGGTAGGCCAAGTCCTAGTTGCCACGTAAGCCAGACTCGCCGTTCTCGATGAAGGCAGGCCTGATGCCTGCCAGTAGTTCAATAGTCGCCTGAAACTGGTTTACGGTTTATTGACCGTACCGGTTTCCGGTTGCCCCTGTGGGTCAGGCGCCTGGCGCTCCGAATCGGCGCGCGCCTTGGCCTGCCCCTTCCGGCGCTTGAGGTTCTCTCGCAGCTTTGCGGCCAATCTTTGCTCGCGCAAGGCGGCCTGTTCGGATTTGGTCATCGCTCGGCCAAGGAATCGTGTTGAAGCCTCGGGCGGTTGATAGGCGCTTTTTAGCCTTGCGTCGAGGTTGGGGCTATGGCAAAGGAGCCCCCGTCGCGCCGGGCACCAAGCCACGCGCCGATCTAGCGGTCGCGCTCTGTCCCAGAGTGCCCCGATGCTGCCGTAGCTCAGTGGTAGAGCACCCCCTTGGTAAGGGGGAGGCCGACAGTTCAATCCTGTCCGGCAGCACCAGTTTTCCAAACAAAATCAACGAGTTACAGAGCTTTTGGTTCGTCGACTGAGCCCGCACATGCTGGCACAGCGGCTTTGGCGTCAGTGATTTCAGTGCTTTAGCGCGGGGATTTGCCCGATTGGTACAGGGCTGGCAGCGCCACAGCAATTTCTGGGCGGTATCGATTTGAGCGGCGCTGCAAAGGGCCCAACTGCGGAACGGACTGTTGCGTGCCGTCGGAATTTTCTAAATCTCTGTTCCACATAACGTTTTGCAATGTTCGCACAATGGACGGGGGACAATCTGACGGTGTTCAAACAGAAAGGAACATCCGATGAAAACTCTCTCCATAGTCACCGTTCTTGCCGTTATCGGTCTCAGCGCCGTTCCGGCTTTCGCCCTCGACACCGTCCACGGCAAGCCCACGAACGCGCTTGAACGCAGTTTGCGCGACCGTGGCATCGTCACCTCTGGTTTTGAGGAATGGAGCGGGCTGATCCGGGCCTGGGTGCCCAACGATCAGGGCGGCACCAGCATGGTGTTTCTAGACCCTGACACGCTGGAACTGGTAACACCGGGGGCGTAGCCGATACCCGAACGCCAGGCTGCCAGGTGCCGCTCGCGGCAAAGGCGGCCTGCGTACCTAGCCGGCACGGGCCGGCTGGCTACGCGCATTCGTTCGGTCAAGCCTGGTCCGCGCAAGTGCAACCCAGCCGCGGTGCTTGTTGCTAGAATGGGCTGGCATTGGACAGGAAACACAATTGCGCATTCTGTTGGTTGAAGACGAAAGGGACATGGCGGCGGCCCTGACCGCAACGCTCAGTCGCCATGACGTTGTCGTGGATCATGCTGCCACCCTGGAAATCGCCGAAGAGGCCTGCCGCAGCGGTGTGCATGATGCCGTGCTGCTGGATCGCAAGCTGCCTGACGGCGATGGCCTGTCGCTGATCCCGTTGCTGCGCCGGGAACAGCCGGGGCTGCCTGTCATCGTGCTGTCGGCGCTTGGCTCGTCCGACCATCGCATCGCGGGGCTCGATCATGGCGCCGACGACTATCTGGCCAAGCCGTTCTCCACCGACGAATTGATGGCGCGGCTGCGCGCCGTCATGCGGCGCCCCACCCAGATCGGGCAGAGCACGGTCAATGTCGGCCGCTTGCAGTTCAACCTGACCGAACGACACGCGGAAGTAGGCGGCGTACCGCTGGATTTGACCCGACGGGAACTGTTGGCCCTGGAAATCCTGGTGCGGCGCGCTGGCCGCACCGTGGCGCGCAGCGCATTGGAGGAAGCGGTCTATGGCTATGACGAGGAAATCGCCTCCAATACGCTGGATTCACACATCTCGCGTGTGCGGAACAAGCTGAGCGGCGCGGGCGTCGAGATTCATGCCATCCGCGGTCTGGGCTATCTGCTCAGAGCTGCCACATGAAGCCCTGGCGTTCCGGCTCGCTGCGCACCAAGCTGACGTGGCGCATGGTGGTGATGCAGGCACTGGTGCTGATGGCATTCACCGGCATGGCCGCCGTTCCGATCTACCAGTTCCTCAGCGAGGACCAGCGCTTCGACGACGATATTGTCGACGACATTGCCGGCTCGATCCATCGCACCGAAACCAGAAGTCTGGAGCTTGTTGTCGACGGCGACCTGCTGGCGGAAGCCACCGCACACCCCGGATTGTGGTTCTACGCCGTCGATGCCGAAGGCAGATCCGTGCAAATGGGCGAAGTCCCCGATTCCATCGTGCCCTTGCCGCCCGCCCTGGCGCGGATGACATCAGCCAATCTTGCCGGCGAGACCGGCGAGGAGACGGTGGCCATCCTGCGGCGCCTCGATACCGATATGGGGCAGTTCTGGATCATCACAGGTGGTGGTCCGGAAATCGGCTTCGATACGGTTTTCGGCAACCCATTCTTTGGTGGTCTGCTGATCCTGCTGACTGTGGTTTCCCTGGTCGCCATCCCCCCGATCGTCACGAGTCAGTTGCGTGGGGTCGACGAGGTGGCGGCCGAGGCTGACAAGATCGATGTCGACATGCGGGGTGTCCGCCTGTCATCGGCACATGTTCCGGAGGAGCTGCATTCGCTGGTTCGAGCGGTCAATTCCGCGCTGCAGCGCCTCGATGACGGCATCGAACGCCGGCAGCGCTTTCTTGCCGATGCGGCCCATGAACTGCGCACGCCTGTTGCGATCCTCCAGACGCGCATCGAGTCCCTGCCCGAGGGCGACCAGCGCAGCCGGCTGATGCTTGATGTCGCGCGTCTTGCCAATCTGGCCAACCAATTGCTGGACCTGCAGCGGCTGGACGCAGACCTGGCGCTGTTCGTGCCTGTGAACCTGGTGGATCTGGCCGCGCAGGTTACCGCCGACATGGCGCCGCTGGCCATTGCGGCGGGCGACGACATCTCCTTCGACGCGGAGGTGGACAGCGTAACCGTGGCCGGAGACCCGGCCTCGCTGTCGCGCGCCATCGTCAATCTGATCCAGAACGCCGTGATTCACGGCGGCCAAAACAGTGCGATCCGCGTCGGGGTGGGGCGAGATGGGTCGGTCCGCGTGGCCGATAGTGGCCCCGGTATTGCCGAGGAGCATCGCCAAGCCATCTTCGAGCCCTTCAACCGCGTCGTGCCGCTCGATCAAGGCGCCGGTCTGGGCCTGTCGCTGGTCAGGGACATCATCGAGCGCCACAACGGTCATGTCACGGTCGGCGACGCTCCCGGCGGCGGCGCCCTGTTCGAGATCAGGCTTCCCCTAGCCACCTAAACTGGTCCCACTGGGTCACATCACCCGCTGGCAGCGGACAATCCCCTTTGTGGCCCCTTGCGCAGCGTCTGTCGCCAAAACGTCGCCCGACGGCGATCGCCCCGGCCACCATGCCCCGGTGTGCCCCTGCCCGATTGGCAACGACGCGCAACCTTCGCGCAATCATGGCCCCGCATAGGGGAGGTGCCGGCGACGACGTTCGAGGCGGCGCACTGCACAACACGACATCGGAAGAGAAACTGACATGAAACCGACCGAAAAACCCATGAAGAACCTGGTGATGGGGCGCCGCGACTTTCTGGGCGGCGCGACAGCACTTGGTGTTGGCGCCGGATTGTCGGCGCCCGCCATCGTCTCCCGCGCCACCGCGGCGGAGACTTCGGACATCGCGTTGCGAGACCAGGACCTGCGCTTCATCGGTACGGAAGAGACTTTCTCCACCCATGAACTGATGGTGCTGAACGACCGGCTGTTTCTCGAGGATACCGGTCTTGCCGAAATCGGGGAGCTCCGCATCGGCAGGATGGATGAGGCGGGGATCAACGTTCAAGTGCTCTCCGCCCACACGCCCGGTGTGCAGAACCTGCCAGGCCAGGAGGGCATCGATTTTGCCTATCGTCTCAACAAGCTGATTGTCGATGGACCGATGAAAACCTATCCGGGGCGCTTTCAGGCCTTTGCCACGCTGCCGTTGCAGAGCCCCGAGGCCTCGGCGGATGAACTGGAGCGCGCCGTTCGCGAGGATGGCTTCCTCGGCGCCCTGACCAACGGCATCATCGGGAAGAAATTCCTCGACCACCCCGACTTTGAACCCGTGCTGGCGCGTGCCGAAGCCCTTGATGTGCCGATCTACATCCATCCGGGCCTGCCGCCCGACGAGGTGTTTCACATCTACTACAGCAATATGCGGCCGGAATATCAGACGGAGTTCCAGGACCAGGTTCTCAGCATCTCAGCCTATGGATGGCACCAGGAAGTGGTTACCCAGTGCATCCGAATGATCACCTCCGGGGTATTCGACAGGCATCCCAAACTGCAGATCATCATCGGCCATATGGGCGAGGGCCTTCCCTTCTTCTACAAACGCATCGTCGAGAAGATGAGCGAGGTGACGGCCAGCAGCCTGGACAAGCCGTTCGAGCAGTATTTCCATGACAATTTCTGGTTCACAACCAGCGCATTCTTCCAGGACGAACTGCTCGACCTGCTGCTGAAGTCCTTCAGTGTGGATCGGGTGATGTTCGCGACCGACTATCCGTTTGTGAACATGAAGGACGGAACCGACTGGTTCCGGGCCGTCAACCTGCCACGGGAAGACAAGGAGAAGATCGCGTTCCGAAATGCCGAAAAGCTGTTCGGCATCAAGGTCTGACGCATCCGCACCGGGCAGAATTTCGTGTCACGGCGGCACGAACGGAGCTCCCTTTGGCCGTATCGCGAGGGTACAGCCAAAGGATGCCAGACCGAACCTCGGTGCGTTTGACGATCAGTTTCCGATGCTGTCGGCGCCGTCAGCGCAGGATGCGTTTGCCGGTTTCGGCGTCGAACAGGTGCAGGAGGCTGGTGTCGAAGGCAATGCCGATCGACTGGCCCGGGGCGGCGCTGATCCGTTCGCGGAAGACGCCCACGAGGTCCTGCCCGCCCAGATTCAGGGTCACCTGGGTTTCGGAGCCGGTTGGCTCGATAACGACGACCTCAGCCATGGTTCCCGACGGGGCGAGGCGCAGATGCTCGGGGCGGACGCCCAGGGTCACCGGACCATCCTTCATGCCGGCCGGCAGGGTGCCCAGGTCGATACTGGTGCCATCGGCAAAGTGGAACGCGGACCCCACGATCGAGCCGCGGATGATGTTCATGGCGGGCGATCCGATGAAGCCGGCGACAAACAGGTTGGCGGGGTGATCGTAGAGCTCTAGCGGCGTGCCGATCTGCTCGATATTGCCCGAATGCATGACCACGATGCGGTCGGCCATGGTCATGGCCTCGATCTGGTCGTGCGTAACATAGACCGTGGTGGTCTTGAGGCGCTGGTGGTTGAGCTTGATCTCGCTGCGCATCTGCACGCGCAGCTTGGCATCCAGATTGCTCAGCGGTTCGTCGAACAGGAAGACGGTGGGATTGCGCACGATGGCGCGGCCCATGGCGACGCGCTGCCGCTGCCCGCCGGACAGGTGGCGCGGATAGCGCTCGAGATAGGTGTCGAGCCCCAGAATCACCGCGGCGTCGGCGACACGACGCTTGATCTCGTCCTTGGGCACCCGAGCCAGGCGCAGCGAAAACGCCATGTTCTCTTCGACGGTCATATGCGGGTAGAGGGCGTAGGACTGGAACACCATGGCGATGTCACGGTCCTTGGGCGCCAGGTCGTTGACCACCATGCCGGCGATTTCGATCTCGCCGCCGGTAATGTCCTCGAGGCCGGCGATCATCCGCAACAGGGTGGATTTTCCGCAGCCGGACGGTCCAACCAGGATCACGAATTCGCCGTCGGCAATGTCGATGGACACCCCGTGCAGCACTTCCATGTTGCCATAGTTCTTTCGAACATCCCGGATCGTTACGGCACCCATCTTGTCCTCCCCAGATGATGGTCGACGCTCACTCGGCCCGCATTACCGGGGCCGTTGGTGAGCCAAAAAACACGCGGCACGACAACCTCTGACGGCGCTCCACCCTCCCTGGCGAAACAGGCGTCACGTTATCGCATCCTGACGTCGTGTCTAATGGGATGGTTGGGCCCCATCAAGTCTTTTGTGGGACAAAAGGTTGACTCGGCGACCAATGATCTCCTAATCCTTGGTATATTCACTGCCAATGATGGGACAAAAGACCACGTGGCGGGTGGAGCGTGTGATGGAGCGGGAGGCTCCGTCACCGGGAGGATGAGGCGCATCGCGACATCGTTTTCACGCCGCCAATGGTCGCGAGCGCTCAGCCATGTTTCAACAGGAGGAGACGGAAGCATGACGTCGAATAAGTTCACCCGCCGGGATATCTTGAAGACCGGCGGTGCCGCGGGCCTTGGCCTGCTGGCCGCAGGCAACGGCCTGCCCGTGTTTGCAGAGGAAGCCGCGCCGGAACTGGATCTGCCGCAGGGTGCCGCCGGCAAGCTGACGGTCATTCACCGCACTGAATATTTCGAGGCCGCGCAGAACCTGTTCCGCGACACGGTCACCAAGTTCGCCGCCGCCAATAATACCGAGCTCGATATCTCCACGACCAATCCGGAATCGTTCGGCGATTTCCTGGGCAAGATGTCGGCGGCGGTGAAGGCCGGGAACCCGCCCGACCTGGCCTATACCAGCAACGTCTCGGTGCCCCAGATGCACCTTTTGGGCCTGCTCGAAGACGTCAACGACGTGGTCGAGGAAGCCATCAGCAAATACGGCAACGTGATGCGCGGCATCAATGCCGAGAAGTCCGGCAAGATTGACGGCCGCTGGGTCGCCATCCCCTTCATCGCCAACACGACGGGCACCTACTTCCGTGGTGACAAGCTGAAGGAAAAGGGCATCGATCCGGCAACGCTCGACACCTGGCCCAAGCGTCGCGAGGCAGCTCTCGCCATCTCCGACCCGGACAATGAATTCTGGGGCTGGGGCCTCACGGTCAACCAATCCGGCGACGGCTGGGGCGTGGCATCGGGTATCCTCAATGCCTTTGGCGGTCACTTTACCGACGAGACCGGCACCAAGGTGGAGTTCGACTCTCCCGAAACTGTTGCCGCCTTCGAGTTCATCCGCGAAACCTATGATCGCAACGGCAAATATGCCGCCATGTTGCCGCCGGGCGTGGAAAGCTGGGGCGACACCTCCAACAACGAGGCCTATCTGGCCGGCAGCATCGGCTATACGCACAATGCCTTCTCGGTCTATGCCGCAGCCAAGCGCGACAATAACCCGGTCTTTGCCAATACCCTCCTGCTGCGACAGCCCAATGCCAACAATGGTGACAGCCGCGACGGTGGTGCCGTGGGTGGCTGGCTGACGATCTTCAAGGGTGCGCCCAATGCGGACCTGGCCAAGAAGCTGGCGCTGGATCTGCTTGATCCGGCCAATTTCACGCCCATGTCCTCGATCGCCGGGGGGCTGTTCATGCCGGCTTACGAGAACCTGTGGACCGACGAACTGCTCTCGGGCGACCCCAACTACGCGACCATCAAGGACCAGGTCAGCATAGCCGAGCCGTTCATCGGCGCCTCCTGGCCGGCTCAGCCGGCCGCCCAGATCGACGCCATCCGCGCCCAGGGCGTGCTGGAACAGTCGATGGGCAATGTGATTGCCGGCCGCATGTCGCCGCAGGAAGCGGTGACCGACGCGCACAACAAGATCGTCCAGATCTTCGAAGAAGGCGGCATCATGTAGCCGCAGAAAACCGCGCGGCGAGCCGGGTGTCCTGGCCCGCCGCGCATTTCGACCCGAGCCTGTGCCGCCTTTGGCCGCGCGGCCGGTTTCTTGTTTGCGACGGGGGACATGACCCCGCTGGAGTATTGGCATGGAAGATCGGATGACCCTGACGCTGGCAGCGGCACGGCCGCGGCCCACCCGCAAAAAGCGCCTGGAGGCCTTGTTCGGCCGGGACTGGAAAGTCGGCTACCTGTTCGTGCTGCCGCTCGTCCTCATCATGGCTTTGCTGATCTTCTGGCCATTCGTCAGCGCCATCTTCATCAGCACGACGTCGCTGAACTTCCTGACGGGCGAAACCGCCAATGTCGGACTGCGCAATTATGCGCGCCTGTGGACCAACAGCGACTTCCTGCAGTCGATGCAGAATACGATCCAGTTCACCTTCTGGTCGCTGCTGCTCAAATTCATCATCGGCATGACGGTGGCGCTCATCCTCAACAGCCGCATGCCGTTCCGAAGCCTGCTCAGCGGCATCATGCTGCTACCCTGGATCGTGCCGGAAATCGTCACGGCACTGGCCTGGAAAAGCATCTACGACCCGATGTTCGGCGGGCTCAACCCGATCCTGCAGGGCGTTGGCATCATCGATCATCCACTGGGCTGGCTGTCGGACCCCAACATGGCCATGGGCAGCATCATCTCGGTCAATATCTGGAAGGGCATTCCCTTCTTCGTGCTGCTGCTGCTGGCAGGCCTCAAGGCGATCGACCGCGAGCAGATCGAGGCCGCGCAGGTCGATGGCGCCAACGCGATCCAGCGCTTCCGTAATGTCACCCTGCCCGGCCTGCGCTACGTGATCGTGGTCACCTTGCTGCTGTCGTTCATCTCCACCTTCAACCAGTTCGGCCTGCCCTTCCTCATGACGGGTGGCGGACCGAGCGGGGCCACCAAGCTCTATTCGATCCTGGCCTATGAGAAGGCCCTGGGTTCGCTGCAATATGGCCCGGGCATCGCCATCGCCTTCAGCGTTGCGCCGCTCATGGCCATCCTGATCTGGCTGCTTGCCCGCTTCATGCGCCACGACGACAAGCGCGACGGCGCGCCTGAACGTGGCCCTGGGATTGCCGACCGCCTGCTGGCCGGTGGCACCTGGCTGGTCAATGTCATCATCGACCTGGCCTTCCTGCCGATCCAGCTGGTGTTTGCGGGTATCGAATGGGCGGTGCGCCGGGTGCGGGTGGCCACGGGCCGCTCGCCCGTGCAGCCCATCTTCAAGCAGACGGCGCGCTCCAATGCCGGGCCGCTGGCGCGACTGCTGGTGCTGACGCCGCTGCTGGCCTTTGTGATCTTTCCCTTCTACTGGATCGTGACCACGTCGCTCAAAACGACAGCGCAGATCAGCGAGCGACGCTCGATCTTCTGGCCCGAGCCCTTTACCAGCGACCAATACACGTCCCTGCTCCGCGACACGCCATTCCTGACCTGGCTGATGAACTCGGTATTCGTCGCGGCGCTGAGCACGCTGGTCTCGGTGGCCCTGGCCTCGCTGGCGGCCTATGCGCTGTCACGGCTGCGGTTCCGCGGCGCGGGGCTGCTGACCACCCTGCTGCTGATCACCTATCTGCTGCCGGGCACGCTGTTGTTCATCCCGCTCTACCAGACGCTGACCTCGATCGGCGTCATCAACAGCCATGCGGCCCTGATCATCACCTACCCGACGTTCCTCTTGCCCTTTGCCACCTGGGTATTGATGGGGTATTTCAGGTCCATTCCGGTCGAGCTCGAAGAAGCAGCACGCATCGATGGCGCAAGCCGGCTCTATATCTTCTGGCGTATCACACTGCCGCTTGCGGCGCCTGCCATCCTGTCGGTGACCCTGTTTGCCTTTACCAATGCCTGGAACGAGTTCCTCTTTGCCTTCGTCTTCATCACCAGCGAGTCGCTGCGCACCCTGCCGATCGGGCTGCAGTCACTCGTGGTCGGTGATATCCTGCCCTGGGGCAAGCTGATGGCGGCCTCGCTGCTGACGGCCATTCCGGTGGCAGTGCTCTATGTCTATGCGCAGCGTTTCCTCGCCGAAGGGCTGACTGTCGGGGCTGTGAAGGGATGAACGATCCGTCTCGGATGGCGGCGGCCGGCAATGCGCTGAACGCCTCCATCGTGCGCAACTCGATCCCGTCTGCTGTTGACGCCATGGTGCTCAACATCCGCGGCCTCATCACCGATGGCGGGCTGGGCGTAGGGGACAGCCTGCCCACCGAGCGGGAGTTGTGCGAACGGTTCCAGGCCAGCCGGAACACGGTGCGCGAAGCCATGCGCATCATGAAGGCCTATGGCATCGTGTCGGTGCGCCCGAAGGTGGGCGCCATCATCGTCGACGATCGGATGGAACGGGCGCTGGACCTGTTCTCGTTCAACACGCTCAATATTTCGCGGCGGACGTTCGACGACATCCAGGGCTTCCGCAAGCTGATCGAGGTTGGCTCGGTCGACGCCATTTTCGACCAGATGCGACCCGACGACATCGCCGAGATGCGCGCCATCAACGCCCAGATGCGGGCCGCAGGGTCGATTGAGGAGGCATCGGAGATGGATTTCCGTTTCCACCTCCGACTGGTGTCGATCCTGGACAACCGGGCCGTGCGCGACGTGTACCGGATCATGAAGCCGGTCATTATCCGCATCATGGAGCGGGCCAAGCAGTTGCAGGATTTCACGGTCGACACCTACGACCAGCACGCCGCCGTGGTGGACGCCTTGGCGATCCGAGACCGCATTCGATACCAGTATGCATTGCAGTCCCACCTGCAGGTGGGCATCACGACATTTGAGACCCCTCAGGACATCACGCCGGCATAACGGGCGTGCGCGAGCAGTCGAGCGGGTCGCAAGGCCGCCGCTCCATCCTGACAGTATTTTTAGACGAGAGGCGGCGTGGCGGGAGGTCGCGCCGGATTGGGAGAAGCCAAGTGAAGATCACATCGGTCAAGACGGCGGCGACGAGCGGCCATTGCATGCATCTGTGGGTCCGTATCGAGACGGATGCAGGGATTACGGGCCTTGGTGAATGCGTCCATGGCGGGCATCAGGCCATCGCCATCATCCAGCACGAGCTGGCGCACAAGCTGGTCGGCCGCGATCCCTTTGCCATCGACGCCATCTTCGAGGAAATCCGCCGCAGCCTGGTATTCGAGGGCGGCTTTGCCGGTGCGTTGATCACCGCGCTGACGGGCATCGAGATCGCGCTCTGGGATCTCAAGGGCAAGGCCCTCAAGGTGCCGATCTATGAGCTGATGGGCGGCAAGTTCCGCGACGACATCCGCGTATACTGCGATTGCGAAGTCTCGCCCGGCATGAATATGGGCGAAGTGCAGGCGGTGGTCGACGAGGTGCTGGAGGCCGGCTTCACCGCGCTCAAGGTCGATCTCGATATCCGCGCCTATGGCCATACCGGCAGCGAGACGGGTTGGTACGAGAAGGACAAGTTCAACATGACTCCCAACAAATGGGAGCATAACCGCATGGTCGAACTGGCCGGCATGGTGGTGGAAGCCGCGGGGCCGTCAGTGGACGTGGCCACGGACCTGCACACCAGGCTCGACAAGCACAGCGCCATCCGCCTGGCCCGCGACCTCGAACCGCTCAAGCTGATGTGGCTGGAAGAACCGGTGCCACCCGAGAATATCGACGTGATGGCGGAGATCACGCGCAGCACGTCGACGCCAATCTGTGCCGGCGAGAACCTCTACCTGCGCCACGGCTTCCGCAAGCTGCTCGAGCAGCAGGCGGTCGACATCATCATGCCCGATATCCCCAAATGCGGCGGGCTGTCGGAATGCCGCAAGATTGCCGAGCTGGCCGATCTCTATTCGATCCCCTTTGCGCCCCACAATGTCTCCTCGCCCATCGGCACGATGGCATCGGCGCAGGTCTGCGCCACCATTCCCAATTTCCTGGTGCTGGAGTTCCACTGGTTCCATCGCGACTACTGGTCGACGATCACCGATGGCGGCGAGATCATCAAGAACGGCAAGATCGCCATGAGCGACCGGCCCGGCATCGGGCTCGAGCTCAATGAAGAGGTGGCCAGAGCGCATCAATATCCGGGCACGACCTGGTTCGCGTGACGCCCGGCGGGAATCCAACACGCGCGATATCGATAGAGGGGCTCGGAGTCGCGCGGCGGGCGCTGGTGTCAAAAGCACCGGCGCCCTGACTTTTCCGGTCAGCCGCGTCCTACTTCCAGGTGAAGATGCGCGTCACCGAGTAGTTGAACACCGAGCTCATCAGTGCGCCGGCGAGACCGGCGACGATGGGGACGGCCCGCGCCTCGTAGATCACCGAGGCGATCGAGACGTTGGCAATGCCACCGAGCGAGCAGACCAGGTAGAAGATCAGCAGCCCCATCCACAGCTTGGCGCCGTGCAGCTTGCGATCGGCATAGGTCAGGATGTTGTTGATGAAGAAGTTCCAGGTCATGGCCGTGATGGTGGCGACCACCTGACCCACGATGAATGGCTGGGGGAAGACGCTGGTCAGCAGCCACAGCACGGTCAGGTGCACCGCAAGCCCGCTGAACCCGACCAGGGCGAAGAGCAGGAAGCTGGTGGGCAAGAGGCCACCGGTCAACTTGGACAGCCAGAGCCCGAGGAACTGCAGCACGACGAGCGGGCTCATCTTGCTTTCGCCGGAGAGGCGCTGGCGGAACACGTAGGGCACCTGGGCGATGGCCGGCGGCGTGCCCTTGCGGGCGGCGGTCACGACCAGATCGAGCAGGATCTTGAAGCCTTCGGCGGACAGCTGGGGGGCGACATCGATGAACAGGTCGCGGCGCAGCATGAAAAAGCCGCTCATCGGATCGGCCAGTTCCTGGCCGGCCACCAGGGTCGAGAGGCGCGTGGCGAGGTTGCTGCCCCAAAGGCGCAGCGGGGAGAGCCCATCGCCGGCCGAGCCACCGCCGGCATAGCGCGACCCCACCGCGATATCGGCGCCGGCGCGCACCTTGGCGAGCATGGCCGGCAGGATGGCTTCATCATGCTGGAGGTCGCCATCCATCACCGCGACGAAGGGTGCGCTGGTGGAGAGAATGCCTTCAGCACATGCCGAGGAGAGGCCGCGCCGGCCCAGGCGCTTGATGCAGCGCACATTTTCGTGCTGCCGTGACAGCTCCCAGGCCGCGTCGGCGGTGCCATCGGGGCTGTTGTCATCAACGAAGATCAGTTCCCAGTTGATGCCAGCCAGCGCCACGCCCAGCCGGTCGACCAAAGGCGCGACATTGTCGTGCTCGTTGAAGGTGGGGACGATGATGGCCAGCTCGGGCGCCTGCCTGGTGGCGGCAGAAGTAGCGGAGGTCTTGGTCAGGACGGACATGTCGTCTCCTAGGCGTGGGATGGGGCGGTGGTTCGCGTGGCGCTGCGCAGCTCGGCCGTGCGGGTCAGGACCCAGGCCAGTGCGAGCAGGACCAGCAGACCGCCGCCGAGAATGAGGCCGTCGAACAGGGGATCGGGTTGGCGGGGGGTCTTCACCACCTGCAGGAACATGCTGATCACCGTGCCGGCGGCGAACACTGCCAGCCCCTGGCGACCAAGCAGCCGGAAGGGCGCGGCCACGGGAGAGGCCGCAAGGGTCCGCATGATGGGCAGGTGGCCCAACACGTAGAACAAGGCCAGGGCATGCAGCAGGCGCGGCAGGGCCAGGAAGGTCTTGTCGAACCAGGTGATGTAGAAGGGGGCACCGGCATCGGCGATCAGGGTGAGGACGCCGCGCCCGGCCTCGCCCAGCTGGGGAATTTTGACCCAGAGCAGGACGAAGACCACAAAGGCGGCGGCAAGGCCGAACAGAGCCGGATGGTAGGGAATGAAGCGTTTGCCGGCCTTCATGGCGACGCCCGAGAGCAAGCCGACAACGAACAGGATCTGCCAGGAGAAGGGGTTGAAGAACCAGCCGCCAGAGGTCGGAAAGTTCGGCAGGTTGAGCCGGAACTGGCCAGCGGCGGCCCAGAGGGCAACCGAGAGCACCAGCATCAGCCAGGGCCGGCGCAAGCCGACCAGCAGGAAGACCGGCGTGGCCAGCAGCAGCATGGTGTAGAGCGGCAGGATGTTGAGATAGCCCAGCTGGTGCGTCAGCAATGGAATGCCGATCAGCGTGCTCAGGGGCTGGCCATAGATGGGGGTGATATTGTTCTTGTGCATCACCTCGGGCAGGCCGAACCAGAGCGCCGCCGCCGAGAACATGCCGAGGCACAGCATGGTGATGGTGATGTGCACGAAATAGAGCTGGCGTGCACGCGCCCAGACCTTTGATATGGCCAGCCACAGATTGCCGGACCGGAAGCCGTTGGAATAGGCCAGGCCCGCGGCCATGCCCGACATGAAGACGAAGGCTTCTGCGGCGTCGGAGAAGCCGAAATTGCGGTTGGTGAAGGTCTCGTAGATGGTGCCCGGCACGTGGTTGATGAAAATCATCATCAGGGCAATGCCCCGGAACATGTCGAGGCGCGCATCGCGACCGACCGGGGCGCCGGACGCAGCGCGCGTCGTTGCCGGCGACCAGATGGCGCGCATCCAGTTGGGGCCCAGCAGGCCGGCCGACCGGTAGGTCGTGGTATCAGGCAGGGACATGGCTTGCCGCCCTCATGGTTGCCACGGGGGCTTCGGTTTCAATGGACGGGCCCGGAACAGACCAGGCCGACAGGACGGCGCGCTGCTCGACCAGGACGGGCGGTGGCGCGATCTCGATCTCGGTGCGGAAGGGCAGCGGCAGATGGCGCGACGGGCGCGACGTGGCCGAGACCAGCAGCGGGGCCACCATGGCCGGCAGCATGGCGGGAGCGACCCAGACCGCCACCGATGGCGCGAAGGCCAGCGTGCCACCGAGGGCCAGCGTCGCAAGGGCGACGATCCACCAGGTGGCGTGAACGGCCTCGCGAACACTCACCCAGTTCTGCCCGCGGCCGGTTGGCGGCCAACCGCCATCAAGGCCCAACAGAACCTGGGCGACCGCACGGGTCTGCAGCAGCAGCATGGTCGGCGCCAGGACGGTCGACAATGCGATCTCACCCAGCACGGACAGCAGTGTCACGGGGGTGCCACCGAAGCGTCGGTTCTGGCCATCGACGGCGCCGCGGAGCAGGATCAGCACCTTGGGCAGTACCAGGATCGCCGCCACGACAAGACCAAGGGCCCAGACCTCGATGAGAGGGACGCCCAGGCCCGGCAGCACCGGCGGCTGATCGGGCAGCGCACCGGCCACGATGCTGATGATCAGCAGCGCCAGCCAGAGCGGCGAGGCGAGGTAGGCCATGATACCCTGGATGAAGGTGAAGCGGCTCCAGATCTTGAGGCCCGGCGCCGCCAGGAGGCGCCCATGCTGCAAGTTGCCCTGGCACCAGCGACGGTCGCGCTTGGCATATTCGATCAGGTTTTCCGGGCCTTCCTCGTAGGAACCCTCCAGCCAGGGATCGACCTCGACCTTCCAGCCGGCACGCGACAGCAGCGCGGCCTCGACATAATCGTGGCTGAGGATGTGGCCGCCAAACGGCGGGGTGCCCGACAGTTCGGGCAGGCCGCAGCTCGCCGCGAAGGCATGCATGCGAACGATGGCGTTGTGGCCCCAATAGGGCCCCTCCCGCCCCTGCATCAGCGCGGCACCGCGAGCAAAGGTGGGCGACAGGTAGGACGCCGCGAACTGGATGGAGCGGCCGAACATGGTGCGGGCATTGATGATGCGCGGCACGGTCTGCAACAGGCCGAGGTCGGGGTCAGCCTCCATGCGACGCACCATGGCTACCATGGTCGCGCCTTCCATCAGACTATCGGCATCAAGAATGAGCGCGTAGTCATAGGCGCCGCCGGACCGGGCGACGAAGTCCTCGATATTGCCGGCCTTCCGACCGATATTGCGCTCGCGCCGCCGGTAGAAGATGCGGCCCTCGCTCTGCGGTTCCTGCAACAGGCGCTCGAACCACACTGCCTCCTGGGCAGCGCATTCCATCGACTGGGTGTCCGACAGCACGGCGAAATGAAAGTGGTCGGCCTGCCCTTGCGCAACGAGACTGCGGTTCATGGCCGCGATGCGCGAGAAGGTGGCGACCGGGTCTTCGTTGTAGATGGGCACCAAGATGGCCGTGCGTCCCGCAATCGGGGCAGTGGACGGCGACGTCACCGGCCTGCGCCTGAAGACGCCCAGTACCGCGGCGGCACTGCCCCAGACCAGCCAGAAGCTGCTGATGGCCACCAGCAGGCAGCGCAACAGGTCAAGCGCGTTGACGCTACCCTCCCCCGCCAGGCGGAGGACGAGGTAGCTGCCAACGACGCTGAAGGCGAGCGCAGTCGCCAGCGCGCCACAGCGAAACAGGACAGGCCAACCCATGGCTTGGTGCGTTCCGATCAACGACCGGCGAACGCCGACAGCGTGTCGCGCAGAACGCTCAGCAGCGAACGCCGATATTCCAGCCGCTGCTTGGGCATATGGAGGGGCGCATCGGGAAGGGCGTTGGCAAAAGGAAATTCGGTGGTGTGTTTCATACGAGGGGTCTCCACTGGTAGAGCCAGGTTTCAGTCAGCTTCTTCCCCAAACCAACCAGGTAGGCCTTGAGCTCGAGCGGCGCGACGCCGTCGGTCTCAACGTCCAGCACCAGGCGCCAGACGCCATTGGCATCGACGCGGGACAGCACGGAATTGCGCATGACCCCGCCGCTCACGGTCGCCAGGACATCTATCGGCGTTCCGGGCGAAAATGTGTCCAGCTCGCCGCCTTTGAAGTCGACGACGAACTTGCGCAGGCTTGCCGCGTTCTCGACGCCCGACACCCCGCCGACACCCGCGCGCGTCTCGGCGACGTAGGCGGTGGGCGCATTTTCGGCCGGGTCGAGGTTGCCCCAGATCAGCCGGTAGGCGTATTCGCGCGCCTGGCCGGCCAGCGCCGGCTCGGCCGGAATCCAGAAGGCGACGATGTTGTCATCGGCTTCCAGCTTGGCCGGAATTTCGATCAGCCGGACCATGCCCTGGCCCCACTGGCCTTGCGGCTCGACCCGCAGCGAAGGGCGCCGCTCATAATGGGCGCCGGCATCCTGATAGCTCTCGAAGTCGCGGCCGCGCTGGTAAAGGCCAAATGCCTGTGGATTGTTTTCCCAGAAGTAGGAATTGCCCAGGGTCGGGCCGTTGTTGAGCGCGCGCCACATGACTTCGCCGCCTTCGCGCTCGACCAGCAAGCCGTTGCTGTCATGCACCTGCGGCCGATAGTCGTCGAAGCCGCCGCGATTGGCCTCGGCATAGAGGAACATCGAGGTCAGCGGGGCGACGCCCAGTTCCTTGACGTCAGCGCGGAAATAGAGCCGCGCGGTTACGTCCATGGTGGTTTCCTGGGCAGCATCGCTGGCCGGGGTGATGACGAAGCGATAGGCCCCGGTGACGCTCTGGCTATCGAGCGCGGCATAGACCGTCAGAGGCCCGCCATTCTGGGGTTTCTCGATGTAGAATTCGGAGAAGCGGGGGAATTCCTCGGGCAGGTCGACCCAGCAATTGAGCACCAGGCCGCGGGCGCTCAGACCATAGATATTGTCGCGGCCGAGCGAGCGGAAATAGCTGGCGCCGAGGAACGAGACCAGTTCGTCATAGGCCTCGGGCCGATTGATGGGATAGTTGACGCGGAAGCCGGCCACGCCGGGGAACTCCTGCGCCTCTGCGGCTTCAGCCACGGCAGTGTCATGATACTCGAAATCGGCTGCGCTAAAATCAACGGGATGCGCCTTGCCCGATTCGACCTCGAAGACCTTTACCGGTTCGGCAAACAGCCAGCCCAGATGAAAGGCCTGCAAGCGATAGCCGACGTTGTCGTCGGTCCATTTGCCGGCGTCAGCGCGGTACTGGATCTTGCGGTAGGCGTCGTAGTCGAGTTGCTGGAATGCCTCGGGAAGCTGGGCGGTAACCGGCGCAAACGGGGCCGCAGCGAGCGCCTGCATACGGGCGCTGAAGCTGTCGTAATCGAAGGCGAACTCGCTTTGATCCTGTGCCCGTGCCGGCAGAGTCAGCGATGTGGTGGAGAGGAAGAACGCGGAGGCGCCAAGCCCCTGTAGGATCTGACGACGATTGGGCAGGCTGGAATAAGGCTTCACCGGGCATCCTGTCAGTGATGAACCGCCGTGTTCTTGGGTAAAGCTCGAACGCCGACTAGGCTAAAAAAGTTGTCGCATGCGTTCCATGCGCCACAAGCATAGATCGCGACGCAGCCGAACGGCCTTGGGCGGGTTATGAACGAGCGGGAAAATGCCGTGGTCCCGGGGACAAATTTGACCGTCACAGTCGAACAATCGCAGCCTCGGGCGCAGGCGACGAACACCGTGTTGCTGCTGGTTCCGGTGGCTTTCGCCGTAGTCGGGCTGCTGGTGCGGTATCTCGCCTATGCTCACACCGTGGGTGACGCGTCGGTCGCCAATTTCGCGGATGGCCTCTGCCGGTGGGACTGCGGCTGGTATGTGCGGCTGTCCGAGGAAGGCTACGATCCCTTCCCCGTGCCCAGCATGATCAATGCGGGCAACTGGGCCTTCTTCCCGCTCTATCCCATGCTGATCGGCTTCCTGCACATGGTGACAGGCCTGCCCACCATGGCGCTGGCTACCGGGACCTCCGTCCTGCTCAGCGTCATCGCGGCACGGGCGGCCTGGCCGCTGCTGGGCAAGGATATGCGGGCCTATAGCCTGTTTTGCGCCTTCCTGCTGGCGGGGCCCTTCGCAATCTACTTCACCACGTTCTACACCGAGGTGCTGTTCCTGACGCTGACCATCTGCGTCTTCGCGGCGCTGCAGAGGCGGGACTATCTCGCCGCCGGCATCTTTGCCGCGCTTGTCTCAGGCACCCGCATTGTTGGGGTATTCATCGTGCTGGCCATCGTGCTGCAGGCGTGGCTCGACCATCGCCAGCGGGGCGGCACGGCAATGGGGTTTGTTCCGGCGGTGTTCAGACGGCCCGACTTGCTGGTCGCCATCTTCATTGCGCCGCTCGGGCTATTTGCCTACATGGCCTATCTGCACTGGCACATTGGCGACGCCCTGGCCTTCAGCCATGTGCAGCGCGCCTGGGGCCGGGCCACGGGCAATCCGCTGGTTTATCTGTGGAACGCCCTGACCAACTTCCCGCAGGACAGCTGGTGGCCGACCGTGTCGCAACAGCTAGGTGTCGCCTGGCTGGTGGGCATGGGCATGACCATCGTGATGGCGGTTCGGCGGCAATTTGCAGCAGCGCTGTTTTGCCTGGTCTGCCTGACACTGCCGCTATCCGCCGGCCTGGCCTCGATGCTGCGCTTCGTGGTGGGACTGGCGCCGGTCACCGTCACCGCGATGACACTGCTGGCACGCTGGCGGCTGGTCCATATCGTGAGCCTGGGCGTGATCCTGATCGGGGGCTATTTCGGCACGGTGGGCTGGTTGACGGGAGTGCTGACCCTTGTCTGAGCTCGCTTCCCCGCCAAGCCGCCCCGTTACGTTGATTGCCTATGGGGTCGTTGCGCTCGCCATCGCCTTCGAGCTGGTGGTGGCCTGGTTCATGCTCCACCCGCAGGTCCCGGCAGACTACCGCGCCTATTACATCGATCGGACCACGACCTGCCTCAACCAGCCGGTTTCCGGCGACTATGCGCTGGGCACCACGGTATCGTTTCGCAGCGATGGGCTGGAACTGGCCAAGCCGCTGCGGGTCTGCGGCTGGGAAGGGCCCGCCGGCGACGGCACGCATGCGGTGGGCACGTCGTCGCGGTTGCGCTTTGCCATCCCGGCGGCGGAGCGGGGGCCGCTTTTCCTGTCGCTGGACATGGTTGCGATATCACGCGAGGGGCATCCAGCGCAGCGGATCGGCATCGAGGCCAACGGGATGGAACTGGGCGTGGCCAACGCGTTAGCCGGAGTGCCGCTCGAGGTCGATCTCGAAATTCCTGCCGAGACCATTGCGGCGGGCACCGGAGCAGTCGACGTGATCCTGCATTTTCCCGACGCGATCAGCATGTCGCCAAGCGACAGCGATACCCGCTGGCGGTCGGTCAAGCTCCTGTCGGCGCGCCTCGGGGCAACGCCGAGGCCGCAGCCGAAATGAAAACCCGGCCGCCCCGAAAGGGGCGACCGGGCGAAATGAAAGGCGTTGGCCTTACTTCAGGAATTCATCAACGTTTGCGGCGGTGACGACGTCGTTGCCGGTGTAGATGATTTCGTCAACCGTCTCGCCGTTCTTGATGGCGAGCAGGGTGTCCATGGCCTTCTGGCCCATTTCGTAAGGACGCTGGCCGACGAGGCCGTGGGCATAGCCTTCCTTGAGCAGCTGGAGCTGCTGGGGAAGCGTGTCGGCGACCACGAGCGCCAGGGCGCCGCTGTCGACGTCTGCCTTGTACTGGTCGACGAAGTTCTTCCAGCCGTCCGGAGCAAACATCGGCCAGCCACCGACGGGCACGATTGCCTTGATGTCGGGGTTGGCAGTCTTGAGGTCGCCCATCTGCTGCACGGCGAGCGCGATGTCGTCGTTCGAGAAGGTCGGCGAGCCGGGGACTTCGGTCCAGTTCGAACCAGCCAGGGCTTCGCGGACGCCATCGACGCGCAGAGCCAGGTTCGGAGCGGCAGCGCCGCCCGAGATCATGCCATAGGTGCCGCCTTCGGGAGCAACCTGCAGCAGCAGCTTGCCCAGATCAACGCCGAACAGCTTGTTGTCGGTACCGACATAGGCGGTACGGGTGCTGTCAGGGGCGTCGGAGTCGAAGGTGATGACGGCGATACCGGCTGCGGTAGCGCGATCGATCACGGTGGTGGCGGCAGCGATATCGGACACCGAGATGGCGAGGCCATCGACGCCCTGGGTGATCAGGTCTTCGATGATCTGAGCCTGGGTGGTGGCTTCGTGCTCGACCGGACCGATATACATGCAGGTCACGTTGCCCAGTTCCTTGGCACGGGCTTCGCAACCATCACGGGTCAGGTCGAAGAACGGGTTGTTCATGGCCTTGGGCACGACGGCGAAGGTAAAGGTATCCTGGGCAATGGCAGTGCCGCCGAGGAACATCGTGGCGATCGTGCCGAGCACGATTGCTGTCTTAGTCATAGTATTCTCCTCCAAACGAACCGGACGCTTGTCCGGGTTTTGCACCAGCGAAAAAACTTCGCCGGCCTCCCTTCGGCGCCCGGTTGAGCCGGGCGGCGATGCTTTGCGTCGTCAGCCGTTTCGCATCGACCGGAGACGGTCGACCAGCACGGCAGCGACGATGATTGCGCCCACCAGGGCCTGTTGCCAGTAGGGGTCCACGCGCGCCAGGACGAGCCCGTTGCGGATGACCTCGATGAGGATGCAGCCGATGATGGCGCCAGCCGCGCCACCGACGCCACCGGCGAGGTTGGCGCCGCCGATAACGGCCGCGGCGATAATGGTCAGCTCATAGGCGGTGGCGAGATTGGCCGGGGCCGAGCCCAGCCAGCCCGAGATGATGATGCCGTTGACGCCGGCAGCCAGAGAACACAGCACGTAGACCTGGATCTTGACGCGGTCGACGTTAACGCCAGTGAGACGGCCCGCGCTCTCGTTGCTGCCGATGGCGAAGACATGCTTGCCCCAGGCGGTGTGGTTGAGCGCCACCCACATGACCAGCGCACAGATCAGCAGGTAGATGAAGGCGATCGGCACGACATCGAACACTTTGCCGGCGGTGACGAGCAGGAACAGCTCCTTGTCCGGTCCGGTCGGGAAGGCGCCGCGACCCTGAGTCGCCACGTAGACGAGGCCGCGCACCATGGACAGGGTACCCAGCGTCGTAACGAACGGGCTGAGCTTGAGCTTGGCAATGGTAAGGCCGTTGAACAGGCCAACCGCACCGGCCGCGGCCAGGCCTGCCAGCACCGAGAGCACCAGCGCACTACCCGGGAAGGGATAGAAGTTGGCGGTGGCCATCGAGCTCATCACGATCGAGGTGACCGTCGCCGAAAGCGCGATGGTCGAGCCCACGCTGAGGTCGATGCCACCGGTGATGATGACCAGCGTGATGCCGAGCGTCGCGATGGCGATGAACGAGAAATTGCGGGTGATGTTGGAGAGGTTGCCGGCGGTCAGGAAATTGGGCGACAGCAGGCTCATCACGACCATCAGCACGACCAGCGCCGCCAGCACATAGGCTGACTGGCTGGCGAGGAAACCGCGCTGCCAGAACTTGGTCTCGCCGACATTGGAAAAAGTCTGAACGTTGGGTCCAGCCATCACGCAGCCTCCTTAGCCCCGGTAATGAGTGCAGTAACTTCCTCGGGCGAGGAGCTGGCGATGGCTTTGTCGGCCACCTTGGTGCCACGACGCATGACGATGACGCGCTCACAGACAGCGAAGACGTCGGGCATGCGGTGGGAAATCAGGATGACGGCGATGCCGGCATCCTTGAGACGATGAATGAGGCTGAGCACCTCTGCCACCTGGCGAACCGAGATGGCTGCGGTCGGCTCGTCCATCAGCACGAGCTTGGCATCGGAGAGGCGCGTCCGCGCAATGGCGACGGCCTGCCGCTGGCCGCCCGACATCTGGCGCACATAGTCGCCGGCCCGCGTTTCCGACTTGAGCTCGGCAAAGAGCTCCGAGGCGCGCGCGTTCATGGCGTTGTGGCGCAGGAAGCGGAATGGCCCGATATTGTACTTGAGCTCACGGCCCAGGAAGATGTTCTCGGCGGCCGTCAGGTTATCGGCGAGCGCCAGATCCTGATAGACGGTCTCGATGCCCAGCTTGCGGGCTTCGCCCGGGCTGCCGATATCGGCCGTGACGCCGTCAAACGTCAGTTTGCCGCCTGTCGGGTGATAGATGCCGGAGATGATCTTGACCAAAGTCGACTTGCCGGCACCGTTGTCGCCCATAAGGCCGACAACCTCGCCCGGCTGAATGTCGAAGCTCACATCAGACAGTGCTCGGATGGCGCCAAATTCCTTTGTCACGCCTTCCAGTTTCAGTAGCGCCAAGTAGTATCCTCCTTACCGGCGTAGACGCTGCAACATCCATCCCGGCGCCGCGCGTCTGGCGCGGACAACCGGCCGACGCAACTCTGCGCGGCGGGATAGCGTTCAGCGATGTAGGCGATCCTCCCAGATCGGCATGAATACAGCAGAGATTGAAAAGTAATACAATATCATATTTGTTCTATTTTTTCGATTGTCGGTCGAAATCCACCGCAATGCGGATGTGGCGCCAATTCTGAGACGCCAAGAGCGCTCCTGTCGACGCTGCCAAAGCGTTCTTCGGGCTGCAACCACTCAAGTTGCGACGCCTCCCCAGCGGATTGATTGCCACGACCTGAAGTGTCATTCGCCGTTCACATGAGCATGATTTATGGGCTGCGAGGCCGATCACGGTCTCGTTTTGTGTTCACTTGAACATCCCCTTTGCCAAATGAACATCGCGTTGCTACGAATTGGCAATGCGAGGACGGAGATCCTTTGCTCAAAAACAGGAGGAACGACCCCATGAAGAAACTAGGACTGCTGCTGTCGACGGCCTTGGTCGCAGCGCTCGCCCATGCTCCCCAGGTTGCCGCGCAGACCGAAATCGCCTGGTGGCACGCCATGGATGCCGAGCTGGGCAAGAAGCTCGAGGACATCGCGACCGGCTTCAACGAGAGCCAGACCGAATACAAGATCGTCCCCACCTACAAGGGCACCTATCCCGAGACGCTGACCGCCGCCATCGCGGCCTTCCGCGCCAATGAGCAGCCCGCCATCGTCCAGGTGTTCGAAGTGGGTACCGGCACCATGATGGCCGCCAAGGGCGCGGTCTATCCGGTCTACCAGCTCATGGCCGACAATGGCGAAGCCTGGGATCCGAGCGGGTTCCTGGCCCCGGTAACCGGCTACTATTCCGACGTCGACGGCAACATCCTGTCCATGCCGTTCAACTCGTCCACCCCGATCATGTACTACAACAAGGACGTGTTCGAGAAAGCCGGCCTCGACCCCGAAACGCCGCCCAAGACCTGGGCCGAACTGGAAACCATGGGTCGCCAGATCATGGAATCGGGCGCCGCGCCCTGTGCGCTGAGCAGCGCCTGGATCACCTGGATCCAGACCGAGAATCTCTCGGCCATCCACGACGTACCCTTCGGCACGCTCGACAACGGCTTTGGTGGCCTCGCCACCGAGTTCACCTTCAATGGCCCGCTGCAGGTCAAGCACTGGGACAATCTCAAGAAGTGGGCTGACGAAGGCTTCTTCCAGTATGGCGGTCCTGGTGGCGGCGCCGATGCCGCTCCCAAGTTCTATGCCCAGGAATGCGCGATCTTCATGAACTCTTCGGCTGGACGCGCTGGCGTCATCAACAATGCCAAGGACTTCAAGGTCGGCTTCGCGCCCCTGCCCTATTACGACGACGAGATCACCGAACCCAAGAACTCGATCATCGGCGGCGCTACCCTGTGGACGCTGAACGGCAAGGATCCTGAAGTCTACAAGGGCGTCGCCCAGTTCTTCACCTACCTGAGCCAGCCTGAAGTCCAGGCTGCCTGGCACCAGGCGACCGGCTACCTGCCGATCACCAATGCTGCCTACGATCTGGGCAAGTCGCAGGACTATTATGCGCAGAACCCAGGCTCGGATATCGCCATCCAGCAGATTACCCGCGGTACGCCGACGGCCAATTCCAAGGGCATTCGCTTCGGCAACCTGACCCAGGCACGCGCCGTCGTGGATGAAGAGTTCGAAGCCTTGCTGGCCGGTTCCAAGACCGCCCAGGAAGCGCTGGATTCAGCCGTCGAACGCGGCAACCAGATCCTGCGCGACTTCGAAGCCGCCAACCAGTAGGCCATCGGCCCCAAGCCAGCTCCACCCTCCGCGCGAGGGTGGAGCATGAGCGCAGACCGCGACGCGACAGCAATGCTGCGCCGGAGCGGCACAGAACGAGGCGGAGCATGCAGGCCAAGCGAACTGTCTTCCCCAACAAGATACTCCCCTACATGCTGCTCATCCCGCAGCTTGCCGTGACCCTGATCTTCTTCATCTGGCCGGCGCTGCAGGCCGTCAAATCCTCGTTCGAGCGCGAGGATCCGTTCGGCTTCAAGACCAGTTTCGTGTGGTTCGAGAATTACCGCCGGCTGTTCATCGACCCGCGCTATCTGAGCTCGGTCGGCAAGACGGCCATCTTCGCGATCAGCGTCACGCTGCTCTCGATGTCGATCTCGCTGATCCTTGCCGTCTGCGTAAACCGGCTGCTGCGCACCAACAGGCTCTACACCACCATGCTGGTGTGGCCCTATGCGGTGGCGCCGGTCGTGGTGGGCATATTGTGGTGGTTCATGTTCAACCCCACCATCGGCATCGCACCCTATATGCTGCGCGCCGTGGGCATCAGCTGGAACCATCGGGTCGACGGCGTCGACGCCATGGTCCTTGTCGTCATCGCGGCGAGCTGGAAACAGATCTCCTACAATTTCCTGTTCTTCGTCGCCGGGCTGCAATCGGTACCGCAATCGCTGATCGAGGCCGCCGCCATCGATGGCGCGGGACCGTTCAAGCGCTTCTGGACCATCGTCTTTCCGCTGCTGGCGCCGACCACCTTCTTCCTCCTGATCGTCAACATCAACTACGCCATGTTCGACACGTTCGGCATCATCGACGCCACCACCCAGGGCGGCCCGGCCCAGGCGACCAATACGCTGGTCTACAAGGTTTATACCGACGGCTTTCTCGGGCTGAACATCGGTTCATCGTCCGCCCAGTCGGTGGTGCTGATGATCGTGGTTATCGCCCTCACCGCCATCCAGTTCCGCTTTGTCGAGCGACGGATCCAGTATTAGGGAGCGGCCAGAATGATCGAAAACAGACCCTTCCTCGCCTTCCTCACCCACCTGGTGCTGATCATCGGCGTCGTGATCGTGGTGTTCCCGGTCTATATCGCCTTCATCGCCTCGACCCATGGCAGCGGCGATTTCATGCGGGGCCTGGTGCCCCTGCTGCCTGGCCCGCACATGATCGAGAACTACAGCTTCATGCTCAATGAGGGTATTTCGAGCGCCGGTGCGCCGCCGCTCTCGATCATGCTGCTCAATTCGCTGGTGATGGCGATCTCGATCGCCGTGGGCAAGATCATCATTTCGATCCTATCCGCCTATGCCATCGTGTTCTTCAAGTTCCCGTTCCGGCTACTGGCGTTCTGGATCATCTTCATCACGCTGATGCTGCCGGTCGAAGTGCGCATCATCCCCACTTTCAAGGTGGTGTCGGACCTGGGGATGCTCAATTCCTATCCGGGCCTGATCATTCCGCTGATCGCTTCAGCCACCGCCACGTTCCTGTTCCGCCAGTTCTTCCTCACCGTGCCCGATGAGCTGATGGAAGCGGCACGCGTCGACGGCGCGGGACCGATGAAGTTCTTCCGCGATATCCTCTTGCCGCTCAGCCGGACCAATATCGCGGCCCTGTTCGTCATCCTCTTCATCTATGGCTGGGTGCAGTATCTGTGGCCGCTGCTGGTGACCACCGACAGCAAATATTACACCGTGGTCATGGGCATCAAACGGCTGGCGGCCACCGCCGATGCCGAGCCGCAATGGAACTTCGTCATGGCCGCCGTGATGCTGGCCATGCTGCCCCCCGTCCTCGTCGTCATCCTGATGCAGCGCCTGTTCGTCAAAGGCCTGGTCGAAACCGAGAAATAAGCACCATGGCAAGTATCGACATCACGGGCGTCAAGAAGGTCTATGCCGGCGGAGTCACCGCCATCCACAACCTCGACCTGGCCATACCGGACGGGGAGTTGGTGGTGCTGGTCGGTCCTTCCGGCTGCGGCAAGTCCACCCTGCTGCGGATGATCGCCGGGCTTGAGGCGATCAGCGAGGGCACCATCGCCATCGACGGCACGGTGGTCAACACCAAGGAGCCGGCCGAGCGCGACATTGCCATGGTGTTCCAGAATTATGCGCTCTACCCGCATATGACGGTGCGCGGGAACCTGGAATACGGGCTGAAAAACCGAGGGACGCCACGCGACGAGATCGACCGCCGGGTCAACGAGGCCGCACGCATCCTCGAAATCGCGCCCTTCCTCGATCGTCGTCCGCGCCAGCTTTCCGGCGGGCAACGCCAGCGCGTCGCCATGGGCCGCGCCATTGTGCGCCAGCCCAAGGCCTTCCTGTTCGACGAACCGCTGAGCAACCTCGACGCCAAACTTCGCGGTCAGATGCGCATCGAAATCAAGCGCCTGCAGCGGAACCTGGCGACAACCAGCGTCTATGTCACCCATGACCAGCTCGAGGCCATGACTCTGGCCGACCGGCTGGTGGTGATGAATGCCGGACGCATCGAGCAGGTCGGGGCGCCGCTGGCGCTGTATGAACGGCCGGCCACCTTGTTCGTCGCCGGCTTCATCGGCTCACCGCCGATGAACCTGATCGAGATCGACTACCTGCGCGACAAGGGCACGTTGACCCTGCCCGAGGGCACCGACCTCGTCGGCATTCGCCCCGATACGATCCAGTTGGCGCCGCCAGAGGATCCGCATCTGGCGCTCAAGGCCACCGTCGAGCTCTATGAGCCGATCGGCGGCGAGAGCCACCTGCATATGCGGCTCGATGGCAGCGAGCAATTGATCGTGGCCGCCGTGCCGGCGCGGACGGCAGTTACCGAGGGTGCACAGGCCGCGCTATATGTGAGCATGGCCGACCTGCATCCATTCAACAGGGAAACGGGGCGCCGCACTGACTGACACTGGGCGTCACCAGGGGACAGAACAAAAAATGACCAGAAGCCAACCTCGGACCACCGAGGACGTTCAAGCGCATCGCGGCGCCTCCGCGGTGGCGCCTGAAAACACTATTGCCGCCTTTCGCGCCGCGCGCGACCAGGGCGCCACCTGGGTGGAGCTCGACGTGGCCTTGCTGGCCGACGGTACGCCGGTGGTGATCCACGACGTAACGCTGGACCGAACCACGTCGGGCAAGGGCTCGGTCGGGGACATCCGTGCCTCGGACCTCGCCGGGCTCGATGCCGGTGGATGGTTCGGGCCGCAGTTTGCGGGCGAGAGGCTATCCACGCTGCCAGAGGTGCTGACCGCGCTCGGGGAGCTCGGCATCAACGTCAATGTCGAGATCAAGCAGCATGCCCATCACAAATCGCTCGACCAACTGGCCGAGACAGTGCATGCGTGCCTCCGCGCCCGACCGCCGGGCGTGCGGGTGATGATCTCCAGTTTCGACGCGGAATGCCTCAAGGCCATGCACAGGCTAGACCCAAGTTACGAGCTTGCCATGCTGTGGAGCGACCTGCCCGCGGACTGGCTCGACATCGTGGCCGCGATCCCGGCACGCGCGGTACACTTGGACTATCGGGCCCTGAGCTTCAATGTGCTCGACCGGGCCCGCGAGCGGGGCATCGTCGTTCGCGTCTGGACCTGCAACGACCCGGCCCAGATCGAGCCGTTCTGGGGCGCGGGGCTGGGCGGCGTCATCTCCGACAACCCTCGCCTTTTCCTCGAGTGAGCCATGGACCCCAGGCTTTCGGAGCGACAGAACGATATTCTCGCGCGGATCGGGGCGCGGGGTGCGCAACAGATTGATCGCCTGGCGCTCGACTATGGCCTGACCACGCAGAGCATAAGGCGCGACATCAATGCCCTGTGTGCGCTCGGTTTGGCGCGGCGGCTGCATGGCGGGGTCGATCTACCGGTGTTGCCGCAGAACACCTCGATCAGTGCGCGTGCCGGCCTGCACGGCCTGGCCAAGCGGCTGATCGCCGCGCGGGTAGCGCAGGACATCCCCAATGGCTCCACCGTGTTCATGGGGATCGGCACCACGGTTCGCTTCACCGCCGAGGCCCTGCGTGGCCATAGCGGCCTGACCGTGGTCACCAACAATGTCGATGTCGCGCTGATCCTGGGCGAGGCAGAGGGCGTCGAGATGCATCTGGTGGGCGGCGTGTGGCGACCCAATGACCGCGACCTCGTCGGCCCCGAAGCCATCCGCTACTTCGAGAGGTTTCACGCCACCCATGCCGTGGTCGGCGCGGGCGGGCTGCATCCCACCAGTGGCGCGCTCGACTTCAGCTACGGGGATGCGCAGATCACCAATGCCATCCTGCAGAATTCGCGCACGCGCTACCTGGCCGTCGATGCCAGCAAATGGCGGGGCACAGCGGCGGTGCGGGTTGCGCCATTTTCCGCTTTTACCCACTTCGTCACCGACGTGATGCCCGCCGAGCATGACCATGAAGTCAGCCTGGCAGAAAGCGGGGTGCAGGTCGTGGTCTGTGGCTTGCCGGGCGGGGACTGACAGCGCCCGCATGCCGCGCCGACCCGTCCCTGGTTGGCTCATGCTGCCGCCGTCGTTCGATGCGTATTAGCAGTTGAGCTTTGCGCGTAGCTGTGGCATTTGAAGCGCGGAAAACCTTTTCCCAGCCAATGAGCCCTGACGTGGATGATGACCGCTATCCCCTGCGCGCTACCATTCGCGATGTTGCGCAGCGGGCTGGCGTATCGATCGGCACCGCGTCCAAGGCGCTCAACGACAATGGCCGCCTCAAGACGGAAACGCGGGAGCGGGTGATCGCGGCGGCGCAGGAACTGGGCTTCCGGCCCAATTCGCTGGCGCAGAGCCTGCACCGCACAAGGTCCATGACGGTGGGCGTGCTGTCGACCGACAGCTTCGGGCGTTTCGCCTTCCCGATCATCGAAGCGCTGGAGGAACGGCTGGCCGAGCACGGCATCGCCATCTTCATGTGCAATGCCACAGACGATCCGGCACGCGAGAAACAGCATCTGGACCAGTTGCTGGGGAAACGGATCGATGGCTTGCTGGTGACAGGGCGGCGGATGGACAAGCGTCCACCGGTAGCCGTGCCCGGCCAGACCATGCCTGTTATCTACGTGTTCTCGCAGGCCGATGACCCTGAAGCGCTATGCCTGTTGCCCGACGACTATGGTGGGGCCCTGCTGGGCGTGCAGCACCTGGCGGGCATCGGTCGCAAGCGGATCGCCCATGTCACGGGTCCGGAGAGCTTCGAGGCGGTCGCACTGCGCCACCGCGGCTACCGCGACGCGCTGGCCGCAGCCGGATTGCATGAAATCGACGGCTATTATCTCAACGGCAAATGGTCGGAAGCGTGGGGACGCGAGGCGGTGGCCAGCCTGTTCGACGGCAAGGCCGAGGTGCCCGACGCCCTGTTCTGCGGCAATGACCAGATTGCGCGCGGCGTGACCGATGCCCTGCGCGAACGCGGCGTGACCGTGCCCGACCAGGTGGCCGTGGTGGGCTTTGACAATTGGGATGTGATGACGCTGGCGGCCCGTCCGCCGCTCAGCAGCATCGACATGAACCTGCGCGAACTCGGCCAGCTGGCCGGCGAACGCCTGATCTCAATGATCGCCGGCGAGCGCCTCAAGGGCGTCGAAAGGCTGCCCTGTTCCTTGGTCGTGCGGCAGTCGTCCGACCCCAAGCAATCCTGACAATAAAGACTACTGGAGGAGCTCCGATGAGCCGCTACGCCCCCGTCAATTTTCCCGACGTGAAGCTCGAAGGCAAGTTCTGGCATGAACGGCTGGAGACCGTGCTGACCCGGACCATTCCCAGCCAGCACAAGAAGCTGGGCGAGTATGGCATTCTGGATTCGCTGAAGCTGCCCAACCCACCACCGCCACTGCGCTTCCCGCGCCATCCCAATGGCTTCACCGTGCAGGTGTTCTGGGACAGCGACGTGGGCAAGTGGATCGAAGCGGCCAGCTACGCGCTGGCGCATCGCCGCGACGCCGATATCGAAGCCAAGATCGAGGCGGCTGTCGATGACCTCGAAAAGGCCCAGGCGCCAGATGGCTATCTCAATTGCTGGTATCTCGGCCACGAGCCGGACAAGCGCTGGACCAACCTGCGCGACAACCACGAAATGTATAATGCCGGCCACCTGCTGGAAGGCGCGGTGGCCTATTTCCGGGTGACGGGCCGGCGGCGCTTCCTCGATGTCATGGAGCGCTATCTCGACCACATCTATGCCCGGTTCGGAACCGGTCCGGGCCAGACGCGCGGCTATGACGGGCATGAGGAAATCGAGCTGGCGCTGATGAAGCTCTATTACCTGACGCGCGACAGGAAGCACCTCGACTTCGCCACCTACATGATCAACGAGCGCGGCCAGCAGCAGCCGCATTATTTCGACACCGAGCGCGACCTGCGCGAGGGCGGCGACAGCAAGCAGCGCTACGTGTTCGGCAATTACGAGTATTCGCAGAGCCACAAGCCGGTGCGCGACCAGGAAAAGGTCGTGGGCCACGCCGTGCGGGCCATGTATCTCTACACCGCCATGGCCGACCTGGCGGCCGAGCTCGACGACCCTGCGCTCAAGCGCGCCTGCGAAGTGCTATGGAACGACGTGATGGAAACCAAGATGTATGTAACGGCGGGCCTGGGGCCGTCGGCGCATAACGAGGGCTTTACCCACGACTTCGACCTGCCCAACCAGACCGCTTATGCCGAGACCTGCGCCTCGGTGGCGCTGATCTTCTGGGCCCAGCGCATGCTGCATCTGGACCTCGACGGCAAATATGCCGACATTCTCGAACTGGCCATGTTCAACGGCGCGCTATCCGGTCTCAGCCGCGATGGCGAACATTACTTCTACGCCAATCCCCTCGAGAGCGATGGTACGCCGACCCGCTGGGATTGGCACACCTGTCCGTGCTGCACGATGAATGTCAGCCGCCTGGTGGCTTCGGTGGGCGGGTACTTTGTCTCGACGGCGCCTGACGGCGTTGCCTTCCATCTCTATGGCGGGATTTCGACCGAGGTCGAGGTCGCGGGCACCACGGTGGCCCTGCGCGAAGTGTCGACCTATCCCTGGAATGGCGACATCAAGATCCATGTCGATCCGGCGAGTCCGGCAACGTTTGACGTCAAGCTGCGCATTCCGGGCTGGTCCAACGGGGCCAAGGTTTCGGTCAATGGTGAGGCGGTGGACGTGGCCAAGGTGGTCAACGGCTATCTGACGATCAACCGCCAATGGGCCAAGGGCGATGTCTTCAGCCTTGACCTGCCAATGCCGCCGGTGCGTCTCTATGCCCATCCGGGCGTCATCATGGATGCCGGTCGCGTGGCGCTCAAGCGCGGCCCATTGGTCTATTGCATCGAGGAAATCGATAATCCTGGTGGACGTGTGCAGCGGTTGAAGCTGCCGCGCGCCGCCGAGCTACGGGCCGAGACGCGCGCCGATCTCTTTGATGGCGTGGTGACCCTTAAGGCCGAGGCGCTGGCAATCGAGGAAGGCGACTGGAAGACGCTCTATCGCACGACCCCGCCCACGGACCAGCGGGCGACGCTGACGGCCCTACCCTATTACCTGTGGTCCAACCGTGGGCAGGGTTCGATGGTGGTGTGGGTGCCAGAGGGGCAGTAAGAGTGCACTGAGGCCATGAATCTTCGCCGCCCTCCCCCTTGAGGGGAGGGAATGAGGGTGGGGGTCCGTCGGCGACCCAGTGAGTCACCCCCTCCCCAGCTCCGCTACGGCCCATCGGCCTAGCTGCGCTACCCTCCCCTCAAGGGGGAGGGTGGGCTGGAGCCGAAGCACCATGCGACAACCAAAAACCGGCGCCCCTTTGGGACGCCGGCGGGCAGTATCATCAGGTGCTGAAATGCCTGGTGGTGCGGCTAGATCCAGTACGGCGCCACACCATAATAGTCGTAGACGCGACGACCGTTCTCGGACGTCCAGTAGTCATCGTCGTCGTTCTCGTATTTCGGCGCGCCTTCGAGCTGATCCTTGGTCACGTCGACGCGGTAGCCGCCCAGGCTCTCATCGTAGTTGAGCTTGGACCAGGGCAGCGGGTAGTGGTCGTGCCCCATGCCAAGGAAGCCGCCGAAGCTCAGCACGGCGTAGGAGACCTTGCCGCTGCGCTTTTCGACGAGAATGCGTTCGATCGATCCGATATGTTCGCCGCGCGGGTCAAACACCTTGGTGCCCTCGACCTTGTCGGAGGCGATCAGATCGTGGGTTTCCTTGACGTCGGCATCGCGGTTGCGAATGTCTTCGTAAGCCATTTTCGAGCTCCTCTATGGGTGAGTGTGGGTAGTCAACGTGCTCCCGCGGATGGGGTTCCGACCAAAAAAAAAGTGATCGAGGTCCTTCAACAGGCCCGCCGCGGAACCTCGCGCGGGCCGCGTGCATTGCTAATTCGACGGTCTTTCCGACCCACTTGAAGGAGATGCGCCATGGTTTTCGATAACCTGCGGGACCGCATGGGCGGGCGTGACAATGTCACCCCCATGAGCATTGCGCATAACAGCCTCTTTACCGCCAAAGAGAAGATCGAGCTGCTCAACCAGCTCAAGGCCGACGTGACCGGCGCGACCCAGGAAGGCCGGGAGCTGGGATTTGATCCTGAAGAAATCGACGAGGCCATCGCCGAGGTCCGCCTGGGCGTCCAGAACGGCGCAGGCACCGAGACCGTCGTCAAAGGAGATTTCTGATGGCAACCGCACCCAAGCAGCCCACGCCAACCGTGGCCGAGGTCGACGTGCTTATTGACGAGAACGGATCGCGCATCGATGTCCCCGATGCGTCGCCCATCAAGGTGGCGGGCGAACATGAAGCCGCCGTGGGCGCCACGGGCCCAACCAATTGGTGGCTCTATGGCGTGATCGGCCTCGCCATCGTCGTCGGCGTGCTGTTCCTGATGCAGATGTTCCAGGGCGCGCCGGCCACGGATGTGCAACCGGGTACGCCGACGTCGGAAAGCGTGGTGGCGCCGGCCGCCGACGATGTGCCTGTGGCGGAGCCGGTGGTTCCAGCGCAGTAGCTTTTGGCGGATACCCCCACCTAACCTCCCCTGATATGGGGAGGTTATATCGGCGGAACAGTAGACCTCATCCTGAGCCTGTCGAAGGACGAGGTCGTGGCGATATCGGTGTACCTGACCTCGTGGTTCGACAAGCTCACCATGAGGTCTCATGCTCAACGAAAAAGGCGGGCCTGAGCCCGCCTTCCGCATTCCACATTTCGAGCAATTCGATCAGCCGTTGATCGGCGCGATCTGGATTTCGACGCGACGGTTCTGGGCGCGACCGGCTTCGGACGCGTTGGAGGCGATCGGCGAGGTCTCGCCCTTGCCTTCGATATAGAACCGGCGCTGGTCGATGCCCTGGTTGGCCAAGATCGTGGCGACCGAGACCGCGCGCTTCTGGCTCAGGCTCAGGTTGTAGGCGTCATCGCCCTGGCTGTCGGTATGGCCGTAGACGTCGACGATCGACTTGTCGAACTTCTTGAGCACCAGTGCGACCGAAACGAGCGTCGAATTGAAGCCCGGGTTCACGTTGCTCGAGTCGGTGGCGAAGGTGATGTTGGACGGCATGTTGAGAATGATGTTCTGGCCAACGCGGGTGACCGAAACGCCGGTGCCCTGGAGCTGGGCGCGCAATTCGGCTTCCTGCTGGTCCATATAGTTGCCGATCGCCGCGCCGGTGAGGCCGCCCACGCCGGCACCGATCAGGGCGCCAACGCGCGGATCGCCGCCAACAGCGGCACCGACCAGGGCGCCAGCAACCGCGCCACCGCCAACGCCGATCAGCGCACCGCCAGTGGTGTTCGAAATCTGGCTCTGGCCGGTATAGGGATTGGTGGTGGTGCAGGCGGTGAGCGCCAGGGTCGCGACAAGCGCGACCAGAATCTTCGACTTCATAGATTGTCCCCCTGAAGGATCATGAACAGTGGCCGGTTGGTGACCACTGAATAAGGCAGGATGGTGGTGAAGCAAAGGGGATGAACGGCGAATGAACGGCTCAGGTGTTCGCCCAGCCACCATCGACGAGGAACTGTTGCGCCGAAATCATGGCGCTATCGTCTGCCGCGAGGAACAGGGCCATGCGCGCCACGTCATCGGGATAGACGTGGCCTGCCAGCGCCTGCTGCGCCTCGATGCCCGCCATGGTGGTCTCAGTATACCACAGCTCGATCTGGCGGGGGGTGATGGTGGCGCCGGGGCTCAAGGTGTTGACGCGGATACCCGACTTACCCAATTCGCGCGCCATGGACCGGGTCAGGCCATGAGCGGCGGCCTTGGCGGTTTCGTAGAGCGGCAATTGCGGCGTCATGATCATCCAGCTGATCGAACTCAGGTTGATGATCGAACCGCGTCCGGCTTTGACCATGCCGGGCGCCACGGCCTGCATGGCAAAGAATGCGTGCTTGAGATTGACCGCCATGCGCTCGTCCCAATAGGCGGGCGTGACCTCGCTCCAGCTGTGGCGCTGATCGTGCGCGGCATTGTTGACCAGCACCAGGGCGTCGCCATGCGCGCTGGCGAAGCCAGCGATGGCGGCGCGATAGGCCTCGATGTCGGTCACGTCGCAAGGGGTGAAGCGCACGGCGTGGCCGGCTTCGGTCAGCTCGGCCGCGAGTTTTTCACCCGCCGCGACGGCGATATCGACGAAGCCCACCCGGCTGCCCTGCGCCGCGAACTGGCGCACCATGCTTTCGCCGATGCCGGAGGCGCCGCCGGAAATGATGACCGGCTTATCGGCGAGGCTGGGATAGCGGGCGAACTGGGTCATGGCGGGCAATCCGAAAGAACTGATCGCCATGCAGATATCGTCCCTGATGGCCCCGCGCAAGTGTCATTTGAGGTACGTACCTCAAATTCTGGAGAGGGCTCAATCTGCGTCCGAGCTGGCTTGCAGGACGGCCTAACCGTCATCACGCATGTCGCCCCTAAAGCTCGTCCGCCTGGGTCATCTTGCGCGGCGTGACCTCGCGGCGCTCCATCTGCTCGAGCAGCGCTTCGACCTTGCCGATATTGGCCAAGTGCCGTTGTTCCATCGAGAAGTTGAGCGTCACATATTCGCGGCCCGGACAGAAGGTCACGATATTGGTCGCCGAGTGCCAGGCGCCGCAATAGATGGGCTCGACCATGCCATGGGTCATTGGACCATAGGTGCGGTGCGGCGGCACCAGGGTCAGCACCACATGGATGCCGCCGTTGAAGCGCCAGAAGCGCTTGCCCGGCAGGAAGGGCAGCACGCGGTTGATGCCGCGCAAAGCCTTGAACATGGCGTTCATCATCACCTGGAACTTGGTGATGTCCTTCTGCTCGATGGCAGCAACCGTGTCATCGACGGCGCGGACATAATCGACGAAATCTTCGATGACGGCGAACTTGGCCTCGAGGGCGCGGACGCGGAAGAAGTCGTCGTCGGCATCGTTCCGCTTCGTATCGAGCATGGTGTAGGCCGCGCCAATCACCTTCTTGCTCATGGTCTTTTCTTCACCCTCGCCGTTGAGGGCGTGCGTGACCAGAGCGAAGAGCAGCGAGCGCTGGCGGACACCGAGCTTGTTGGCGAGCAGCCGCAGGCGGTGGCGCTTGAGCGCCAGTGTCTTGAAGCCCCAGGGCTGTTCCGGCGGCGCCAGCAGGTTGGCCAGCACAATATAGGTCAGGGCGGTGAGTCCGCCATTGAGCACGCCCTTGAGCCGCGCACCGAAGCCAAGCTTGTTGGACTTGTCGGACATGGTGCCATGGCTTGCCGACTGTGAACGCGTCAGCAGGGCCGAGTCCGACCCTTCAAGCAGGGCATGGCTGGAGCGGACCTGGATGACCGAAGCGCGCCCCTGCGCATCCGGGCCATCCCGGCGCACGACGGCCATCACGCGGAACAGGGGCAGGTCTGGGGTGGCGAAGATGTCGGTCGACTTGCCAAGCCATTTGTCCGGATAGCCATCAAGGTCATCGACCAGCTCGACCGAGGTGATCGCGTCCAGGATGTGCTTGGGAAAGGGATGGCCCGGGCGGGCGCCGGTGAAGCCATGCGTCAGTTGCGGGGCCAGTGCCACCATTTCGGCGACCAGGTTGCCGAGGCCTTCCTGATCAAAGCTGGTGGTCGAAAAGGCGGTGAAAAAGACCGTGTCCCGCCCCTGGTAGAGAAACCACTGGAAATCGGTAAACAGTGCCTGTGGATTGTGGGTAACCGCCGCCTGAGCCAGATCCAGCGTCTCTGCATGCTGGCCGGCAAAACTCGAAGACGAAAAACTCTTCACTGATACTCACCCCTCGTGAGCCCATTCGGGCTTTTTTGTGATGGTAGTCTTAGAATAGCCTTGCTTCAACAGTTAGCCACACGGGGGTTAATATCGCGCTGATCACGAAGCGATGATCCCGATCGGGTGCTCACAGGCCCGATTGCCGCATTGGCAGGATGCGCGTGGCACTTTAGAATGACTCTCAACTCAGCCGTTGACGCCTCGTGCCGAAGCGGACCGGCGCGCGTCGAATTGACCTATGTCAATGCCGTGCCGGGCGACCTAGTTATGGCTTGTTCACCAGCTCGGCCTTTGCCGCCGACGGTAGGGCAAAAAGGACGTTTCGATGGACTATCGCGGCATATTCGAAGATGCGGTGGATACGCTGCGGGCGGAGAAACGCTACCGCGTCTTTGCCGATCTCGAACGCGTGGCCGGGCAGTTCCCCCGCGCCATTTATCGCGACGAATCCGACAATATGCGCGACATCACCATCTGGTGTTCCAACGACTACCTGGGCATGGGTCAGCATCCCAAGGTGATCGGCGCCATGCAGGAAACTGCCGGGAAGCTGGGCGTCGGTTCGGGCGGCACGCGCAATATTTCGGGCACCAACCGCCCGCTGGTCGAGCTCGAGCGGTCGCTCGCGGACCTGCACCGCAAGGAAGCCGCCCTCGTCTTCACCTCGGGCTTCGTGTCCAATGAAGCCTCGATCGCCACCATCGCGCGGCTGCTGCCCGATTGCGTGATCTTCTCGGACCAGCTCAACCACGCCTCGATGATCCAGGGCGTGCGTCAGTCGGGCATGCAGAAGGTGATCTTCCGCCACAACGACGTGGCGCATCTGCGCGACCTGCTGGCGGCCACCGATCGCAAGCGGCCCAAGCTGATCTGCTTTGAGTCCGTCTATTCGATGGATGGTGACGTCGCCCCCATCCGCGAAATCTGCGACCTGGCCGAGGAATTCGGCGCGCTGACCTATATCGACGAAGTCCATGCGGTGGGCATGTATGGCGCCCGCGGCGGCGGCATTGCCGAGCGCGAAGGGGTGATGGACCGCATCGACATCATCGAAGGCACCCTGGCCAAGGGCTTCGGCACGATGGGCGGCTATATCGCGGCCAACAAGGCGATCGTGGATGCCGTGCGCTCCTACGCGCCCGAATTCATCTTCACCACCTCGCTGCCCCCTGCCCTCTGCGCGGCAGCCCGCGCCTCGATCGAGCATCTCAAGACCTCGACGCATGAGCGCATCATGCATCAGCGCCAGGCGCGCCTGACCAAGGCGATCCTCGCCGATGCCGGCCTGCCGGTGATGGAAACCGATACGCATATCGTGCCGCTGATCGTGGGCGATGCGCGGGCGGTCAAGGCGGCCAGCGACATGCTGCTGGACAAGCACAATATCTACATCCAGCCGATCAACTACCCGACCGTCCCCAAGGGGACCGAGCGCCTGCGCATCACGCCGACGCCGCTGCATACCGACGAGATGATCTTTGCACTGCGCCATGCGCTGGTGAGCGTGTGGACCAGTCTAGAGCTGCCGCGCGAAGCCGCCGACGCCAAGATAACCGCCAGCAAGCTGACCTCGGGCGACCTGACCCTGCCGACCATCGGCGGCTGATCGCTGCCGGCTAGCCGGCTCGATGATTTTGCACCGAGCGAATTCGGGGATCACCATGCCCGATATGCGCGCCGCACGACACGACATGGTCGCGCTGATCGCCCGGCGCGGCGTGACCGACCAGCGCGTGCTGATGGCCATGGAAACCGTGCCGCGCGAGCTGTTCGTGCCTGAACCGCGCCGCGGTTTGGCCTATGCCGACGCTGCCGTGCCAATCGGGCAAGGGCAGACCATCTCCCAGCCCTATGTCGTGGCGCTCATGGTCGCCGCCATCGCGCCCCGTCCAGGCGACAGAGTGCTCGAAATCGGCACCGGCTCCGGCTATGTCGCGGCGCTGCTCGGCGAGCTGACCGCGCGCGTCATGACCATCGAACGCCACCGCGACCTGGCGCGCAACGCGTCACGGCTGCTCAGGCAATTGGGACATGACAATGTCTCGGTCATCACTGCCGACGGGACGAGCGGCTGGCCGGAGCTTGCGCCCTATGACGGGATTATTGTTTCGGCGTTTGGACCGGAGATTCCGCAGGTTCTGTTAGCGCAGCTAGTGATTGGCGGGCGGCTGGTGATGCCAGTTGGTCGTTCGCACGCTGCCCAGCAGTTGCTCCGCGTCACGCGCCGCGGCGAGGCCGACTTCGTCACCGAGGATCTGGGCGAGGTACAGTTCGTGCCGCTGATCGGGGCCAGGGGCTGGCCAGAGGGCTTTTAGGTTCGGCCACGATAGACGGCGGTACGAAGCTCGTTGGCGTAGTGGTCCAGGGCCGGCATCCCGCAGGCTTCGGCCGCAGCGATTTCGGACTCGATGTCGTAGGGAACGCGAGCGAAATGCAGCGACCAGGGGTGTTCGGACGCGGCGCCGAACCGGCCTTCGAGGACCGCGTAACATGCAACCGGAATGTCGAGGGGATTACCGACACTGCCGGCATTGAAGAGCGTGCGATGCTCGAAGTTCAGCGTGTAGGCGCCGTGGATGTCGCCGTAGCCCACGATGTCGGGTTCGAGTCCGAAGCCGGTGAACGCCGTGTTGCTGAACATCGCGTGGTGGTCGGCGCGCGCCGCTGTTGCATGGACGCGGTGGTAGATGCCGACCTGGCTGGCGTGAAAGAGCCGCACCCGGCGGCCGCTCAGCAGGAAGTCATGGCTGCCAGGCAACGCCGCCAGATAGGCGAGCCGTTCGGGGCCGAGCTGACTGCGGTGCCATTGGAGAACTGGCTGCGCATCAGCCTCGCCTTGCGCGACCAGATGATCCCAATTGCCCTGTATGGTGATTTCGCAGACCTGCCGGCAGCGATCGACAACGGCCGCAGAGCGCGGCCCCTTGCCGACCAGATCACCCAGGTTGAATATTCGGGTAATGCCCGACGAGGCGATATGCGACAGCACCGCTTCGAGCGCGGTCAGATTGCCATGAATATCGGAGAGAATGGCGATGCGCTCGGCGATGGCCAGAGGCTGGGTCATGGGCGCGTTCCGCTGTGGCAGGGCCCTCCGTAATAGCCAGCCAGACCAAGCTCACGCAACGGGGCGTGTTTACGCGGACTTTGCGTGTTCGCCGTCGCCACTCCAATCCCGACCTCATCCCGGCTTTGAGCCGGGATTGTCTCATCCACGTTACGGCGGCGAGATTTCAGGATGGGCCCCGGCTCAAGGCCGGGGCGACATCGAGGGTGTGGCTATTGCGGATTGCCCGCTCAGCTCGTCAGCACGATGCGCATCAAGTCCGCGGTGTTGCGCGCCCCCAGTTTTTCCATGACGCGGGCCCGGTGGACCTCGATGGTGCGCGGGGAAATTCCCAGCTCTCGGCCGGCTTCCTTGTTGGATTGACCGTTGGTGATGAGCTGCAGCACTTCGCGTTCGCGCGGGGTGAGTTGGGCGAAGCCGCGGACTTCGATGGGTCGTCGCCCCCCTTGCATGGCGCCCAGATGCACATCGCGGCGCAACGCGTCGCGTACGCTGCCCAGCAGATGCTCGGTATCGATGGGCTTGGAGATGACGTCGGAGGCGCCCAGCTTCATCGCGGTCACCGCCGCCTCGAGCTGGGGCGTATCGGCCAGCATGAAGACCGGTGTCCCGGTTCGGGTGCCCTTGATGCGCCGCAGCAGCCCCAGGCCGCTTTCCTCACCCAGAAGCAGGTTGATCACGACAATATCGGGCCGCCGCCGCTCGATGGCTGCGGTGAAGTGAGCCGGTTCCAACGAGAATGTGGTCTGAAAGCCTTCAAGGCGAAACAGTACGCTCAAGGCTTCGCAGGTCGTGGGGTCCGTGTCCACGATGTGGATCAGCCGGTCGCGATTGAGGAAGGAATGATAGAAGATCTCGTCGCTCATATTGCCCTCTGCCCGGTGGCAAATTTCGCTTGCGCGCCTTTCTGGCGACAAGGCTTCGCCAGTCGCTGAGCTACTGCTGGCAACCGCGATACCGATGCCCCCCGGCGGATCGCAACGGTAATTTGCACTAGGTGTTCGTGCCGTCCGATATGGACAATACGTAGGATGAACTACCTACACAATAGGCTTATTTACCTATTGTTGATTTGTCAACGGACGTTCGTCCTAGAGCCGAAAATTGCCCTCAGCGCGGATTGGCGCGCAAGGCGTCGCGGATCTCGGTGAGCAGCACTTCTTCCTTGCTGGGTGCCGGTGTGGTGGCGACGGGCTCGGCCGCAGCCTGGCGCTTCATGCGGTTGATGCCCTTGACCACCAGGAACAGCACGAAGGCGATGATGGTGAACTTGACCACCGCATTGATGAAGACGCCGATATTGAGCGTGGCAACACCAGCTTCCTTTGCTGCCGCTACAGATGGGACGGCAACGTCATTGGGGTTGGACAAGACGATGAAGAGATTGGAGAAATCGATACCACCGATGATCAGGCCGATGATCGGCATGAAGATGTCGTCGACAATGGAGGAGACGATGGCGCCGAAAGCGGCACCGATGATCACGCCGATGGCGAGATCGATCATGTTGCCCTTGATGGCAAAATCCCGGAATTCCTTGAACATGGTCGGCCAACCCCTCTTGCTGGTTTCCGTCGATTCAAGACGGCCGCAACCGCGGTAGCCGAGCATTGATGACTGCGCCGGCAAATGCAATGGGTCGAGAGTTGGTCTTGCACCGTTGCGATGGCGGGCCGATAGTCCCGGCGCGCCCGAAAGCCCAGGATCGCAAACCCGATGTCGGCCCATAGCCACGACGCAGCCAACAGCCTCAAGCAGGCGATCGATCATATTCCGCAAGGCATTGCCGTGTTCGATGCCGGTTTGCGGCTCGTGACCTCGAACAGCCGCTACAATTCGCTGCTGGCGCTGCCCGATCAGCTGGTCAGGCCGGGAACGCCGCTGTTCGACATCGCGCTGTTTCTGGGGGATCGCGGCGACTTTGGCAGCGGCGACGCGGCGCGCCTTGCCATCGAGCGCATCAACCTGCTGACGGCCTCGCCGACCACCGTGACCCAACGCCTGGGCAATGCCGGGCAGACGCTGGAATTTCATTCAAGCCGCCTGCCCGATGGTGGACTGGTCATCAGCTTTTCCGACGTCACCGCCCGCGTGCGCGCGGAGCGGGAACTGGCCGGGATGAACCAGTCGCTGGAGCAGCGGGTGGAGGAGCGCACGGCGGCGCTGACGCGCGTCAATGCCGAACTCGAAAGCGCTCGCGCCAAGGCCGACGCGGCCAACCACGACAAGACGCGCTTCCTTGCCGCCGCCAGCCACGACCTGCTGCAGCCGCTCAACGCGGCGCGCCTCTATACCTCGACGCTGATCGAGCGGGCAAAGTTGACGGGCCTGGCCGATCTCGCCAATTCCATCGAGGCTTCGCTGACCGCGGTCGAGGACATTATGGGCGCGTTGCTCGACATTTCGCGCATCGACAGCGGCGCCCTCAAGCCGGCCCCTGCCCCGGTGGCCGGACAGGACCTGCTCAAGAAGATCGAGGTGGAATTCGGCCCCATGGCGCGCGAGCGCAATATCTCGCTGCGCATCGTGGCGACCGACGCCACCATCATGGTCGACCGCATGCTGGTGGGCCGCATCGTGCAGAACCTGGTCAGCAACGCCATCAAATATACCCAGCCGGGCGGCAAGGTGCTGGTCGGGCTGCGCCGTCGCGGTAACCGGATGCGGCTCGACGTGATCGATACGGGCATCGGCTTCAACAAGGACCAGCATCGCCTGCTGTTTGCGGAGTTCTCGCGGCTCGAACGCGGGGCCCGCATGGCGCAGGGCCTGGGGCTCGGCCTTTCCATCGTGCAGCGCCTGGTGACCGCGCTGGGACTGACGCTGGAACTGGACAGCAAGGAAGGCCGCGGCTCGCGTTTCTCGCTGTTCCTGCCGGCAACGCGCACGATCCGCGCGACGCCCGAGAGCAGTGCGGCGCCGGCCGAGGCCAGCTTCGGCACATTGGGCCTCAAGGTGCTGTGCGTCGACAATGAGCGAGCCATCATCGAGGCGATGGAGGGCCTGCTGCGCCATTGGGGCTGCGACGTGCGCAGCGCCCTGTCGCTCAAGCAGATCGACCGCGAGCGACTGCTGGAGGGCTGGTATCCGGATCTGGTGCTGATGGATTACCACCTCGATCAGACATCGGGCCTCGATGCCATCGAGTGGCTGCGGCACAATCTGGGCGGCCACCTGCCGGCGGCGCTGGTGACGGCCGATCGCAGCCCGGCGGTACGGGCGCTGGCCGAGGAACGCGGCATCGCGGTTGTCACCAAGCCGGTCAAACCCGCCGCGCTCCGCGCTGCGATCAGCGGGCTGGCCAATCAAAGTCGCAGTCCGGCAAAACGCGCCGGGTGATCCTGCCACGCCCTCGTCCTTCGACAGGCTCAGGATGAGGGCTGCTTGAAAATCCCAGTAGACCTCATGGTGAGCCTGTCGAACCACGAGGTCGTGGCAACATGTCGAATCCCGCCCTCGCTATTCGATAAGCTTCCGGTACAACCACAACCGGAGGATTTTCCATGCGCTATCTCTGCCTCGTCTGCTTCGACAACACCGCCATCGATACGCTGCCGCCGGGGGAATGGGATACCATCGTCCGCGACTCGCAGGCCTATGACCGTGAACTCATGGAGCGCGGCCACTTTGTCGCCGCCGAGGCACTAATGTCGCCCGATACGGCGACCACGGTCCGCATGCGCCAGGGCAAGATGACTGCCACCGATGGCCCCTTCGCCGAACTCAAGGAACAGGTTGCCGGCTTCATCCTCATCGAAGCGGCAGACCTCAACGAGGCCATGCGCATCGGCGCCAATATTCCGCTGGCCCGCATCGGCTGCGTCGAAGTACGGCCGGTGATGTGAGCGAGGCCGCTGCCGCCATCGAGGCCGTCTATCGGGCCGAAGCGCCCCGCGTATTGGCGACGCTCATTCGCCTGTTGGGTGGCTTCGACCGGGCAGAGGAAGCGCTACACGACGCCTGGCTCGCCGCGCTCGACAGCTGGCCGCGCAAGGGCGTGCCGGCCAATCCACGCGCCTGGCTGGTGTCGGCTGGCCGATTCAAGGCGATCGACCGCATTCGGCGCGAGGCCCGGTTCAACGCGGCCAGCGCGCAGCTGGTGCAGCAGATCGAACTGGCCGCCGAGCCGGAGGATGACGATGCACCCGCTATTGCCGACGACCAGCTCCGCCTGATCTTCACCTGCTGCCACCCTGCACTGGCGCCGGACGCGCAGGTGGCGCTGACCCTGCGTGAAGTCTGCGGCCTCACCACCGAGGAGATCGCCGCCGCTTACCTCGCCAAGCCCGTCACCATCGCCCAGCGCATCGTACGGGCCAAGGGCAAGATCCGCGATGCACGCATCCCCTATATGGTGCCCGAGCCAGACGAATTGCCTGAGCGCATCGAGACGGTGCTGCAGGTGATCTACCTGGTGTTCAACGAAGGTTACCTGGCATCATCGGGCAGCAGCGCCCTGCGCACCGACCTTTGTCTCGAGGCGATCCGGCTGGCTCGCCTGCTGGCGACGCTGATCGACGAGCCGGAGGTCCGCGGGCTGCTGGCCCTGATGCTGCTGCAGGATGCGCGCCGAACTGCCCGCGTAATCGATGGCGAGATCGTGCCGCTCGACGAGCAGGATCGCAGCCTGTGGAATTCGGCGCAGATGGCGGAGGGCCAGGCCCTGGTGCGCCAGGTCCTGGCAGGGCATTTCAGCCTCTATTCGGTGCAGGCCGCCATTGCCGCCTGCCATGGCATCGAGGGGAGCGACTGGCCGCGCATCGTGGGCTTTTACGACATGCTGCTGCGCATCGACCCATCGCCCATCGTGGCGCTCAACCGCGCCGTGGCGATCGCCATGCGCGATGGCCCGGCAGCGGGGCTGCAACTGGTCGAAGGGCTGGCCGACGGTCTGACCGACTATCGCCTGTGGCACGCCGCCCGTGCCGACCTGCTGCGGCGCCTGGCACGGGGCGATGAAGCGCGGGAGGCCTACCAAGCCGCCCTGGCGCTCACCGTACAGGCAGCGGAGCGGCGATTCCTCGAACGGCGCCTGGCGACGCTTTAGGCCGCCGCAGCGAAGAGGCCTGCCTTCCTGCGCTCGAGCGCCCACCAGTAGATGCCGCCCCGGGCGACGAACCAGCAATGCAGCGCGGCCCAGAGGCCCCAGTTGCCCCATACCGGCTGCAGCGCCAGGGCCGCGACCAGGAACACGACCAGCGAGACCACCATGCCATCGCGCATCGTGGTGTTGAGCGTGGTGCCGACCAGAATGCCGTCGAAGACGAAGGCCGGCATGAAGGTAACGGTGCAGAGGGCCGCGATGGGCAGGAAGGTCAGCGCATAGACCTGCACCGCGGCATTGGTGGTCATCAGGCCAATGATGAAAGGGCCGCTGAGATACCAGGCAATGCCCAAGCTCAGCGTCAGGATCAGGCCCCAGAGCATGCTGAGCTTATAGGCCTGGTCGAAGGCCGGGCGCCAATTGGCCCCCACCGCCTTGCCGGTGAGCTGTTCGGCCGCCTGGGCGATCCCGTCGAGGAAGTAGGCAACGATCATGATCAGGTTGAGCAGCACCGCATTGGCCGAGAGCGCCACCTCGCCCATGCGCGAGCCTTGTGCCGCGAACCAGGCATAGGCGCCCATCAGCGCCGCCGAGCGGATCATCAGGTCACGGCTGAGGCCCAGCATGCGCTTGATGGCCACGGCATCAAGCAGTTCGCCCGGCGCGATGTGGCGGACAATGGCGCCCAGCCCGCCATAGTGGCGCAACAACAGGCCCAGACCCACCGCCGCTGCCACCGCATGGCCGATCACGGTGCCAAGGGCCGCGCCGGGAACACCCCAGCCCAGGCCATGCACGAACCAGATGGAGAGCGTGATATCGAGCAGGTGCAGCAGCAGCTGCAGCGCCATGCCTGTCTTGGCCGAGGCGCGGCCATAGAACCAGCCGAGCAGCGCGTAATTGACCAGCGAGAAGGGCGCCGACCAGATGCGATAGTGGAAATAGTCCGCCAGGGCAGCCGTCGCGCCGGCCTCGGGCGCCAGCAGCGTCGTTGCCAGCCACAGGATCGGCCCGCCCAGCGCGATCATCAGGATGCCAATACCGATGCCGAGCAGGATGGCCCTCACGACATGCAGCAGGCCATCGCGCGGATCTTTCGCCCCGACCGACTGGGCCACCAGCCCCGCCGTGCCGATGCGCAGGAAATAGGCGAGCGAGAAGATGATGTCGAACAGCAGCGCGCCAAGTACCAGCCCGCCCAGCAGGCCCGCATCGCCCAGGCGGCCGATGACGGTTATGTCGACGATGCCGACCAGCGGCTCGGTGATGAAGGCGACCGAGGCCGGCAGTGCCATTTTCCACACATCGGCGTGACGCACGGTGAAGGGATGCTGGAGACGGGACATGGGAGAATCGAGATGTGGCAGGAGCTTAGACCCTAACCACCGGGTCATTCCCGCGAAAGCGGGAATCTCCCTGCTGTTCGCCACACCCATCGCGTTTCCCTCGGGCTTGACCCGAGGGAAACGCCGGTGATTGCGAAGGGTATGGGTTACCCAGCGGCCCCCGCGCAGGCTCGCGCCGCCTCGGCTTCCACATCGCGCGGGTCGAGTGTCGCGCCGGGACTGACATTGCGCTCAATCTCGGCGCTGATGATCACGACGCACTGCTCGAAGCCGGTGGGCTTGAGCGCTACCGCCGTGGCCACGCCGCCCGCGCCCACGAGAATGGCGATGACGATGAACGCCGTCCGCATCTAGCGCTCCACATCCATTGAGATGACCACATCGGCCCGATCCTGAGACAGGCAGACCAGATCATAGTTGGGCAGGTCATTGCGCTCGATATGGGCGCGGTTGCGCTCTTCGGTGAACAGCCCCTCTTCGCCGTGACGCTTGAGCAGTCGTGCCCGCACCAGGTCGCGCGGCACATCGACAAACACCGAATAGTCGAGCTGCGGCTTGACGCCGGCCCAGGGCCCTTCGGTCAGCAGCAGGTAGTTGCCTTCAACCACCAGGATGCGCACCTCGGGCTGTACCGTGAAGGCATCGTCGACCGTGTCCTCGATCTTGCGCGAATAGCCGGGCCCGCTGACGGGGCCGGTGGCCGCCTTGAGGTGATGGAGGAAATTGACGAAGTCGGCGCCCTCAAAGGTATGCGGCGCACCCTTGCGGTCTGTCTCGCCCATGGCTTCGAGCTTGGCGTGCTTCATATGGAAGCCATCCATGGGCACCAGCGCCGCGCTGCCCGGACGGACCGCGTTGAGCATGGTTACCAGTTCTGCCGCCAATGTCGACTTGCCAGTGCCCGGGCCGCCGGCAAAGCCGATGGCAATGCGCCGGTGGGCCTGGCTTTCCATTTCGAGGATGTGCGGTAGCAACCGCGACAGGGCGGCCTGCGGCGTCAGGCGGAGATGCTGGGGAGCCATCAGCGCCCCTTGCTCAGGCGGATGAGCAGCCAGATCGGCACCACCAGCGCCGCGCCGGTGATGACATAGCCACCCAGGTTGCGGAACAGGCCCGCGCCATCGCGCAACGTCTCGCGCAGCACGTCGATGGCGCCGCGGATGACGCCCTGCACGTTGAGGCCAAAGACGCTCATGACGAAGCCGACCAACAGCGAGATGAAGACCAGCTTGAGCAGCACGCTGAGGGGATGTCCGCCCAGAAAGCGCTCCAGCGGGGAACGCCGCGTCTCGGTCTGGGGTTGATCGGTCATGCTGGCCTCCCTGTTGTGGTGATGGGGGATCATATAGGCTCGAATCTGATTTGCAGAAGGTGCTTGGTGTTCGGCGCGCGCTCAAAAGTGACTCATAAGGTCAGTCAAGCACCACTCCTCCTTCTCCCCTTGAGGGAGAAGGTGCCCGAAGGGCGGATGAGGGGTTTCCTGCCGCAGACATTGTGCTCGGCGATTGAACCCCTCACCCGTCTCGGCCTGCGGCCGATCCACCCTCTCCCTCAAGGGGAGAGGGGAGACCCTGGGGATTGGCGACGTTGACCACCCTGCCCCCCGTCATATCAGACTGGTTCACCCGCAAGGGCTGGGCGCCGCGGCAGCATCAGCTGGATGTGCTGGCGAGCTGGCAGGCGGGCGCCTCGGCCCTGCTGATCGCCCCCACTGGTGCGGGCAAGACGCTGGCGGGGTTCCTGCCGACCCTGGTCGACCTGGCGGATGGCAAGTTCGAGGGCCTGCACACCCTCTACATTTCCCCGCTCAAGGCGCTGGCGGTCGACGTGCAGCGCAATCTCAATGCGCCGATCCTGGAGATGGGCCTCAAGGTCACCGCCGAGACGCGCACCGGCGATACGCCCGCCTCCAAACGCGCCCGACAGCGGGCCAAGCCGCCCAACATCCTGCTGACCACGCCCGAACAGCTGTGCCTGTTGATCAGCCATCCGCATGCCGAGCTGTTTTTTGGCTCGCTGCGCCGTATCGTGCTCGACGAATTGCACGCGCTGGTGACGTCCAAGCGCGGCGAACTGCTGTCGCTGGCCCTCGCCCGCATCGCCCGGCTCGCTCCGGACCTGCGCTTCACCGCGCTCAGCGCCACCGTGGCGCGGCCGGACCTGCTGCGCGACTGGATTGCCCAGCCGCTGCCGGAGCGAGAAACGCATCTGCTGACGACTTCGGGCGGCGCGGCGCCGGTGCTCGAAATCCTCGAAACTGAGCAACGCCTGCCCTGGGCCGGCCACTCGGCCAACTATGCCCATCGTGACCTCTACGAGACCATCAAGCGCCACCGGACGACGCTGCTCTTCGTCAATACGCGCAGCCAGGCCGAAATGCTGTTCCAGGGCCTGTGGGCGGTCAATGACGACATGCTGCCTATTGCCCTGCACCATGGCTCGCTGTCGGTGGAGCAGCGGCGCAAGGTCGAGAGCGCCATGGTGGCCGGCGAGCTCAAGGCGGTGGTCTGCACCTCGACGCTGGACCTGGGCATCGACTGGGGCGATGTCGACCTGGTCGTGCAGGTGGGTGCGCCCAAGGGATCGTCGCGCATGCTGCAGCGCATCGGCCGTGCCAATCACCGGCTGGATGAACCCTCCAAGGCGGTGCTGGTCCCCTCCAACCGCTTCGAGGTGCTCGAATGCGAGGCGGCCCTGGAGGCCGTCGCGGAAGGCCATCAGGACAGTGAAGACCCTGTTTCGGGCGGCTATGACGTGCTGGCCCAGCATGTTCTGGGCATGGCCTGCGCGGCGCCGTTCGACGCGGACGACCTTTACGACGAGATCCGCCGCGCCTGGCCCTATCGCGACCTCGAACGCGGTCAGTTCGACCGGGTGGTTGAATTCGTCGCCACCGGAGGCTACGCGCTCAAGGCCTATGAGCGCTATGCCCGCCTCAAGAAGACCGATGACGGCAAGTGGCGCATCGCCAATCCGCAGGTGGCCCAGCAATATCGGCTCAATATCGGCACCATCATCGAGGAGCCGATGGTCAGGGTGCGGCTGATCCGCCAACGCGGCCTCAAGAAGGGGCAGTCCAACAGCCCGGTCGGCTATGGCGGGCGCGTGCTGGGCGAAATGGAGGAATATTTCTTCGGTACGCTGCTGCCCGGCGACACCTTCATGTTCGGCGGCGAAATCGTCGCCTTCGAGGGGATGAAGGACAACGAGGCATTCGTCAGCCGCGCCCAGTCGGCCAATCCCAAGATTCCCAGCTATATGGGCGGCAAGTTTCCGCTCTCGACCTACCTGGCCGCGCGCGTCCGCAGGATGCTCGATACGCCCGAGAGCTGGCATGTGCTGCCCGACCAGGTCAGCGACTGGCTACGGCTGCAGCGCGACATCTCGGTGCTGCCCCGGCGCGATAGTCTGCTGGTCGAGACCTTCCCGCGCGGGGCGCAGAATTTCCTTGTCTGCTACCCGTTCGAAGGGCGGCTGGCGCACCAGACGCTGGGCATGCTGCTGACGCGGCGGCTCGAACGTGCCCGGGCCCGGCCGCTGGGCTTCGTTGCCAGCGAATACGCCTTGGGCATCTGGGGACTGGGCGATCTCAGCGCCCTGATCCGCACCGACCGCCTGTCGCTCGATGACCTGTTCTCCGAGGATATGCTGGGCGATGACCTGGAGGACTGGCTCGATGAGTCGGCGCTGATGAAGCGGACATTCCGCAACTGCGCCATTATTGCCGGGCTGATCGAGCGCCGGCATCCGGGCAAGGAGAAATCCGGTCGGCAGATCACGATGAGCTCAGACCTGATCTACGACGTGCTCTACCAGCACGAGCCGGACCACATCCTGATCCAGGCGACCCGTCGCGACGCCGCGCGCGGACTGCTCGACATCGAGCGGCTGGGCGATATGCTGCGGCGCATCCGCGGCCATATCGTGCACAAGCCGCTACTGCAGATTTCCCCTCTCGCCGTGCCGGTCATGCTCGATATCGGCAGGGAGCCGATTTTCGGGGAGGGCCGCGAATCAGCTATGGCAGATGCTGCGGATGAATTGATGAAAGAGGCCCTCGGCCTGTCTTGAACCAGCAACTCTCTCGAGCCGAGATCACGGAGACGCCGATCTTGCGCTTTGCCGGCCACAATTTCGAACCTCTGCCCTCGGGCGGTCTCTACTGGCACAGCCAGCAGACGCTGCTGGTCGCGGACCTGCATTTCGAGAAAATGGCCAGCTTCGCCCGCCGCGGGCAGATGCTGCCGCCCTATGATACCGGCATGACGCTGGCGCGGCTCGAGGCCGACCTGCGCCGCACCGGCGCACAGCGACTGATCTCGCTGGGCGACAGTTTCCATCGGGCCGATGCCAGCCGTCTGCTCAGCAATGCCGACCGCATGCGGCTCGATACGCTGACCGACATGGTCGACTGCATCTGGCTCTCGGGCAATCACGATCCGGCGCCCCATGCCATCGGCGGCACATGCCTGCCGGAGTTGGCGCTGGCCGGCCTGACCCTCAGCCACGAACCGCAGCGTGGCGCCAGCGGCCTCGTTGCCGGCCACCTGCACCCGGCGGCGCATATCTATATCGACGGGCGCACGACGCGCCGGCCCTGCTTCGTGCATGACAATCGCCTGATGATCCTGCCGGCCTATGGCGCCTCGACCGGGTCGCTCAACATCCTGTCGCCGGCCTTTGTCGGCCTATTCCACTGGCCGGCGCTCGAGGTGACCATGCTGGGCAAGGACCGGACCTATCCAGTTAGCCCCAAGCGGCTGGTGCGGGGGTAATTCCTCCTCTCTTCCCTTCTCCCCTTGAGGGAGAAGGTGCCCGAAGGGCGGATGAGGGGTCTCTTTCTAAGCGTCTGGCATGGGATGGCGCGCCATTCGAGCGCAGCTCTCATGGCCTTCTCGCCTCAAATCGCTCCACTGGAGCGATTTGCCCTTCGGGACGGCTCGAAGACCCCTCACCCTGACATTTCTGCTGAACGCAGAAATGTCGTCCCTCTCCCTCAAGGGGAGAGGGCAGAAGTGCGCGACATTTCCTACCGCCGGAACAGCACGCCGCCCAGCCAGCCGGTGAACAGCGCCAGGACCACGCAGATCACGCCATAGAGCAGCGGCTGCTGCACGGCGGAGAGGGCGAGGAACCGCTCGAAGCCGATCTTGCGCACCGAGAAGCCCTCGGACTTGCGGGCGATGATCTCGCCATTCTTGAACACATAGGTCAGGGCCAGGTAGGGACCGGGCGGGGCATTGCTGGGGAGCGTCAAGCGCGCCGAATAGAAGTTCTCGGCCGGAAAGTTGACGCCGTTTTCCTGGACACCGAACAGGCCCTGCTCGGTCATCAGCCGCACCAGCTCGCGGCCGAAGACGGCGCCCTTCCACCAGTCGTCGCTGCTGGCCGCCAGGGTGTGGGATTCGGGCAGGATGAAATTGGTGGTGAGCGTGGTCACATCTGTGATGTCGGTCAGCCGGGCACTCGACAGGACATGGAAATAGCTCGGAAAGTTCTTGAACTCGACCTGGTCGGTATTGAGCCAGATGCCCAGCACATTGGTCTTTTGCCGGGCGACACGCGTCTGCGTCGGGCCCAGCACGACCACCACGACATGAAAGGGGCCGGTGACGAATTTCTGGTCGGAGCCGGCATCGGGGATGATGGTGCCGAAGAAGTTCATCCGCTCGCCATCGAAGCTCGAGGTGATCTCCACGCTGTCGTTGGACACCTGCGACACCAGCCGCTCGGCCTGGGCCGGCGCAACGAGCGCCAGCAACACGGCCAGCATGAGCAGCAGCCGGCTCACTGCTTGATCCCCAGGACGGCCATGCTGAAAACGTCGGCAGGCGCCAATATCAACGAGAGGCCAAAGCGGATAGCCACGGCCAGCACCAGCAGCGCCAGCAGGCCACGCAGTTGCTCGCCGCGCAGGTATTTGCCGGCCGACGCACCGAACTGGGCACCGGCGGTGCCGCCCACCATCAGGCAGAAGGCCAGCAGGATATCGACGCTCTGGCTTTGCACGGCGTGCAGGATCGTCGTCGCGGCCATCATGGCCACCACCTGCGCCAGCGAGGTGCCGATGACCACATTGCCGGGCACCCGCAGCAGGTAAACCAGAGCGGGCACCATGATGAAGCCGCCACCAATGCCCAGCAGCGAGCCGACGAAACCGATGAAGAGGCCAATGATCAGCACCGGCAGTACGCTGATATAGAGGCGCGATTTCTTGAACCGCACGCGCATCGGCAGGCCGTGGATCCAGTTGTGCTGGTTGGGCAGGCGCTCGCGCACCACGATGCCCTTGCGCTGCTTGAGAATGGCGCGAGTGGATTCGACCAGCATCAGAGTGCCGACCGAGCCGAGCAGGACCAAAAAGCCGAACGAAATGAAGAAATCGAGCTGACCGGCATCGCGCAGCAGGGCAAAGGTCGCGACGCCACCAAAGGCGCCAAGCACGCCTGACAGCACCAGATAGAGCGCCAGATGCAGGTCGACCGCGCCGCGTCGATAATGCGCCAGGGCCCCTGATGTCGAAGCAGCCACCACCTGGCCGGTCACCGAGGCCACGGCGACAGGGGCCGGAACGCCCGAAAAGATCAGCAGCGGGGTGAGCAGAAAGCCGCCGCCAACGCCGAACAGACCCGACAGAAAGCCGACGGCCCCTCCGATCCCCACGAGAAAGAAGAGGTTCACGGATAGCTCGGCGATCGGCAGGTAGATCTGCAAGATCCTGATCCGTTTGGAATTGACTATGCCGCACGACCTTACAGGACCGTACGTCAACAATAGGTCAAAGGTTCCCGTCTTGCGGCGGAAACCTTTGACAGCACGGACTTATGACCCGGTCAGGGCGGTGTCAAACGACAGTTCCATGTCGGACGGCCTGACGGCCGTCAGACGGGCTGGCTGCCCAGCACGGCGAGCAGGCGCGGATTGACGGCGCCGCTTTCGTTCATGCCCGTGCCGCGTTCGAAGGCCTTGATGGCTTCGGCAGTCTTGGGTCCGGCCAGGCCGTCGGGCACGCCGATATCGAAGCCGAGCTTGCCCAGCACCAACTGCACCTTGGACACCACGTCCTTGGTGGTGATGACCTCGCCCGGATCAAAGCTGGGCGACCAGGTGCCCAGCGGGGCAAAGTTGGCGGCCAGGTCGATCGGCTCGGCCTTCCAGAGCTTGACCTCGTCACTGACCCGACCCACAGCTTCAGCCGTCAGCGACTTGGCAATGTCGTCGCGGGCCTTGGCGGCATCGGCATCACCATTGAGGGCGGCGAGCGCGAACCACTTATAGGACTGCTCGAAATCCTGTTCGACGCCGAGCCCGCGGGCATAGAGCATCCCGAGGTTGAACTGGCTATCGGTCATGCCGCGGGCGGCAGCCTGGGCAAACCACTCGGCCGCCGAATCAAACTGCTGCTCGCCAAGCTGACCACCGGCATAGAGGGCGGCCAGATTGTGCATGGCCATGCGGTTGCCGGCCTCGGCGCCGCGCTGGTACCAGAGCTTGGCGACCTCGAAATCCTTGTCGACGCCCTGCCCGGCCTCATAGAGGTTGCCGATCCTATATTGAGCGGGAACGAAGCCCTGCGCCGCGGACCGCTCGTACCACTTGGCGGCCTCGACATAGTCCTGGGTGATGGCGCGACCTTCGGTATAGATGGCGCCGATTTCGAACTGCGCGCGCGCGTCGCCACCGGCGGCAGCCTGGCGCAGCTCCAGCGGGCCGACGCCATCCGGCGGCAGCTCGAAGGTGACGGCGGCATCGGCATTGGGGCCGGGAATGCTGCCGGTGACATCGGGCACGATTTCGGTCGGCACATCGGTGGGCACGGCAGTGGTGCCACCGGTGCCCGGCAATGCGGCGAGCGTGGGGGGCATCGGCGTGGCGGCGGCAGCCCGGGTGAAGCTCATGGGCTGGTTGGGATTGATCGAGGCCGTCGTCGTGCCATCGATCATGTCGATGACGCGGGGCTCGGGGCGAACCAGGGAAACGTCGTCGGTCGCCGACGGGGTTGCCGACGGCTGCTCCGTCGTCTGCGTGGCCGGCGCCTCGGGGGCACGTGTCGCGGCCATGCGCTGCATGACCAGGTTCAGGGCCAGCATCGAGACCGCAACCAGCACTGCCGTCAGCAGCAGCGGGCGGCGATGACGAGCCAGGAAGCTCCTGGTTTCGACCGGTGCGTCGCCTTCGGCGCCGAAGGTGGGCGCCACGGCTGGTGCATCGGCCGCACTGGCTTTCTTGACCTTGGCGGGCTTGGCCGGCTTTTCGGGTTTGATCTCGGCCTGCGGCGGCGAGTCGGCGATTGCTGCCGCCGGAGCCGAACCCGGCATGACACGGGCCAGGGCGCGGCCAATCAGCGAATTGCCGGACGATGCAGCGGCGGAAGCGGGAGCCTCCTGGCGCGCCCGTTGGGCACGCCGGGCGGCGGCGACGAAGGTGCTGGTGTTGCTCTGGCTGACCGGCGTTTCCACCTGCGGCACCGACATTGCCGGCGGCACGAAAGGATCGAGGCTCGATTGAGGACGGGGCGGGCGCTCGGCACTGCTCGGATCAAAGACCGGGCGGCCGGCGACCGGGGGCGGCTCGCTGGCCGGAACCTGTGGGCGCGCGGCGGCCTTGGCGTCCAGTGCCGCACGCACGGGACCGGCATCCTTGAAGCCGGGATCGACCAGGGGCGCCTCGTCGGCGGGATTGGCCGGCATGGAATCGCTCTTGGCGGCGGACTTTGGCCCTGCCAGCGCGGTCAGAATAGCGTCGAACCTGGCGCGATCTTCCGGCTCTTCCGCAACGGCGGGGGGCGTGGGGGCCGGCGCGGCGTTGCGGTCCTGGCGACCGCTGAGCACGGCTTCGAGCCGGGTCAGGCGTTCGGCGGTGTCCTTGCCGGCGGTGTTGAAGAGTGCGGCCATGCGCTTTTCCAGCGCAACAATGCCGTCCTCGCTCATGCCGTTCGCGGGGGCAGCTGACCTGGCCACCGCTTCGGACGTGCGCTCGGCTACAAGGGCCGCCAGTGTCTCGTAGTCCGGGGTCTTGCCGGCAGATTTGATCAGCCCGGCCAGCCGCTCTTCGATGCTCTTGAGACTGTCGGGGCCGAACATGGCGACCGGCGCCGGGGCCTTGCGGGTCACCGCGTCGCTGGTGCGCTCGGCGACCAGGGTCGCCATGGCTTCGAGATCGGCCGGGTCGGATGGGGTCGAATAGAGTTTGGCCAGGCTATTGAGCTGGTTGCCGGTATCGTCCATCCGGGCCATCAGCAGCTTGAGCTGGTTCTCGACCTGGCTGGAGTCGGCGGTCGGCACCATGCGGTCAGACAGCGCTTCGATCTGGCTCTCGATACGCAGGAAGCGCGGCTCCATGCCTGAGATCACCGCGTCGCGCAGCGAGGCGATGTCCTGCTTGAGGCCGGCAACATCGCCATTGGCGGCGTCGAAACCACCGATGCGGGCGGCAAGCGCGTCGACCTTGGCCATAAGCGCGCCGGGCGCGGCTTCGCGATCTTTCATCGCCTGGGTGAAGGCGGACATTTCCGAGGTCAGGCGCTCGAAGTCGCCCGATGACAGAGCGACGTTCTTTTCGATCGCGTCGATACGATCGTAGACGTTGCGGACGCCCTTTTCGATGGCGTGCATGGCCGGCGCCAGGGCGGCCGCGCCCTTGTCGGGTTCGGCCTTGCGTTCTTCGCGCGCGATCTCGCGCTCCATCTGCTGGGCCTGCAATTCGGCCAGCTTGCCCACCGTCGCCGATACGTCATCGAGCCGGTTGTTGATAGCCGAAAGGTCGACGCGCGGGCCGCTTTCGATGAGACTGGCCAGGGCGCCAATCTGGGCTTCGAGGCGCTTGACCTGACCGGTCTCGCCAACCGCGCCCGCCAGCAATTCGACCACATGGGTCAGCTGTTCGACCTGCGCGGCGACTTCGCGCACGCTGCCATTGCCCGAGCGTTGCGACTTGAGCTCGCCTTCAAGGCGCTCGAGGCGGCCCGAGAGCCCGCCAACCAGCGAACTCAGCTCGCGGAATTCAGGCATGTCCCGGGGCCGGCGGCCAAGGGCAGCGGCCGGGGCGGACATCTGCCGCCCGCGAATCTCGGCAATGGCGCTGGTCAGCTCGTCCTGGTCGGCGTGGAATTGACCCAGGTCGTCGCGTTCGCTGAAGCGGTCGACTGCACGCTTGACCGTGCGCAGGGCTTCGCGGCGGCGCACCGCCGGCTCGGGGCCGACCACCTGATCGCGCAGATTGCGCACCCGTCGGGCGAGACCCGACAGTGCCGGTTCTTCAGGCTCCTGTTGGGCATAGCGCCCTTCCACCTGATCGAGCAGGGCAACCAGTTCGCCGCGCAGGGCCTGCCATTCGCCGGCCTGCGGTTCCGCGGCCGGGTCGGACATTTCCGTGGGTTGATAGGCGCGGGCCATGATTTGTCCCTGTCATGAAAAGACGGACTCCGCGCAATTCAGCACGAAGGCATAGCCGTCACTCTTGGGAAAACATGGTAAAGAACCCGTTAAGTATTGCCGCAATTTGCGAGAGCCATGGGCTGAAACACCCTATTTCGTAGCATTGTGAAGTCGCCCGATCCGCGCTAGCGCTTGTTGCTTCTCCGAGGAGTCGTCTCGCATGACCCGCCGCCGTATCATCATCGTCGACGATCATCCCCTGTTCCGGGCGGCGCTGCGGCAAACGCTGTCTGGCGGGGACGCGACCGTCAGCGTCGAGGAGGCCGGCGATCTCAACGGCCTCAGCGCGGCGCTCGACGCCGACCGCGACTGCGACCTCGTGCTGCTCGATCTCAACATGCCGGGCGTGCGGGGCTTTTCGGGGCTACTGCTGCTGCGCGCGCAGTATCCCGATATCCCGGTGATGATCATCTCGGCGGTCGAGGACAACACGGTGATCCGGCGGGCATTCGAGCTGGGCGCGGCCGGATATCTGCACAAGTCGGTGGGCCCGACCGAAATTCGCCGCGCCATCGAGACGGTGCTGTCGGGTGAGGTTTTCGTGCCCGACGGGACCACGCTTGACGGCGATGACAGTCACACCGCGCTGATGCGCCGGCTATCGACGCTGACGCCGCAGCAGGTGCGGGTGCTGATGATGCTCAGCGATGGCCTGATGAACAAGCAGATCGCCTATGAGCTCACCATCTCGGAGGCCACGGTCAAGGCGCATGTCTCGGCGATCCTGCAGAAGCTGGATGTCGACAGCCGCACCCAGGCCGTGATCGCGGCGGCACGGATCGAGGACGGCCAGTTCGAGGCGCTGTTCTCGATCGGCGCGGCGAAGGCTTAGCTTCTGAGACCTCATGGTGAGCTTGTCGAACCACGAGGTCGGCTCACCCATAGCGCCACGACCTCGTCCCTTCGACAGGCTCAGGATGAGGTCTACTGCGAGACTGTCGTCTTGCCCGCCGCCCAGTCGGCGGTCTTCGTGCCCACCAGTTGCCCGATATTGGTCTTGCCCTCGGCGCGCACTGCGGCCACCAGGCCCCGCTTGAGCCTGTCGAGCAGATCCAAGCCACCAAACACCATGGCCGAATAGAGCTGGATGGCATTGGCGCCGGCTTCGATCTTGGCGAGCGCCGATTGCGGCGAGTGGATACCACCCACACCGATAATGGGCAGGGTGCCGACGCGCTGACGCATCTGCGCCAGGCGCTGGGTGGAGAGGTCGAACAGCGGCTTGCCGGACAGGCCACCGGTTTCGGTCGCATTCTCCATGCCGGCCACCGCATCGCGGGTGATGGTGGTGTTGGAGATGATCAGGCCGTCAAGATCGGTCGCCAGAACCACCGCGGCAATGGCGTCAAGTGCGGCCTCATCGAGATCGGGGGCGATCTTGAGGAAGACCGGGACGCGGGTCTTGGCCTTGGCCCGGGCGGTCAGGACCTCGCCCAGAAGGCGGCGCAGGGCCTCATCGGCCTGGAGATTGCGCAGGCCGGGCGTGTTGGGGGAGGAGACATTAACGGTCAGGTAGTCCGCCAGGTCCGCGAAGCGCTTCACCCCCAGCACGTAATCGGCGACGAAGTCGTTGCTGTCCTTGTTGGCGCCGATATTGACGCCCAACGCCGCCGGTACGCGCTGACCCTTGAGACGCGCGAAGGCCGCTTCGTGCCCTTCATTGTTGAACCCCATGCGGTTGATGACGCCTTCGGCCGCCCCGACGCGAAACAGGCGCGGCTTGGGATTGCCGACCTGCGGGCGTGGCGTAACGGTGCCGATCTCGACCATGCCAAAGCCCATGAGAGCCAGCGGACGCGCCACTTCGGCATTCTTGTCGAAACCGGCTGCCATGCCGACCGGGTTGGTCAGTTCGAGACCGCACAAGGTGGTGCGCAGCTCGGCGCCGTCGGGGTGGCTCTGCTCGGGAGCCAGGCCCAGGCGAAGAGCGGTGATGGTCGCGCCATGCGCCGTTTCAGGATCCATCTTGAGCAGCGCTTCGCGGGTCAGGCCCGACAAGGCCGGAATGCGCAACAGTGGCGAGAGGGCGGAGAGGATCATCGGACACCCTCGGGCAAGGTGCAGGAGCCATCGGCGGCGACGCTCAGCGGTGCCTCCCAGGCAATGGCGGAGTTGGGCAGCGGACCACCATAAAGGTGGGGGAAGAGCGCGCCACCGCGAGACGGCTCCCAGACCAGGCCGGCGCCCAGATCGGCGCTGCGCACTGCTAGCAGCACGAGACCACCCTGCCCGGCGAAGTGCAGGCGGAGCGTTTCGGCCAACTGCGCGGCGGTCGAGAAATGCATGTAGCCATCGGCGGCGTCTATCGGCATGCCGGCAAAGGTCGGGCCGCCGCGGGACGGTGCAAAGGCGGCCTCGGTCGCGATCTTGTAGACGAATTGGGGGGTGCTCATAAGGCGCGAACCTAATGGCGCCGCCCGGACGCCGCAAGCCGCGCGTGGCGCAGAAATCCCTTTCCCGCCCGCGGCCGATTTGGCCCTCTATAGTCGCGGTGCTGACGACTGCCGCAGGCGGACGCCGCCCGACAACAGGTCGATGCCGGTCCGCTGCCGCCAGGCCCCCCAGAGCCCATCGGGCAAGTAGAGGGCGAAGCCCACGGCGATGATGCCCAGGCCGGTGAGATACCAGACGCCGAGATCGCCGAAGATTTCCTGCAGCAGGAAGAAGATCACGGCGCCGATGATCGGGCCCTCGAAAGTCCTAAGGCCACCCACCAGCACCATGAACAGCATGAACACGGTCCATTGCACGCCGAAATTGGTGCGCGGCAGGAACGTGATGGCGCTGGCCAGCCAGATGGTGCCGGCCAGGGCACAGCCAAAGGCGGCAAGCACGAAGATGATCTGCTTGATCCGCATCACGTCGATGCCGATGGAGGCTGCCGCTTCCTCGTCGTCGCGAATGGCCTGCGCCGCCGCGCCGATGCGGCTGCGCAGCAGCCAGAAGGTCGTCGACAGGATCAGGGCAAGGCTGCCCAGGCCCAGCCAGTAGTTGAGATTGCGGCGCAGTTCGGGCTCGACAGCATTGAGCGCCAGCAACGAGGTGCCGGTTTCTCCCTGCACCAGCGGATCGAACATCACCACGATGCGAAGCACCTCTGCGATGACCCACATGGCAATGGCGAATTCGCCGCCCTTGAGACGCAGGGCAAAGGTCGAGATCGGGATGGCGACGAGGCCGGCGCCGACCGCGCCCGTGACCAGAGCCAGGTAGGGCGGCATGCCCAGATCCACCAGGCGCAAAGCCAGGTAGCCGCCGACGCCAAAAAAGGCTTGCTGGCCGACCGAGACCAGTCCGGCATAGCCGGCCAGCAGGTTCCACATCACGGCGAGCAGGATGTAGATGAAGAGGGTGGTCAGCTTGTCGATGACCAGCCCGCTCGCCAGCGCTGGCAACAGGGCCAGCACGACCAACGCGGTGGCGGCCGCAGCGACGGTCAGCCGGCCCGAACGGGTCCAGCGCTCAACGCCATAGGAAGTCATGGTTGCCCCTCGCTGGTGGCTTCGATCAATCGGGCGGTGGGCCTCGCTGGCAGGCGCAATGCGGCGCGCCAGCCTCCCAGATTGCGGCTATGGGCCAGGTAAAGGCGGGCGCCGAGGACGCCGAGGAACACAAGATGCCCCGCCAGCTGGAAGCCCTGCGCCGAAATGGTGGCGCCAAAGCTCTGCGCCACGCCCAGCACGATGCCGCCGATCAGGGTGCCCCAGAGCGAGCCGATGCCGCCGATCACCACCGCTTCGAAGGCAAAGATCAGTTGCGTGGGGCCGGCATAGGGATTGATCAGCGCCCGCATGGCGAGGAAGGCTCCGGCGAGCCCGGCCAATGCCACCGCGATCGCCGCAGCGGCGCGGTGTACGGCGCGCGCATCGATGCCGCTCAGTTCGGCGGCCTCCGGATCGCTCGCCGTGGCACGGATGGCGCGGCCGAGCCTGGAGAAGCTGAGCACCAGTTGCAGGGAAGCCAGCACCGTCACCGCAACCACAAAGGTGATGACCGGCAGCTGGCCCACCGTGATGCCCCATGGGAGCGACCAACTGGCCCAGGACAGGTTGCCGATATGATTGCCCAGCGATTTGGTGTCGGAGCCGAAGAGGCCGAACATGCCGTTCTGCAGCACGGCGCCCAGCCCGAATGTGGTCAGCAGCGGCAGCAGGAAACCACCCTTGACGGTGCGGGCGAAGAGCGTCGCCTGCAGCACCCAGCCCAAGAGGGCCATGACGGGGATCACGGCGGCAACGGCGAGCCAGGGCGAGAGCCCCAGCACTTCGACTGCGAACAGCACCAGGTAGGCGCCGAAGATGGCCAGGTCGCCATGGGCGAGGTTGATGAAGCGGACGACGCCGAACATCAGCGACAGGCCGGCGGCAAGGATGGCGTAGTAGCCGCCAAGCAGTATGCCCTGGATCAACGCGTCAAGCATAGGCGACCTCCTGCTGCGCGAGGCCGAAATAGGCTTCGGTGATGGCTTGCTTGCCGAGCGTCTGCGGCTTGCCCTCGAGCGCGATGCGCCCCTCGAGCATGCAGATGACCCGGTCGGAAAATGCCATGGCGCGGTCGAGGTCCTGTTCGACCACAATCATCGCCGTATCGCCTCGTCCCTTCAGGCCCGCCAGTTGTTGGTATAGCCCCTCTATCGCCACAGGCGAGAGCCCCAGCGACACTTCGTCGAGCAGCAGCACCTTGGGGTTGCTCATCAGCGCCCGGCCGATGGCGACGGCCTGGCGCTGACCGCCCGAAAGGCCGCCCGTGACGACCTTGAGCAGCGGCGCCAGCACCGGCAAGGCTGCCAGTACGCTGTCCAGCGTCCAGGCGCCGGGACGACCGTTTTCGCCGGCGACCAGCAGGTTTTCCCGCACGGTCATGTCGACGAACAGCCGGCGACCCTCGGGCACCATGGCAATGCCGCTGGCGACCCGCCGGAACGGCGCCAGCGTCGTGACGTCGGTGCCATCGAGCGCGATGGTGCCCGAACTGGCCGGATGGCCCCCCGCCAGGGTGCGAAACAGGGTCGTCTTGCCGGCACCATTGGCGCCGATGACGCCCAGAACTTCGCCTGGCTCGACACTGAAAGAGACGTTGCGCACGGCGGTCAGCAGGCCATGGCCGGCCACGAGATTGTCGACTGTCAGCATGGTCATGCCATTTTTCCCCCCAGATAGGCGCGCCGGACTTCGGGATCAGCCATCACCGTTTCGGGTCGGCCTTGGGCGATGACGGCGCCGGCGCTCATGCAGACCAGACGGTCGATCACCTTGAGCAGCGCATGCAGGATGTGCTCGATCCAGACGATGGTGAGACCGTCGGCCTTGAGCTGGCTGATCAGGGAGATCAGCAACCCGAGTTCGGCCTCGGTCAGCCCCCCGCCGATCTCATCGAGCAGGATTACCCGTGGTCGCGTCGCCAGGGCGCGAGACAGTTCGAGCCGCTTGCGATCGAGCAGGCCCAGGGCGGCGGCTGGTCGGTTGGCGTGATGCAACAGGGCCGTGCGCTCCAGCGCCTGCGCCGCGCAATCCTCGGCGGCGGCGCCGGTGAGGCCCGCCCCGAACTGCGCCGCCGTCAGCGCGTTTTCGAAAACCGACATGCCCAGAAACGGCCGCGGCACCTGGTGGGTGCGGGCAATGCCTGACCGGCACCGGGCTGCGGCTCCGGTGCCGGTCAGATCGGCGCCGGCAAACTGCACCGTTCCCGAGGTGGGGAGGAGGGCCCCCGCCAATACTCCGAACAGCGTGGTCTTGCCGGCACCATTGGGACCGACAATGCCCACCGCCTCGCCAGGGGCGACAGCAAAGTCGACGGCCTTGAGCACTTTGAAGGCGCCAAAGCTCTTGTCGATGCCGTAGCCCGCCAGCATCGGCTGGGCGATTGTCGGTTCACCGGTCATGGCTTCAGCCCTGCACGGTGTAGGCGGTCATCGCGCCGGTGGTCGGCACGAATGGATTGTCGGCGTTGGAGACGATGGGCAGGTCGAACTCCCATGGCCCTTCGGCGGCCTTGACCCATTGCACGCCCACGACGCCCGTCGTGGCGACGTTGGGCACCGGGCCCGCGGTGAAGTCGACCAGGCCGACGGCTGTCTCGGTCTTGAGCACCGAAAGCGCCTGGGCCACGGCCGCCTTGTCCTTGGGGTTGCCGGAGCTCGCCAGCGCGGCCACAGCGGCATCGAGCAGCGAGGCATTGGCGCCCACCTGCTGGTTCCACTGTTTGCCGACCATGGCTTCGTAGCCTTCGGCGATGACCCGGCTGCTGAGGCCGGTCGAGGGCGAACTGAAGGGGAAGTCCCTGTGCCAGTAAGCACCGGCGTGCAGGCCATAGCCGAGCGACCCCATGGCCTCGAGCTCGGCCGGGAACAGACCGGCCTTGGCGAGCTGGCATATCTTGATCTGCTGGGCCAGCCCCTTCTGCGCCGCCTGCCGCCAGAAGACCGGGAAGTCGGGCGGGAACGGGAAGGTGTTGAAGATCTCGCAGCCTTCGTCGCGGAACAGGTTGATCTGGGTCGAAAAATCCGCCGTGCCGTTTTCGTACGGACCCGGATCGACGATGGTGAAGCCAGCTTTCTCGAGTTCGGGCAGCAGCAGGCCGCGGATGGCGCCGCCGTCGGCATCGTTGGGCAGCAGCACGCCGACCTTCTTGTTGGTCTCCACTTTGCTCCACTGATCGGCATAGAGCCGGGCAAAATTGCCGACGCCGAAGCAGAAGTGGTAGGTCCACTTGAACGGCGATGGCTCGCCCGGCTTGGCGCCGCGACCGAAATAGAAGGCCTCCCATGGTGCGGTGGTGGTGAGGCACGGCGTGCCCGCTGCCTCGCAGGCGTCGGCCACCGGATTGACCGTTTCTGGCGTTGCCGAGGCCAGCATCAGGTCGATGGCTTCGCCATTGATCAGGTCCTTGGCCACCTGGCTGGCCCGCACCGGATCGGACTGGGTATCGGCCAGCACCAGTTCGATGCCGTAGCGCTTGTCGCCGACAAGCACGCCATCGGCCATGTTGCGGTTGAACTGCTCGATCAGGAAGGGATCGCCTTCGCCGAACACGCCGAGCGGACCGGAGCGCGGACCGATGAAGCCGACGCGAATGACATCGTCGCCCTGGGCAAAGGCGGAACGAACACTGGCCGGCAGCGTCAATGCCGCCGCGGCGCCGCCAGCGACGGCCCCTGCCGTCTTGATGAAGTTGCGCCGGGTGACGCCGCTGCTGCTTAGGGTCTTGTAGATGCTCATGGTTTCCTCCCTGGATGTGAGCGTCTGGCGGATCGGCCTCCCAACCGGGTCCGCGTCATGCACTGCTGTCAGGCGGCGTGCCGCCGGACGAAGTCGCCTGCCTCCTCGATCGAGGCCATGCCTTCCTCGAGCATGGGGGCGAAGAGCTGCCAGGAGTGGCACATGCCCTCCCAGACCTTGAGTTCGGCCTTGCCACCCGCGGCATTGATGCGTGCGGCAATGCTGATGCTGTCGTCGCGCAGCAGTTCCCACGAGCCGACATGCACCAGCACGGGCGGCAGGCCCGAGACATCGCCGTAGAACGGGGTGACCTTGGGCGAGCGCAGGTCGCCGGCGCCGACATAGACCATGTTGAACAGGCCCATGAGGTCGCGATTGACCAGGGGGGCGTCGGCCATGGTGCGGTGCGACTCGCCCTCGCTCGCCAGGTCCAAAGCCGGCGACATCAGCACGAGACAGGCCGGCAGCGGCAGGCCGGCGTCGCGCGCCCGCACTGCTGCAGCCAGCGCCAGGTTGCCACCGGCCGAGTCGCCGCTCAGCACCACCGATGCTGGCGGGTAGCCGCGATCGAGCGCCCAGCGATAAGCAGCATAGGCATCGTCATGCGCAGTCGGCGCCGGATGCTCGGGCGCTAGGCGATAGTCGACGCTGAGCACGGTGGCACCGCTGGCCTTGGCCAGGTGCGTGGCGATGGTGCGATGCGAGCGCGGCGAGCCGAAAAGGAAGCCGCCACCATGGTAGTAGATCACCAGCCGGTTCTCGTCGCCGCCCGGCAGGCGGATCAGTTCGGCCGAACAGGGGCCGACCGAGATGGTCTCGATCATGGCCCCATCGGCAATCGGGGTCTGCGCGTTGATCGCTTCGAACCACTCGCGCAGTTGCGGTGGCGTGGCATTGGCCGGTGGCGGATTTTCGGCGCTGATCTTCAGGATGAAATCGAGCTGTTCCTTGGACATGGCGGTCCTCCTCAGATGTAGGTGGAGGCCAGCCCGCCATCGATGGGCAGGTTGATCCCGTTGATCCAGCGGGCGGCGTCGGAGAGGAGGAAGGTGACCGGCGGAGCGATCTCGTCGCCAAAGCCGGGACGCTTCATGCGCGGCGCGTCGTTGGCGATGCGTTCCTGGCCCAGCATGGTGACGAAATCGCCCAGGATGGGGGTGAAGACCGGCCCCGGCGCCACGCAGTTCATGCGCAGGTCGAACTTGAGGAACCACTCCTGGGCGCGGGCAAAGGTCCAGACGATCAGCGCTTCCTTGAAATACTGGTAGCAGGTGTCCTGTGGCACCGGATTGGCCGCGAGCCAGGCCTCGCCCTCGGCGAAGCCGTCGACATCAGACAGCGCCTTGTGCAGGGCCAGACGCTGTTGCCACTCGCCGCCCAGCACCGAGGCGAAGTTGACGATTGAGGCGCCGGGCTTCAGCCGGTCGACGACACCCTCCGTCAGGTGGCGGAGGCCAAGATAGTTGACCTTCGCTACCAGCTCCTTTGGGGCGGTGCCGGGAACGCCTGCGGCATTGACCAGCCCGTCGAATTGCTCCGGCAGCGCGGCAATGGCGTCGTCGATGCTCGCGGTATCACCCAGATCGACCTTCACGAAGCCGTCCAGCGTGAGGAGAGGGTCGTTGCGGTCGAGGCCGATAACGCGGGCGCCCGAGAAGCGGGCGAGCCGGGCGACTTCCCCGCCAATGCCCGAGGAGGCGCCGGTCACGACAATGGTTTTGCCTGAAAGGTTCATGGCAGCATTCCTTTGGATTGTGGGATCAGAAGGGGTAGGCGGTGGCCTGGTCCTTGACCGAGATCCACATCCACTGGGTGAATTCCTCGATATCGGCCGGGCCCCCGATGCGGCTGCCATTGCCCGACTTGCCTCGGCCGCCAAAGGGGGCGAAGGGGCCGCCATTGACCGTCTGGTCGTTGATATGGAGCTGGCCGACATTGAGCTGTTCGCCCAGCGCCAGGGCGCGGCCGGTGGCCGCCGAGATCACCCCGGCGGCGAGGCCATAGTCCGACATATTGGCGATCTCGATGGCTTCGGCATCCGAGCCGAAGCGCACGATGCAGGCGACCGGTCCGAAGATCTCCTCCTCGAAGGCACGCATGCCGGGCTTCACGCCATCGAGCACGGTGGCGGCGTAGAAGCGACCGTCATGGGTGCCGCCGGCTAGGAGTCTAGCGCCCTTGGCCACGGCGTCGTCGACGATGGCCTGGATGGACTGCACCTGGCCGTCCGAAATGATCGGGCCGAGCGCCACGCGGCCGGAGGACGGATCACCTGACGGCAGATGGCTCGCCTTGGTCACCAGCCGTTCGGTCAGCGCGGCGGCGATCGAGTCATGGGCGAGGATCAGGCCGGTGGCCATGCAGATCTGGCCCTGATGCAGGAAGGCGCCCCAGGCGGCGTTGGAGGCCGCGATATCGAGATCCGCATCGTCGAGCACGATCAGCGCATTCTTGCCGCCCAGTTCAAGCTGCACCTTCTTGAGATGCTTGCCGCAGAGTTCGCCGACCTTGGAGCCGCCGCGGGCCGAGCCGGTGAAGGAGACCATGGCGATATTGGGATCGGTGCACAGCGCCTCGCCGGCATCGGCGCCGCCGGGGACGATGTGCAGCACGCCCTTGGGCAGGCCAGCTTCCTCGAAGATGCGGGCGATGATGATGCCGCCGCTGATCGGGGTGCGCGGATCGGGCTTGTGGACGACGGCATTGCCAAGGGCGAGCGCCGCAGCGATGGCACGTACCGACAGGACCAGCGGGAAGTTGAACGGCGAGATGACGCCGACCACGCCATGCGGCACCCGCTTGGCGTAATTGGTACGATCGTCGAAGCCGGAGAGCACGAGCCCCGTCGGCTGGGTCGCGAGATTGGCGGCGTGGCGGATGAACAGCGCGCCATGTTCGATCTCGATGCTGGCCTTGGGCTGGATCGAGCCGCTTTCGCGCATGATCCAACCGATCAGTTCTTCGCCATTGGCGACCAAGAGGTCGGCCGCCTTGTTGAGGATGGCGGCGCGCTGGGTCGGCAAGGTCTTGGCCCAGGCCTTTTGTGCCTGACGAGCCTCGGCGGCGGCGCGGGCGATATCGGCGGGGCCGCCGAGGCCGACGCTGGCCAGCAAAACGTCGGTCGATGGGTCGCGCACCTCGACGGCGCCGGCGACGGTTGCCTGCCAGTCGCTGAACAGGGCCTTGCCGGTCCAGCGTTCAACCGCGATGAAATTGGGGCTCTGGATATTCATATCGTCCTCCTCGCGCCGGCGATGCGGCCATTTCTCGGGCCGGCTTGTGCCGGCTTGTCGCGTCGGAAGGAGAAGGCGTGGGTGGACGAGACCTGCCACCAGGCAAGCCGGTGGCGCTTGGCGAACAGGCGGTTTCCCACCTGGCGCATTGGCCGTCCCGAAGACCAGATTGGTCGATGTCCTCCCACGCCCGCTTCCTCAAACGGGCTTGCCGACACAATTGCAAAGGCCGTGCCAGATGCGGGTCGGAGGGGTATGGCGCATGGGGTCGAGAGCGCGGAATCGAACAGCAGCAAAGGATTTGATCTTGCTCGGCGCCGGAACCGGCCGCGTCACAAGCGGGCGAGGTCGCGGCGACGCATTTCACGATCTCAGAAGATTCCTCTGGAAGAATTCATGAAATCATGAATTCTTGACGCGAGGAGGATCGATCATGAACAAGGCCGACCGGCTGATTTCACTGGCCGAGGCATCGCGGCGGGCCAGCGGCATCCTGGCGCGCGGCGCCAGCAGCGAGCTCGAGACCGGTGCCGCACCCACCTTCGAGGACCTCACGGAAGTGCTGCACTTCGCGCTGGGCGATGGCCGCATCTGGCTCAACGACCAGCGCGTGGTGCTGATGCAATCCTCCGTGCTGGGCCGCATTCGCGAGGAGATCATCGATGCCTTCGGCACTGACACGGCACGCGCCATGTTCATGCGCATCGGCTACATGCAGGGCGTGCGCGACGCCGAGCTGATCCAGAAGCGCTGGCCGCAGGAGGACCTGACCCACGCCCTCGCCGCCGGGCCGCGCGTCCATACGCTCGAAGGGTTCGTCAAGGTCACGACCAAGCATTTCGAGTTCGACAGCGACAAGGGCACCTATTTCGGCGAATTCCGCTGGGACGATTCCTCCGAGGCCGCCGAACATCTGGCCAGCTACGGCGTTTCCACCCAGCCCGTCTGCTGGCTGCAAACCGGCTACCCCTCGGGCTATACCAGCAAGCTCTTCGGCAAGCCGGTCTTCTTCCGCGAAACCGAATGCGCCGGCATGGGCGCCAAGCATTGCACGGTGATCGGCCAGAATGCCGAAGCCTGGGAAAAGGACGCGCCGGAGCGCGAGTATTTTGGCCTGCAGTGGAAGAACCGCCGCACCTATGCGTCGCGGGCGCCCGAGGCGAGCCCGGTGGACGACGTGCCAGCGCCCGATGCGACGGGCAGTGTGGCAGTGGGCGTTTCCGCCGCCTTCATGCGCACACGCCATTTGCTGCAAAAGGTGGCGGTGACCGATGCCACCGTGCTGTTTGTCGGCGAATCCGGCGTCGGCAAGGAGCTGTTCTCGCGGCAACTGCATGAACTGAGCCGGCGGGCCGACGGGCCATTCGTCGCCATCAACTGCGCCGCCATCCCCGACAATCTGGTGGAATCAGAACTGTTCGGCGTCGAGAAGGGCGCCTATACCGGCGCCACCAGCTCGCGGCCCGGCTATTTCGAGCGGGCGGCAGGGGGAACGCTGTTTCTCGACGAAGTGTCCTCGCTGGCCTATTCGGCGCAGGGCAAGCTGCTGCGCGCCTTGCAGGAACGCGAGATCGAGCGCGTCGGCGGCAGCAAGACGATTCCGGTGGATGTGCGCATCGTCGCCGCATCCAATGTGGATCTCGCCACCGAAGTGACCCAAGGCCGGCTGCGGCAGGACCTCTATTTCCGCCTCTGCGTCTTCCCGGTGGCCATTCCGCCGCTGCGCGAGCGGCGCGATGACATTCCGCTGCTGATGGCGCATTTCCTGCGGCTCTATTCGACCCGCCATGGGCGCAAGATCCGCGGCTTCACCCGGCGGGCCACGGAAGCCCTGCTGAAATACGACTATCCGGGCAATATCCGCGAATTGCAGAACCTGATCGAGCGCGGCACGGTCTATGCCGACGAGGACGGCCATATCGATGTCGTGCACCTGTTCAGCGGCTCCGAGCTGCTGCCGCCCTTTTCGGTTCGATTGTCGGAAGATGGCCGGTTGGACCAGCGGCCCTTCGCCGATACGGCACCCCAGGCGGAGGGCGGCTCATTCAAGGACATGGAGCGAGCCATCTACCGCGCCGCCCTCGATCGCAACGCCGGCAACGTGTCGGCCGCCGCCCGCGACCTCAAACTCACCCGCGCCAGCCTTGACTACCGACTAGGTAAGCTCGGCCTAACGTCGTAACGCCCGGGGCGAAGGCCTTTACAACCCTCGCTCACGGCTATAAGAATAGGACTTAATTCCGAACTTAAGACATCTTTCCTTCTCTGAGTATTTTGCCATGCTGTCACACAGAGCTATCTGGGACGGGATTGATGCCCTCGCGCGTCGGCATGGCCATTCGGTTTCGGCCCTGGCCAAGCTGGCGGGGCTCGATGCGACGGCCTTCAACGTCTCCAAGCGCATCAGCAAGGACGGCCGCGAGCGCTGGCCCTCGACCGAGAGCATTTCCAAGATCCTCGATGCCACCGGAGAGAGCTTTGACTCCTTCCTCACGGGCACGGGCGCGTTCCTGCAAATGAATGACAACCAGCCGCACCGCACGGTTCCCCTGCTTGGCCTGGCGCAGGCGGGCACCGGTGGCTTCTTCGACAGCGCCGGCTTTCCAGCCGGCCAGGGCTGGGACGAGATCGCCCTGCCCTCGCCCGGCGAAGGCGGCATTTACGCGCTCGAAGTCCAGGGCGACTCGATGGAGCCGCTCTATCGCGAGGGCGACCGCATCGTGGTCTCGCCCACCGAGCAGGTCAGGCGCGGCGACCGAGTGGTGGTCAAGACGCGTGATGGCGAGGTGATGGCCAAGATACTCGCCCGGCAGACCGGTCGGCAGATCGAACTGCATTCGCTTAACCAGGCCTATGAGCCGCGCATCTTTGACCTGGCCGAGGTGGAGTGGATCGCGCGGATCATCTGGGCCAGCCAGTGACGCGTGTCGCGCCTATGGCAGCGGCGGACGCTGCGGCCTGGGTGGCGATGCGGCAGGCCCTGTGGCCGAACGGCGGCGACCGGGGCACGCATGCAGAGGATGTGGCGCTGCTATTGGCCGACCCGGGTGACACCGTGAACCTGATGGCCCGTGACGCGGGCGGAGACGCTGTCGGCTTTGCCGAAGCCAGCCTGCGACACGACTATGTCAACGGCTGCGACACCTCGCCGGTGGCGTTCCTCGAGGGCATCTATGTAGCGCCCGGGGCCCGCAGACAGGGTGTCGCCCGGGCGTTGGTGGCGGCGGTGCAGGCATGGGCGCTGGCGCAAGGCTGCAGCGAATTGGCGTCGGATGCGGCCCTGGACAATCTGGGCAGCCACAAAATGCACGACGCGCTCGGCTTCGTGGAAACCCAGCGCGTCGTTTACTTCCGCAAGGTGCTGGACTAGCGGCAGCCGGCCCGGCTGAACATGTCGGCGATGATGATCGGCGTGGCGGCGGTCTCAGGCCATTTCGACTGGTCCGGCGCCGCAGCCGACAGTGCCGCCACCGCGACATTCTCATCGAGATTGAACGCATTGGTGCAGTGGACCGAGTCGGCGCCTCGCCGCTGCGCCTCCGCCATCATCAGTCCGGTCGCTTCACCGACGCCGGCCAGATAGGCGATGACCGTGGTGCGCGCGGCAGGATCGGACTTGGCCAAGGTGACCATTTCGAGCACCTGGGCGACCGAGACCTGCCCATTGCTGGTGCTCGGTGCGGCTTGGGCAGTCCCCGATATGGCAAGCATGGCCATGGCGGCAAAGGCGGGAAAGAGGAGACGCATGCGGAATATCCTTTGTCGTTCTGCGATATCGTAATATTCTTTTGCAGAATTTTCTTATTGTCAAACGATAATTATTCAACTACCTCTTCGTCATCACGGAGGATCCACGATGATCGACATCAAGACCGAACCCCTGCTCGTCGGCCAAATCACCGGCATCAGCATTCCGCTTGCCGCCCGCACCGCGCTGCTGTTCCGCATATTGGCCGTGCTTGCCGCGACGCTGGCCGCCCTGCTGCCGCTGGCGGTGGCGCTCTATTGGCTGGTGATCGACCGGGAGGGCGTATTGAGCCAGACCGGCTTTGCGCCCGAAGTCATGCCGGTGTTCGACGCACCATTGCGCTTTCTGGCGATCCTGGTCTCGGTGCTGACTGTTGCGCCGCTGGCCTGGGGGCTGCTCCGGCTCCGGGTCTGTTTCGGCCAATTCGCCCACGGCCGGCCGTTCGCGGCGCGGGGCATTGCCGGCTTGCGGGATTTTGCCGTCGGCATGGGTCTGGCGGTCATTGCCAAACCGATCGGCTTTACCCTGCTGACGCTGCTGCTGAGCTGGAACGCACCCGCCGGCATGCGGCAACTGGCCGTGCAGATCGATAGCGATACGCTGATCATGGCGCTGTTTGCGGCCACGGTGGCATCTCTGGCCTGGGCTATGGAGAAAGCCGCCGCAATTGCCGAAGAAAACAGCCAGTTCGTGTGACCATCATGGGGATCAAGGTCAATCTTGCCGTCATGCTGGCCAGGCGCAACGTCAAGTCCAAGGACCTGGCGGAGTATATCGGCATCACCGAGGCCAACCTGTCGCTGCTGAAGCAGGGCAAGGTCAAGGGCATCCGCTTCGACACGCTCGATGCCATCTGCCGCTATCTCGAGTGCCAGCCCGGCGACATTCTCGAGCACGACGCGGCAGCGGTCCAGGCCGCGGATTAGCTACCGGCCCTGGTTGGCCGGTGTCGTGGCGTGGCGCATGATTTCGTAGTCCATGCGCCACGCCATTCCGTCTCAGGCGAGCAGTTTGCCCGCCAGGGCTTCGGCGATGAGCTTGCGGGTCTCGGCGACGCCGAACAGAGCGATGAACGAGCCGAAGCGCGGCCCCTGGTCCTCGCCCAGCAGCACCTGATAGATAGCCTTGAACCAGTCCCGCAGCGGCTCGAACTTGTGGGCGTTGCCGACGGCATAGACGACATCCTGCAGCGCGCTGCCATCGGTGGAGCCTTCATAGGCAGCCAGTTGGTCGTGCAGGTCCTGCAAGGCAGCGCGCTCCTGCTCGGTCGGGGCGCGGTAGGTCTTGAGCGGCTTCACCTTGTCGTTGAAGTAGCGCACGGCATAGCCGGCCAGACGGTCGATCTCGGGATGGGTCTGGGCCGTCGCGCCATGCAGGTAGCGCGAGATGAAGCCCCACATGACCTTGGTGTCCTGCGCATTGGCAGTCGCCACCAGGTTGAGCAGCAGCGCGAAGCTCAGCGGCACGTCCGGGTTCGGCACGGCGCCGTAATGGACGTGGAAGACCGGGTTTTCCAGCCGCGCAGCAACGTCCTGTTCCTGGTAGCCGGCGATGAAGCTGTAATATTCGTCGACCGCGCGCGGGATGACGTCGAAATGCAGCCGCTTGGCGGTGCGGGGCTTCTGGAACATGTAGAGCCCCAGGCTCTCCGTGCCAGCATAGGTCAGCCACTCGTCGATGGTCAGGCCATTGCCCTTGGACTTGGAAATCTTCTGACCCTCGGAATCGAGGAACAGCTCGAACACATAATGTTCGGGCGCCTTGCCGCCGAGGATTTCGCAGATCTTGTCATAGACATGGGCGTTGGTCTGGTGGTCCTTGCCGAACATCTCGAAATCGACATCGAGGGCGGCCCAGCGCATGCCGAAGTCCGGCTTCCACTGCATCTTCACGTGACCGCCGGTGACCGGCACGGTGGTGTCGCGGCCGTCTTCGTCCGTGAAGGTCACCGTGCCGTTCTTGGCATCGACTTCCTTCATCGGCACATAGAGCACCCGCCCCGATATCGGAGAGATCGGCAGGAACGGTGAATAGGTGGCCTGACGCTCTGCACCGAGCGTGGGCAGCATCACGTTCATGATGTCGTCATAGCGCTCGGCGGCGCGGCGCAGCACGGCGTCGAACTTGCCAGACTTGTAGTAGTCGGTGGCGCTGGCAAATTCGTAGTCGAACCCGAAGGTATCGAGGAACCGGCGCAGCATGGCGTTGTTGTGCGCCCCGAAGCTGTCGAACTCGTTGGTCCACGGGTCGGGGACCGAAGTCAGCGGCTTCTGGAGATGGATCTCCATCGCCTCCTTGGAGGGCACGGTATCCGGAATCTTGCGCATGCCGTCGAGATCGTCGGAGAAGCACAGCAGGCGGGTCGGGATCTGGTCGCGGGTCAGCAGGCGGAAGGCGGTGCGCACCATGGTGGTGCGCGCCACTTCGCCGAAGGTGCCGATATGGGGCAGGCCCGAGGGGCCGTAGCCAGTTTCGAACAGGGCCTCGCCCTTGCCCGATTTCTCCAGCCGCTTGACCAGTTTCCGGGCTTCCTCAAACGGCCAGGCGCGGGCAGTCTGGGCAGCTTCAAAGAACGCGGGATCGAGCGGGGGCAACAGAGCGGGCGACAAGGTCTGGCCTTTCAGGAGGTGAAGCGGGTGTGTTGCATCCAATGGGGCCAACGTCAACGTTTTCGGGGCCGGTCTTGCCAAGCACTCGCGACGCGCCTAGCTATCGATCATAGACCAGACCCGGGAATGCCTGATGTCCAATGCTGCCCACGACGCCCTCATCCACCTGATGATCGTCGCTGCCTCGTCCGACAGCGCCATGACTGAAAAGGAACTGGTGCGCATTCAGACCCTGATCGGGCGGCTGCCGGTGTTCGAAGGGTTTGACAAGAACCGGCTGGCTGCCGTGGCCAATGCCTGCGCCGACAAGCTCAACGGCCCCGGCGGACTGGACCAGGTGATCGACGACGCCATCGCCGTGTTGCCCAAGAAATTGCAGGACACGGCCTATGCCGTGGCCGTCGAAGTGGCCTCGGTCGACCTCTATCTCGAGCAGGAAGAGCTGCGCTTCCTCGAACTGCTGCGCGACAAGCTCGATCTCGACCGGCTGACCACTGCCGCCATCGAAGTGGCGGCGCGGGCGCGGCATCGGCGGATGCCCAGCTAGCCCATCCGCACTTTATGGAAACGTCGCTCTACCAGCCGGTCAAAGCCTTCCTCGAAGCGGCCGGCTACGAGGTCAAGGGTGAGATCGGCAGTTGCGACCTGGTCGGGTTGAGCCCGTCCGACCCGCCAGTCGTGGTGGTGTGCGAGCTGAAGCTGACCTTCAATCTCGAGCTGATCCTGCAGGCCGTCGACCGCGCGGCGATTGCCGACGAAGTCTGGATCGCCGCCAAAATTTCCAAGGGCAAGGGCCGCGAGGGCGACAAGCGCTATCGTGATCTGTGCCGCCGTCTTGGCATCGGCATGCTTGGTGTCACCGACCAGGGCATCGTCAGCGTCATCGTCAATTCCGTAACACCCATGCCGCGCACCAATCCGAAGCGGCGGTCGCGCCTGGTGCGCGAGCATCAGCGGCGGCGCGGTGATCCGACACTGGGCGGCAGCACGCGCAAGCCGATCATGACGGCGTATCGGCAGCAGGCCCTGACCTGCGCGGAGGCGCTGCTTGGCGGTCCGCTGCGACCCAGGGATATGCGACCCGCCGCGCCGGATGCCGGCAAGATCCTGCTCGGCAACGTCTATGGCTGGTTCGAGCGGGTCAGCAATGGCGTCTATCAGCTGACCGATGCCGGCCGCGTGGCCGTCGCGCAGCATCGCGCGCTGCACCCCACGGCGTGATCTAGGCCCAGGCCCAGCCGAATGGCCGTCGGCACAGCCAATAGACCAACCCCGAGCCGAACCCGGCGCTCAGGAAGGCAGCGTGCTGGAGATCGGGGACGAACGGTTCGGTGAAAAGAACCATCGCCACATAGGCGACGAGAACGCCGAAAACCGAGTGGGTCAGCCAGTCACGCCGTCGCCACCACCGCATCAAGCCAATGGCAACCAGAAACGGCGCGGCCGCATACATGCCGGTGATCATAGCCCCCACGAGGACAAACTCGAGCAAGTCTTCCGGGTTGGATGTCGACCGACCCGGCCACAACGATATGACATTGTCGCACAGCACCACGAGGAACGGCGTCGCCAGCACAGCGGCGGCGTAGCAGCCCAGAACGATCAGAGCATGGCGTAGCCGGCTCAATAGAAGCCCACCGGGAACCAGCGCAGGTACAGCTCGTCCAGCGCGCCATTGTCCTTGAGCTTGACCAGGGCCCAGTCGATGGCGTGACGCACCGCGTCATGGCCGGCGGGCACGGCAATGGACAGACCCTCGCCGAACAGGTTTGGCCGGAAATAGGGTTCGCCGGCAAAGCCGCAGCAGGTCAGGTTCTCGTTGAGCCAGAACGAGGCGCGCATGGCGTCACCGAAAAAAGCGTCGGCCTTGCCGTCCTCCACCGCCTCCAGCGCCGCGATCTCGCTGTCGAAACGCGCCAGGATCACGTCGGGCAGATAGCGCGTGAGGAAGGTCTCGTGCGCACTGCCGGCACGCACCGAGACGGTCTTGCCGGCCAGCGCATTGGCGTCGAACACGCCGATATCGGTAGCGCGGGTGACGAAGCGACCGGGCAGCGCCAGATAGATCGACGAGAAGTCGAACAGTTCGCCGTTCTCCGGCGTCATGGCGAGCCCGGCGATCAGGGCGTCACCTTGGCTATCGCTGAGCGCGCTCGCCGCCTGCTCCCACGGCCAGGCCTGGATGGTGCAGGCGACATTGGCCTCGGCGCAGATGCGCTTGGCCAGGTCGATGTTGAAGCCGATCAGTTCGCCGGTGGAATCCCTGAAGTTGAAGGGCGGGAAATCGGCCGTGGTCAGGAAGCGAATGGCCGGCACGGGCGTCAGGCTGGGCAGGATTTCGCGGGCGCTGGGATCGGTGTGATAGGGCAGCGCCTGGGCGAAGGCGGGGGCGGCGAAGAGGGCCAGGATGAGGGTGCAGAGCATACGGCCCCACCCCCTCCTACCTCCCCCATCAGAGGGGGAGGTTTCTCTCCACTCCCGTCGCTCGATGCGGTCCAACCCACGGGGCGTCACCTCCCCTTTGATGGGGGAGGCTGGGAGGGGGTGGGGCAACGCGAACCGGACCATGATCGACCTAAACCTGATCCAGCCCATACAGCAGATCGGCAATCAGGTCATCGCTGGCTTCCAGACCCACCGACAACCGCAGCAGGCCCGGCGTCACGCCGGTTTCCAGCCGTACCTCTTCAGTCAGGCGGGCATGGGTGGTCGTGCGCGGATGGGTGATCAGCGACTTGGCGTCACCCAGATTGTTGGAAATCAGGATCACGGCAAGGCTGTCGGACAAGGTGAACGCCGCCTCCTGGCTACCGACATCGATGGCCAGCAGCGTCGAGCCGCGCTGCATCTGGCGCTTGGCCAGGTCGTATTGCGGATGGCTCTTGTGGTGCGGATAGATGACGCGCTTGATCTTGGGATGGGACGCCAGGGCGTCGGCAACCTTTTCGGCGCTGTCGGTCATCTGGCGGATGCGCAGCTCGTAGGTTTCGAGGCCCTTGAGCAGCACCCAGGCATTGAAGGCGCTCAGCGTTGCGCCGGTCTGGCGCAGGAAGGTATGGACATCGCCCTCGATCAGCGCCTTGGAGCCGAGCACGATGCCGCCCAGTACCCTGCCCTGCCCGTCGATATGCTTGGTGGCCGAATAGGTGACGAGATCGGCGCCCAGCTGCAGCGGCTTCTGGTAGAGCGCCGTTGAAAAGACGTTGTCGACGATGAGCTTGGCGCCATGGGCATGCGCAATATCGGCCACCGCCTTGATGTCGACCAGTTCGAGCGTCGGATTGGTCGGCGTTTCGATGAACACGACCTTGGTGTTTGGACGCATGGCGCGGGCGAAGTTCTCGGGATCGCGGCCGTCGACCAGCGTCGACTCCACGCCGAAGCGCGGGGCGTAATCTTCCACCACATAGCGGCAGCCGCCGAACAGGGCCTGGGCCGCGACGATATGGTCGCCGGCGCGTACCTGGCTCATCACCGCATTGGTCACCGCGGCCATGCCGGAGGCAAAGGCGCGACCGGCTTCGGCACCCTCGATCAGCGCCATGCGCTCCTGGAAGATGTCGACTGTGGGGTTGGCGAAACGGGAATAGTTATGAGCGCCCGGAATCTTGTTCTGGAACAGCAGTTCGGCATGTTCTGAGCTGGGATAGGAATAGCCCGAATTGAGAAAAAGCGCTTCGCTTGTCTCATTGAACGCCGTGCGCTTGTCGCCGCCATGGACCATCAGCGTTGCCGCACCGTGCCGCTTCGGATCAAGGAGGGGGTTCTTATCTCGGGACATCGCAAACGCCTTCAAAAACAAAAACCGGCACGCATAGAGGCGGCCGGTTCCCAAACGGTCTTTAGCAACTTGTTTTAAGTGGCTGCAAGCGACCGGCCAAATCACCACTGGGTTGTGATGTAAGGCCAATTGCCTGTTGGCGTCAATTGCATGGGTTGCTAGGGGTAGCCACGGTTTCCGTGGGGCGCGACAGCATGGACAAGCAGCAGGCCTGGCCGCAAGGCGTCTTTCCGGCACGATTGATCGAGCTGCTGCACCAGCAGGGCGCCATCGTGGCGACGCGCCCGTTCGACACCGACCAGGTGCAGCCGGCCAGCCTCGACCTGCGGCTGGGCGATGTGGCCTATCGCGTGCGATCGAGCTTCCTGCCCGGGCCGAGCCATTCGGTGGCGGAGCGTATCGAAGCGCTCAAGCTGCATGAGATCGACCTGACCAGGGGCGCCGTATTGGAGCGCGGCTGCGTCTATCTCGTGCCGCTGCAGGAGCAACTGGCTTTGCCGGATGCCGTCAGCGCCTCAGCCAACCCCAAGAGCTCCACTGGCCGCCTCGACGTCTTCACCCGCGTCATCGGCGATCGCGCCCGCGGCTTTGATCAGATGCCCACGGGCTATCACGGCCCGCTCTATCTCGAAGTCAGCCCCCGCACCTTCCCCGTGCTGGTCCGCACCGGTTCGCGGCTCAGCCAGATGCGGTTCCGCTCCGGCGACCACCGCTTGAGCGTGGCCGAGCACCAGGCGCTGCATGCCTCCGATACGCTGGTCTTCAACAACAATGTGCCGGTGGGCGAAGGCGTGGCGCTGTCGATCGACCTCAAGGGCGAAAACCGTAACGGATTGATCGGCTTCCGCTCCAAGCGCCATACCGCGGTGGTCGATGTCGACAAGAAAGCCGCGCTCGACGTGCTGGATTTCTGGGATCCGCTGACCAATCGCGGCCGCGAGGAACTGATCCTCGACCCGGACGAGTTCTACATCCTGGTCAGCGACGAGGCGGTGCATGTGCCGCCTACCCATGCGGCGGAAATGGTGCCGTTCGACCCGCTGGTGGGCGAGTTCCGCGTCCACTATGCGGGCTTCTTCGATCCTGGCTTCGGCCATTCGTCGGCCGGTGGCACCGGCAGCCGCGCCGTTCTTGAAGTGCGCAGCCGCGAAGTGCCGTTCCTGCTCGGCCATGGTCAGACCATCGGCAGGCTGATCTATGAGCGGTTGGCCGAGGCGCCGGACCGGCTCTATGGCTCGGCCCTGGGCTCGAACTACCAGGCGCAGACGCTCAAGCTGTCCAAGCACTTCAAGCCCTATTCGGGCTGATCACTGCACCCGCTGCCAGGTCTGGCCGGCATTGTTGCGCAGCAAATTGCCCTCGACCACTGCCTGGCCAAGCGAGCAATAGTTGCTCATGCGCGTATTGGACGTGACGCTCATGGTGGTGATCACCCCTTGCGCATCCTGCTGTGCGGCCCAGAAGCCATGCGCCGGATCGTCCCGGCAGAGCCCCATGACGTCGCAGGTGCGAACCTGCGTGGTGAACAGCCCCGATGGCTCGTAGGTCTGGTAGATATAGGCGGTCGCCGAGGCGTCGGCATTGGGGATTTCGGTGTACCAGGTGCCGATCAGGCGCTGCATCGCGTCCGCCTGCGCGTTGGCCTGGAAGGCTTGCCAGCCCGCCGTGACATCCGGCGCGTAGTTGCCGCGTTCGTCGTAGCAGACATCATTCTGGGCCAGCACTGGGCTGGCGAGCATCAGGACGGCGGCGATGGCCATGGGGAGGGTTTTGCGCAAGGCGGAGCTCCAGGAAAGTGGCAAGGGCAACACGCGGCACTGCCTCCACCATAGTCCTCGCGCAACCCGTCTCAACCCCCATCCAGGGTGGTTCGCCCCTAGAGGAACACGTCGTCCAGGTCCACCTCCTCGACAGGCTCGACAGGCGCCGCAGCCTCCACGATTTCCTTGCCGAGCAGCTTTTCGTGGATCTTGCGCTCGGCATCCATGGTGTAGCGGGCCCGATGCGCGGCCAGGAGCTCGGCAATGGCGCCCATCGGGGCCACCGACGCCTCTGACGGACATTCGGCGACCAGTTGCATCTCGAGATCGCGCATGGTCTCGGAAATGGCCGCCTGGCTGGCGAAGGTTTCCGCGGCCGTTTCGAGCAGACCGATAACGCTGGGGCCATCACGGTTGAGAGCCCCCAGGGCTTCGGCGAGGGCGGTATCGACACCCTGCAGCAGCAGCAGGGCGGCGGTCGCCTCCTGTTCGAGCTGGCCGACGCGACCGGCGGCATCGCCATTGGCGGCGGCGCCGAAGGATTGGGCGAGGCCTGCGGCCTCGTGCAGGCCGGCCATGGCGCCTTCGGCGGCGGCGACGGTTTCCCCGGTCAGCTCGCGCAACTGCCGCGCAATGACGTTGAGAGCAGCGCCGCGCGGACCAAGCTGGGCGCATTTGACGGCGGCGTTGAGGCTGACGAGGCGCATATTGGCCTCGATTTCCTGCACGGCTTCGACATGGCTGAGCAGGGTGCCGACGGTGCCAAGGACTGCTGTGGCAACGCTTTCCAGCTTGCCGCGCTCGGCTTCGCAATCGCGCAGGACGGTTGCGGCGTGGCGCACCGCCTGGCTGAGGGCGGCCAGCGACGAGGCGCCGGCTTCGTCGTCCTGGCCATAGATGGCGCGACTCTGGTCCATGATGATACGGGCGTCGGCGGCGAGATCGCGCAGGGCAGTGCCGGCTTCGGCTACGTCATTTTCGAAGGCGGCGGCGGCAGCGGAGAGCTGGGCAACCTGCAAGCTGCCCGCAAGATTGCTCGCAGCTTGCTTCTGGTTTTCTTCAAGATTGCCTGACTCCAGCAGGTCGCCGAGTGAGGCAAGGCCCGCTTCCACATGCTCGATGCGCTGGCGGGTGGCGTCGCCGACCTGCAAGGCCATGACGGCGCTGGCGATCCGACCGACGATCTGGCGGGAGACGCGGCCGGTTTCGGCGCTGCCGCTGGCGGAGGTTTCGCGGTGACGCGCCAGTTCGGCCAGCGCGGTTTCCATATCGGTGGCCAGCCCGCTCAGCGTATCGGCATGGGCATTCTCGAACTGGCTGCGCTGGCGTGCCGCCTGGCCGACCTCGTCCGTCAGTTGGCGATAGGCCGATGTGAATTGCTGGATGGTGGAGCTGGCTCCCTCGGAGAGCTTGGCGATATCGGTGGTGAAGACATCGAAATCGTCGCTGTCGCCGACGATGCTGGCCGCGACGACACGGGCGTTGATCGCGACAATGCCCATCATCTTGACGGTGCGGCGGAGCTCGCCGATCGGATGCTCGGCGGCAGCGACCACCTCGACCAGACGCGCCAGGTCTGCCTGCTCGGTGGCAAAGAGGGCTGAAATGGTCTGCGCCTGCCGGCCGACATCGGCCAGCCGGGTGGAGGCCTCCAGCAGGTCAGGGCTCTGCAACTGGGCCGGCAGGGCCTCGAAGACCTTGGTGACGCGGTTGAGCATCGCCGCGCCTTCGGCGAGGCGGGCGCCAACCGTGACGAAGGTGCTTTCGATCTGCTCGCGCGGACGCGCCAGCGCCTCGCCGATCTGGCGAAGCCTGGTGGTATCAGCCGGGGCCGGTGCAAACTCGTGGGCAAGGGCAGTCATGACGCGGTCCCTGTACGCGGAACGTGGCGGGCATAGAGGTCGATTTCGGTGGCGACCCGGCTCAGCGGCACGATCTTGACGGCGGCGCCGCGCTGGATGGCTTCCTTGGGCATGCCGAACACGACGCAGCTCTCCTCGTCCTGGGCAATGGTGTGGCTGCCGGCCTGGCGCATTTCGAGCAGGCCGCGCGCGCCGTCGTCACCCATGCCGGTGAGGATGACGCCCATCGCATTGCGCCCCGCGACCTGCGAGGCCGAGCGGAACATGACATCCACCGAGGGGCGGTGGCGCGACACATGCGGACCGTCGACGATGTTGACGGTGTAGCGGCTGCCGGCCCGCTGCAGCACCATGTGCTGGTTGCCCGGCGCAATCAGCGCCCTGCCCGCCTGCACCACGTCGCCATCCTCGGCTTCCTTCACCTCGATAGCGCAGAGGCCGTTGAGGCGACGGGCGAAGGCATTGGTGAACTTTTCCGGCATGTGCTGGACGATGATGATGGCCGGGCTGGTGGCCGGAAGTTTTTCGAGCACTTCGCGCAAAGCCTCCGTGCCGCCGGTAGAGGCGCCGATACAGATGATCGGTTCGGTTTGCGGTTGCTTGGCGCGCATGGAGGCGGCGCGCGCTTCCGACAGAGGCGGAATGATCGCGTCGGCGGTCAGCTTGGCCTCGACATTGATCGGCGGCGGCGGGGCTTTCTTCACGCCCCGGAACTTGGCATGGGCGGCGGCCTTGGCGGCGTCGCAGATGCGCATGCGCGATTCCTGGAGGAAATGGGTGGTGTCGACCCGCGGCTTGGCCACGACATCGACGGCGCCCGCCTCAAGCGCCTGCAGCAGCGTGTCCGAGCCTTCCTCGGCCAGGCTCGAGCAGATCACCACGGGGATGGGCCGCTGGCTCATGATCTTGCGCAGGAAGGTCAGGCCATCCATGCGCGGCAGCTCAATATCGAGAAACATGACGTCGGGCACTTCCTGGCGGATGCGCTCCACAGCGACATAGGGGTCGGCTGCCGTTGCCATGACCTCGAGATCGGGATCGCTGGCGATAATGTCACTGAGCGTCAGGCGCACCGACGCACTGTCATCTACGATCAGCACTCGGATCTTGCGGTGGGTTGCACTCATCGTCTCAACCTTCAGGCCTTCTGGAACACTGCCGGGGCGACCTGACGCATGGTCACCGCCGTTCCGATCATGGATTCGGAATGACCAAGAATGAGATAACCGCCGGGCCTAAGATGACTGACCAGTCGCAGGATCACCTTTTCCTGGTCGGCCTTGTCGAAATAGATCAGCACGTTGCGCAGGAATATGACGTCGACATCGCGGTCGAAGGGATAGGTCTGGTCCATCAGGTTCAGGCGCTCGAAGCGGACCAGGCGGCGCAATTCGGGAACGATGCGCACCTCGGGCCTTGGGCCCGGCTTACGCCCATGCATCAGGTAGCGCTGCTGCTTGCCCTGCGGCACCGGCGCGATCAGTTCGGCCGGATAGACGGCGCGCACGCCCTGTTCCAGCACGGCTGTCGATATGTCGGTGCCCAGGATGGCGAAGCGAAAGTCCTGGCGTTGCGCCACGAGGTCCGCCAGCACCATGGCCAGGGTATAGGCCTCGGCACCGGTCGAGCTGGCGGCGCTCCAGATCTTGAGCAGGGGTTTCCGTTCGGCGCGCCGCAAGGTGACGAGTTCGGACACCAACCGCTGCTCGAGCAGCTCGAAATGCTCGGGTTCGCGGAAGAAATCGGTCTTGTTGGTGGTTACGGCGTTGATGAGGAAGGGCCGCTCCACCGCCAGCCCATCGCGCTGGAAGAGATAGGTGCCATAGTGGTCGAGACTAGCCAGCCCCAGCGCACGCACGCGCTTGCGCAGGCGTCCCTCGACCATCAGCCGCTTGCTCGGCGGCAGCTTGATGCCGACTTCCTCGCCGATCAGATCGGCAATGCGCTTGAAATCGCGCGCCGAGAGGTGATCGTCATCGGTGTTGTCCAGCTGGATGGCAGCCTGGTGGGCGGATGGGGGCAATGGTCTATTCTCCAGCCGAAGGGCGGTCGGGTTCGGCTCAGGCGGCCGCGGCGTCCTCGAAGGAGCCGAGCAGACTCTCGAGATCGAGCACGGTGACGAAGCGGCCATTGCGCCGGCCGATGCCGGCAATGCACCGCCCAGACCAGGCGCCACCGACTGGCGGTGGCGGATCGAGTGCGTCTTCGTCCAGGATGGTCACCTCGAACACCCGGTCGGCGCGCAGGCCGAGCCGCAGGTCGCCGTGCTGACCCGCGAGGGCCAGCACGATGATGCGGGTATTTTCGGTGTCGGCAGCCGCCGGCAGGCCGAGCGTCAGGCGCAGATCGACCACGGGAATACCCTGGCCGCGTACGTCGATCATGCCAAGCAGGGTGTCGGGCGCCTGCGGCAGCCGCGCAATCGGCCGCATATCGAGGATCTCCTGCACCTTCGCCACCGGAGCGGCGAAGAGTTCGTCGGCCACGCCAAGGGTGACGTATTGTGCCCGTTCGGCCATTGCTGCCCCCTATCAGGCGCTGCGCCGGCTGAAGTCGGCGTCGAGTTCGTCCTGGCCGTCATCGAGGTCCAGGTCGAAGCCACCCGTGCTGGTGGTCTTGGCCTTGGCTTTCGGCTTGGCCGCAGGCTTGCGCGGGGCCATATGCGGCGCCTTGGCCAGAATGGCCTGCTTGAGATCGGCAGCCGGGGCAGGTTCGCTGCGGTTGGCCGCCTGCATGGTCGCGTTGTCGATGCGGAAGTAGCTGATGGCAGTCTGAAGCTGCTCGGCCTGGCTGGCCAGCTCCTCCGAGGTCGCCGACATTTCTTCGGCGGCCGAGGTGTTCTGCTGGGTCACCTTGTCGAGCTGCTGGATCGCCGTATTGATCTGCGCGGCACCGGCATTCTGCTCGCGGCTGCCGGCGGAGATTTCTTCCACCAGTTCGGCCGTGCGCTGGATGTCGGGCACCAGCTTGCTCAGCATCTCGCCGGCCGACTGGGCTGCCTTGACGGTGGTGCCGGATAGCGTCGAAATCTCGGCTGCGGCAGCCTGGCTGCGTTCGGCGAGCTTGCGCACTTCGGACGCCACCACCGCAAAGCCGCGGCCATGTTCGCCGGCGCGGGCAGCTTCCACCGCCGCGTTGAGAGCCAGCAGATCGGTCTGGCGGGCGATTTCCTGCACGACCATGATCTTCTCGGCGATGGTCTGCATGGCGGTCACGGCATTGTTCACCGCTTCGCCCGAGGCAATCGCATCGGCCGCCGACTGGCGGGCGATCTTTTCGGTCTGGCTGGCATTGTCAGCCGATTGCTTGATCGTGGACGCCATTTCTTCCATCGAAGCGGAGGCTTCTTCGGTCGAGGATGCCTGTTCGGTCGCGCCCTGGCTGAGCTGCTCGGCCGTGGCCGACATTTCCTGGCTGCCGGCCGCGACGTTGCGGGTGGCTGAAGTGACTTCGCTCACCACCTCGCGCAGCTTGCGGGTCATGGCATTGAGAGCGTCAATCAGGTCCTTGATCTCGTCGTTGGACCTGACCGAAGCGCTGGCGCTGAGATTGCCGTCGGCAACTTCGTTGGCGAGGCGCACGGCGCTGGCGAGAGCCCGCGAGATCGACATGACGATCCAGATGGCGGCAATGGCGGCGATGGCGATCGAGGCGACCAGGAGGCCGATCAGGAACAGGCGGCTCGATTCATAGAGAGCGTCTGCTTCGGCCAGCGCGTTCTTCACCGTGATTTCGTTGCGGGCCATGATGGCGTCGACCAACCCATTGGCCTGGTCGCGCAAGTCGGCGGCTGCGCCATGAATGATCTGGGTGGCGTTGTACTGCGACCGCTCGATGGCAATGGCATTGCCCTTGTTCATGGCAGCAAAGAGCGCGTCGAAATTACCGCGCAGATCGCTGACCAGCGACGCCTCGGACGCACCAACCTGGCGGGCGAGGCGATCGATATTGGGCTCGATGCGTTCGAACACGCCGTCAAAATCGCCGTACCACTGGTCCTGCTTGGCCGGATTGCTGGAGGCGAGCAGCACGTTGCGGTGCTGGCGGAACACGTCGCTGGCGTCGAGGAACAGGGTGCTGGCCGTTTCGTAGGCCGGGAAGGCTGAGGCGTCGCCGGAGGTGACACGGGCAGACAGGGCCGGCAGCAGCTTGGCCATGGTCTCTTCGACGGCGGTGATGGCGGCGCTGCCTTCGGAGGTGGTGATGGCAAAGGCGGCGGTATCGCTGTTCTTGGCGGCTTCGTCCTGAGCGATCTCGAGCTCGGTCCAATACTCTTCGAGCGTCGCAACGAAGCTCGTCATATCAGCGACATTGTCCGGATTGGTGAAGCTGCCAACCAGGACCTCGGCGTCGGCCTTCAACGTCGCATAGTTCTCCTGCATGGCGGCGCGGAGCGTTTCTATCTCGGCGCTGTCGGTGCTGAGGACCATGGTGCGCATATTGCTGGCCACCGAGGTCAACTCATTCTGCATCGACTTGAGCTGCAGGGAGCGTTCCACCGGACCGTTGATGACGGATTCCATGGAATTGTTGATGCTTCCCAACCCCTGCAGGGCAACGAACATGCTGCCCGCCGAGAGCGCGACCACGACGGTAAACACCGCCGCCAGCTTGGTTTTAATGGTGAGTCTCACGGTGCAGACCTTTCTTCTGATGCTGCGACGGGCGCGCTTCTGCTGCCCTGTGTTTCGAAAATTCGCCCCAGATCGGGGATGATGATGAAGCCGCCATTGCGCTTGCCGATGCCGCGGATGAATTCGGGCGGCCAGCGCATGCCGACCTTGGGGGCTTCCTCGATGGAGGCGGCCTCGATATCGGTGACGTCGTGAACCTTGTCGGCGAGAATGCCGGCCACGGTGGGTTCGCCGTCGATGTCGATCTCCATGACCACGATGCGGGTATCCTGGTCGGGCTCGGGCCGGGCCATGCCGAATGTCACGCGCAGGTCGGCCAGCGGCACGACGCGGCCGCGGACATTGATCAGCCCGCTGACAAAGGGCGAGGCGTTGGGCACTTCAGTAATCGGCACGAGATCGAGGATCTCGCGCACGCTGCCCGCCTCGATGGCGAACAGTTCGTCCTCCAGGCGCAGGGTCAGTGCCTTCATGGAGCCGGCTGCGATAGCGCTCATGCCGCCCTCCCCTGATCGACATAGAACTGACCATGCGCAACCAGATGCGCGGTATCGAGAATGAGCGCGACCGTGCCATCGCCCAGGATGGTTGCCCCGGAGAACGACTTCAGCGAGGCGTGCAGCTTGCTCAGTTGCTTGATGACCGTCTGGTTGTTGCCGATGATCTGATCGACCACGAGGCCGACCCTGCCCTCACCCGAGGAGACGATGACGACCTTCTGATGCGGCTCGAGCGGCACTTTGGTGCCGAAGACTTCGCGCAGGCGGAGGAAGGGCACCAGGCTGCCGCGGATATCGAGGAAGTTGCGGCCGCGGGCATTGGCCTCGATGCCCTCGGGCAGCTCGACGCATTCTTCCACTGCGGCCAGCGGAATGGTGTAGCGGCCATTGCCGACGCGCACGAGCATGCCGTCGATGATGGCCAGGGTCAGCGGCAGGCGCAAAGTCATGGTCGAGCCGCTGCCCGGCGTGGTGGCGACATCGATGCTGCCGCGCAACCCGTCGATGGTGCGCTTGACCACATCCATGCCGACGCCGCGGCCCGAGAGCGAGGTCACTTCCTTGGCCGTCGAGAAGCCGGGCGCGAAAATCATCTGCCAGAGGTCGGCATCGGCGATCTTGGCGTCGGGCGCGAGCAGGCCGGCTTCCTCGGCCTTGGCGCGGATGCGCTCGGCATTGAGCCCCGCCCCATCATCGGTGACCGAGATGGCGACTTCGGCGCCGGCATAGACCGCCGACAGGCGCACCGTGCCCTTGGCCGGCTTGCCGGCGGCGAGGCGTTTGTCGGCGCCTTCGAGGCCGTGGTCGACCGAATTGCGGATCAGGTGGACCAGCGGGTCGGCCAGCCGCTCGATCATGGTCTTGTCGAGCTCGGTATCCTCACCCGACGTGATGAACTCGATCTCCTTGCCCAGGTCGCGGCTCAAGTCATGGATCAGGCGGCGGAAGCGGCTGAAGAGGCTACCGATAGGTACCATGCGGATGCCCATAGTGGTGTCGCGCAGGCCCGAACTCAGGCGCTCGAGTTCTTCGGCGATGGTCTTGAGATTGCCGTCCTGGCTCATGGCGGCGATCTGGGTCAGGCGGGCCTGGGCAATCACCAGTTCGCCGACGCGATCCATCAGTTCATCGAGCCGCTCGGCATCGACGCGCATGGACGAGGAGGCGGCCCGCTCCGGCATGGCAGTGGCGGGTTTTTCCTCAGCCACGACGGGCGCCGCTTTGGGCTTGGAGGTCTCGGCCACTGGAGCCGGCGGCTCCGCCACGGGCTTGGGATCAGGATCGAGCGTCAGATCGATCTCGGCACCCATGGGCGCGTCGATAAGGTCGGCACTCGCATCGGTTAGCGGTTCGACCGACAGCTCCATGCCGTCCTTGAGGAACATGAAGACATCGTCGATGGCGCCACGCGGGTCGTCATGTTCGATATCGATCTGCCAGCCGAGATAGGGCACTTCGGGGTCGATGATATCGAGCGGCGGGATGGTGTCGGTCAGCGCGGTGATCGTGCAGGGGCCGATCTCGCGGATCTCGTCGAGCAGGAGCCGCGGATTGGTACCATAGACCAGCGCATCGCCGGGCAGGCGGAAACGGATGCGCCAGAGCGTGGCTGGCGTAGTGGCTGGCGCTGCCGGGGTCGGCACGGTAATTGGGGACAGGCCGGCCGCAATGGGTTCGGCGCTGCCGCCTGCGATAACAATGTGCAGGGCATCGAGAATTGCCTCGCCGCCGGAAGGAGGCGCGTCGGGCTGCTCGATCAGCCGGTGGATATGGTCCTTGGCATCGAGCGCCACCGCGATCAGCTCCGAGGTAGCCGGGGTATGGCCCTTGCGCACCTGGTCGAAAGCGGTTTCGAATTCATGCACGAAGGCAGCGACGGCGGTGAAGCCGAACATGGCGCCCGAACCCTTGATGGTATGGAGGGCGCGGAAGGTGGAGTTGATCAGGTCGCCATTATCAGGGTTCTGCTCCAGATCGAGCAGACCCAGTTCAAGCTGCTCGAGCAGCTCGCGGGCTTCCTGGCGGAATGTCTCGGTCGGATCGGGGAAGCTCATGTGCCGGTGACCTTCTTGACCACGGCCAGCAATTGCTCCTGCTTGAACGGCTTGACGATCCAGCCGGTAGCGCCGGCCTCCTTGGCCTGGCGCTTGAGTTCCTCATCGGATTCGGTGGTCAGCAGGATGATCGGCACGCCCTTGCTGGAGGGGTGCTGGCGATACTTCCTGATGAACTCGATGCCGTTCATGACCGGCATGTTGAGGTCGGTGATCACGGCATGGACAGTCTGGCCGGTGGCCTTCGTATAGCCATCGGCGCCGTTGATGGCCTCGATGACGTCGAGGCCGGCGGCCGACAGCGTCATCACCACCATCTGTCGGATGGATGCTGAATCATCGATGGTCAGGATGGTCTTGGTCATGCTGGCTGGCCCTCGCCCGGTCTTGCAGTTTGTGTCCAGAAATCGCCATCGGCCGTGAGTGGATGGCCATCGGCATCGAGGCAACCGACATCGATCAACAGCGCGCGCAGCGCGCCCGCGGGCGGCGCCGTCAAGGCAAGCGACTTGCCGGAGGCGCGAGCCTGCTTGCTGGCAGCCAGCAGCAACTGGATGGTGGTGATATCGGCGCCGGTAACGCCCGCGGTCGTGATGGTGACCCGGTCATGGCCGGCGAGCGCCTGGCGCAAGGACAATGCGATGTCCTGGGCCGCGCGAAGGCCGGCATCGCCTGAAATTTCGACCACATGAAAGCCGTCTCTGGTCATGGCAATGACCGAGCCGAAAAGCACAGAACGCAACGCATGATTTTTACTACCGTTGGATGGGTCGTCGCAGCAGAAAACCGTCTCAACTACCGGCTAATACTACCGCTAACCGACGCATTCCTTGACTTCATTACGCGCACCGTATTCCCATCCGATGCATTACAGACGGTAACCGAAGTTGATTAAGGCACCCTTACTGAATGATACTTGGCATTATCAATTTTTGCTCAATCTCTATCCACGAACAACTTGCCATTGATTCAGAATCTTCGCGACGCGTTCCTTGAATCGACTAAATCTCGATTCTGTCACAGCGAGTCTTCGACTCTGGCCCGGTGAGTCCGGCCTGAGTCATGCGCCAAGTATTACTTGGCGTTCTGCCGAGTATTGTTGCGCCTGATCGGTTTTGGCCCGCTGCTTGATCTTGCAGGAAATCAGCGGCCGGGACGTTTGGTCCGTTGCCGGCTGTCGAGTACGCATCGGCAAGCGGGTGCGCGCGCAAACCAGCGGGCTTGTCCGCTGGGAGCGACTGATCCGGGGTTGAAACGATGGGAGTGCGCTAGAAGCCGACGGCCCTGGCCTGGGCCTCGGCGCCACCCATGATCGCCTCGATCTCGGACCATTGCGCGCAGAAGGCGGCGACGCAGGCGGGATCGAAATGGGTGCCGCTACAGGCGACAATCTCGGCATAGGCCCTTTCGATCGACCAGGCCGCCTTGTATGGCCGCTCGGAGCACAGCGCGTCGAACACGTCGGCAATGGCAACCACGCGCGCCTCGATCGGGATATCGGTACCGGACAGGCGGTCGGGATAGCCGGTGCCATCCCAGCGCTCGTGGTGACTCTGGGCGATCAGCTCGGCGGTACGGATCAGTTCGGATGAGCCGTTTTCCAGGATGCGTGCACCAATGGTGACGTGACCGCGCATGATGCCGAACTCTTCTGGCGTCAGCTTGCCTGGCTTGCCCAGAATGGCATCGGCGATGCCGATCTTGCCGATATCGTGCAGCGGCGCTGCCAGGTAGATGGTGCGGCAGCGCTGGGGGCTGAGGCCTATGCCTGACGCGATGAGCTGGCTGATCTGGGCGACACGCGAGACGTGCTCGCCGGTATCGCCATCGCGGTATTCGATGGCGCGCGCCAGGCGCCAGATGATCTCTTCCTCACGCTCCAGCAGATGCGCCGTGGCGGTTTCCACCTCGCGCGCCAGCCAGTTGGCGCGGTCGGCCAGCTCGACCTGCGCGGCCCGCAGGGTCAGCAGGTTGGCGACGCGGGCCTGCAATTCGGTGGGGTCGAACGGCTTGTTGACGAAGTCGGTCGCCCCGGCCCTGATAGCCTCGATGCGCGTATTACGGTCCATGTCGGAGGTGACCATGACGATCGGCACCAGCCGGTAGGCGTCGCGGGCGCGCAGGGCGCTGGTAAACTGCACGCCGTCCATTTCGGGCATGATGTGGTCGACCAGCACCAGGTCATATTGGGTGACCGCGCTGCGTTCGAGGGCGTCGAAAGGGTGGAGGCACGCGTCGATCTCGGCATTGGTGGCCGCCTTGACGATCGTGCCAATCATGGCGAGGCTCGATCGACTGTCATCAACGATCAGAATGCGCATATCCGCCCCCGGAATTGAGGCGAGCATAGGCTCGCAGCCGTTATGCGACTATTAATCGGATGCCTTGACGACCCCGCGTATTTCCCGCATCTAGTGGCGCATTGCGGGTGTAGCTCAATGGTAGAGCAGAAGCTTCCCAAGCTTACGACGAGGGTTCGATTCCCTTCACCCGCTCCATTTCCCCAAGTTTGAATTGTGCGGGCGCCCGAAAGGGTTGTGGTCGGCTATTGCTTGTATTGCCGGCGAAAGCCGATCGGGGTGCAATTGGTCTCGCGCTTGAAGAACTTGGCAAAGTTGGTGGCTTCCTCAAAGCCCAGTCCCTCAGCGATGAGGTAGATGGACCTGTCGGTGTGCGCCAGGAGGCGTTTTGCCTCGAGCGCAATGCGGGCCGTGATGACACGCTTGGCGCTCTGGCCGGTGGCCTCCAGCGCGGCGCGCGTCAGGCTCTTCTCCGTGCAGCCCAGAGCGGCCGCATAGGTGGCTACCTGGTGCCAGCCGGCATAGTTCTGCTCGACGAGCCGGCGGAACCTGGCAAAGCGCTGCACGGCAAGGCTTCGCGTGTCGGCACCGCCCACCTGCCGGTCCTGCAGGATGGTGAGGCGCAAAAGCAGTGCGCAAAGCTGGTAGCGCAGAAGCGCGTGCACATCCCTGGCCCCCGCATCGATCGCCGCATCCAGTTGCATCCTGGTGATGATCTCGCTGACGGCATGAAAGTCCGCCGCCGACAGGGGCAGATGATCGGGCAGCCGGTCCAAACCGAGGGCCGGAAGCAGGTCGGCAGTGGTTTGGGTTTCCGATGGCAGGAAATCTGCCCTGAACAGCACCATCCATCCATCCCATCCTGCATCACTGCCAAAGCTGTGCACCTGCCCCGGTCTGACCACGAGGAGGGAACCGGCTGAGCAGGTGAGCGGCTGGAAGTCCAGCTGTTGGATCACCTCCCCTTCGGTGACGCAAACCAGGGTGTGGAAGGAATAGTGGTAGAGCGCCAGGATCTCCGCGCGGCCGACCCGCCTTCGCAGATCGGAAAAGCGGAAGACTTCGACATCGAGCTCGCGACCGCTCGGGCGGTAGGCAAGTTGATCCACCTTTGCCGTATTCTTCGCCAACTCGTTCCACCTACCTGGTGCTCCGCATGTCCGATAACTACCATAAATTGGCAGGTATCAACCACGACGTGACGCATCTGAACCATTTATTACCATCTCATGAGCCGGACAGCGCGTTCCGGCATCCGCAGTGAGAGACAAAAAATGACCAATATCGAAATCGCCCAGGGCTACATCAAAGCCGTCCAGACGGGCGACCAGGCCTCGCTTGGCGAGCTGCTTTCCCCGCAGGTTATCTGGCACCAGCCGGGCAACAACCAGTTCTCGGGCACCAAGAATGGCATTGCCGAATTCGGTGCCATGATGGGTGCCATGATGACCAAGTCTGGCGGGAGCTTTGCCATCACCCACGCCCATCGCTTTCTCGCCAACGGCAATCTGGTCGCCATCGAGATCGAATTCGCCGGCCAGCGCGAAGGCGCCACGGTCGACCAGCCCGGCATCGATCTGCTGCGCATTGCGGACGGAAAGATCGTCGAAGTATGGCTGTTTTCGTCGGACCCCGAGCAGGAAGACGCCTTCTGGGGCAAGTAAGCCACGGCCTGCATGGCAGCGGGCACGAAAGTGCCCGCTCCTGCGGCGGCTCAAGGCAATATTCCTGCGCGGTCGGAGGCGGTCAAGTCACCTGAACCGTCAGGCCTTCTCATAGACCCGGACACTACGCCCGTCGGGCCGCGCCACGAGCTTGCCCTGCTGGCGGACCAGCGCGGTGGCGCGTTCGGCCATGCCGGGATCGGTGAGGAGCTTGCCGCTGCCGGCATCCTCGGTCGAGAGCACGCTGGCCTTGAGCAGGCGCGAATAGGGGTGCTCGGGATTGTCGAGCACGGTCCGTGCATCGCCCATTTCCACGATCCGCCCGCGCTGCATGATGATCAGCCGGTTGGAGATGTAGTAGGCAGTCGCCAGGTCGTGGGTGATGTAGATGACGCTGACCTTGAGGTCGTCGCGCAGGCTCTTGAGCAGGTTGACGATGCTCATGCGCAGGCTGGCATCGACCATGCTGACGGGCTCATCGGCCACCAGCAGCGACGGATTGGGGATAAGGGCGCGGGCAATGGCGGCGCGCTGCAATTGGCCGCCGCTCATCTCGTGCGGGAAGCGGCCCTTGGCTTCGGCAAGGCTCAGGCCCACCTTCTGCAGGGCGCCGTCCATGGCGGCATCGAGATCGTCGCGGTGGCGCAGCTTGAGGAAGCGCCGGGCGGTGGATTCGAGATAGCGGTCGATGCGCTTGAGCGGGTTGAAGGCCTCGAACGGGTTCTGGAACACCGGCTGTACATGGCCCATGAATTCCAGCCGCTCCTGGCGGCTGACCCGATGGCTCACGGTCTTGCCGCGGAAGCTGATCTCGCCGTCGGTGGGCAGTTCCAGCCCCAGGATCATGCGCGCCAGGGTGGTCTTGCCCGAGCCGGATTCGCCGATGATCGTGAAGATCTCCGGCGTCTCGACGCTCAGCGACAGGCTGGCATCCTGGACCGCCTCGACGGTCTTGCGCGACAGCAGGCCGCCCATGGTGAAGCGCTTGGATACATTGGCTACGTCGAGCAGGGTACTCATGCCATCACCGCCTGATGTTGCGGGGCTACCAGGGGTTGCACATCCTGCCAGCGCCAGCAGGCCGAGCGATGATCATTGGCCACCTGGATCAATGGCGGCACATCGGTCCGACATTTGTCGATCGCCAGCGGACAGCGCGGGTGGAAGCGACAGCCGCTGGGCGGATTGGCCAGGCTTGGCGGCCGCCCCTCGAGGGCCGGGCGCTGGGTGGTGTCGCCGATGCGCGGCAGGCTGGCCACCAGATGGGCCGTATAGGGATGCTTGGGGGCGAAGAACATCTGCCGCGTCGGGCCCTCTTCAACGAGGCGCCCGGCATAGATGATGCCGACGCGGTCGGCCATGTTGGCATGAACCGTCATGTCATGGGTCACGAAGACCACGGACGACCCCATGTCCTGCTGGATCTCGCGGATCAAGCCGAGCACTTCCTTCTGCACCACCACGTCGAGCGCGGTGGTGGGCTCGTCGGCGATGACGAATTCGGGGTGGCACACGGTGGCCAGCCCTATGGTCACGCGCTGGCGCATGCCGCCGGACAGCTCATGCGGATAGGCGTTGAGCACGTCGGCGGGGAGTTTCAGGCGCTCAAGATGGTTGAGCACCCGCTCGCGATAGGCCGGGCCGCTCAGCCCCAGCGGGCGCTTGGCGAAATCCTCGAAGGTGCGCCCGATGCGGCGCACCGGATTGAGCACGCTCATCGAGCCCTGCATGATGTAGCTCAGGTGCCGCCAGCGCACGGCTTCGATCTGCGCCGGCGTGGCCGTCGCCACGTCGATGGGGCCGTTCTTGAAGTCGTATTTCACCGACCCGGCCACGATCCGCATCGGGGGGCGGATCGCCGCGGCCAGCACCTTGATGAAGCTGGTCTTGCCCGACGAGCTTTCCCCGGCAATGCCGTAGACCTCGTTCTTGCGGATGGTCATGGTGATGTCGTCGACGGCGCGCACTTCGCGTTCCACGCCGAAATAGTTCATCTGGTAGTAGGCCTTGAGGCCTTCGACCTTGAGAAGATCCTGGGTCATGGCCTTAGGCTCCCATGCGGCGCAGGCGGCTGCGCGGGTCGATATATTCGTTCATGGACACGGCGAGCAGGAACAGGCCGAGGAAGGTGGTAACGATCAGGATCACCGGGATCAGGATCCACCACCAGGTGCCCACCACCATGGCCGAGTGGCTGTTGGCCCAATAGAGCACCGTGCCGATGGTCGGCTGGTTGATATTGGTGAAGCCCAGCACGGCCAGCGTCACTTCGAGGCCGATCGACCACAGCATGTTGTTCATGAAGGTGGCGAAGACGATCGGCATCACATAGGGCAGATGCTCTTCGAGCAGCACCTTGGGGGTGCTCATGCCGGCAAACACCGCGTGGCGGGTGAATTCGCGGTGCTTGAGGCCCACGGCCACCGAGCGGATCAGCCGGGCGTCGAACGGCCAGCCGAAGCCGGCCATGATCAGCGCCAGCATGAAGCTGTCCATGTGGTCGCGCATCACGAAATAGAACAGCACCAGGATCGGGAAGATCGGCACGGACACGAAGATGTCGTTGACGAACATCAGCGCCCGGTCGACCCAGCCGCCGATATAGCCGGCGGTCAGCCCCACCGCGATCGAGATGAAGCGGCTCAGCACCGCCACGGTCAGCCCGAAGATCAGGCTGTTCTTGAACGCCGCCGACAGGTGCCAGAACATGTCCTGGCCGCGCGAATTGGTGCCGAACCAGAACTGGGGGGAAGGCGGCTGATCGGGAATGGTCATGTAGATCAGCGATGGATCGACTGGCGAGAAGAAGCTCAGCGCCGAAAAGATCACCATGGCCACCACCAGGATCAGCCCGATGGTGAATTCCATATTGTAGCGAACGAGGTCGCGGAAAACGGCAAACATGGCGCTACTCCGTCTTCACGCGTGGGTCGAGCAGCGGATGCAGCAGATCGACGATGAAGATCGCCACGGCCACCGCGGTGATCGAGACCGTCGAGACGGCCAGCACCAGCGAATAGTCGCCCCAGTTGACCGCATCGATCAGCAGCGAGCCCAGGCCCGGATAGTTGAACACCTGCTCGGTGATGACCGTGCCGGAAAACACGCCACCCAGCGCCAGGGCCAAAGCGGTCAATTGCGGCACCAGCGCGTTGCGGATCACATAGCCACCCACAATGGTCGATTTCTGCACGCCCGCCAGTTCGGCATAGGTGACGTAGTCGTCGTTGACGACGTTGGAAACCAGCGCCCGCATGCCGATGAACCAGCCGCCAAAGCCCACCAGCACCACCGAGAAGGTGGGCAGGATGGCGTGCTGCAGCACCGAGCTGATGAAGGGCCAGTTGTAGCCCGGCGTCACATCCATGGCGAAGCCACCCGAAATGGGCAGCACCGGCCAGAGGAAACCGAAGATGATCAGCAGGATAAAGGCCACCACGTAGTAGGGGATGGGCTGGATGCCCATGGCGAAGATGCCGAACAGCTTGAAGAAGCGATTGTTCTGGTAGTAGCCGGCCAGGGCGCCCAGCAGGTTGCCGACGGCGAAGGTGATCAGCGTCGCTGAAACCAGCAGGCCCAGCGTCCAGGGCATGGCGCGGGTAACGATGTCCATTGCCGGGGTCGGGAAGGCCATCAGCGAGGGCCCGAGATCGCCGCGGATCAGCCGCAGCCAGAAGGTGACATATTGTTCGTGCAGCGGCGCGCCGGTGCCGAAGAGGTCGCTCAAGGCCTCACGCGTCGCCAGGATCGCTTCGGGCGACAGGTTGGCGCGGGACGACAGCCGTCCCAAGACCTGTTCCACCGGATCAATCGGCGACAGATGCGTCACCAGGAATGTCGCCGAGATACCGCAGAAAACGACCGCCAGCATCTGCAGCGCCCGTTTTCCGATGAACCATAAGTAACCGTGCATAGAACCTCGCGACCTCAACTCGCTTCTTCCCTCTCCCCTTGAGGGAGAGGGGCGTTCTTCCGCGTTCAGCGGAAGAACGGGGTGAGGGGTGCTGCGCCATCCCGTGCGTTTGTGCCGTGGTGCGCGCAGGACCCTTCATCCGCCCTTCGGGCACCTTCTCCCTCAAGGGGAGAAGGGAAGGCGTCGATGGATCGAGCGCACCCGCTCGGCCACCAAAAACTGCGAGGGGCACGAAGGAAGATCGTGCCCCTCAGAACGGCCCGGCGCTCAAACCGGGCCGTCCGGGAGGACGGCGTTACGCCACCGGCGTGATCTGCGTGAAGATATACCGGCCGTTGGACCAGTTGGTCACCGGGTTGGCATAGTTGTTTTCCGCATTCGGCCAGCCGGTCCAGTACTTGTTGGACTGAATGGAGAACACGTTATACGCCATGATCGGAATGTTCGGCATTTCTTCGAGGTGAAGCTTGACGAAATCCGTGCCGTATTCGATGCCCTTGGGGTCGTTGAAGTCGATGCCGCGGATCTTCTCGATGATTTCGTCGAGACGCGGATCCTTCCAGCGCATCCAGTTGCGGTCCGGCTGCGAAGCGCCCGGCTCGGCGACATAGGCCGAGTGGTAGCTGTCGAGGAAGAAGCTGAGATCGGGGTGACCGCCCCAGGTTTCCACGGCCCAGGCGATGTTGACTTCGTAATCGCCAACGCGCTGGCGGCCCCAGGTATCGGAGTCGACCTGTGCGGTGGCCTGGATGCCGTTCTGGGCCCAGGTCTGCGCAATGATCACGCCGAGGCGGTTGACCACGCCTTCTGCCGGCACCATCACCTGGAAGGCGAAAGGCTGGCCGTCGGGCATCATCCATTGGTTGCCGTTCTTGGTGAAGCCGGCAGCGGTGAGCAGTTCACCGGCGGCCTCGACGTTCTGCTTCCACCAGCCATAGCCGAAGGCGTTGCGGATCGCGGTTTCGTCGGTCGGAACGGCGTCACCGAACTGCGGCCGCACCATATCGGCGATCTGGATGCCGATGGTGGGGTCGTAGGGCTTCACCTTGCTGGTGCCGGTGTCGATTTCGTAATCGGTCAGGAACTGCTGGAGCGGACCATGATAGTCGCGCGGATGCGTACCGGTCGGCGGCACCGAGATGGCCGACAGGGTTGCCGCGCCACGATAGGACGCCATCGACATGGCACGTGCATCGAGCATCAGAGCCAAAGCCCAGCGGACGCGCTTGTCCTGGAACTTGGGGTTCTGGTGGTTCGGGATGGCCATGACCAGGGTCGGATCGGGATGGGCATAGGGGAAGCCCGGGAACCAGCCCTGGATCAGCGGATCCTGCTGCACCACCGAGAACGTGCCTTCCGGCGTCAGATCGTGGACCATATCAAGATTGCCGTTACGGATCTCGATCAGGCGATTGTCGGTCGAAATGTTGTTCCGGTAGATGATGTATTTGGGCTTGGGCTCGCCCACCATGCCCAGAGCCGTGCTCTCCCAGTCGGCGCGCTTTTCCCAGATGTACCAGGTGCCGTTCGGATCGAACGAGTGGAGCGTGTACGGCCCCAGGCTCACAGGCGGGTTATTATCGAATTTCAGGATGTCTTCCTGAGCTTCCATGATGTGCTTGGGCATGATCCATGCCGCAGTCCAGCGCACCGAGAACAGCGCGTGGAAACGCGAGTTCGGGGCATTGAGCACGAAGTGGACGGTATTGTCGTCCGGAGCCTCGACCGATTTCACCTGGGCGGTGAAGGCGCCATTGTAGGGCGTGCCCGGCGTGGCCTTCTGCTTTTCGACGGTATAGACGACGTCGGCAGCCGTGAAATCGACGCCGTCGCTCCACTTGATGCCCTTTTTGAGCTTCACGGTCATCTCCGTGAAGTCGGCATTGTATTCCCACGGGCCATCGGCCAGCGAGTTGTAGACAGCGTTTTCGCTGGCGCCTTCGACACCGGCATCGGGGTCGATGAACCACAGCGTATCGGTGGTCAGGTTGTGCAGGCCGTTGCTGGTGCCCGCGCCGCTACCGACAACCCACGGATTGAACCATGCCGGGTTGCGGATCACGCCTTCGGGGTTGTGAACGATCACGGTCTCGTTGCGCGGAAACTGCGCCAGGTCAGGCGCTGCGCCCTCGGCGGCATCCTGGGCGAAAGCCAGGCGCGGGCTGGCCAGCATCAGTGCCGAAATAGAAGTTCCGATAAGAAAATTGCGTCTATCCAATTTTTCCTCCCTTGGGACGCCCTCCAGCGCCCTCATTAGTCATACTAAGAG
>NZ_CAMLHM010000002.1 GCF_946479885.1 uncultured Devosia sp.
CGCCGTATCGATTGGAAAGCCGATGCTGGCTACCCGAGCATCGAGCCGCAGCCGCTCGGCCTGGCCAAACAGGTTCCGCCACAGGTGGAAGGCCTCAAGGCCCAGCCCGTCGATGGTCGAATAGGTGGCGCCCACGCCGAAGCGGCGCCCCGGCAATTCCTGCACGATCAGGTTATAGGGCAGCAACCCATCGGCACCCACCGCCTGGGCCGCCTCCAGCCGCGCCGCCCGGAACACTTCGAGCCGGTCTAGGCGCTTCTGGGCCAGTGCCAGCTCGTCAGGGTCATATTCCTCGCCCGGTGTCAGGCCGGTCTGCCGCGCCAGGAATGCCGGATCGAGCGTTTCGGCACCCGTTACAGTCACCGCGCCAAACGCGGCCCGGGGACCCGGATTGACCGTAATCGTCACATCCACCGATGTCGTCGCGTGGTCGGCAACCACGTCGCGCGTCACGATCTCCGCCTTGGGATAGCCCTGCTGCCGCCAGGCCTCCAGCGCCAGTTGCTCGGCCCTGAGGATTACCGACGATTTGGCGATCTCGCCGACGCCAAAGCCGGCATTGGCAGGTGGCTCCACCTGGTCATAGGGGTCCGATGTCGGCAGCGCCTGGTTGACGATATTGACGCTGTTGAAGCGGAATTGCGGACCCGGATCGACTACGATGGCCACATCCACCGGATCGGGCAGGTTCACATCCGGCGCCAGGTTCGACGCCTCGACGCCACCGATGCGGATCGACGCCACGCCACCGTAATAGCCTTCATTGTAGAGCGCCGCCACGATGCGCCGGTAGTCGCCGCGCGCTTTGGCCAGCAGCCCCGCCGCGCCTGAAGCCGGCTCGTTCTGGTCCGCCACCAGCGCCGATGCATTGCGCACCGCGCTCTCGACGTCGCCCACGGCGTTGACGGTAACGACAACCGTGTAGGGCTGCGGATCGGCAATGACAGCCTCGGCGTCCTGTTCGCTCTGGTCCTCGAACAGCTTGAGCCCGAACAGGTCGAACGCAGCAACGGGCATCGCGGCCGCGCCCAATAGGGTCGCGGCAACGCACAAGGCGCAAAAACTCGTTACCAGACGCGCGATTTGCAGTGACCCGTTCCCGCCCGTTACGCTTCAACCACTTGAGGCAGAAGCAGAAGTTTGCCCTTGGGACGGAAAGATTCCGTTAAGTCTCTTTGCCCCAACCGCGCCGACGCTGCACGCCCGTCAAACAGGCGTTCATTTCATGGCGAGTTTAGGGCTGGCAGGAGAAGGGGACAACCTTCCGGTCAGTTTGCGTCAAATTGCCTGACCGGATCGTGGCCGATGGGCAACGGCCTCTACCCTACCCTTGTGGGAGAGGGACGACAAATTCTGCGTTCAGCCTTCTTATTCCTCTTCCCATCGGGGAGAGGTGGCCCGGCGCAGCCGGGTCGGTGAGGGGGAATCCATCAGCCTGCTCGGGCGGCGAAAGTCCCCCTCATCCGGCGCTGCGCGCCACCTTCTCCCCGATGGGGAGAAGAATAAGACCTCCGCGCCCTACTCCCGCGCCAGCGCCTCCACCGGGTCCATCCGCGCCGCCGAGCGCGCCGGCATGAAGCCGAAAATCACCCCGATCAGGCTCGCCGAAGCGATCGCCACCATGATCGATTCCGCCGAGTAGCTAACCCGCGCACCCTGAACCAGCGTCGTCAGCAGGCTCCCCAGCCCGAAGCTCAGCGCCACCCCGGCCGCACCACCCACAAAACAGACCAGCACCGCCTCGATGAGGAATTGCCGCAGGATATCGCCCCGCCGCGCACCCACCGCCATGCGGATGCCGATCTCCTTGGTCCGCTCGGAGACGCTGACCAGCATGATGTTCATCACCCCGATCCCGCCCACCACCAGCGAAATCACCGCAATGGTCGAGATCAGCAGCGTCAGCGTCGCGGCGGTGGATTCGATCGTGTCGCGGATGGTCGCCGTATTCTGGAGGAAGAAGTCTGTCTTGCCGTCATGCAGCCGGGTCAGCAGGTCGGTGATCTCGGCCTCGGTCTCGTCCATGTCGGCATCGTCGCTCACCCGCACCGCGATCGAGCTCAGAAACGACTGCCCCAATATGCGGTCCATCGCCGTGGTATAGGGCACATAGACATTGGCGCTGTTGCCGCCCGGGCCGAAGCCGGTGACGTTCTCGACCACCCCGATCACCCGCACCGGTACCCGGCCAAGCATGATGACCTGCCCGATCGGATCCTCGCCGTTGATGAAGAAGGCATCGCGCGCATTGGCGTCGATCACCGCCTCCTGCGTCCGCTGCGTGATGCTGGCCTCATTGAAGCCAACGCCGGCCGTGAAGGTGCGTCCATTGACCTGGAAATAGGCGTCCCCCACCCCGGTCACCGAGGCATTGGACGAGGTATTGCGAAACAGCACCGTGGCGTTGGAGCTGACCTGCGGCGACACGCTGTCCGCATAGGGCTGCATGGCGATCGCCTCGGCATCGGACGGCAGCAGCGTCTGAATGCGATTGCTGCGCCGGTCCCCGAACCCGGTGCCGGGATAGATATTGATCGTATTGGTGCCGATCGAGGCGATGTTCTCCAGCACCGTCTCCTGGCTGCCCTGCCCCAGCGCCACCACGCTCACCACCGAGGCAATGCCGATGATGATGCCGAGCATGGTGAGGAACGTGCGCAGCTTGTGCGCCACCATCGCCCGCAACGCCATGCGCAGCGCCTCGAACCCGCGATCGAGCCCTTCGCGCCAGCGCGCGATGCGGCGGATGGGCTCCTTGCGTTGGTCGACGCGCGTATCCTCGCCCGTGCGCCGATCGGCGATGATGACGCCGTCGGAAATCTCGATCACCCGCTCGGTCTGCGCGGCGATCAGCGGATCATGCGTCACGATGATGATAGTGTGTCCATCAGCGTGCAGTTCGCCCAGCAGCGCCATCAGCTCCTTGCCGCTCTTGCTGTCGAGCGCCCCGGTCGGCTCGTCGGCCAGGATCACCTCACCGCCATTCATCAGCGCCCGCGCCACGCTGACGCGCTGCTGCTGGCCGCCCGACAGCGCATTGGGCCGATGGCTCAGACGTTCACCCAGCCCCAGCCGCGTCAACAGGTCGATCGCCCGCTTGCGCCGCGCGCCCCCGTCGACGCCGGCATAGATGGCCGGCATTTCCACATTCTCGACCGCGTCGAGATCGGCCAGCAATTGATAGCGCTGGAAGATGAAGCCGAAATGCTCGCGCCGCAGCTCCGCCAGGGCATCGGGCCCCAGCTTGCCGACGTCCTTCCCGGCAAACTTGTAGGTCCCGGAGGTCGGCCGATCGAGGCACCCGAGGATATTCATCAGCGTCGACTTGCCCGAACCCGACTGGCCCATGATGGCGACCAGTTCGCCGCGATGAATGTCGAGGTCGACGTCTTTGAGCACGGTCACCGCTTCGGCGCCGGTCTGGAACTGCCGCGTCAGCCCGCGCAGCGAAATGATGGGGTCAGTCATGGGCCTAGCCGCCACCGCCGCGCGGCCCGCCCATGATCATCATGCCACCCCCTGGCGGACGGAACCCACCCGTCTGCTGGCCCGCCGGCCGGGCGATGGCCGTACCGCCGCTCACCACCTGCTCGCCCTCGCTCAGCCCGCTGACGATCTCAGCCATGACATTGTTGTTGAGGCCCACCTCGATCCGCCGTGGCGCGATCGTCTCGGTCGCTGGGTCATAGACCGGCACCACGACATTGCCCTGCGGGTCCTTGCGGGACACCAGGCCCGACGAGAGGGTCAACACATCCTTGGCCTCGTCGAGCACGATGGTCACCTGCGCCGTCATCGAGATGCGCAGCTTGTGGTCGGGGTTCGGCACGTCGAACAGCCCATTGTAATAGACCGCGCTGTCGCTCGATGCCGTATCCGAACCGATCGAGGTCGGCGCCGGCTCCACCTCGCGCAAAGTCGCGTCGATCTTGACGTCGGGCTCACCCAGAATGGTGAAATAGACCCGCTGCCCCGCCTCGACCCGCACCACATCGGCCTCGGAAATCTCGGCCTTGATCACCATCGTATCCAGGTCGGCAATCTTGACGATGGTGGGAATGGTCGAGTTCGCATTGACCGTCTGCCCTTCATCGACCAGCAGCGCGACGATGGTGCCATCGCTGGGCGCCACGATCTTGGTGCGCGCCAGGTCCAGTTCCGCCGATTCCACGCTGAGCTGGGATTGGGCGATCTGCGCGTCGAGCTGGTCGATCTGCGCCCGCGCCGAATCCACCGCCGCCTGCGCCGTTTCGAGATCGGTCTGGGACACCAGGCTGTTGGCGCTGAGCTGCAGGTTGCGCGCCAGCGCCGCCTCGGCCTTGACCAGCGTCGCCTGCTGGCTGCGCTTCTGCGCCTCAATGCCGGCCAGCACGGCCTGCGCGGTCTTGACCGCATTCTCCTGGTCGAGGCTATCGATCTCGACGATCAGGTCGCCCTTCTTGACGTCTTGGCCCAGCGCGACATGCACCGCCTCGATGCGCCCGCTGACCTCGGCGCCCACGCTCACCAGCGAATTGGCCTCGAGCACGCCCGAGGCCAGCACCGTGCGTTCGATATCGCCACGGCCGACGGCCACCGTACTGGGCACCGTCGCCGCCTGCGGCGCGGCAAGGAAATACCACCACGCCCCAAAGCCCGCTCCGCCCAGTACCAACAGCGTCACCAGCCACTTCGCCAACGTCTTCAAACCGCACAATCCCGCAAAATATCATTTCGCAGCAGGATAATACGTCTGTGCGCCAACTACACGTTAGCACTTCGTAACGTTGGCAACCTTCGCCAGCGAGGCACCCGGTTGACGAGCGACGCCCGCGCGGTCCACCTTGCGCGCCTCCCCCGACTGTCAGGACCGTTTTCATGTATTCGCTGCTCGACCCCAGCCGCTTCGTCGTCTTCATCACCGGCGCAACCTCCGGCTTCGGCGCCGCCGCTGCCCGCCGCTACGTCGCCGCTGGCGGCAAGGTGATCGCGACCGGCCGCCGCAAGGACCGCCTGGTGGAACTGCAGGCCGAGCTGGGCGCCACCAATTGCCACATCATCGAGCTCGACATCCGTGACCGCGCCGCCATCGATGCCGCCATTGCCGGCCTTCCGGCCCCGTTTGCCGGCATCAACATCGTTCTCGCCAATGCCGGCCTCGCGCTTGGCCTGCAGCCTGCTGCCGAAACCGACATCACCGATTGGGAGACGATGATATCAACCAATGTCACCGGCCTTGCCTATACCGTCCGCGCTTTGCTGCCCGGCCTGATCGCCCGCGGCGGCGGCCACATCGTCACCCTTGGCTCGGTGGCCGGCGATTATCCCTATCCCGGCGGCTCGGTCTATGGCGCCACCAAGGCCTTCGTGAAGCAGTTCGCGCTCAATCTTCGCTCCGATGTGCAGGGCAAGAATATCCGCGTCACCAATATCGAGCCGGGCCTCACCGAAACCGAATTTTCGCTGGTCCGTTTCAAGGGCGACGAGGGCAAGGCCGCCAAGCCCTATGAGGGGACCAAGGCGATGAATGCCGATGATATCGCCGAGTCGATCTTCTGGACCACGTCTTTGCCCAGCCATGTAAACGTCAACCGGCTACAGTTGATGGCCACCACCCAGGCCTGGGGCCCCTTCGATATCCACCGCGAACATTAAGACTACATTCACTATAGTGTTGCGCGACGGGACCTTAGGCCGTTTCATGCGGCGATGAAGTCCCGTTCCGCCACGCCCAATCTCCTGCTGGCCATGGTCACGCTGCTATGCGTGATCGTGGTCGTGGTCGTGGTTGCCCTCGCCAGCGTCATGCCCCGGCTTGGCCTGGTGCTGGTTCCGGGGATTGAAAACCAGGGCGTCTATGTGCTGCGCGCCGATCCGGCCTCCCGCTTCGATGCCTCCGTCGAGCCTTTCTCCGAGCTGATCGCCATCGGCGACATCGCGGTCACGCCGGACGATCTCATCCCCGAGCCCGACAGCATCGAAACCTATCCGCAATACGAAGCCTTTCTCGCCCGGCAGACAGCACTTTTCGAGCAGTTGAGCCGGGACGATGTCGCACTTCAGCTGCGCAGTCCGCCGAACGAGTTCGTCACCATTGTCGCCCACCCCGACGGCCATCCGCTCTGGCGCCTGCCCGACGGCTTTTGGGTGCAACTGCTCACCGGCATTGCCGGCACGCTGATCGCAGGCTGGGTCTGGGCCCTGCGGCCGCGCAGCCCCGGGCCGATCATGTTCATGCTGACGGCCATCGGCCTGCTCGCGGCCACCGCCACCTCCGCCCTCTATGCCAACCGGGAATTGGCCATCGACGGCACGGCCTTCGCCGTCATGGTGTTCATCAACCACGTCGGCGTGCTGCTCTTCGGCCTCGCCATGATCGCCCTGCTGCTGAGCTATCCGCGCCAACTCGTGCGTCCCCGCTGGTTCTGGACCATTCCGGTCGTCATCGCCCTCTACATGGCCATGGACATTGCCCACCTGGGGCTGGGTCCGTCCCAGCTCTACATCTTCATTGCCCTGGCCATGCTGGGCATTTTCGCCGCCATTGCCCTGCAATGGTGGCACACCCGGCGCAGCCCGTCCGACCGCGCCGCCCTGGGCTGGCTGGGCCTCTCCATCATCGCCGGCTGTGGCGCCTTCACGCTGCTGGGCGTTGCGCCGGTGCTGTTCGACACCCCATCAGGCATCCCGCAAAGCCACGTCACCGGCGTCCTCGTCATCGTCTATGTCGGCCTGGCGCTCGGCGTCAGCCGCTATCGCCTGTTCGAGCTGGGCGACTGGTCCTACCGCATCCTGTTCTACACGCTCGGTGCGCTGCTGCTCCTGGCCGTCGATGCGGCGCTGATCTACCTGCTCAATATCGAGGCCGCCCCGGCCTTCGGCGTCTCGCTGCTGTTTGTCGGCTTCGTCTACCTGCCCGCGCGCGACTGGCTGTGGCACCGTTTCACCGCCCGCCGCCGCGTCGGACAGGACGAATTGTTCAGCGCTGCGCTCGACATCGCCTTTGCCCCGTCCCGCACCGCCAGCGCCCAGCAGTGGCGCGCTCTGCTGCAACGGCTGTTCGATCCCCTCGAGGTGGAGGACGCTGCCCAAGCCGGCCAGCAGGCAACCGTCTCCGAGGATGGCATCTCCCTGCTGCTCCCCGCCGTGGCCGGCGCTCCGCCGCTTCGCCTGGCCTATCCCTTTGCCGGCCGCGGCCTGTTTTCACCGGCCCATGTCAAGCTGGCCGATAATCTCGTCTCCCTCACCGTGCGCGCCGAGGAAGGCCGCGAAGCCTATATGCGCGGCGTGGGCGAGGAACGCCGCCGCATGGCGCGCGACCTGCACGACGATGTCGGTGCCCGGCTGCTGACCGGCCTCCACACCGCCGACGAAACCACCCGCCCCACCTTGCAGGCGGCGCTGAGCGATATCCGGGCCATCGTCAGTGGCCTCGCCGGCGAGGAGGCGAGCCTCGATCGCGTCCTTGCCGAGACCCGCCACGAGGCCGCGCGACGGCTGGAAGCCGCCGGCATCGCGCTCGACTGGCCCCTGCCCGAAACCGAGGTCGAGGCGATCCTGCTCGATTATCGTCTGCATAAGGCCCTGACCTCGGCCGTGCGCGAAATCGTCTCCAACGCCATCCGTCATTCCGGCGCCCGGCACTTCACCGTGACGCCCACCCTGTCGCCGGGATACCTGGCCCTGCGCTTCGCCGACGATGGCCGCGGCATTCCCGCCGAAGCCCTGGCCGGCGAGACCGCGGGCTTCGGCCTGCGCAACCTGCGCCACCGCATCGAGGATATCGGCGGACACCTGACCCTGGCCGCCGAACCCTCGGGGACCACCGTCACGCTCGATATTCCCCTGGTCCTCACCGCCCGCACCCCGGAACCGGGGGTGCCCGACCTGACGCTTTCGCTTAACTCAACGGCATGACCGTCGCGCCAACGCCCACCCGCCTGTGCCTGCTGATCGAGGATCAACCACGCACCCGTGACTGGATGCTGGGGGTGCTGGCATCGGCCTTCCCCGACCTGGGCATTGAAACCGTGGGAACGCTCAAGGCCGCCCATGCCTGGCTCGACCGGCACGGCGCCGCCCTCTGGCTGGCCATCGTCGATATCGGCCTGCCCGACGGCTCGGGCATCGACATCGTCCGGCGTCTGCAGCGCGACCATCCCGATGTGCTCCCCGTCGTCGCCACCATCTACGATGACGATGCGCATCTCTTCGAGGCCATCGCCGCCGGCGCGCGCGGCTATGTGCTCAAGGATGAGGAAGCCGACCTGCTGGTCAATTACCTCCGCCGCATCGAGCGGGGCGAGCCGCCGCTCTCGCCCTCCATCGCCCATCGCATGCTGAGCCACTTCCGCGCCCCGTCGGTGGTCAAGGACGAAGCCGGGCTCAGCCCGCGGGAAACCGAAGTGCTGACCCTGCTGGCGCGCGGCCTGACGGTCTCCGAAGCCGCCCGCCGCCTCAGCCTCCAGCCACAAACCGTCGCGTCCTACGTCAAGGTCATCTACCAGAAGCTGTGCGTCACCAGTCGGGCGGAAGCCACGCGCGAGGCCGTCAGGCGCGGCTTGGCCTAGCCCCTTCACCTCTCCCTTTGGGGGAGAGGTCGGCGGCAAAGCCGCCGGGTGAGGGGGCCTTCCCCTACCACCGATCTCCCAGTCAGCACCCTCCCTCCCCACACGCGAGACAACCGAGAAGCTGACCTAAAGCCCCAGGAACCGCACCGTGTCCGGGTCGACAGGCACGCCCGCCTGCTGGCGCTGCGCCATCTCTTCCCATTCCCGATCGCCCGGCGCCATCACCCGCTCCGCGCCGTCACGCACCGCCGCGCCGCGCAGGCTGGCGAGATACCGCGTGATCATCGCGCCAAACAGCTCGCGCCCCACAAACTTGGCCGGGTCGATCACCAGCACGAAATGCCCCATATTGCGTGGCGTCGAGATATCCCCGCCCGGCCCGCCATACATCGGGATGAAATCGCTATCGAGCGTCGTCCCGGTCAGCAGCGCCGAGAACAGCGTCGCCACCCCCGCCAGGGCCGCGCCCTTATAGCCATATTCGGCGCCGCCCAGCGGCAGCAGCATATCGGCAGCCTGCGGATCGGTGGTCACCGCCCCCTCCCGGTCAGCCGCAACGCCAGCGGGCAGTTCCAGCCCCAGCGAGCGATGCAGCAGCACCCGGTTCATCGGGATCGACGACGTCGCCATATCGAGCAGCCACGGCTTGCTGTCCGGCACCGGCGCGGCGAAAGCCAGCGGGTTGGTGCCATGAAAGCGCGAGGCTCCGTCGAACAGGGCCACCATGGAATCGGTATTGGTCGTGGCGAAGGTGACAAAGCCTCGCTCCGCCCCTGCCAGCGCATAGGCGCCCGCCGCCCCCAGATGCGAGGAATGCGCAATCCCGACCGCACCCACCCCGGCCTGCTGCGCCAGCTCGATGCCGACCTCCACCGCCTTGTAGGCCGCGTAGTGTCCCATGCCATCATCGCCATCCACCATGGCCGAGCCTGCCGCGCGAATATCGACCTTGAGTTGCGGATCCTTGTTCAGCCGTCCCCCGGCCAGCATGGTGCAATAGTGCTCCGTCAGCCGCACGCCATGGCTGTCCACACCCACCAGCGACGCATGCAGCATCGCCCGCACCGCCGCGGCAAGCGACGGCTCGCTCGCGCCTGCATTGCGGAGCGCAGACGCCACTTTTTGTTCCAAAGTCGCAGCCGGAAACCGCTGTGCCTCGTTGCCCTGCATTGCAAGTAGACCTCATGGTGAGCTTGTCGAACCACGAGGTCGTGGCAACATAGCCGTGCCCAACCTCCTGCTTCGACAAGCTCACCATGAGGTCTCAAGGGCCTCGGCGGCAACCCACCATCTCATTCCCATGCAGGGGAGATTCCCGCTTTCACGGGAATGACATGACCGACACACCGGCCTATGCTCATTCCAACAGTTGAGACCACCCCATGCCGTCCATCGATCCCACCACCCGCGACCTCTGGCAGGTCATCGCTGCCACCGACGAAATCGCGCCCGGCCTTGTCGAGACCACCCTGCTGCTCGATACCCCCATCGCCCTCACGCGCGATCGCGATGGCAATCCGGTCGTCTGGCGCCGCGCCGATGAGGAGCAGGGCGACGAGGTCGACGCCGAAACCATCCTCGATCGCCTCCCCACCATCACAGGTTACGGCTATATCTGGACCAGCTTGGGCAATCCGCCCGCCAAGCTGTTCCCCATCCCCGAATATGCCGAGCCCGATCGCAAGAACATGAGCTGCGGCTCCATCGGCATCCATGTCTCCGCCCCGCGCGCGGTCGAGAACTTTCTCGACATGGGCCACTTCCCCTATGTCCACACCGATATCCTGGGCGCCGAACCCCATACCGAGGTCAAGGAATACGACGTCGAGGTGTCCGAGGAGCGCGACGAAGTGCTGGCCACCCGCTGCAAGTTCATCCAGCCCCGCGCCGCCAAATCTGCCACCGAACCCATGGAAGTCGAATACGTCTATCGCGTGCCCCACCCCTTCTGCTCGGTGCTCTACAAATCCTGCCCCGAGGACGAGACGCGCCGCGACGTGATCGCCATTTTCCTCCAGCCGATGACCGAGGAACGCTGCCGCGCGCACCTGCTGCAGTCCATGATCGACTCGACCTCATCGATCACCGACCTGCGCCGCTTCCAGCAGACCATTTTCGGCCAGGACAAGCCCATCCTCGAAAACCAGTATCCCAAGCGGCTCCCTCTCGACCCTCGGTCCGAGACCCCGATCCGCGCCGACAAATCCGCCATCGCCTACCGCCGCTGGCTCAGCCAGAAAGGCATCACCTACGGCGTCATCCCGATGGCGGGCTGAAGATGTGGCCGGTCGCTGAACTTGCGGCTCCATTCCTCCCCTCCCCCTTGAGGGGAGGGGCCGGGGGTGGGGGTCCATCGGTGACCAACCGCACCACCCCCTCCCTCGTTCCCTCCCCTCAAGGGGGAGGGAGGCCCAAACTGCAAAATTATGCTGCCCCGTACGCCAGGGTTGCCTGTCATAGCCTTCCGATCGTGGCGCGATCCCAGTCCATCGCGGATCAACCATGACCCTCTCCCTCGCCGATCCCACCTGGTATCCCATCGCCAGCTCCGACGACCTGCCCTTTCGCCACGTCTATGCCGGACAACTGCTCGGCCGCGAGCTTGCCGTCTGGCGGGCCGATGATGGCAATGTCAACGTCTGGGAAAACCGGTGCCTCCATCGCGGCGTGCGCCTCTCGATCGGCATCAACGAAGGCGGCGAGCTCAAATGCCAATATCACGGCTGGCGCTATGCCAACCGCTCCGCCGGCTGCACCTATATCCCGGCCCACCCCGCCGACGCGCCGGCCCGCCGCATCCAGAACCGCACCTATCCGGTGCGCGAGGCCTATGGCCTGATCTGGTCCGCAGCCAATGACGAGCAGGCCTTCCGTCCCTTCGCCGGCGCCGAGGGTCCCGACTGGTTCCCCCTGCGCCCCATGCCGGTCAATGCCGCTCCCGAGGATGTGCTGGCCGCGCTCGTTCGCCTCGCGCCCGATGATCAACCCGCCGACCAGCTTCCCGGCCTCGCCGTCCGCTTCGGCGGCACCTATTACTTCGTCCAGCCCGTCGATGCCGGCCGCGCCGTCATCCGGGGCCTGCTCGCCGAACACCCCGCCGAGCCCGTAGCCACCCTCCGCCACTACAACGAAACCCTGGTCAAGCTGCGCGACCGCCTCGAACGCGCCGCCCGCAAAAAGCCCGCCCCCACGCCGCTGCAACCAGCCTTCGACAAGGTCTCGGCCGAGCTCTCGACCATGCCCGATATCGCCATTCCGCGCGGCAACACCATCACCGTGGTGGTCAAGCGCAAATGGACCAGCGCCGATGGCGTCATCGGCTTCGAACTTGCTGCCCGCGACGGCCACCTGCCCACCTTCCAGCCCGGTGCCCATATCGACATTCACCTGCCCAATGGCATGACCCGGCAATATTCCATCACCAACGGCCCGGGCGAACTGATGAGCTACATCATCGGCGTCAAGGCCGAGAGCGCCAGCAAGGGCGGCAGCAAGGTGCTCGTTGAAACCGTCCGCGAGGGCGACCTGCTCTCCATCTCCGAGCCGCGCAACAATTTCCCGCTGCGCCGCGACGCGACCCGCACCGTGCTCATCGCCGGCGGCATCGGCATCACGCCGCTGCTGTCGATGGCCCGCTTCCTCGACAAGTCCGCCCTGCCCTATGAGCTGCACTATTTCACCCGCGCCGGCGAAACCGTCGCCTTCCGCTCCGAGCTGGAAGCCCTGCATGGCAAGGTGATCTTCCACACCGGCCTGCCCCGGGCCGAAATCGGCACCACCATCGCGTCGGCCCTCGGCCAGTGGAGCATGGCCCAGCATGTCTATGTCTGCGGCCCCGGCCCCATGCTCGAAACCGTGCGAGACACCGCCGCCGCCCAGGGCTGGCCGGAAGAGGCGATCCACTTCGAATACTTCAAGAACGACAAGGTCATCGACAACTCCTCATCCTTCGAGGTCGAACTGGCTCGCTCCGCCATGACGCTGCATGTGCCCGCGGGCAAGACGATCATGGAAGTCATGCGCGACGCCGGCCTCACCGTCCCCAGCTCCTGCGAACAGGGCGCCTGCGGCACCTGCCTCACCACGGTCATCGAAGGCGAAGTCGATCACCAGGACGTCTATCTCAACAATTCCGAAAAGGCGTCCAACAGCTGCATGATGACCTGCGTGAGCCGGGCAAAATCGGCGCGCCTGGTGCTGGATATTTGATGATGGAAATCCTCCCAGCAGACCTCATGGTGAGCCTGTCGAACCACGAGGTCGTGGCACCGGTCTCGCAGATATCGCCTCCCTCCCCCTTGAGGGGAGGGAACGAGGGTGGGGGTCCATCGGTGGCCCATAGAACCACCCCCTCCCTCAATCCCTCCCCTCAAGGGGGAGGGAGGCGCAAACTTTGGGCCTCTCGACCATGATCACCCTCTACGACTTCGAACTCTCCGGGAACTGCTACAAGCTCCGCCTGCTGATGAGCATCCTCAAGCTGCGCTATGACATCGTGCCCGTCGATTTTTATCCCGGCCGCCAGCACAAGGCCGACTGGTTCCTGCGCCTCAATCCCTTCGGCCAGCTTCCGGTGCTGCAGGACGGTGACCTGACCCTCTCGGATTCGGGCGCCATCCTCGCCTACCTGGCCAGGAAATATGATGAGACCGGCCTGTGGTTCCCCGATGATCCCGCGATCACATCAGAAATCCTGCGCTGGCATGCCGTTGCCGACGACATCACCTCCACCGCCTCGGCGGCGCGCCTGGCCCTGGGCTTCTTCTACGATTTCGACATCCCCAAGGCCCAGGCCGGCGCCCACCGCATCTTCCGGCTGATGGACGAGCATCTGTGGTTCGGCGAGCGCGAGGGCCGCGACTGGCTCTGCTCGCCCGCGCACCCCACCACCGCCGATATCGCCTGCTTCCCCTATGTCATGCTCAGCGAAGAGGGCGGCATTTCGCGCCAGGATTATCCCGCCCTCCGCCGCTGGACCGACCGCGTCCGGCGCATTCCCGGCTTCACCGTCATGTCCGGCATCTTTCCGGCCGGACGGGCGCTGGAACCGCTCTAGGACTTGGTCTTGGTGGTCGCCGTCTTCCAGCTCGTATAGTCGTCGGCCGTGCAACCATAGGGTGCCCTTCCGTCGCCAAAGCGGGCCTCGAGCTGCTCGCAACCCCACAGGTTCAGCGGCTCGGGCATCATGTTGTTGATCTCCATGCCCAGCGATTCAAACGCATCGCCGCCGCTGGTGACGTAATAGACCCAATAGCCCACGAGGCCCCCGATCATCAGCACCAGCACGCCCACGCCGGCCAATAGTCCGCGCAGCGCCCTGCGTCCGGCCGATGGCTTGGCCGGGGCGTTGGCGGCGAGGCCCCCGCGCCCTTCCTGCTCCACATCGAACGTCGAAAGCGCCAGCTGCCGCTCCGCATCGTTCAATTCGAGCCGCTCCAGCCCGCTGTCGAGCAGCACCGGCAGCCCGATATGCTCGGATTTGACCGCCACGCCAAATGTCTTGCCCTTGGCATCGCGCGCCATGAGCGGCGCCTGCCCGGCAGCAAAGCGGGTGCGCACGACATTGCCCTTGCGCTTGCCGTTCTCGGTCGAAAAATAGCTCACGAAACCGGCGCCGCGCTTCTTGTCGACCCCGGCCACCTCGACCGGAACCACGCTCAACCGCCCCGGTGTCGCGGCCGCCCGGTTGGCCCGCCCGGCCTGCCACGCGCCCCAGATCACGGCCACCAGGCCGCCGACGAACACCAGCATGAACACGGCGAACACGGCCAGCCGGTTCCACAGCATGTCCAGCCCCAGGCTGATCGTTGCCAGCTCCGGCTTGCCGCGGGAAATCACCACATCGACTTCATAGTCGCTGCTCGAAAAGTCGAGGAAGGCAAGGGACACATGCGTGTCATAGCTCTGCCCGTTATAGTCATAGACCAGTCGCGCCTCGCAATCGGTCAGGCCGCGCCGCGTATTGCACTCGCCATCCAGCACCTGGCCATTGGGCAGGGGCATCGGATTCTGGCTGATCTGCAGATCGCGCCACAGGCCCGGCCCCTGCCAGATGCCAAGGCCGATCGCCAAGGCCGCCAGCATGACGATGGTGAACAGCATGGCCGCCGGGGCTGCAACAGGGCGCCCCGCCAGCGCGATTGACCGGTTGGGGAGGGGGAGATCCACAAAACTCATGGGAGACAGACTCGCAGTGCCAATGGTGGCCAAACTCATACGCAACGCCTCGCGATCACGCAAACGCGAGTGCGCTCAACCCGCTATCGCCACCCGGCTAGCCTTGCGCGTCCATTCCGGCTATTGCCTTGAACAAAATCGAGGAGTCTTCCCATGATCATCGAACCCAAGATCCGCGGCTTCATCTGCACCACCGCCCATCCGGTGGGCTGCGCCACCAATGTGCAGCGCCAGATTGATCATGTCGTGGTCAAGGGCCCCGTCCCCTCCAACAGCAAGCGGGTCCTGGTCCTGGGCTGCTCGACCGGCTATGGCCTCGCCTCGCGCATCGTCACCACCTTTGGCAGCGATGCCGACACGGTGGGCGTCTCCTTCGAGCGCCCGCCCGCCGAGGGCAAGACGGCCTCCGCCGGCTGGTACAACAATCGTGCCTTCGAAAATCGCGCCCGCGCCGCCGGCCGCAAGGCCGTCACCATCGAAGGCGATGCCTTCTCCGATGCCGTCAAGGCCGAAGCGATCGAGGCCATCAAGGCAAACCTCGGCCAGGTCGATCTCATCGTCTATTCCGTCGCCTCCCCGGTTCGCACCGATCCCAAGGATGGCGTCACCTACCGCTCCGCCATCAAGCCCTATGGCAGCACCGTCACCTCCAAGACCCTCAATACCGGTACCGGCGAAGTCTCCGAGATTTCGGTCGAGCCCGCGACCGAGGAAGAGGCCGCCGCGACCGTCAAGGTCATGGGCGGCGAGGATTGGGAACTGTGGATCAAGGCGCTGTCCGATGCCGGCGTGCTGGCGGAGGGCTTCCTGTCGCTCAACTACACCTACCTGGGTAGCGAGCTGACCTGGCCCATCTACCACAAGGGCACCCTGGGCAAGGCAAAGGCGGACCTCGATCGCGCCGCCGCTGCCATCCGCGCCCAGCATGGCAAGCATGCCGCCCACGTCGTCGCCCTCAAGGCCGTGGTGACCCAGGCGAGCTCCGCCATTCCAGTCGTGCCGCTCTACGGCACCCTGCTCATCAAGGTCGAGGACGAGATGGGCCTGGGCGAGGGCCCGATCCAGCAGATCGACCGTCTGTTCCGCGACAAGCTCCAGGGCGAAGTGGCGCTGGATGGCGAGGGCCGTATCCGCGTCGACGACTGGGAACTGTCCGACACCATGCAGAAGGAGCTGGCCCGACGCTGGGCAGCCCTCACCACCGAAAGCCTGGCGGCTCTGGCGGACCTGCCCAAATACCGGCAGGAATTTCTCAAGCTCTTCGGTTTCGGCCTCGGCGGCGTGGATTACAGCCAGGACGTCGATCCGCAGGTGGTGAACTGACCTCTCGCGGATTGAAGCGGCCCTAGAGGGCCGCGCGCACCAGCTCAATCAAGCGCGCGTCTTCTCCGGGCACCTGTTCGGCGAGGCGCGCCGCAGCGAGGACCGGCAGCCAGGCGACTATGGCTGCGCGCTTGCTGCCGGTGAGCCGCATATAGGCGTCGAGATAGGCCGATGCGACATCGGCGGAATGGTGCAGCAACAGCAGGTAGCTCCGGCAGGCATCCGCCTCCGGCGCGCCCTGGCTGGCATCCAGCCAGTCAATGATGACAGATGCTTCCTCCATCCCCATGACATTGAACGGGTGGAAGTCGCCATGGCAGAGCCGGTCGCCATCCGGCAACGTCTCCAGCCGCTGCGACATCGCTGCGGCCTCGGCGACCGACAACTGGGCGGCCCGACCGATTGCTCGCCGCAGCCGGTCCCGCAGCCCGGGAAGAAACGGCGCCGCTTCGCCATGGATACGAACCTGCAATCCGACCACCGCGTCAAGCATCGCCGGCGCCTGGTCGGGGTGGTCGAGCATTTCGGTTGCTATCGGCCGGCCCGGCGCGCGGCTCATCACCACGCCCCATCGTCCCTCGGTCTCCAGCACGCACCGCACCCTAGGTACTGGCAGCGGCCCATGTTCGAGCATGGCAAGCGTTGCCGCCTCGCGGAACGCCTGCTCCTTGCCGTGCCCCGGCTGGTAGAGCTTGATGACATCGGGGCCCCACTCGAACACCTCCGCCACCAGCCCGGCGCCCAGTCGCTGCCCCAGCGTCACCTCAATCGCCCCTGCCCTGCGGCGGATACTGGTGCTCGCCACCCTGCCAGTCCCGTACCGTGAAACACCCGTCCCCACCCGATATCGAGGCCGCCCCAATATCGGCCTTGCCGTGTCCACCCGGGATATCGAGCACGTAGGTGGGTTGCGCGAGCCCGGAAATACGGCCGCGAAGTGCCGTCACCAGCGCCTGCCCCTCTTCGATACCGACGCGAAAATGGCTGGTGCCCGGCGCCAGGTCAGGGTGATGCAGGTAATAGGGCTTCACCCGGTTTTCGACGAAGGCCTTCATCAGATCAGCCAGTGTCTCGACATCGTCGTTGACCCCCCTGAGCAGCACCGACTGGCTGATCAGCACGATCCCACCATCCGCTATCAGCGCCATCGCCGCCCGCGCTTCGGCGGTAAACTCGCGCGGATGGTTAGCATGCACGGCCAGATACGTCGTCTTGCCGCTGGCCTTGAGGGCCTCGACCATGTCGGCGTCGATCCGCCCCGGCTCCACCACCGGCACGCGCGTGTGGAACCGCACGATCTTGACATGCGCAATGCCGGCCAGCCGCGCCATGATCTCGCGCAGCCGCCGCGGCGACAGCACCAGCGGATCGCCACCGGTCAGAATGACTTCCCAGATTTCGGAATGCGCCGCGATATAGTCCATCGCCGCATCGAGCTCCGCCCCGGTCAGCGTGCCGAGCCCCTGCGGCCCCACCATCTCGCGCCGGAAGCAGAACCGGCAATAGACCGGACACACATGCACCGCCTTGAGCAGCACGCGGTCGGGGTATCGATGCACAATCCCCTCCACCGGTGAGTGGCTGAGATCCCCGATCGGATCGGCACGCTCGTCCGGCGTCGTCACCAGCTCAGCCGTATCAGGCACGAACTGCCTGGCGATCGGATCGTTCGGATCACCCGCATCGATCAACGCCGCCACAGCAGGCGTGATGCCGATGGCATACTTTGCCGCCACGGCATCGAGACCTGCCGCGTCGGTCAGACCGGCCCTTTGGAGGTCGGCCACGCTCTTTAGGCTCCGGGGTGGCAAGTGCTTGTTCACTTCATGCCTCCGCAACCACCGCGCGGTACCTCCCCCTTGACGGGGGAGGCTAGGAGGGGGTGTTGGGAGCCACAATATCGGGGCTCTCGCCCCCCACCCTTGATCCCTCCCCGCAAGGGGGAGGGTGTCGACTGAGGTATCTTGGACATTGAAAACCTCATTCCGCCACCGGTGCCCACAGCACCGCCTCGATCCTGGGCGCGCCGGTCGCCAGCATAACCAGCCGGTCAAACCCCAACGCCACTCCGCTCGCCTCCGGCATCAGTGCCAGTGCCGCCAGGAAGTCCTCGTCGAGCGGATATCGCTCGCCATAGATGCGTTCCTTCTCTCCCATCTCCCCGGCAAATCTGCGGCGCTGCTCATCCGCATCGGTCAGCTCGCCAAAGCCGTTGGCCAGTTCCACCCCGCAGGCATAAAGCTCGAACCGCTCCGCCAGCCGCCGATCATCCCCCGTCCGCCGGGCCAAAGCCGCTTCCGCCGCCGGGTAACGATCGAGCACCGTTATCCGGCCCATGCCAAGATTGGGCTCCACCTTGTCGGTCAGCACCAGGCTGAAAAGGTAGCTCCAACTCCGATCCTCCGGCACCGCCATGCCCAGCATAAGCATCTGGTCCGCCAGCTTTTCTCCATCGGGAACGCCCTCGGCGTCCATGGTCGCCAGCAGGTCAATTCCGGCATGGCAGACAAACGCCTCGACCACGCCGATCCGCTCCGGCACCGCAAAGGGATCGCATTCCCGCCCCTTGAACCGCAGCAGCGAGACACCCGTCGTCTGCGCCGCGATCCGCAGCAGGGCCACGCAGTCGGCGATAACCGCATCATAAGGCTCGCCCACGCGATACCATTCCAACATCGTGAATTCGGGGTGGTGCAGCGCGCTGCGCTCGCGATTGCGCCACACATGCTGCAGGCTGGCGATCCGCGTCTCGCCCGCTGCCAGCAACTTCTTCATGGTGAATTCGGGCGAGGTATGCAGATACATCGCCTGGCCCTCCCCATCATTGCCGATCATGACGGTGCCAAAGGCATGCAGGTGCGTCTCGTTGCCCGGCGAGCGCTGCAGTCCGGGCGGGTCGACCAGCAGGAAGTCGTTCTCGGCCAGGTAGGCCCGCACCCGCGCCTCGATGCGGCCACGCGCCAGCAGGATCGGCCGCCGGTCCGCATGGACTTGAGGCGACCACCACGGCGATGGCTTTGTTTCAAACGGGCTCATGTGACCTTTGTGACGGCCGGGCTGGAGATTTTTTGCGGAATAGGGTAGTTGGCGCACGAATAGCTATTCCGGCGCTCGCGACGGCTTTGCCTCTACGACGCGCCCCTCGATTGAACAAGGAAGAATAATGGTCAAGGTCATCGCCTCTTCGCTGCGCAAGGGCAACGTCGTCGAGCAGGACGGCAATCTGCACGTCATCCTGACGGCGGAAAACGTCCACCCCGGCAAGGGCAACTCGGTCACCAACGTCAACATGCGCCGCATGTCCGACGGCGTGAAGGTCATTGGCCGCTGGCGCACCGTCGAAATGGTCGAAAAGGCCGATGTCGACGAGCGCGAATACGACTACCTCTATTCCGATGGCGAAGGCCACCACTTCATGGAGCCGGTCAGCTACGAGCAGATCACGGTCTCGGATGACATCATCGGTGACCAGAAGGCCTACCTGGTCGATGGCATGAAGGTCTATCTCAAGACCTTCGAAGGCAACGCCATTGCCATGGAACTGCCGCAGCGCCTCAGCTTCGAGATCGTCGAGACGGAGCCGGTCGTGAAGGGCCAGACGGCCTCCTCGTCCTATAAGCCCGCCGTGCTCAACAATGGCCTCAAGGTCATGGTCCCGCCCCATATCGGCGTCGGCACCCGCATCGTCATCCTCACCGAAGACAATTCGTATGTGGAGCGCGCGAAGGACTGATCACCGGCCGCCTACGGCGGCAAAATCTCCCCGGTGGGGAGATTTTAGGTGATCAGGCCCGGAGAGCTACGCTCGCAGGGCCAAGGCGCTCCGCCGGCACGATTCCCAATCGGCACATGACAACGGGCCCCGCGGGGCCCGTTGTCATTTCTCGATCTCATTGGCGGCCGCAATCCAGATTTCCTCGGCGCGGTCGACCGGCGTGCCCTCGGCCAGCCATTTGTCATAGGCCAGCTCGCGCAGCAGCATCTCTTTGGCCATGACCCAGTAGTGGAAGGCCCGCCCGTCCGGACGGCCATCCTGCTCCCACAGGAAATAGGCTGTGTGCCGAATGCGGTCGGCCACCTGAGTATTCTTCCGCATGGCGGCGCTTTCGAGGTCGGGCGCGGGGCGGCCCCCGCGCCCATCGGAACTAGGCCGCCTTCTGGTTCACGTTGGACGTGGCCAGCTGGCTGAGCTTCTTGTCGGTGGCCACCTCTTCTTGCAGCGTGGCATCGAGCAACGCCACGACATCCTTCAGACCCAGCTGGGTCGCCCAGGTCTTGAGCGTGCCATAGCGGGCGATTTCATAGTGCTCCACCGCCTGCGCGGCCGAGACCAGGCCGGCATCGAGCGCCACGGTGCCCTTGAATTCGTCCATGATCGACTTGCCTTCCTCGATGATCCCGAGGATGGCGTCGCAAGTCTTGCCACGGGCCGGCTTGCCCAACAGTTCGAAAATCTGCTCCAGCCGTTCCACATGGCCTTCCGATTCCGCCGCATGCTGCTCGAAGCCGGCGCGGAGCTCTTCTGACTGCGCAGCCTTGGCCATCTTGGGCAGGGTCTTAACGACCTGCTTTTCAGCGTAATAGATGTCCTTGAGCGTATCAAGGAACAGGTCGTCGAGGGTCTTTTCGCTAGCCATTGTTCTGTCTCCGGTGATGGGTAAGACGCTGCCCCAAGAACGGCTTCCCGCCGCTGTGGTTCCGGCTCGAACGCAAACTATGCTGGTCACACCAGGCGCCCCCGCATAGACTCGCCGCCTACCCTTCGAGCCCTGCCATGACCGCCTCGCTCTACCCCGCCGATTTCTACCAGCACCGCCGTGCCCACACCGCCCATGCGGCCCGCCGCATCCTCGCCGCCCTGCCCCCGGCCCTGTCCCGTCGCAGCGTCGCCGATATCGGCTGCGGCACAGGCACCTGGCTGGCCGCCGCCCTGGAGGCAGGCGCCACCTCGGCCTTCGGCATCGAGGGCGATTGGGTCACCCCGGCCATGCTCGACGATGCCAGGATCGATTTTGCCCCGCAGGATCTCGAACGGCCGGTGAGCGGCCCGCGGGTCGATCTGGCCCTCTCGCTCGAAGTGGGCGAGCACCTGACGCCCGCCCGCGCCGACAGCTTCGTTGCCGATCTCGTGGCTTTGGCGCCCGCCATCCTGTTCAGCGCCGCCATTCCCGGCCAGGGCGGCGTCGGCCACCTCAACGAGCAGTGGCACAGCTGGTGGGCCGAGCGCTTCGCGGCCCATGGCTACCTGGCCTATGACGTGATCCGCCCCGCCATCTGGAACGACGACGCCATACCCGCCTGGTACCGGCAGAACGTCGTGCTCTACCTCGACGCAGCGACTGCCGCGCCCCTGTCGCTCACCCCGACCGACCCGGCCCTGCTCGACAAGGTCCACCCCGCCTTCTGGGCTCGCGCCAACAGAGAACTGCACTATGCCAATGCACTGCCGGAGTCCGAGGTGCTGAGGCGGCAAGCGGAAGCCGCGCAGCAGCAGTAAGGAAGGGTATCCGCTTAAGACTCTCTTGCTGCCCAGACCAGCCCACGCCGCAAGATCTCGCGCACCGGCCCGACCAGCTCATCCGCGGTATGCCCAAGCGACGAGTAAAATACCCGCCCCCGGTCATGCATGGTCGTGAACACCACCGGCATCACCACGTCCTTCCGCCAGGGGTGGAACTCGCCGGAAAACACCGTCGTCGCCAGCACATCCACGGCGGGGTCGTAGTTCAGGTAATATTGCTCGCTGGTATGCTCGAAGCTCTCGATCCCGGCCAGCAGCTCGCTCTCGGCAACATCCACCCGATAGCTGATGATGTTCCCCGGATGCTGCACCCAGTACACCCCGGCCATATAGCGAAACGGCACGCTGGCACGAAACGTCGTCGCCAGCCCCATATGGAACCCGGCCAACCCCGTCCCGGCGCGCACGGCATTCACCAGGTTGCCGATGCCGGCAGGCGCCACGCCATCGGTGATCACAGGCACCACCAGGTCGTTGTCGCCTACATCCTCGGCGCCCAGCGCGTCATAATCATTGGTCACGGCAACGCCAAAGCCCTCGGCCTCCAGCAGCTCGCGCACCACATGCGCGCTCCGCTCCGGCGTATGCAGTTCCATCCCGCCCCAGACAACGAGCGCTTTCTTCATAGCCCCAACCCCACTGCCCGCGTCCGGTGTACGCCCTTGGGCGCGAAGACGAACTCCCCGGCAACGCCGAGCAGGTCCGCCGCCAGATGCACCACCGATAACCACATCTCGGTGCCTTGCAAGCTTGGTTCCTGCCCATCGGCAAAGGCAAAGCCCTGCCCCGGCACCCAGCGCTCCCAGGCGCGCCCGATCACCGCCCGCGCAATCGCCTCGGCCTCTGCCCGCCGATAGTCGGTCTGGCGCAGGCACAACAGCAATGGATGCACCGTATCGAGCAGGTTGCAGGCCGTGTAGGTCCGCCCGGAAAAGCCGCCATAATTGCGATAGTTCAGCAGCACCGAGTCGATGGCCCGCTCAGGGTTCGGCACTGGCAGCCCGAATTGCGCATAGGTGCCGCGCGTCAGCCGGTAAAAGCCGTTGACCGGCTGCAGCAACCCCTCATCGACAGTCATCGACCCCCAGAGCCCGGTGGCCCGGTCCTGCCTCATCGCCAGCCAGCCGAACAGCGTCTCGCGCGCCCGCCCGGTCGAGAAGTACCGCGCATTGAAATAGAGCGCCGTGCCGATGGCGTCCACCGCCGCCCCCGCGCCCCAGGCCCGCTCGCGCCAGGTCAGTCCTTCGAGCCACTCGCATAGCGCGCTGGCACCAAGCTCGACCGCCGCCACCCTATGCAGCGGCCGTCCACCCAGCACCTCGATGGCATAGCCCACCGAAAGCACATTGTAGAGCGCCAGCCCATCATCGCGCATTGCCACACCGGGCGCCAAGGGTCGGTGCGGATCGGGGAACAGCCCGCTGACCGGATCCTGCAATGCCTGCAGTTCTGCCAGAACAGCGGCCGCATCCAGCCCCTCCGGCAGCGCACCAAACCCCGCGGCGATTTCGATCGCATCGTTGCGGTGTCGCGCGCTCCGGCGAACCGTGCCATCCGCCTCGCGCGACACGTATTCGCCGCCCTCGACATGCCGCGCCAACACCTCCGGCCACTGTGCCGCCGCCGCGCTGCCCAGTCGTCCCAGCGCGCTCACCGCATCTCCCTTTGCCGATTGCCCACGATACCGCACGATCCTTGCCGGCACACCGCCGACAATGGCCATTTCGGGCACATCCCGGCTGACCACGGCGCCGGCGGCAATCACCGCGCCTTTGCCGACAGTCACCCCATCCAGCACCACCGCATTGGCGCCGATCCACACATCGTCTTCGATGGTGATGCCCAGCGTCTCGTGCTTCTGCTTGTGGATGGGCACATCCGGGTCGTCGAAGCCGTGGTTGAACCCCACGATCGACACGTGGCTGGCAATACGCACCCCGTCCCCACAGCGCACCTTGCCCGAAATCATCGCATAGGGATTGACCGTGCAATGGGCGCCGAACTCCACATCGCCCCGCACCAGCGCATGCCCGGCAATCCAGCTCGCCTCGCCCAATGCCAGATGCGTGGTAAAGATCGCCGCCTCCGCCGCCACATAGGCCGTCGGATGAAAACGCGCCCCCGCCACCTCGACCAAACGCGCCTGCCGCGCCCGATGCTCGGGCGCCTCGATATCGGCAGGCGTCCGATCCCAGGTCAGAAACTGGAGGCGGGCCTGGTGTTCGATCTGCTCTGGCGTCTGATAGCTGTCCACGTCGTCTTTCCCATCCACCGCGCCCACCCTCCCCCTCGCGGGGAGGGCAAGCAAAGCTTGGCGCTTCAGCGCCTAGCGTCGCTCGGAAGGGGGGATGAGAGCCACGATATCCGGGCTCTCGCACCCCCACCCTAGTTTCGCTACGGCCTTCGGCCTTGCTGCACTACCCTCCCCGCAAGGGGGAGGGTGACATCGCGTGTGCGACCCTAAGCCAACCGCTCCAGCAATGCCGGTTCGATCTCGAACTCCATGCTCTCTCCCGCCACGAACCGCTCGATCTCGGCGATTGCCATCTCGCCCAGCCGCAACCGCTCCGTGCCCACCGCCCCCGCCACATGCGGCGTCAGGAACACGTTGGGCAAAGTATAGAGCGGCGAGCCGAGCGCCGGAATTTCGGGATCGGTTACGTCGATGACCGCGTGGATGCGCCCGGTCTGCAACTCGGCCACCAGGGCCGCTTCGTCGACCAGCGCCCCGCGCGCGGTGTTGATGAAGGCCGTCCCGTCCCGCATCAGCTTGAGCTGTTTGGCGCCGATCATGGCCCGCGTCGTCGGCAGCGCCGGCGCATGAATCGACACCACATCCGAGCGGGCCATCAGTGTATCCAGATCGACCAGTTCAGCGCCATCCAGCACCGGGTCACCGGGCTTCACGAAGGGGTCGCTGATCAGCACGGTGAAGTCGAACCCCGCAAGCATGCGCGCCACCTTGCGGCCGATGCGCGACGCACCCACCAGGCCGATCGCGCGGTGATAGTTGCCGATGGGTTCATCCATCAAGGCGTAACTGCTGCGCCGGCCCGGATCGGCCCGGTAGCGGTCGCGCAATTCGAACACCCGCTTGTTGGCGAAGATGATCGCCGCCAGCGTGAACTCGGCCACCGGCACGGCATTGGCGTCGGCCGCGTGCGTCACCCGAATTCCGGCCGCATAGACGGCCGGATCCAGCGTGAACTTCACCGTGCCGGCCGAATGGGCAATGAGCTTGAGCCTGGGCGCTGCCTGCACCACCTGCGCCGTCACCACCGGGCAGCCCCAGCCGGTCACCAGGATATCGATCTGCCCGAGCACGGCGCGGGCCGCCGGGCTCGACAGTTCCTCCAGCGGCTCGGTTTGCACGATGTCGCAACTGCGCGCCAGCCGTGCCAGGGCTTCCGCGCCGAACACGTGCCTGGTCTTGTCCGCCGCCATGGCGAAGGCGAGTTTGGGCCGCATCAGAACCGCTCCGGCACCAGGATAGCACTGACATCCACGCCCTCGCGGGCAAACAAGGCTTCCAGATCAGCAATGTCAGGCGCCTGCGGCACCCGCCCCAGGGCCGTCTCGGCCCCCGGCCCCGCTGGCAGCGCCAGCGCCGCGGTCACCAGCACCGTCGTCCCCGCGGGAATCTCGCCGCGCAACTGCGGCACGATGGTCTTGGCGACAATGAGGTTGGTATTGGGGTAGGCCCGATGCGCCCGTCCGTCGCGCATGCCGCCCAGATCGATGATGGCGCTGACATCGGTCTTGCTCTTGGCCACCGCGCGTCCGGCTTCGTCGATATAGGTATCGGCATTGAGGTCGGCCCGGCCGATGGCAAAGCCGCCTTCGGTCGCATGCAACGCCCGTGGCGTCGTGATCCGGTGCACCCTGATGTGCCAGGGATTGGCCGGGATCAGCCAGGTCTCGACCGCGATATCGCTCCATGGCTTCCAGCGCGCAAACAGCGTGTTCCCGGCGATCTGGGCGACCTCGTTGGTCTCGCGCACGCGGTAATGCCGGCCGTCGTCGGAAAAGGCCAGCGCCCCGTCGAAGGCGCCCATATTATAGGCCCGCTCATCGGCTTCGACCGAAAAGCCGTAGCGGCTGGCATAGACGAACTTGGCGTATTTCTCCGTGCCATGCCGCATCTGCCAATTCTGCTGGCCGCTCGAAAGAGCCACCACATTGCCGTCAGTATGCATCATCACCATGCCCGGATGCTTGAGCGGCACCGGCTCCTCGCTCATGACCGCAGGGGTTTCCTCGGCGGTCCAGAACGGGTGGTCGTCGGGCAGCGCCAGCGGCAGGAAGGCCTTGAGGGCCCAATAGGGCGACCCCGCCGAATTGTAGCTCTCCGACATAAAGAGGTTCGGATAGCCGTAGCCAATCGAAAGCACGCCGTCGCGATTGGCTATGGGCTTGTCCGCCCACCAGCGCAGGTGCCGCATGAACTGGCCCTTGATCTCGCCCCAGGGCAACGCCTCGAGATCGGCAAAGGCCAGCGCGCCCCAGAAGCCGCCACAGGCGAAGCGATAGGTCAGGCTCCGCCCGAAGGCCAGCGTGCCGCCCTCCTCGTCGAACCAGTGCCTGACATCTTTGGCGAACAGCGCCGCCCGCTCCTTGTAGGCCGCGACCCGCTTCGCGTCGCCGCGCGCCAGCTTGGCATAGATCAGCCCATAGAAATGCATGGCGAAGGGAATGTAGTGGTCGATCCGCCTTATATTGCCGTCCCGATACCAGCCATCGCCGAGGTAGAACCCGTCGAGCTCCTCGAGATACTTTTCCGTCAGCGACCGGTCGAACTCGACCCCGCATTCCTCGAGGCCGAGATCGACCAGGATGCGGAAGAATTTCCAGTTATTGTCGGCATAGTCATGCTTGCGAGCATGCTTGAGATAGGCCGCAAGATTTCCTTTGGCTTTCTCGCTCAGCGGCTCCCACACCAGATGCGGCAGCAGCCGCATGGTGAAACCGATGGCCGCCAGCTCCACCATGCGCTGGTCGGTCGAATTGACCTGGCCCCAATATTCGGGATGCTCGGGGTCCGTGCCATTGGCCAGCCCCTGTCGATACAGCGCCCAGTGATCAAACGCTCCGCCGCCGGCCGCCAGCGGCGTCAGCCCCCAGAGCGGCCGGGCAAAGCCTTCCAGATCAGCCGCGGCGCGGTCAAAATGCGCCGCTGCGCCGTCGAGCCGCACCCGCGCACCGCCTTCCGAGAAGAACGGCAGCAGCGGGTTGAACAGGTCATGCAGCGCCTTCTCCACGTCGGCGCGGGTCCTGAGCGGATTGCCATGCAGCGGATTGGCCGTCACGGGATCATAGGTCATTTCAGGCAAATTCCTTTGCAGGCGCGTCTTCGTAGGCGCCCTTCAGATCGAGTTGTTCGGCAAAGTGGCAGGCCGCCTCCTGCGCGGTCCCGTTGACGCGACGCAAGGCGGGCTTCTGGCTGCGGCAGATGTCCTGGGCATATCGGCAGCGGGTATGAAACGGGCAGCCGACGGGCCGATTGCCGAGATAGGGGATTTCGCCCCGCAGCTCGGTCTTGCGCCCCTTGCGGCGCAGCGGATCGGCGATCGGCAGCGCTTCGAGCAGCAGCTCGGTGTAGGGGTGGCGTGGCCGCTCGAACAGCATTTCGGTGGGTGCATTCTCCACCACATGGCCCAGATACATCACCACCACCCGGTCGGCGATGTAGTTGACCACGCCCAGGTCGTGGCTGATGAAAATATAGGTCAGCCCGAACTCGGCCTTGAGGTCTTCGAGCAGGTTCAGCACCTGCGCCTGGATCGAGACATCAAGCGCCGACACCGCCTCGTCGGCAATCACCAGCTTGGGGTCGAGCACCAGCGCCCGGGCAATACCGATGCGCTGCCGCTGCCCACCCGAAAAGGCATGCGGATACCGTCCCACCGCCTCTGCCGGAATGCCGACCTTTTCCAGCGTCGAGATCACCCGCTCTTCCAGCTCGCGGCCCTTGCAGATCTTGTGGATGCGCAGCGGCTCGGCGACGATGTCGAACACCCGCATATTGGGGTTCAGCGAACTCATCGGGTCCTGGAAGATCATGCGGATATCCTGCCGCCACGGCTTGATCTTCCGCTTGCTCAGCGCCGTCAGTTCGACATCGCCGCCACCCTTGGGGTGATAGACGACCTTCCCCTCGCTCACCGGCTGCGCCTTGATGATGCAGCGGCCCAAAGTGGTCTTGCCGCAGCCGCTTTCGCCCACGATGGCCAGCGTCTCGCCGGCCTCGACGGTGAGGCTGATATCGGTCAGCGCCTCGAGCCGCCGCTCCGGCCCGAACCAGCCGCTGCCGAGGGTATAATGCTTGGACAAGTTCTCGACGGTCAGGAGCCTGCTCATGCCACGGCCTCCACAGATTGCCGCGTCAGCAGGTGACAGCGCGCATGATGGCCATTGCCGACATCCGTCCGTTCCGGCCGCACCGTCGCGCAGGGCTCGAACGCATGGGGGCAGCGGCTGGTGAAGGCACATCCCGCCGGTCGATCCTTGGGCGCCGGCACCGTGCCCTTGATCGGCGACAGCCGCACCCGGTCCGCCTTGCGCGCCATCTTGGGAATCGAGCTCATCAGCGCCTGCGTATAGGGGTGGCTGGGGCGGGCGAACACGTCATAGACGCTCCCCTGCTCCACCACATCGCCCAGATACATCACCGCCACCTCGTCGGCGATTTCGGCCACCACGCCCAGGTCATGGGTGATGAACAGCATCGCCATGCCGAAATCGGCCTGCAGCTGCCTCAGCAGGTCGAGGATCTGCGCCTGCGTCGTCACATCGAGCGCCGTTGTCGGCTCGTCGGCGATCAGCAATTGCGGCGTACAGGCCAGCGCCATGGCGATCATCGCCCGCTGCCGCAATCCGCCGCTCAGCTCGAACGGATAGGCATCTGCCCGCTGCCGCGCGCCCGGAATACCCACCTGGTCGAGCAGGGCCACGGTGCGCTCGCGCGCCTGCTTGGGCTTGAGCCCCTCATGCAGGATCATCATCTCGTCGATCTGGTCGCCGATCGTATGCACCGGCGACAGCGAGCTCATCGGCTCCTGGAAGATCATCGCGATCTGGTTGCCGCGGATGGCCCGCAGCGGCAGGCTGTCCTGCTTGAGCCTGGCAATATCGGTCGCCGCCTCGCCCCCGGGCTGGAACAGGATCGAGCCGCGCGGAATGTTGGCATTGCGGTCCAATAGCCGCAGCACCGCCCGCGCCGTCACCGACTTGCCGCAGCCGCTCTCGCCCACCAGCGCCAGCGTCTTGCCCGGCGTCAGAGTGAGATCCACCTGCCGCACCGCCTCGATATCGGCCTCGTCGGGCGACGAGAACACGATCGACATGTCCTTGATGGTCAGGATGGGATTGGTCATGGCAGGACCTCCAAACATCGAACTACCGCCCATGGGGATCAGCCGCATCGCGCAGCCCATCGCCGAAGAAGTTCATCGACAAAATGATCACCACCACGCAGATGCCCGGCAGCAGCAGCCAGGGCGCGGTGGCCAGCGTGCGGATATTCTGCGCGTCCTGCAGCAGCGTGCCCCAGCTGACGATCGGCGCCTGCAGTCCGAGCCCCAGGAAGCTCAATGCCGTTTCCGCCAGGATCATGCTCGGAATGGCCAGCGTCGCCGCCGCGATGATGTGGCTCATGAAGCTGGGCACCATGTGGCGGGTGATGATGCGCCAGTCGCTGGCCCCATCGAGTTGCGCCGCCGTCACGAAATCCTCGGTCCGCAGGCTCAGGAACCGCCCCCGCACCACGCGCGCCAGCTCGGTCCAGCCGATCAGCGACAGGATCAGCGTGATGGCGAAATAGGTCTGCAGCGCGCTCCAGTCCTTGGGCATGGCGGCCGCCAGCCCCAGCCAGAGCGGAATGGTCGGCATCGAGCGGATGAACTCGACCACGCGCATCACCGCCGTGTCGAACCAGCCCCCATAATAGCCGGCAAAGCCGCCGATGATGATGCCGAAGAACAGGCTCAGCGTCACACCGGCGAGGCCAATGGAAAGCGAAATCCGCGTGCCGTGGATCAGCCGGCTCAGGAGGTCTCGGCCCAGCCGATCAGCGCCCAGGATGTAGAACGGATCGCGCGGATTTTCGACGCCGACAAGCTTGACCGACATCGGAATGATCCCGGCCAGCATATAGGGCTCGCTTTCGGCGAAGAACGACACCGGCAGCCGCACCGTCTCGTCGATCACGAAGGTCCGCCGCAGCGCCACCGGGTCGATCTCGGTCTTGTAGCCATAAACGAAGGGGGCGAATTCCCAGCCGCCATCCTCGTTCTGCGCCAGGAAATGCAGGCCCTGCGGCGGCGCATAGGTATAGCGCGCGCTGTAGTCGGACGGGTCGACCGGCGCGATGAACTCGGCCAGCAGCGCCACCAGGTAAAACAGCCCGACGATCCACAGGCTCACCAGTGCCAGCCGGTGCCGCTTGAACCGCCGCCACATCAGGCCAAACTGGCTCTCGCGGCTGCGCTTGGCGGGTGCGGCGGAAACCATTGTCGGTGTGCTCATCGTATCCACAGCCATCTATTTGCTCCCGTAGCGGATGCGCGGATCGATCAGCGCCAACAGGATGTCCGAGATCAGCGTGCCGATGACGGTGAGCACGCTCAGCAGCAGGATGATCGCGCCGGCCAGGTACATGTCCTGCGTGGTCAGCGAGCGCAGCAGCATCGGTCCGGCCGTCGGCAGGTTCATCACCACCGAGACGATCACCGACCCCGAAACCAGCGCCGGCAACAGCCAGCCGATCGTCGACACCAGCGGGTTGAGCGCCAGCCGCACGGGATATTTGAGCACGACCTTCCATTCCGGCAGGCCCTTGGCCCGGGCGGTCACGACATAGGGCTTCTTGAGCTCGTCGAGCAGATTGGCGCGCAGGATGCGGATCAGTTCCGCTGTGCCCGCCGTCGCCAGCACCAGCACCGGCGCCCAGGCATGGCCGAGGAAATCCCAGATGCGCGGCAGGCTCCAGGTGGCGTTTTCATATTGCGGTGAAAACAGCCCGCCCATGGTGGCGCCGAACCAGGTATAGGCCAGGTACATCAGGATGAGCGCGAAGAAGAAATTGGGGATGGCGAGGCCGATAAACCCGCCGATCGTGGCGAGGTAATCGCCCAGCGAATATTTGCGCACCGCCGCATAGATGCCGATGGGCAGCGCGATGAACCACATCACGATCACAGCCAGGCCCTCGATCAGGATCGAATAGCCGAGCCGGCCCCAGATCAGCTCCCAGACCGGGCGCTTCCATTCGAAGCTGTGGCCGAAATTGCCCTGCACGATGCCGGTGACCCATTTCCAGTATTGCACGAGGAAGGGCTCGCCCATGCCGTACTGGTTGCGCAGGTTCTCGATAACCCGCGGGTCGACCTGGTCGCCCGTGGCAGAGAGGGCCGCGATATAACTCGTCAGGTAATCGCCGGGCGGCAGCTGGATGATGGCGAAGGCCACGATGGACACAGCCACCAGCGTCAGCAGCATGGCGATGAAGCGATGAATGATGAAGCCGACCATGATGCCTTGTCCGGGTGGTGGTTGGGGTCTCCCCGCAGCAGCAAGTGCCGCGGGGAGCCGGAGCGGGGTGGGAGGAGATCCCGCTTTATTCGAAGTACCAGACCGGCGGATCCATCGATGCCGGGGTCGGGAACAGCCAGGCGTTGAACATCGAAGCCGGCGCGTTCTTGAGGTTGTTCCGGATGATCGAGTAGGAGTTCGGCATCAGGCTCACCCCGATCACCGGGAATTGTTCCTTGGTGATGGCGAGGATCTGGTTGAACAGCTCCGCGCGCGCTTCCGGCGTGCCCGCGGCACGGACCTGATTGTAGAGGTCCATCTGCTGCTTGGCCCAGTCGACCGGCTCCTCGGCGATTTCAGGACGCGTGCCGTTGAACCACTGAGCCCAGCGATAGGCCCAGACCGATTCATCGCTGAACGGGAAGTAGTAGCGCGGCTCCTGCAGGGCCTCGATGCCACCGTCGCCAGCCCAGACCTGGGCATCGAACTCACCGGCCGGACGCTTTTCGTAGAACAGCGTGCGGTCGATATTGTTGAGCTCTATCTCGACGCCTGCCGCTGCCAGCTGCAGCTGCATGATTTCGAGCATGTCGATCCATTCGGGGCGCAGCGCCGAGATCACGTCGATGGTGATCTTGACCGGATTGCCGTCGCTGCCGAGGTAGATGCCGTCGCCATTCTTCTCGGTCAGGCCGGCCGCCGCGAAGTGCTCGGCGGCAGCGTCGGGGTCGAACTCGGTATACTGCTTGGCCAGCTCTTCATCATAGAACTGGCTTTCCGGGCGCGGCGCGACCTGGAAGGGTTCGCCCTGGCCGGTAAACACCACGTCGATGATTTCCTGTCGGTCGATGGCGTGGGAAATGCCGATGCGGAAGTCCTTGTTGTTGTAGAGCTCGCGCTTGATCGGATCGAGGTGATTGAGGTTGAGCTGCAGCACCAGGGTGTTGGATGCCGAGGGGATCACCTCGCCCAGGTGATAGCCACCCGCTTCCTGTCCGTCGAAGAACAGCGGCTTGTTGGTGGTGGTGGCGATGTGGCGTTCCTGGAAGTCGATCTCGCCATTGAGCGCGGCAAGGGTCAGTTCTTCGACGCCCCCCTGGCTCACGCGCATGTCGAGATTGTCGATATAGGGTAGCTGGTTACCCTCGGCGTCGGTCTTCCAATAGTAGGGATTGCGCTTCCAGGTGACGCGCTGGGCATTGGCCGTCAGCGGCGTCTCGATCACCCAGGCATAGACCGTGGGCAGGTCGGGATTGGCGAAGCGGATGGTTTCCCAGCCCCAGGCGCAACGGTCCTGCAGGTAGAGCGCCCAGCTGTCGAAGCCCGCGGCCTTGGCGTCGGCCTCGGCATTCTCGTTGTAGGTCGGGTGGAACTGGCTGCAATATTTCTTCTGCAGCGAGGTGGCGTGGATGCCGTCGACACCGGCGATCTGTTCGAGGAACATGCCGTTCGGCTTGCCGAAGATGAATTTGAAATTGTAGTCGTCGATGACTTCGAGCGTCACCGGGTTGTTCTTGTTGTCGATCCAGCTGCCCGCCGCATAGTCGGGGTCCTGGTACATCTCGACGGCAAAGGCGATGTCGGCAGTGGTGAACGGCGTGCCGTCGGACCACTTCACGCCTTCGCGCAGCTTGAACGTATATTCGGTGGCGTCGGCGCTGACCTCCCAGGACTCGGCCATATTGGGCAATACGGTCTTCCAGGTGTGGTCGTAGCGAACCAGGCCCTCATAGGCCACGGTCTTGACGATCAACCCGTTGTCGCCGCCGCCATTGAGGCCCATGCGCCAGGTGCCGCCATACTTGCCGACACTCTCGCCCTCGACGACCAGCGGATTGACCGGCAGGCGCTCGGCGACAGGCGGCAGCGCGCCGCTGGTCACCAGCTCGTCGAGCATGGGGGCCTGCTGCTGCGCCATTGCCGGGGCGGCAGCAAGCATGGCGGCCAGGGCCACCGCGCCCGCAAGCCCCAGCCCGGGCATGCGTTTTGCGAAGTCGATCGGCTTCATTGGTTAGTCCTCCCTTGTCCGGCGCACTGTGCACCGGTCCTTCCTCACTCGGCGGCCTTTGCCGCCATGGCAGTCGGGTGCAGCCCCGGCCTGCAAGCTCTCGGGCGCGCATTTCCGCGCCCACTCATGCCGCCCTAGAGCGGCGTGATCTCCAGCGCCACCTCGCCCCGGACCGGCCGAGCCTTGGCGGCGAACAGCAGGCGGGTGAGGTCGACAGACGGCGCGTATTGCTTTTCGACGCCGCGATGAATTTCCGTGGTGACCGCGACCTGCGCCGGATCGAACGCGACGCGTACGCCGCCCTCGCCGCCGACGCGCACCGCGTCAGTGCCAATTTCGACATCGAGCGGCGTCACCAGCACCGATTGAAAGTCGCCGCCATTGGCAAAGGCAAAGCCGTCGCGGAGCTTGATCCGCCCACCCGGCGCCTGCCGGTCCAGCGTCACGCTGCGGCGCAGCTCGACCAGGCCGGCCTCGCGCGGATAGGCGGCAGCCATGTCGATGGTGAGATTATCCAGGTCGGCGCCATGGCTATGCGCCACCACCGTCGCGGCATGGTCCGCCCCCTCGGCCTGCTCGTGGCCATTGACCACGGGCACCGAGTGGCCGCGCGACGAGGCCATGATGTTGCCGTAGCGCTCGGGCCCAAAATAGGCCTTGGAATAGCGGCCACGGCCCGGATCAGTCAGCACCACCTTGCCCTTGCTGACCACGATCAGCGAACCGACATCGTTCTGGTTGTGCATCTCGTCATTGTGCCCGCCCTTGACGGCGAGGCGCAGCGAACCGGGCTCGGCCGGGTCGAGCCGCGAGATCATCCAGGCCATGTCCCGATACCAGTCGTGCTGGCTGCCGCCAAAGGCCGCATTGGTCTCGGGCAGCGGCCAGGCGAACTGGCGCAGGGGCCAGGCGAACTGGTTGAAGTGGTCGACCGTGAAGTCGTTGCGCATCCCCAGACCAGTCAGGTCCGGCAGGTCGAGCTGCTCCGCCAGATGCGTCAATAGACCCGGGTGAAAGTTCGGATTGCTGTCGGAGTCCGAAAAGCTTGCCCAGATACCCGGCGCCAGCATGGTCCGCAGCGGAAACTGCGCGATATCGCGGATCAGCGCGCCTGCCAGCAGGTCGATGACGCCGCCCGTGCGGACATGCAGCAGATGCGCCAGTACCACGTAATTACCGAAGCCATAGGACCAGTAGTCCGGCCCTTCCGACGAGCCGCCCTGGCTGTCGAAGGTCTCGAGGTAATCGGCGAGGCTATGCAGTCCCCGCGTGATGATCTCCGCCAGCCGGTCGAGGTCGGTTTCGAGGTAACACGCCGCGCCCACCACGCCGGCGACGCAGACCGCCGTCCAGTTGTTGACCTGCTTTTCCGGGGTCGTATGCAGCCACCAGATGTCGTTGCGTTCGAGAAACGGCCTGATGGCCCGCCGGTCGACTTCGTGGGCTATCCGAACCTGCAGCGAAGGGGACAGACCCGGCCCCACCAGATAGGCCATTTCCGCCAGGTCTAGCGCGGTCATTGCCGCAGCCAGGTCCAGGGTCGGCCGGTCAGGCAGGTCCAATGTGCGGGCATGGGCGGGCCAGGCCCAGTTGGTTTCTTCCAGCCGCGCCCAGGCAATGTTCTCGATGGCGGCGGTGAAGCGTCCCTTGCCTTCGAGCCATTCCGCCAGCGTCAGGCGATAGAGCATGTTGCGACGCTGGCGCTGGGCGTCCTCATACCCCTCGCGACGGCCGGTGCGCTGGAAGTCGAGATAGAGCTCGGCCGGCAGCGATGGGATCGGCCGCTCCATGTCGGTCGCGGCGCGCGCCATCAGCTGCGCCACCGCGTCATCGCCCACCCTTGTGCGCAGGCCAGCCAGTTCGGCACCGCGCGGGAATGGCGTGAAGGTCGGCGCGGCGTCGAGCACCATGCGAACGTGTCTGACGTTCCATCGCCGCAAGTCCAACCCAACACCTCCCACGCCCTGCCATTATGCAAGCAGTGGCAAGCTAGGCGATGTTTTGCGTCAATTCAAGCATTTTGCGCAAATCTCGCAATAAACGCAAATTTGCGGGAATTGTGTCATGGGCACAGATACATAGCAGGTGCAAAAGCGTGAGGAATGCGCCGCATTCTGTGCACGCTTTGCGGCAATATGTGACAACGGATCGAGGGCCATGCGACCGGGTCAGGCGCGAAAGACCGTCTCGCCCTCGACCATGGTCACGCCGATTTCGAGCTGCTGTACGGCGGTTTCGCCATCCATGTGCTCGGCCAGAAGCCGCACCGCGCCGCGCCCGATGCCCTCGCGATCCACCCGGGTCGTGCTGAGCCGCGGCGTCGCCATTCCCGCCAGCGGCAGGTCGTCAAAGCCGATGATCGAGAAGGTCTTCGGCAAGGGGCTGTCGGCCCCATAGATGCCCTCGAGCATTTCCACCGCGGCAATGTCATTCCAGATAAAGGCCGCGGTGACGTCATGCTTGCCGGCCAGCAGATCGGCCAGCAATTCCTTGGTGTGACGCTCGTCCGTATTGACCAGCGTCCCCACCGCGCCCGGCGTCTTGGCAATCGCCGTCTCAAAGCCCCGCTGGCGCTGACGAATTGTCGGCCGATAGCGATGCGTATAGTGCAGGATTTTCCGGTGGCCCGCATCCAGCAGGCGCTGCGTCGCCATGTAGGCGCCGTAGTAATTGGCCGGTGATACCGAGCTCACACGCATCATCGGGTCGCTGCCATTGACCAGCACGACCGGCATCTCGGCTTCGGTCGACCAGGCCGCCAGATCGTCCCAGGCGTCGATCCCGGCCAGCAGCAGCCCGCCGGCATCGGCTTGGGCAATCTGCTTCTTGATCAGGTCCAGCGTGACCGCTGCCTCGTTGACCAGCCGTACATCGAGCGCCATCCCGGCCGCGGCGGCCTGCATGCGCATGCCCTCGACAATGCCGACATAGAAACCCGACAGGCCGCTCGTCGCGCTGCCCAGCGGCACCAGCGCCACGGCCCGCTTATCCCCGCCAGATGGCACCATGCTATGCTTGGATTTGTAGCCCAGCGTCCGCGCCATGCGCTGCACATCGCGCCGAACGGCATCGCTGATGCCGATCTCGTTGGCGAGCGCCCGCGAAACCGTGCTGACGGAAACGCCAAGGCGCTCGGCAATGTCGGCCTGGTTTGCTCGCTTCTGGGTCGCCACGGCAGTGCCTCGCTCTCCCTCTACGCAATATTTGCGTTTTTTGAGGAGCGCAAGGGCCCAGCGCCACTTATCCCCTCAGCCGAACCGGCTGGCGAGCCACACCATCTGCGCCCGGCTCTGAAAAGCCTGACCGCCTTCATGGTTGTTGAACTCATATTCCTCGATGCCTTTGTCCGTCCCGGCATAGGCATTATAGGCACCATAAACCGTCGAGGGTGGGCAGATATCATCCATCACGGCAACCGAGAACAGCGCCGCGGCCTTGGCCTGCCGCGCGAAACTGACGCCGTCGAAATAGCTGAGTGTCTCGAAGACTTTAGCCTTCTTGTCGCGATGCTGGGCCAGGAAGCGCACGATCTCGAGATAGGGGTCGCGGCCCGCCCTCTGCACGGCGCGGGGATAGTCGCAGAGGAACGGCACGTCTGGCATCACCGCCTTGACCCGGCTGTCGATCCCCGCCACCGCCAGCGAAATGCCGCCGCCCTGGCTGCCGCCACAAACCGCGATCCGGTTCGCGTCGACAAAGTCCTGCGCCACCAGCATGTCGATGGCCCGCACCCCGTCGGTAAACACCCGACGATAATAGTAATCATTCTTGTCGAGGATGCCCTTGGTCATCACGCCCGGGATGGATGGTGTCGTCCCAACTGGGTCAGGCGTAGCGCCCAGCGACCAGCCGCTGCCCTGCCCGCGCGTATCCATGCGGAAATAGGCGTAGCCCGACGCCGCCCAATGCAACTGCTCGTGCGGAAAACCGCGCCCGCCGCCATAGCCGACATACTCCACCACCAGCGGCAAACGCCCACTCCTGATGGCCGGCAGCAACAACCAACCCTTGACGGGATGCCCGCCAAAGCCTGGAAACGTCACATCAAACGCCTCGACGACCTTCAGCGTCGTCTCCGCCGCTACCATGCTGACAGCCCCGCCAATCGACCGCGCTTCGGCAATGGTGGCCTCCCAGAATGCCGCGAAATCGGCAGGCGTCTGAACCGCGCTGCGATAGGCACCAAGCTCAGGCTGGATCAGATCGGGAAAGGGCACGGCACGACTCCTCGTTAGCGCGCCGACAATGCACCGCCACCCGCTTCCATACCAGACCGCCGCACTGCTTTGGCCACAGCAAAAAGCCCCGCTCGACGGCGGGGCCTTGAGTGTTTGAGATCAGGGCTTTAGCCCAGCCGGCACCGGCGGCGTTTCATAGAGCAGCGTAATCTCGATCCGCTCATTGGCCGCCATATAGGGGTCGTTGGGGAAGAACGGGTCCGCCGCGGCGCGACCCACCACCGAATTGACATGGCTGTCCGCCAGGCCGAACTCGCCCAGGATCTGGCGCACCGTATTGGCGCGGTCGGCCGAGAGTTCCCAGGAACCATAGCGCGGATTGGCATAGACGCCGCCCGCTGCCGTGTGCCCCGATATCCGCACCGGGCTCGCCAGCTTCTGCAGGATCGGCGCGATGGCCGCGATCGCCTGCCGGGTCAATTCGTTGGGGTATTTCGAGCCCTCGGGAAACATCGGCCGACCTTCCTGGTCGATGATCCGGATGTTGAGCCCTTCGTCGGTCTCTTCGACGATCAGGTTGTCGGCCATTTCGGTAATGTCGGGCAGTGCCTGCCAAGCCTGGCGAATACTCGCCGCGGCGCTGTGGAAGCCCTGGTCGTCGGTGGCCTTGAGGTCATACTGCGAGGCGTTGGCGGATTCGAACTCGTTGCCCTGCTGCTGGTCCCTGCCGCTCATGGCGCCTGCAACCGTGCCGAACTCCTCGCCCTTAGGGGTCACCGAGGAATCCACCGTCACATCGGGCGCCGAGCCCTGCATCAGTGCGTCGGAATTATCGAGCGCCGTGCCGCCCATCAAGCCGCCCGAACCTGACGTGGTCGGGCTGATATTGGGGGGCGCGAAATACGACGCGAGGCCTTCCTTCTGCTCAGGCGTGGTCATGCTGATCAGCCAGAGCAGCAGGAAGAAGGCCATCATGGCGGTCACGAAGTCGGCATAAGCGATCTTCCAGGCGCCGCCATGGTGGGCGTGCTTGTTCTTCTTGACCTTCTTGATGATGATCGGCTGGTCGTAATTCGCCATTCTGGCTTCCTAAACGTGGCCTATGTCGCGGCTGGCAGGTTCGCCGTCGCCTCGTCGATTTCCGCAAAACTTGGCCGGTCTTCCGACATCAGCGCCTTGCGGGCGAATTCGATGGCCATGACCGGCACCTGACCGGAAATGTGCGCCAGCAGGCCGACCTTGAGCGACAGGAAATACTTGGACTCGGCTTCATAGATGTTGTTCAGCGACTGGGCGAAGGGCGAGAAAAAGCCATAGGCCACGAACACGCCGAAGAACGTACCCACCAGCGCGCCGCCAATCATGTGGCCGAGCACTTCGGGCGGTTCGCTGATCGCACCCATGGTATGAATCACGCCTAGCACGGCGGCCACGATGCCCAGGGCCGGCGTACCATCGGCAAGGGCCTGCATCGCGGCCACGATCCGATGCTGCTCCTGGTGGTGCGTCTCCAGTTCCTCGTCCATCAACGCTTCCATTTCGTGGACGTTGTTGGAGCCCAGCGTCACCATGCGCAGATAGTCACAGACGAACTCCACGGCGTGGTGATTGTTGGCGAAGGTCGGAAAGCGCGAGAATAGCGTCGATTCATGCGGATTTTCGATATGCTGCTCCAGCGCCAGGATACCCTTGGACTGCACCAGCTTGAACAGGGTGAACTGCATGCCCAGCAGTTCGACATAGGCCGCCTTGTTGTATTTCGGGCCCTTGAACAGTGACTTGAAGGCGCCCAGCGTTCCCTTGATCACCGGACCAGTATTGCCGATGACAAAGGCGCCGGTGGCGGCGCCCAGAATGATCAGGAATTCAAAGGGCTGCCACAGGACCGCCATATGGCCGCCCACGCCCAGATAGCCGCCGAAAACGCAGCCGAAGACAACAAGGATGCCGATAATAAGACGCATTAGACCTGAAACTCACCTTCTAGACGACATCGTTTCCAGGTCGGCATTATCGGTCGGTTTACCTTAACAGCCGGTTATCCATGGGGGCTTCTGCCCAGTCGAACCATTGCCAGCAGGGTATGCCACAAGCCTTAAGATCGTGCCCGAGAGTTGAATTGAATCTCGGCAGTCTCAATGGTCGCGTTCAGGGTGTGGTGAAGCTCAACTGCCCCAGCAGCTGGTTTCCGAGGCGCAGGCTGGCCCCGGCGGAGATCACGATGGGCGGCAAGGTCAGCCATTCCAGCGTCCAGGCGGCGCCCGAACGCTCATTTTCATGCACCATCGATTGCTGCAGCACGCCGATCAGCCCGGCATTGTAGCGCGCCAGCGCCACCAGCACCTCGGCATTGACAGGGTTGGACTTGTGCGCCATCGACGACGAGCCGCCGCCGCCCGAAAGCGCAATCGCGCCGATCTCATTTTGTGCCAGCAGCGCCACGTCTCCGCCGATCTTGCCCAGCGTCCCCGTCAGCAAGCTGAGCAACCCAGCAAAACCGATCAGCGGGTCGCGCGCCGATTGCCAGGGCTCGGCAAGACCCAGATCGAGTTGCCGCGCCAGGCCGCGAGCGACCGCTTCCCCCTGCCCACCGAAGCTGCTGCGGTCGCCAATGGGACCGCCGAGCTGGATCACCAGCAGGCTGCGGCGCACCGCCTGCAGCGCCAGGAGGTGCCGCCGGAGCGGCGCCGACCAGGTCGCGAGCTTGGCGCCGACCGTATACGGCAAGGCCCGCTGCATGCGCGTATGGGCCATCAGCGGCTGCGTGCCGTACCGGTCCACGAGACCTTCCAGCGCGTCGAGCATGGCCGTCAGCCGCGCCACCAGGATGGCGATGACGGCAGCCAATTGCAGCACCAGCGCGGTATCGATCGCGTCCTGGCTGGTGGCCCCCTTATGCAGCGCCTCGGCATGCGGCGCAGCAATGCGGCGGCGCAACTGACCCAGCAAGGCCGGCACCACCACGCCATCGCGCGCCATGCCCGCCGCCAGGCCATCCCAATCCGGCTCGAAGCCGACCATCCCGCTGGCGATGGCAGCGGCAGCCTCGGCGCTGATCAGCCCGGCCTCGGCCTCGGCCTGAGCCAGTGCCAGTTCGAACTTCACCATCGCCGCAACCTGCGCCGCATCGGCGAGCAGCGCTTCGATCTCTTGGTCGCCCGTGAGGGCAGCGAGCAGGGGGCGAGGTGCGATCATGTCGGCAATCTAGACGCGCTCGAGCGCAATGGCGATGCCCTGCCCCACCCCGATGCACATGGTCGCCAGGGCCCGCCTCTTGCCGCCCAGGGCCAGCTCGAGTGCCGCCGTACCGGCAATGCGCGCGCCGCTCATGCCGAGCGGATGGCCCAGGGCGATGGCCCCGCCATTGGGATTCACGTGGTCCGCATCCTCAGCGATCCCCAACTGGCGCAGCACCGCGATGCCTTGGCTGGCAAATGCCTCGTTTAGCTCGATAACGTCGAATTCATCGGCGGAGAGCCCAAGCCGGGCGCAGAGCTTCTCTGTCGCCGGCGCCGGCCCCATGCCCATGATGCGGGGCGGCACGCCGGCCGTGGCGCCGCCCATGATGCGGGCAATCGGGGTAAGACCATGCTTCCTCGCCGCCGCTTCGCTGGCGATGATCAGTACCGCGGCGCCGTCGTTGACGCCCGAGGCATTACCGGCAGTGACAGTACCCTCCGCAAACAGCGGGCGCAGCTTGCCCAGTGTGTCCACCGTCGTGCCAGCCCGTGGATGCTCGTCTCGGTCGACCATGACGGGATCGCCCTTCTTCTGCGGCACGGCGACCGGCACGATCTCGCGCGCCAGCCGTCCGCTGGCTTGCGCCGCGACGGCCTTGTCCTGGCTGCGTGCGGCAAAGGCATCCTGGTCGGCGCGGCTGACGCCGAACTCGCGCGCCACATTCTCGCCGGTCTCCGGCATGGCATCGACACCATATTGCGCCTGCATCTTCGGGTTGACGAAGCGCCAGCCAATCGTGGTGTCATGGATCTCGGCCTGGCGCGAAAACGCCGTCTCCGCCTTGGGCATGACGAAGGGCGCGCGCGACATCGATTCTACCCCACCGGCGATCAGCAGTTCCGCTTCACCCGACTTGATGGCGCGTGCCGCGGCGATCACGGCATCCATGCCCGATCCACAGAGCCGGTTGATGGTCGTGCCGGGCACCGAGAGCGGCAACCCGGCCAGCAGCAGGCTCATGCGCGCCACATTGCGATTGTCCTCGCCCGCCTGGTTGGCGCAGCCGAAGATCACATCGTCGATACCAGACCAGTCCACCCCCGCATTTGCAGCCATCAACGCCTTAAGCGGCACGGCGCCCAAATCATCGGGCCGAACCGAGGACAGCGCGCCGCCGAAGCGACCGATGGGTGTGCGCAGATAAGCGCAGATGAACGCTTCTGCCATCTCAGACCTCCGGTACGATGAGTTCGGCAATGGCGCCGTCGACGACCAGCGCGGCGCCGGTCACTGCCTGCAGGTCAGCCAGGCTCATGCCGGCCAGCTTTTCCCGCAGCACGAAGCGCTGGTTCTCGATGTCGATGACGGCCAGGCTCGTATAGACGCGCGTGACGCAGCCGACGCCGGTCAATGGGAGACTGCACGTCTTGACCAGCTTGGGCTTGCCGTCCTTGGTCACGTGGTCAGTGATCACGGCGACCCGCTTGGCGCCATGCACCAGGTCCATCGCTCCGCCAACGGCCGGCACCCCCTTGGGTCCCGTGCTCCAGTTGGCCAGGTCGCCCGTCTCGGCGACCTCGTAGGCCCCCAGGATAGCCACATCCAGATGTCCGCCCCGCACCATGGCAAAGCTGTCGGCGTGGTGGAAGAAGGCCGCGCCGGGCCGCAGCGTCACCGCTTTCTTGCCGGCATTGATCAGGTCCCAGTCCTCTTCGCCAGCCGGTGGCGACTCGCCGAAATTGAGGATGCCGTTCTCGGTGTGGAAGATGGCCTGCCGCCCCGGCGGCTGGAACTTGGCCACCATCTCGGGGAAACCTATGCCGAGATTGACATAGGCGCCGTCGGCAATGTCCTGCGCGGCGCGCCAGGCGATCTGGGCGTTGCTGAGCTTGTCCATCAATAGGCCACCTCGGCGCGCATCAGCGCCTCTTCCTGTTGGGCGTCGCCAATCTCGACGATGCGGTTCACGAACAGGCCCGGCGTAATCACCTGCTCGGGGTCGATTGTGCCCGGTTCCACAATGCGCGTGGCCTGCACGACGGTCAGGCTGGCGGCGGCTGCCATCAGCGGCGAGAAGTTCCGTGCTGCTTTGCGATAGGTCAGGTTCCCCTGCCGGTCGGCCAGTTCCGCCTTGATGATGGCGACGTCGGCCTTGAGCCAGCGTTCCTGCACATACATCCGGCCATCGAACTCGGCCACCGGCTTGCCTTCGGCCAGATCCGTTCCATAGCTGGTGGGCGTATAGAATGCCGGAATGCCCGCCCCGCCTGCGCGGATGCGCTCCGCCAGCGTCCCCTGCGGCACCAGTTCGAGCCCTATCGCGCCGACCAGGTATTTCTCGGTGAAGGCGCGGGGATCGGCCGAGCGCGGAAACGAGCAGATCATCTTGGCCACCATGCCGGCGTCGATCATGGCGGCGATGCCGATCCGTCCATTGCCGGCATTGTTGTTGATGACGGTGAGGCCCTTCGGGCTCCCCGTGGCGCGGAACCGGTCGATCAACGCGTGGATGAGTTCGATCGGGGCGCCCGCACCACCAAACCCGCCGATCATGATGGTCATGCCATCGGCGATATCGGCAATGGCCGTGGCCCGGTCGGCAACGGATTTGTCCATTTCTGCTCCTCTGCTGCCGAGGCAGCGCTTCGCGCGACTTAGACACCGAGTTCGCTCAGTCGCAACAGGTTTGTGCGATTATCGCTATTTGTTCGAATATCGCCCAGATGCAGGCGAACGAACAGTTCCGGAGGAGCGACGTGCGGAGAGGCGGGCGGCTCTGCGCCGTCCACGCACTCCCGCAGGTCCAGCGACACCGGCAGCAGCCGGCGGCGTCTAGGCGTCGAAAAACACCGTTTCCCGCTCGCCCTGCAGGTAGATGTCGAGCACATATCGGGGCACGGCGCCCTCTTCCTTGCGGGCAATCAGCGTCGCTCGCCGCAATGGATCGGGGATCTTGTTCAGCACCCAGTCGGTGGCATTGGCATCGGCCTCGTCGGCGAAATAGAGCCGCGTCTGCAGTCCGATATTGACGCCGCGAGCCACGATCCACAGCGCGACATGCGGCGCCATCGGCTTGCCGTCGGGGCCCGGCACGGCGCCCGGCTTGATGGTTTCGAAGCTGAACACGCCATCGGCACTGGTGGGCTGCCGCCCCCAACCCAGGAAGGCGGGAGCGCTATTGGAGTTCGGCCCCATCGGCGCGGCATAGGACCCGTTCGCATCGGCCTGCCACACCTCGACAACGGCATCGCCCACCGGCACGCCAGCGCCATCGATGACGCGCCCGGTGATGACAATGCGCTCGCCCACCGTGTCCGGCGTCAGCATGCTCATGCCCGGATCGCTGGCATAGACGCCCTTGATCTCGGCGAAATTCGGCGTCAGCCCGATATGCACATAGGGGCCTGCCGTCTGCGACGGTGTTTCCTTCAGGGTCGGTACCGGATGCAGCATCAGTTCCCCTCCAGCTTGTTCTCAAACATCGTCGAGCGCCGACCACGCAGCACGATGTCGAAACGATAGGCCAGCGCATCCATCGGCGTGGTATTGTGCCGGTCGAGCCGCGCGATCAGCTGATCGATGGCCGCCTTGTCCGGGACGGTGCCGACGATCGGGCACTGCCAGATCATCGGGTCGCCCTCGAAGTACATCTGGGTGATCAACCGCTGTGCAAAGGCGTGGCCGAAGACCGAAAAATGGATATGGGCCGGTCGCCAGTCATTGCCGCCATTGGGCCAGGGATAGGCGCCCGGCTTGACCGTGCGGAACGAATAGAACCCGTTGGCATCGGTAATGGCTCGCCCACAGCCGCCGAAATTGGGATCGAGCGGCGCCAGGTACCCCTCTTTCTTGTGCCGATACCGCCCGCCCGCATTGGCCTGCCAGAACTCGACCAGCGTATTGGGCACTGCCCGCGCATTCTCGTCCAGCACCTGGCCATAGACGATCAGCCGCTGGCCGATCGCCTCGCTGCCATCCTGGCTGTAATTGCGGATGAGGTCGTTATCGAGCGCATTGAGTTGCGAATGCCCGAAGGTCGGGCCGGTATTTTCCGATGCCGTCCCGCGCAGCGACAGCAGCGCCTGGCGCGGCGCGCGAAATGTCGCGCTCTTGTAGCCCGGCGTATTGGCCGGCGGATGCCAGGCGCGGTCGCGCGGATAGAGCACACCATCGACGCCCGGCAGGATGATGTCGCTCACGGCTTCTCTCCCCGGTTGCTCAGCTCTTCTTTGGCGATCTTGAACGCCCGGTTGGCGGCCGGCACTCCGGCATAGACAGCCACGTGCAGCAGGGCCTCCTTGATGTCCTCGGGCGAGCACCCCGTATTGGCCGTGGCGCGGACATGCATGGCCACTTCCTCATCGTGCCCCAGCGCCGCCAGCAGCGCGATGGTCACCAGCGACCGCTCCCGCTTGCTCAGCCCCGGCCGCGACCACACCGAGCCCCAAGCGCCTTCGGTGATGAAGCTCTGAAAATCGGCGTCGAATGACGTCTGGCGCGCAGTGGCGCCATTGACATGGGTATCACCAAGCACCGAGCGCCGCGTCGCCATGCCCCGCTCATATAGACTTGCCTCAGTCATAGCCCACCTCGTTGAGAAATTTCGTCATCAGCGCCACCAGCGCCTGCGGCTGTTCAATGGAAGGAATATGCCCGCAATCGGGAATGATGGCGAATTGTGCGCCTGCAATGGCCTCGGCCATGCTGCGCACCAGTTCCACCGGCGTCGAAAGATCCTGCTCGCCGACAACGACCAGCGTCGGGGTTGCAATCGCGCCGATCGCGTCACGGAGGTCGGCATCGCGCAAGGCCGCACAGGTGCCCGCATAGCCTTCGGCTGGCATGCGCAGGAACATGTTTCGCCAGCCCGCCAGCTCGTCTGCCTGCCCCTGCCGGAAACCCTCGCTGAACCAGCGGGTCATCACCGCTTCGGCGATAGCCGCCAACCCATTCTCGCGCACCGCGGCAATGCGCTGATTCCACATTGCAGCGTCGCCGACCTTGGGCGCCGTGTCACACAACACCAGCGCCGCCAGACGCTCGGGATGACGCAGTGCAAAACCCTGCGCGATCAGGCCGCCGATCGAAACCCCCGCCAGTGCCAGCCGCTCGATACCCAGATGCAGCAACAGCCCCGCGAGATCATCGAGATGATCGTCGAGGCCATAGTCTCCCGCCGGCGCATCGCTCAGCCCGTGGCCGCGCTTGTCATAGGAGACGACGCGATACCGCGCCGCAAGCCGGTCGATCACCGGGTCCCAGATGCGCGCATCCGTGCCCAGCGAATTGGCCAGCACCAGTGGCGGGGCGCTCGGGCTGCCCTCGACCCTGAAATGCAGCACGACATCATTGATCCGGGCAAACGCCATTCTTCCTCCGCCCACCAATTATGCTGGTGAGGGCCCCAGAGTAAAATGACTAGTTCTGCCCCATCGATAACCGCACAATTATGCTCCGGGCACGCTCCGACCATAATCGCCGCAGATGCCGCCGATTGCATAACCATAGCGTCAGATTGAGGTCAGGCGGCCGCCTCAAGATGCTCGCCACGCCCGGGCGACGGACGCGCGATCGCACATGCCATGCAAGCGCGCGTCCATCACGATGCTATTCTGCCGGAGCCGGCTCCGCCGCTGGGGCACTCGCCGGGGCCTTGCCGTGGGATTCGAGCTTCACATTCTTCAATGCCAGTGCACAGATCAGCCCGAGGGCGAAGAGGCTGGCGCCGCTATAGAACACCATCGAGAATGCCGTAGCGAAGACTGAAACGACCTCCTGCCCCGCTGCGGCGGGGAGGGTCTCGATCACGCTGGGCGTCATCTCCGACATCGGCCCGGGCATCGCGGCCAGGGTCTCGGCACTGATCCCGGCCTGGCCGCGCACCAGGCCTGCCGTCAGGATGCCGCCATTGGCGGCCAGCCCGAGCGACGCGCCGATCATCCGCGCCAGCGTCAGTGTTCCGGTCGCCGCCCCGACGTCCTGCCGCGGCGATGCCGACTGCACGGCCACCATCAAGGTCTGCATCTGCAGCCCGATCGACACCGAGAAGAAGAACATCAGCACACCGATCAGCCAGATGGGCGTCGACGCGTTGACCGTCGAGAAAGCCAGCATCACCGCGATGCCGAGCGCCATCGAGGCCACGGGATAAGGCTTGTACCGCCCGGTCCGTGCCACGAGATAGCCGGTGCCGACCGATGCCAAGAGCGACCCCACCGAAGACGGCAGGAACAGCAGTCCCGCCAGGGCAGGCGGCAGGCCGGTCACCGTTTGCAGGAACAGCGCGAAGTAGTTGAGCATGCCCAGCGTCGCCACGCCCGATATCACCGAAATGGTCAGCGACAGCGCGATGGTGGAATTGCTCAGCAGGTGCAGCGGCACGATCGGCTCGGCCGCCCGCCGCTCGACCAGCACAAAGGCGACGACCGCCGCGAGCACGACGAAAGGCAGCACGTAGACCATCACCCCGCCATAGCCGCCACCCAGCGCCTCCTCGGCCCAGAACACCAGCGCGGTGACGGCACCCGCCAGCAGCAGACCGCCCGGATAGTCGATCTTTGGCTGCCGACCTGTCGCGAAATTGGGCATCGCCAGCGCCAGCACGGCGATCAGGATCACCCCGATCGGCAGGTTGATCAGGAAGATATATTCCCAGCCGATGGTCTGGCTGATAAACCCGCCCGCCACTGGGCCGATGAGGCCGGAAACCGTAAACACCGCCGAGCTGTAGCCCTGATACTTCGCTCGCTCGCGTGGTTCGAACAGGTCGGCAAGAATGCCGAAGGCGGAGGTCATCAGCCCGCCACCACCCAGGCCCTGCAGCACGCGCGCCGCGATCAGGCTCTCCATCGACCAGGCTAGCCCGCAGGCGAGCGAGCCGATGACGAAGAGCGCAATGGCCACCATGAACACGCGCTTGCGCCCGAACAGGTCGCCCAGCTTGCCATAGAACGGCGTGACCGCCGCAGTGGCCAACAGGTAGGCCGCGCCCACCCAGCCGAACAGTTCGAGCTTGCCGAGATCCGCCGCGATTGTGGGCAATGCGGTGGCGACGATCTGCATGTCCAGGACTGCCATGAACATCCCGACCAGTACGGCACCATAGATGGCCATCTTGCGGCGTTGTGAAACTGGCATGGTGGTTTGGCTTGTCATATCGGCGTCCTCGAAAAATCCCGCGCCAAAATGTGCCGATGTCAAATATGTGTCAAGGTCATATATTGGACTTTGTCCCACGATTTGTTATCGAGGTGACATGACCGAACCCGCTGCAGACCCTACCGACATTCACCTCGCCCATTTGCTGGAACTGGGCCTCTCCCCGACCGCGGCCCAGGCCACGATTGAGATAGACGGCGTCATGGCCTATATTCGCCGCTCCATGGCGAAGAGAGAAATGGGCCGCCTGGCGCTGCGGGACCTCGGTTTGCCGATCGATGTGGCCGATCTCGACATTCTGGCCGCGCTCGAGGGCTGCTCGACCCATGCTGGGGAGGCCACGGTCGGCTTCATCGCCGAACGCCTCAATGTCGATCCGTCCCGCGCCAGCCGCATCGTCGCCGACGCCGTCGACAAGGGCATTGTCCGCCGCGCCGCGTCGCAATCGGATTCCCGCCGCATCGTCCTTGAACTGACCGACGCCGGCCAGGCCCATGCCCAGGCCATCCGCCGCTACAAGTGGAAAATCTTCGCCGACGCGCTGGGCGAGTGGTCCGAAGAGGATCTCGTGACCTTTGCCAAGCTGTTCCAGCGCTTCAGCGGCTGGGTCGCCGAAGCCAAGGAGAGGGCCGGGACCCGATAAGCCTGGCGGGAACGGTCCAGCCAATCCCAAAAAGCAAAAAACCCCCGGTTTCCCGGGGGTTTTAACTGGTAGCGAAGCCCAGATTTGAACTGGGGACACACGGATTATGATTCCGAATGTCGAGGCCGTTTTTGCTCTTCCGGGACCTATTGTGGCGAAGTGAAACGCCATTCACTTCGCCTGAAATTAAGGACTTTTGGCGGACACCCTTGGAAACGGGGCAACCGCGTGGTTTTTTCAGCGGCGTCCCAACGGCGTCCCAACTAGAAGACCCAAATGCCCTCAATCGACATTACCGCGACCACGATTAAGAAGGCCAAAACGGACGCCAGGGCTGGAAGCGAGCGGTATGAAATTACCGACGCTCGGCAGCGTGGTCTATGCATCCGCGTGGGTGCGGCAGGGGTCAGGTGGCAGGTCCGCTGGAAGAGGCTGGGGAAGAACAGCCGGCTCGACATTGGCGACATTGACGACTGGACGATCGTCGAAGCGCGGGAAGTCGCGTCCAAGGCGCAAGCGTTCCTCAGGACCACAGCTATCCCAGACGAGGCTTGGCTTCACAAAAGGAAAATTGAATACAAGAAGATCGAGAGGTCGGCACCAGAGCCGCGGCTGTCGGCGCCTGTCCGGCTACTCTGGGACTTCGAGACCGCTAAAGACGAGTACCTGGCGGAGGTGAAAAGAACCCGCCGCGACGCAACGTGGACTGACTACAAAAATATGCTCGCGGCGCCAGAGCTCGATCCAATCCGCAAACGCCTGGTTGCCGACATCAAGCGCGAGCGGCTGGCCGAGATCGTCGCCGGCATTTTTAAGAGCGGCCGAGAGCGTCATGCCGAGCACCTGGCGAGCGTGCTAAGGCCAATGTGGACTTACCTAGGCGGCGACGCTCAGATCCGCAGATCTGGGATAACACCTGGGATCATGACGGGACTTCGAGCCCCCACACGAACTCTCGATGAAGGAGACGACGGGCAGGAAGACGAACTCTACGTCCCTCCCCTCATCGAACTAGGCCGGATTTTGTCGATCGCGAGGACCGAAGGTGTGCTCGACGAGCAGATTGGTCTCGCCGTCCAGCTAACGGTCTACACTGCCCAGCGGGTACTAACGATCGTCAGCGCCAAGGTTAGCCATTTCGAGGAAGTCGAGGGCGGGGGTTTGTGGGCGATACCGCCAGCGCGGCGGAAATCCGGCACATCCCGCCGCGGGAAAACTCATGACCACGTGATCCCACTGCCGCCGCCGGCTTGGAGAGTTGTGCAGCGCGCCATGGAGGTCGCGGCTGATAGAGGGAGCCCTTGGCTCTTTCCAGGATATCGACCCCGCAAAGCCGGCAGTGAGGTCACTCACATGAATAAAAGCGTCTTGACCCGCGCACTGCTCTTGATGCCCGATGTCGTGGCCTCACCCCACGACATTCGCAGGTCTTTTGCCACGCTGGGAGAGTCAGTGCTCGGGCTTAAACGGTCCGATACTAAAGCAATCCTTGATCATTCCGAAGGCGAGAAGTCGGGCGACGTCACCCGCCAGCACTACGCGCTGCATAATGGCGCCCATTTCAAATGGCCCATATCGGACACCTGGGTGACCGAGGTCGAAGCCCAGGTGCCAGACGCAGTCGCCGAGGACCCGCGCCTGCTCGATGCTGTTTGGTTGAAGGCCCAAGTCGACCTGGCGCGCTACGGCGACAAAACTTCCCCCTGAAATCCGGAAACTTACCCCCCGACTTCCCCTGTGCAGGGGTGAACTTTGGGGCGAAGTTTGCCGAAGTCGATGGAAAGTTCGTGGTGCGTTCCACGTTAGCTGTTGGTGGAGTTCGGACTCGGCTACGCTACGGGCATGAACAACTTCCCTTCGTTGCAGTATTCGATTTCGGATGTCCGCAAAGCCGGAAAGGCTCTGGCCGGCTCAATCATTTGGGACGAGGCCCGCCGTCAGGAAATCCTGGACATTTTCGCGATCGCCCACTCTTGGCGAGATGCGCATATTGGTCCGATGCGGAGCATGCGCCAATCCATGGTTCAGCGCGTGCGGCACTCGGGACATGTCGGCATTACAGCCGGCCGAGCGAAGCGGATGACGTCGATCCGCAAGAAACTCAAGAGATCGAACCTGAAGCTAGATCAAATCCAGGACCTAGCCGGTTGCAGGGCCATCATGGCCGACATGGACGGCGTGAAAGCGATGATCGCCGAATGCCAGGCGAAGATCCCGCACGAGTTCGTTCGCGATTTCGCTTACATCGACGAGATGAAGGCCTCCGGCTACCGCAGCCACCACATGGTGTACCGTTTCTCAGGCACGGGCGATGAGCTCCCGTTTGATGACCTGAAGATTGAGCTGCAGGTCCGCACACGGCTGCAGCATTCCTGGGCGACGGCAGTGGAAGCGGTCGGGTTGTTCCGTGACGAGGACATGAAAGCGGGCTTGGGGGATCCCGAGTGGCTTCGGCTGTTCCGGCTCATGTCGGAAGAGTTCGCGGTCATGGAGGGCTGCGAGGGCAGCCCATCACGCACTCGCGTGGATGAAATCAAGGCTCTGAATCAGGATCTCAATGCGGCGAGCGTGCTCGAGGATATGAAGCAGGCGACGAAATTCATGGAGGACTACGTCCACGAGGATTCCCCCTATTTCCTGATCACCTACAATATGACCGATCACACGGTGAAGGTTCATCCCGAGAGCAATGCCTTCATCAGCTCAAGCAAGCTCGACGCGGAGGAGCGGCGGATCGAGAGTGGGGAGAGTCGATCGAAGGTCGTGCTGGTCGACGTGGACAAGATGGAAAACCTGCGCGAGGCCTACCCAAACTACTTTGGTGACGTGACGCTCTTCGTCCAGCATCTACGCTCCGTCTGTCGGGGTGACACGGTCGACGAGGAGTTCACGATGCAGCCCCAGGTGGTCATCAAAAAGAAGCGCGAGATGCCAGACCTCTCATGGTTCTACAATCGGCATCGACGCTGGACCGAAAAACCGGGGAAGACGCCGAAGCGTTAGCGGTCACTCCAAGTCTGGCACGTCGCCGGCCCGGAACAATTCCTTTGGCTCCCCGAATTCCCCCTCGTCCGGCCTAGCCGGCCGCGACCAGGCGACAACGCCCGCATGGCGGCTTGAGATCAACCTGGCCCGCATGATAGCGGCGTGCTCGCTTGGCATCTGCATCGCCTCAAACGCCGGCCGAAGCTCGCCCTCCTCGTCGCGATCGAAAGCCATGAGGACGTGCAGCGTCGTGCTCTTGATCACAGGCGCCGTGCCAGTCGACTGCTGAAATCTTGCCATCATGAACATCCTCCATCTGGACTCGTGACCGTTGACGAGACTAGAACATAACGAGAACATCTAGCAAGCGGAGTCGATCATGCTCACGTACACAACCACGCTTAACAAGCGCGATCCCGACAAGCTGAGGCTCACCGACGAGGAGGCCGAGGACTTGGCCGCCGCGGGCTTTCGGTTCTCGATATTCGACCCAGGCCAGCGCGAATACAAACTGTCAGCGCCGTACAAGATTCTCCACGCGATCGAGCGCGGGACGGTCACCCTGATGCAGTGAGATGCCTTTCGATCCGCGCGTCCAAATGCTTTCGAACTACGCGCCGCGGGAATTCCAAGTGGAGTGTCTGCGATGCAAGCGGAGTGCCGTCGTCGACAAATACGCGATGCGCCGGCGTTTCGGTGACGTGACGCTGCAAGAGTGCGCACTCAAGATTTCGGCTTCGAAAGGGTGTGCCCTGGCCGGCACGTACGGCACGGCGCAGTGCAGCGTGAAGGTCTCGGAGACACCTGTGTGGACCTGGGCCCGACTGCAGGAAGCTCGGATCGGCGGCTGGTCGGCCTACCTCACATGCCACCGGCGCTTCGCCGCGCTCAAGTCGACCGACAGCTGCCCGGAGACGATCCGACTGGATGTCCTGTCCCTCATCGCCGCGCTAGGCGACGACTTCCCCCTCGAAAAGCTACCGACCAGGTGCAAATGCCCGCAATGCGGAACAGCGAGCATCGAGATCGAATGGCGCGTACCAGAGCCGCCCAAGACCCCGGCGCCGATTCAGGTGCAACCACCGCTCCAACTCAGACCCCGCGGTGCAGACCTAGCGCGGCAGAAGCTCGGGGTGGCGAAGGGCTAGATACCCCTGTCCCGCCTATAGTTTGTGTGCATCTGTTTCAAATCCCCCTTAGGAGGATCCAGAGGGATTGTCCTGTTGACGGCATCCGGCGTCGCCAAGTCCTTTGCCGGCTCCGCTGCGCTTATGGCCAACCAGTTCCAGAAGTCGACGTCACGACGATATGCGGTTTCGGCGTGATTATCGTCGAAGACATCCTCCCATCTGTCCCGTTCGATCGAGAGATTGAAGCGCCACGGCCGACCGAAAAGTTCGCAACGATGCTGGATGATCATGGTGCCACCCCGAGGGAACATCGCCTCCACAACCGGCGCCGTGCGAGGGTTCGATACCTCTTTGACAAGCTCCTCGTGATGCCAAATGACGATGTCGGGATTTTTCTGATCGACGGCAGTCGCGAGATAGAATGTTCCGGCACCCACGAGTTCCTTCACACGGCGCAGCATTAGGGAGTTGCGGGGAAATTCCTCCACCTGCACGTAGTTCATGCCGCCGTCAGACCAAAGATCCGTCTTAGTGTAGGCCAGCCGCACTGGGAAATCGTCCTTCGCCTGCCTAACCTCGCGCTCGATCATGCGTGCCACTTCATCCACGAAGAACGGCATTGCCGATGCGCCAGACTCCCAATTCTGAATCGTGAAACGGCTCTGCCCGAACCGCTTGGCAGCCGCTTCCTTCGTAAAGCCGATGCGCACGCGCCAGGCGGTGAAATCTTCTGGTGTCATGTCCGACGCTCCAATTGAAGCACCAAACTATGTGTAATTATCTACATTCACAAGTATGAATTTTCACATCGCTAGAACAACGATGGCTCGGCCGGCGGCGCAGGCGGTGGTGGCGGATCCTCTTTCTGACCGATCGACACGATCTTGAGCACGCCGTCCGGCAGCGGCTTCACTAGCGCCTTTGCGATCTCCCATGGTGCCGTCATCCATGTCTCAACCTCCGCCGGCGTCCTCAGGATCACCGGCATCGCCTTGGGGTGGATGAGGAGTAGCTCCGCGTTCGGCTCAGTCGTGAGGAAGGCAAACAAATCCGTCGTCACAAGGCCCTCTCGGATCTTGCGGACGCTGGTCCACTGCGGCGCCCAGATGCCGGCGAAGAAGGCCAGTGGCCGGCTGTCATCGAAGGCGAACCAGATGTCGCCACCGGCTTCGCGATTGAATTCCGAGAAGCTTGTGAAAGGGACCACGCATCGAAATTCGGGCGTCAGCCACCTCTTCCAGTGAGCGCTCGCCGTGTTGCGGACATTGGTCGTGCCGCTGTCGGGCTCCATCCGCACCAGTTCCGCGAACTCCTGTGCCGTGAGGTCGCGACCCATTTTCTGCTGCAACTTCTGGGCCCGTTTCTTCGCGGCTTCGTAGATCGCCACCGACGATGACGGCATACCCCATCGGACCTTCGTCAGCTCGCGCTGGTCGAAAAAATTGCGAACGATTGGTGCCAGGTAGTCCGGGAAAATGCCGGTCTGTGGCTCGAAGTTGCCGATGGCGAACTGGTCGACCTGCATGTCGCGGACGAATGCACGGATGGCCTCGACGTTGGTGGTCATTGAATAGAGATTGCACATTCATCACCGCTCCGGTCGCAGCCACAACAAGATGCCGACGGCTGCGAGGAAAAAAGCCCCACCCATCAACCACCAGTGTAGCGTCACCAGATCCTGAACGGTCTGGCCACTTATGGCGGCGAAGCCGATTACGAGGATGCTGGAAATCAGCCAGGCGGGGACAAAAGCCGCACCGGCAAGGAACAGCCCGAAGATCGCGTTGACCGTGATGCCGAACGTGATCGCCCCGACATTGCCATCTCGCCCAGTCATCGCCTTCCGCATGCGGACAAAAATAAAGACGACCAGCCAGACCGCCGCCACCAGCAGCATGATCTCAAGATTTCCGTCCCCGCCGAAACCGATGCCCCGATAGTCCACGCCTACTCCGATTCCATCTCTTCGATGCGCTTCGTCAGGTCCTCAACCTGCTGCTCAAGCTCGTCGAGCCGGTTGGTCCGTGGCGGAGCCAAGATAGCCGGCGGCCCGAGATCGATCGGACGGTTGCGCATCGCCTCAAGCTCCTCTGCCGCCAACTGCTCACAACGTGCCTTGATCGGGGCAACATCTTCGGCAGAAAAGGATTCGGCAGATACGCGATAGAACGCCCAGCATCGCTCCGATGCCGGCACCACACGTGGCTCCGGACACTTACGGAACGTGCCGCAATACGCTTGAGCTGTTGCTGGATCGGATAAGGCCAAGATTGCCAAGCAAGAAAGGATGGCGAGGGTGGTCCGCATGTTCATACCGTGGCCAGCCGCTTTCGCAGAAGCTTCCAAGCCGTATTGAACGCCACTCGCTTAAAGAAGCCCATCGTCTTGCCATGGCGCTCGACACTAATCCGAATTAGATCCGAGATCGCACCGACCTCCGACCGCGATACCTCAATGCGACCAGCGCCACGCCCGGCCAACACGTCGCGACTGAGCTGCATCAGGAAGAGCATTGGCTCGCGGTTTTCGGCAGTAGCGATCATGTCCCAGTCGTTGAAATTGTCGACGAGGGTGGCCAATTCCCGGGCGTCGTCAGGCGAGTACTTGAAGATAAAGCGGTTGCGGTCGTTTGTCAGCCTGGCGTCCATCGCGCTCTATTCCTGCATGTATTCGACCCGCCGGCATTGATCGAGCCGGTTGTCATCGGCGCCACAGTGCCACACCGTCATTCCAATCCGCCACCAGTTAACGGTCTGCTCGATGTGATAAGCATGTCTCAGGCACAAGCTTTCATCCGTGTCCCGCCGGCAGACTAGAATGATGCCCGGAAGTCGCTCCAGCTCCGCCGCATACATCAGTGATTGACCGATCGCCTCTGCCCACTTGTTCGAGAAATCGACCTCGATCGCGTATTCATCGGTCAGGCAATCGACGTACGTGTCATTTGGCAGATACCGACCGATCTGCATGCCAGCGCAAAGGTCCTCTTGGCGGTCGCGCTCGAGCTCCTGGGCGGCGACCGGCGCTGATACAAGCGCCATTACGACTACTATGACGGTCCTCACGCCTCGCGGTCCACAAGTGGGTCAATACTCCCCAACTCGATATCGACTTGAACACGGGGTTTATCGAATCCGGCCACACCCATATCGGCAAGCAATGCCCTGCAAGTCTGCTCGCCTTCGTCAGCGCACTCGTTCTGGCGCCGGTGGTCCGGGATGCGCTCGAAGCGGGCAAGGTCTCGCTTGAGTTTGGCAATGAGCTTCTCGCGATCACCGGCGGCCAGGTCGACATCAGGAAATTGCATTTTGAGATTGCACAAGTGCCGGTCCCCAACGTTTTATTTGAGCCTATCCAACGAGCCATGCTGGTCAATCAGCTTTCCGAGGCAACGTCGCCGGCACTAGGTGGGATTAATCACCTGAGGTAGGCTAGACCCGACAGGTGGGGGTGCATGCAGGAAGACGAAGCAAAAAGGATAGCTGCGGAGCTGCGAGGCATGTCGCCTTATCTCCGCGGCGACGCCATGGTCGGGATTTACCTACGACATTTTTCCTATCTGGAGGGTGCGCTGGACGAATGCATCAGGCGAGCCACCTGCATGCAGCACACTGAGTCTCTCCTCCTGCTTCGACACTTCGAATTCTACCGGAAAATAAAGCGATGGACGCTCTTATTGCCAGGTGTGTCGAGGACCCGGAGAAAAGGCGTCGATACCACAAAACGATTGGCAAAGTGACGGCACTCGCCGAGGAGCGCAACGTCATCGTTCATTCGCGTCTTGGCCCGAGCAACGCAGATGGTCTCCGCATCCGGAAGATCCAATCCAACAGCAAACCTTCCATGGTGCCCGTCGAATGGACAATCGAAGGTCTATTGGAAAAGATCGCCTACATGTGGATCCTCCAGCTGGAGCTGGAAGACATGTCTGATTTCGACGACGCCGAAGACATTTGGATCAGAGGCCTGGGTCCCGAACTACCGCCTAGCCAGCAAACGATGCCGCCTACGCCACCACCTGAGGAAGAAGACTAGACCTAGACCGTGCACGATCGACTCGGAACCGATCTGCGTCGGTGGTATTGAATCCAATACGATGTACCCGAGTTCGACATGGCGGCCGTAAAGGCCCCACCCCGCCCAAAGCGGTCACCCCGCAGGGACTCGGAGTCTACCCCTCTCGTCCCGCCAGTTTTCCGAAAACCCCAGCTTGCCACGCTCGCGCCCAAGGTGCCGGCCGGCGATAGCTGGCTCTTTGAGATGAAGTTCGACGGCTACCGCATGCAGGCTGCCATCGCTGGCGACCAGGTGCGGCTCTACAGCCGCAACGGCCACGATTGGACGCGCCAGTTCGGCTATGTGGCACCAGCGCTGTCGCAGCTCACGAAGGGTACCGCCCTCATCGACGGCGAACTATGTGCCATCGACGAGCACGGTCGGTCCAATTTCACCTTGTTGAAAAACAGCCTGGACGGACGGAAACCCGTGTCGTTCTACGCTTTCGACCTCCTAGAGCAAGATGGCGAGAACGTCGCTGCTCTCCCACAAATCGAGCGGAAGGAGCGCCTGGCCGCGCTGCTTGCCGACCTGCCGGACGACAGTCCAATCGTCTACAGCGAGCACGTCGTCGGCAGAGGGCAAGAGGTCTTCGACGCCATGAAAGCTGGCGGGTTCGAGGGCGTCATCGCTAAGTCCCCGACCGCCCCCTACTTTGGCGGGGATCGTTCCACCGCCTGGCTCAAGATCAAGGCCGTCCAGCGCCAAGAGTTCGTGGTCATCGGCTGGCGCCCGCCCGACTATGGCGTCGACAATGTACGCGGGCTGTTTCTCGCCACCTACCAAGACGGCGAGCTGGTGTTTCGCGGCGCCGTTGGCACAGGCTTCACCGACAAGATGCGGCGCGAGTATTGGCAGGTTTTGCAGCTCATCAAGACCGACGAGCCCCTCACGATCAGGGGCATGCCGAGGGCCGAGGCCCGTGTGTGCCGATGGGTGCAGCCGCGGCATTTGGCCGAAGTCGAATATACCGAGATCACCCCGGACGGCCTGATCCGACACCCGTCGTTCAAGGGGTTGCGCGAGGACAAGCCGGCGGCCGAGGTGCACCTGGAGGTGAACTGATGGTCGACGAGAAGCGGGAGAAGACCGCGGAGGACCTCGTGCTCGAGGCGATCAAAATCTTGCAGCGGGGATTGCCCGGCAGAGACCTAGATGACCGTGGCGTGGTCAGCGAGTTGTGGGGCGTTTTGGATAGCAAAGGCGCTCGTGAGATCTACCACCGCATCGAGCGGTCGCGAACGAGTAAAGGTTAACGGCGCGCGACCTCGGTTTCGGCTTATGTGCATTATAACGAACGGATGCCGTTCTTATGTGGATTATAACGACATTTGAGCCGGTTTCAGCGCCCTTACGCGCACTTTGGCGACACCTAAATCTTTACCCGGTTAACCAATTCGGCTTCGTAAGCGTCGTCGACATCAACGACGAAACCCGGCTGGAAATGCAATCCGATCCCCCGGCCGTGAGCATTCGACACGACCCTTGTTTCCGCGACTTGGTACTCTCGGGTCACGTGTGTGTGGCCGTGGATCCATAGCGAGGGCCCGCGCTGCTCGATAAGATCGCCCATGTCAGCATAGTATCCCGAAGACAGCCGCATCAATTCGGGCTTGTGCTGCATTCGTGCATCGAGACCATCGCGCGCAGGGGCATGATGCGTCACCACTATGTTGCCTTCGGCCACCGTCTCCTCGAGCCACAGCCGGTCACGTTCATGAGCCGCGCGCCAAGCATCGCCGCCGAAATCCGGGATTGCTGCTAGGTCGCCGCCCAGCCCATCGAGCGACGACGACAGTGGGGACCAAAGTGTGCATCCTACGATCCTACGGCCTCCGAACTCGACGGTTTCGCGATCGAGCGTGACGATGCCGGTTTCGTCGCGCAGCCGCTGCAGCAGCGCCGGAACGGTGTCCAAGCCGGTGCCATAGGCCTCATGATTGCCCGGCACAAAGACCATCATCGCCCTCTCATCGTCGGAGAAGTTTGCGAGCAACCACGGCACCGGGTCATGGTCACCGTCCGCCAGGTCGCCGGCCATCACGATGATGTCGGCATCGGGATGCTCACCGAGATCGAGATCAGTGACGACATCGATATGAAGGTCCGAGAGCACCCAAATTTTCATGCGCGTGCTCCGTCGCTGTCGTCTGCGGCAAGGTCATTCAAGAAGGCCACGGTTTCCGCGTCCAGGGGGCCGTCATCGCCGAAAAAATCCGGCTCTGTCAGCAGCGACATGCCATCCTTGTCTTCCGGGTGGATGTGACCCTCAACAGCGGCGACATAGAGCTCTTGGTCCCAATCTACCATTGACGGGAACCGCTTGAGCTCTAGGCAAATCAGCTCACCGCAGAAGACCATGTCCTTGGCAAACACATCATCCCACTTACGGCATGTGACACCCGCAGTGGCGACAACGCGGACATCATCGAGCCAGCTTTCGGGGCTCTGACCTGCCTCGCGAGTGGGCATTTCGTTGCATTCGCGGACGCGGCCGTTTGCCAGTAGCATGCCTTCGACGTAGTGAAACTGGGCCATCACACCGCCTCCCCTTTTGCCAGCTGCCGGCTATATTTGCCGACAACGCTGCGCGCCGCATCGATGCCGATGCTGCGGTCCGCGCCGCCATTGCGGATCATCCCGCTGCACCAGTGGCCCTTTGACGAGTCCGCTTTGGACCAGCCGGCGCCGTTTTCTTCTGTCGCTTGGTCCATGTCGTGCCAGCACAGGCTCTCGACCGCGTCCGCAACCTCGTCATCGGACCATTCGACTGCGTTGTTGGACGCGGTCAGGTTGTCACGGAGGTGCGCGGCCTTGGCCGACGTCTGATCGACGAGCTCTGTCAGCCACGCGGCCTGCGATAGCGAGATCCGCGCATCGATCGCGCTGAACTCGCAGATGCGTTTTTTGCTCACACAGAAGCCGTGCCACTGCTGCCACGTGGCGCGGCCTTGGGCCTGGGCGGCGGCGATGAGGTCGGTGTCCGCCAACGTGCCGAAGCGATCGACGAGCTTGTTGCGTGCATTGCTGCGCTTCAGGTCTTTGGCTTCGCGGGCCTTCGCCTGTTCCTCGGCGCGAATACGATCGACGTCGAGCACGTGCGGTGGGACCGGACGGATCGCGAAAACTGATAGCTCAAGAGTGGACACGATGTCGGCGGCTTTGTCGCCAGCAACAACAGGATTGAAGTAGACGATCCAGGCGTCATCAGTCTTGCGTGCCGTGATGCCCGCCAGCGCCATGGTGCGCTTTCCTTCGCCAGTACGATATCGATAGAGCGTCCAGAAACGCTCCGTCGCAGGCGCCTGGAGATCGTCCCAAGCCAGGCCGGCGAAACGTGAAGGGGTAACGGGGGTCTGGGTCATGGATGTCACTCCAGGTGGTGATGTCCGGCATCGTGACGGACAGTCTGGCAAGCCACAAATGGTCAGTCGACTTTGACGAAGCTTTTCTTGATCGACCGGCTCAATCCCAGTGCCGCGATGACTTTTTTGCTAGGGGGCCGATGGCTGTTGATCACGTCGCTTAGGTAGCTCTTGGACAGGTTCATCGCCTCGGCGGCTTTGCGGATGCCCCCATGGTCTTCGATGAATTTGGTCAGCAGGAAGTGGACCTGCGCCTCGCTGTAGGTCGTCCGGTTGGTCCCATAAACCCTACGATCAAGGTCCAAGATTGCAGCTTCGATCGAGGCGATCGTGTCCGGGTGGACATCGCCGCTCCAGCTAATCTGGGTGAGGATCTCTTGGCCGCGCATCAAAAGTATTCCTCGACGCCGGAAGAGGTCATTCGTTTTACGAGGTCGATAGCCGCGCTGCGGGCTTCAGCATCGGTCTTGGACTTGAGATCGAAGGTCAGGCGGGCGCTTTCCGAATCCAGAGACGACAGCTCGAGAGCCCAACCACCACTCGCGACCGGACGAACGTACATCCGCCACTCGCCGTCCATGCCATCACCAACACGGGCAAAATACCCGTCTCCGGTTTCGTACCACTCGACCGCTAGAATGCCCCATGACTTCGGCGTCGCGGCGATAATCTCTTGGGTGATCTGCATCACGCGGCCTCCCCGCTCCAACCAACGGAATAGTCCTTCCCGAAGGTGATGGTGTCGACGACCGGAACAATGCGATCGACCTCGAGCACTGGCAGCCCAATCATTCGGCGGTGCGCGCTGCGGAGCCGGCGGACGTCGTCATCGCAGTAATCGACGACCTCTTCGATGCGACCGTCACGCACGAGGTCCCAGACCATGCTACCGTCGACACCGGTCTTGCCCGGCAGGCCGAGCGCTTTGCACAGGCGATCCAGGCCAATGCGACCACCGTTACCGGCCCAGGCGGTCATGGTGTCGTAGACGCGGTCGGTGTCCCAGGGGCGCGCGTCGATCGGCCACCATGCCGGCGGAGTGACGCCCAAGATGATAGCGCGCTGCCAGACGTACCGGACATCGAAGGCGGCGTGGTGGGCGACGACGATGGGGACCTGGCGATGGCGCTGGACTTCAAGATGGATGGACTCTGTGTCAAATCGCCCTTGGGCGGCTAGAGACGTGAGCGCAGCCTGTTTTGCATGCTCATGGAGCATAAGCTCAAACCCTTCGAAGAGGTCGGTGAGCATCAAGCGCTCTTCTTCGATGGAGAGGTCATCGACCATTATATTGAGCACAGTCATCTCTCCCAGCGCCGCGCTTACCGATGCGATCTGCCCCGTGCTGGCATCGAGGGCCGTCTTGCGCCATTCCACGTCGATGTCGACGTCTGCCTTCTCAAAAGCATCGTGATAGTCGTCAGTAGCTTTGATAGTCTTTTTCAGACGGTCGGCCTCGATCTTCGCCGGATCGGTCAAGCGCGCATCAGGCTTAATCGCCAGAAGATCCGGCGCCTCAACCACATGTTTGGCGCGGATTGCTTCGAGGACCGCTGGGTCCTGCGACGGGATCGTTTCAATGTCGATATAGAGGTAGAGCGCGTCGCGCTGCTGGCGGGCGAGCATATCGTAATGAGTGAACGACTGGGTCATACGAAAGGCTCCTCGGGCTTGGCGAATTCGAGGTGGCAAAGGGATCCGACGGGGTGCGCGTAGTTAGGCAGCGGCTCCGGTCCGTTACCCTCCTCCATGCGCTGGTCATAAGCGTACCAGTCCATCCGGCGATCGATCGGGATCATGAAATATTCGCCACCGATCTCGTCGACGAAGTACCGATCGTCGGATGCCAGACCGCCGCCGACATCAGCTAGCATGTCGGGCGTCAGATCGACGCAGGCACAACCACCCTCGTCGCCATGGACGGTCATCCTGCGCACACCCACATCGTTCGGGGCGTCGATGCGGACCTGGCCGCCCTGCACATTTTTCGTGATCAACTTCATCACGCGGCCTTGTTGATTGCGGGGACGGTCGGGATGCCGGCGACTTCTTGGAGCGTCTGCCCGGACTTCGCGTACGCGCCGAAGCTCCTGGGCGCGGAGAACTCCAGCAGCCAAAAATCCACCAGCTCTATCGCCCATGCCGGCTCCATGCGGCCGCCCAAATACTTGCTTTTGAATGCCCCCCACGCGTTCCTGCGGTGCGCGGGGATCTGGAAGTAGAGGTCGTCCCCGTTCGTAAAGTCGTAGAGATAGTCGATGAAGAAGCGGCCGTAAGGCAGGTCCGTCTCCGGTAGGATCTTGCGATCGCGCATGACGCGGATGCGGTACCTGATGATGTGATCCGCGACACCGAAATGTCGCCCGATCTCGATGCGCGACAGGCCGGCGTCGAGGAGAGCAATGATCTCCTGGTCAGGGACGTCAGTGAGAACGATGCCAGGTGCACGGCGAGGTTTGCTGGTGTCGAGGCGCGGGCGCGGATGAGTGAGTGTCATGGTGTGGCACCGTCAGCGGATATTCGAGACCGGGCGGTCTTCCATCAAAAAGGCTGGTACCCCGTCGATGAATCTGGCGCCGCCACGCGCTGTGTAGGGGCCAGACATCGGGATGAGTTCGCCGTCGTACCACTCAAAAAATCCAGGATGCGGATCGACAAACGCGGGCGCTGGCGTTGAGGCAATCGTGGCAACGCCAGCGATGACGATTTCGCTTTCAGCAGCGGCTTCAATGAACTCGTTGACCACCGGCGTGGGCGCCTCTTCAACACTCTTTTCTACGGGGCCGAAGTCACGAAACGGACCAGCCGGGCGGCGCGGGAGTCCGCGATGCAGGCCGTACGGAACCGGCTCCGATGGCGCGGCGATGGCGGCTGGCGCGATGGTGTGCCGGCGGAGGCCAAGAGAACGTGCGGTCACTGCAAGAATCCGTTTTCGTGTGTTCGTTACAAAACGGTCGCCCGGATTTTCGCATAGTGCAAACAAAAAATGAGAATCCATCTCACACGGCTATGTGTTTCAAAGTTTGAAGGATCGTCATTGCCAATTCGCCCGAGTACAGGGAATTGCCAGAGCCAACATCTCCGGGCTTTGTTGCAACTTGCAAATTGCAAAGAACTCCGTGAACTCGAAATATGAACCATCAATGTTCATATTTGCTGCCATTCGTTCCTTGCCAAGGTCGACGGTACTCTCTCCTGCAAGCCATCCAGGCTACAGGAGAGACGACATGGACAAGATCATCGCGGCGATCGGAGCCGCGCTGCGAGCAATCGGCAGGACGGTGTGGGTGACGTGCAAGGTAACCGGCCGGCTGATCAGGAAAATCATCCACTCGGGTGATGCACCAGCAATCCCGCGCGCTGACATCCCGCGTTCCACGCAGCGCCCCAGCAACGACAACGGTGTCCGCCTGGTTCGTGAACCGGCCGGCGCCGCGCTGGCGGTGAAGTCGTTGGCGCAACGCATGGCGGCTGGGACTGTTGCGATGCAAGACATGCATAACGTCGATGCGGATGTGGTGAAATGGCTCTCTGCGCTCGATCATGGGCAACTTTGTCGCCTGATCTGTGTGGACGACCTGGGCGGCTACATGAACCGCCGCATCGAAGTCCGGGGTCTGCCGCGGTACCTCGAAATGCCGCCGCGTCCGTCGGAAGGGCGGACAGTCGATCGGGACATGGCGTACACCCCAATCGCAGCACTCGCGATCTGAACAAAGCAAAGGGCCCGGGATCATCACCCGGGCCCTAATTTCATTTCGCCGGTGGGCGTGGGTTAGTGCCGCTTGTTGAGCTGGTACTCGGCAAAAATGCGCGCCTTACGCTCGTCAGCGAGCTCGGCTTGCGACTGCGCCAGCAGCGACCGCAGCCGACGGATTTCGTTGTTGGCAAGCGTGATCTGCTGCGAAGCGTACCGGCGGTCTTGGCCGTTCTGCATCATGAGCATGCATTCGGTATCTGAAATTTGCATGTCGGTCTCCAGCTCGGATTTCGGGGTTAATCTACCCTACCACCGAGGTCTTAAAACTGACCCTGGCGGAAGGGTGGTATTTGATCTTTCGGCACGTAAGTCACTGCTTGTCCCGAGACAATCGACTTAGAGGAACGGCATTGTCGAGAGCAACCTTCGAGACTGTTACCGGTGATGCCGAGGCCGCCCTCTTCTGCATTGGCGACCTTTTTGCCTTCCGGATCGAATCCCGTCCCGTCACCTCGATCGTGCGTTCATCGAGAGCAGGATCGTCGACCGGATCCACGATGACAATGTCGACTGCCCTGATGCGTCCGGAATGGGCGACGACCGGCCTGATCGTTATCTGCCAGTCGGTGAGTTCTGAAATCTCCTCCGCTGCAGGGATCAGGTACTGGTCGACCAGACGGCGGTTCCACGCATTCTTCGACCCAATCATCCCTGCCAACTCCTCCAGTCCGAACCGCAGGGTGATCGAAGGCCCCTTCCGCCGCACCAGCGACTTCCGCGGGAAATCGCCCTGGGCCCAGGTCATCGCCTTCATCAGGATGATGATCGAGAACCTGCTCTCAGCCAGTTGAAGCAATCGCAGCGGCAAATAGACCATATCGCCGCCATCGCCGGTCCACAGGTCGATCAGATCCGGATCGATCATGACGGGGAACCGGTCATCGGCATTGTGACGCCAAGGGTACTCCGATCCGTCCGGGCGCCTACCGAACTTAAGCGTCGGTGCAGGCAGTCCCGCGATCCTGCAATCCCTCAAACGCCGCCAGCGTGCTTCTTCCACGTCGATCCGGTCGCGTCGGGTGAGAGCCAATGCATGCCTGGTGCCGTTGTCCCTGAGCATCACGTCACCCGCTTCACCAAGAACGGCTGCCTGGTGAAGGAAGAGACATGCGACGGACAAGTCACGAGCAGTGACCTCCCCCTCGATGGAGAACGAGGACGCGAATTCTGCGGATACGGGTATCTGTTCGGGGACGATCATCATGCCCTTATGATGGGAAGGGCTTTCGCAAGACACAAGTGATAAATCGGGTAATTCATAACACACTGAAATCATACGGCATTCAACGCCTCCATCACCTCATTCCGTGACCCTATATAATAGATCTTTTTGAATAAGGATTCACGCGCTCGCGCACGCGCACACGTGAGAGACCGAGATAGGCCTCCGGCCTATCGAGGGATCAAGGCGCAGGGCGCCTTCTGGATTCCAATACCCGCTCCGCGGATCTGAGATCCCAGGGACGGAGCCTGAGGTCCTCAAGGGTCAGGGACAAGGGATCGAGGCGACCGGAGGTCACTAGGACACCCCAGGGCTCCGGGAAGGGGATATGGATTCCATGCCCGCTCCGCGGGTCAGAGACCTCGGGCACGGACCCTGAGGTCCTCAGATCGTGATGAGGAGTTCGGAGCGACCGGAGGTCACTGAGACGACGGGGTCCTCCGACTGGAGACATGGATTCCCGAATGAGCTTCGCTCGTCAGCGAGGTCCCAACTGGCTCGTAGAACCTCTCGTTCCCGATCACGACGTGATGCTCGACCCGCCTATTGATCCACCCTGCTGGTACGATGGTCATCGAAGGCTAGGTGTCCACCCCGGCCCGACGATGGTCGTATCGTCGATCTGGAGCATAGCTACAGCCCCGAAACACGATCAAAGGTCCTGATCCACCCATCGACCATTTTACGAGCCTGTACGGCATCCTATTCCGATGATCCGATCGACGATCCACGATCCATGTCGAAGACGGTTACGACTCCCTGGTATTTTCTCGATCGATTGGCGAGGCAGTGCCGGCCTGACGGCCGGAAACGGATGTGGGCCTGGTCGGCCCTTCCTGTGGCCGCTCCGCTTCGCTACGTGGCCGTAGGCCCGCCTGCTCGGCGGGCGTGACACAGGGGAATGCATTTGGGCTCTGGACCTGGGTTCTTTCGGGCTCGCTCTTCCGTTTCGATAGCACAGACTGCGCGAAGCGAAATGCGGGAGCATATGGCGCTAGCGCATCACGATGTGATTTTGGTGTTGTGGCTTGCGAGACCTGACGCCATCGTTGATCCATGATGATCGAGACCACAGACAGCGCGAAGCCTCAGACGGCGCCCCGGAGCAGGGTTCAGCGCAAGCGCGCAGCTGCGGAAGCGACGGCGCGGTGGCGTGGCATGCGTCAAGCGGTCGGCATGCCCGAGGCTCATGTCGTCGATCGCGCCATCAGCGAAGCGCTGGTCTTCTGCATGCGGCCGCGCTACGCGCTCCGGGACCTCGACGATAGCGTCTACGTCTCCATGACCAGGGTCTTCAGAATCGCGACGTTGATCCTGGTGAAGAACGGCGCCGATCGCGATCTCGCACAAGCGGCAATCAAGAGCCGCCTGCAACCGCGGCGCGCCCACTCAGGGGCAAGCAACGTCCCAAGCGTGAGAATGAACGACAGCGGCTTCACACCAGCGCCCCGCAGGAGGGGATTGGAATGGGGTCAACGCGACCGAGACGACATGGGCAGGGCCGCGGCGCCGCTAGATGTCACTGCGTATGATGGAGTAACGCAGGTGTCCCCAAAGACGGAGGATCACGTAGTAGGCGAGTAGATCGTCCGCCATCACGACGGACAATGCAGAAATCGCTTGTGCCTTGCGAGGCCCCACCTCATATTTGGCGGGCTTATACTACGTTGACCTCTAGACCGCTCCCAGTGAGCGGTCTTTTTTTTGCGCGCCAGGGTTTCTTAGCTTGACGCAAGGATGGCCGCTCCCGAGCCTTCTGGCCATGGGCGACATCCGCATTCGCATCAATCGCAAAGCACTCCGCCAGGTCGAAAGCTCGATCGAGGCTGTGCCAGGTGCCGTCGCGCGCGCCGCTCAATCAGCCTATAACGGTGTTGCCGCCAATGCCCGTGATGAGGTCCGCCAGGCAGCGGAGCGCCATTTCGACAACCCCGAGCAAATCACGCTCGACAGCTTCTATGCCCGCCAGCGTCGCCACAGTGGTGTGGAGAGCGTGGACGATGTGACCGCAGCGATCGGCATTCGCGACCCTGCAGCGACGTGGCTGGGCTACCACGTGGGACGCGAGGACCGGGAACGGCTGCCTGGTGAGATCGGGCCGGCAAATACGTCGATCATGATCCCGCGTCCCGAGAACCTGGATAGCCCAGAAGTCCGCGAGTTGGGCGTCGATGTCACGCTGACGAAGGGTGGCAACATGCCACTTGGTACCCTCAGGCGCCTGTTCTCGATGACTGGACCAGGCGGGCCGTTGTTCTGGGGCCAGCTGCGACCAGGCGGGCAACGCGGCATATGGGCGAGGCCGCTGCGCAAGAAAGGCCTGGAGAGCCAGAGCTCGCCGAAGCTCATCGTCGCCGCAGTGGATAAGGCGAACTACCAACCCAGCTTCGAGAAGCCCATGAGAGCGGCTATCCGCCGGGCTACGAAGACCCTGCCGGCCAGGCTGCAGCGGGCCATGCGCAGGACCGGAGCAGGCCGATGAGAGCACCCCAGATGGTCGTAAGCGAAGTGAACGGGCTTTCACTTCGGATAGCGTGCATTGCAGGGAATGAGGTCCACAAGGGGCTGGAAGCCCCGGAAACCGGGCGTTTCGGCGCTGAAGTATTGATCGTACAGGGTCGAGCAGACCCCAAAATTTCAAGCTCTCTCAGTGAAAAACTATTCCACAACTGTACTCATGACTACTCATTACTACTGCAATACCACTATAACTATACTGTACACGGGAATATTATTGCTTACGCTATACTACCATACCCAAGTCATATACTTGTTTTCTCGTCAAGCGAAATCGGTATCCCTGCTCCGATATTCTCGCTCACGGAGTTGTGATCTCGCATCCCGAACTCGAACCCCGAGATCGCCAGGTCGACACCTCGAAATCGGCACTACGTGATAAGCATCAGTTATCGCGTAGTGCCCTGATCCCGTTGGACAAATTCGCGCTCTCCAACTCGTTTCGGATGCATAAGTCAAGTGAATTCGTGAGCCCAATCGGCAGCTCGAACGACCAGGTTGAGCAAGCCTTCGCGCCGGAAAAATGCGGGCGCCAACTGTTTGTTGAGCTGACCTGTCTCGACTTGCCAGACAATCCGGCCCGAGACTTCGCGACCAATGCGAATGCCAGGAAATCCCTGAATGCACGCTATCCGAAGTCAATGGGCGTTCACTTCGGAATGGACCGCGAGATCATGGATAGTAGATCGCGGTCGCAAATACTTAGGGACAGGTGCGCGGGGTCGGGCATGGGGTGGCATCGCCCGAGATTGCTGGGGCTTCCGGGGGCTGGTGGTGGTCGCAAGGGCTGTCACGACGTGTCGGGGCCCCTGACGCAAGGGCGAACGACCTCCTGCGCATCGGCACCCGGCGCGGCAAGGAGAAGGCGGATCGTCTGCTCAAGACCGATCTTCCGGGACCCGGCCACGTCCACATCCCGAGTTCGATGGGCCTGGCGCATCCAGGGTTCTTCAAGGGGTTGTTCTCCGAGCGTCACGTCATTGACGGCAAGGTGGTGACTATTGGACGAAGTCGAAATGGCACGCCAACGAGGTTTGGGACACGTTCGTGGGCTGCCTGGCGACGATCGAGTGTGCAAATTGCAGTGGCCGCACCGCACCAAGTAGGGCGCGCGATCGACAAGGCCGTGAACGACACGCCGCGCGAACGGTATGAGGGGCGCGACAAGTCCGTCATGGCGCCGATCGTCGAGGTCATTGGGATGCGTGAAATGCTCAAGACACCGGGCACCTCGCTAGTGCCAGTTGGCACGTCGGGCACACCAGTATTTGCCAACGCGAATGCCAAGCCATGACGAGCGGCGCAATTGGAGATGCACGCTTCGCCATGCGTGGCCGTGGATAGATCGATGATCGCTATTGCGCATTCATCCTGGACCCTGAAGATGGATTTTTGAAAAAGCATGTCGTGGGGCCGGAATGACTGCACCAAAAGAAAACAAACCGGCGTTACCGGTTGAAGCTGAAGAAGTATCTCCCGACGGGTCAGGCCCTTTTAAGCTTGAGGGCATCTTCGAAGATGCCACCCAGATCTTCAAGCCGAACCGGGTGAAAGAGGCCTCGAGCCCTGACGTCATTATCGCCTTAGACACGAATGTCCTCTTGCTCCCCTACACGATCAGGAAGGATGGCTTACCGAAGCTGCAGAAATTCTACCAAGATCTACGCGCGGCGAACCGTCTCTACCTGCCCGCTCGTGTCGCCCGCGAGTTCATCGTGCATCGCGACAAAAAGCTCGCTGAGCTTCTCAAAATGATCACCGACGTGCGTTCGAAGATCAACATAGGCGAAACCAAGCTCTCGCCAATCCTCGAAGGCGTTGAGGGCAGCGAGGCAATGGCGGTGGCTAGCAAGGCCCTGGCCGAGGCCAAGAGTCAGTATACGAAGGCGATAAGTGTCGTCGAAGAGCAGGTCCAATCCTGGAGCGGTGACGATCCGGTCACCAGCGTCTACGATGCCGTATTCGACGGCGAGAACATCATTTCGCCGACCCAAACCAACGACGTGTTGTTGGCGGAATGGCAGGTACGGCTCAAAGAACGTATCCCGCCGGGCTATAAGGACGGCGGCAAGGCCGACACTGGAATTGGCGACTTCTTGGTTTGGAAAGCGCTTCTAGCTCTTGGAGCCGCTCAGAAGAAGGACCTGATCTTCGTTACCGGCGAAGAAAAGGCCGACTGGTTCGTTCGCGTAAACGGCGCTGGAGCCTACCCTCGACCGGAACTGGTGGCGGAGTACCGCAAGCACTCCGGCGGCAAAGGCCTCCGCCTCGTTGAATTTCACGACGTGCTGCGGGAGATGGATGTCGCCCAGGAAGTGGTCATAGAAGTCGAAAAGGCCGAAACGACGGCCAACAACTTCATCCGGGCCACAGCTCTTTCGGAGATGTTCTCACTCAACACCACCGCCAGCACATCCCTTAACACCAGCAATGCTGTGACCTTGCGGATGCACTACGGCGGCGAAGACATAACATTCAAGTCGGACGGGGTATTCTTCAAGTTCAGCGTCTCAGAAGCTGGATGGGATTCCATGTACGTGTACCCCAACTCGCCCGACGATCTGTATCCGGTACCCGTCGGCACCATCGGAGAAACCGTGCAACTGGAAGGGCTTCAGTTTGCCGGCAAAGCTATAAAGATTACAAAAGGGCAAATGGCGTGTTTTCGAAACGCCGCTGGATTCACACTCATCCTCCGCTTGCTCAGTGCCAACCTTCCCGAAAAAAATAAGCCATTTGAGGTCAGCTTCGCGTTCGCAATTTTCTCGCCAGATTGCACCGTCACGGTGCCGTAGGACGTCCGCATGAGCGACTGGTTGCCGGTACTGGTAATGCCGAATCTCGAGGTGAAGGAGATGATCGGCACGGACGATGTCGCGATGGTGCCGGCAACGGATCCACGCGTCACAGCAGCGGGGGCCGAACAGCCGAATCTGCGGGAGTTCCTCGGGCGATTCACGGATGCCTTCGGTGAGAAGCATACGCCGGCCGTACTCGCCATCAGGACGGACACACCATACGGGTACAAAGACGTCTCTGCGATTGCCGGCTTTCGCGATGCGTTGGCGGTTGCGACGATACCTGCCGGCCGAGCCCTCCAACTCACTCACGGCGGCGGGATGGGCTACCCCGTCTGGTCGGAGACCTTCGAATACTATCCGTGGATGCTGAGCAAATTCGGGGAACACCTGATTGCGCAAACTCCCGCCATGATGGGCACGCATTCCGTGGACCGTTTTCATGGACAAATCACGCCCGGACTGCCCCAAACGGAGGTCGAAAAGCACAACGTCGACGGTCCCATCTTCGATGCGATCATGCGTAGGTGGAGTCGTCGCTTCGGAGAGGATGAGGTCGGTTGGGAGGATCGCGCCCTATTCAGGTCGCTGAACATGGCTTTCCAGGCGATGATGATGCCGGGCGGGGTGGAGTACGGATTCTACGACGTCGGACGACTGCTAACCCTTTGGATTAGTGCCTTCGAAATCCTGCTCCATCCTGGTCCCGGCGGCGGCGTCGGAGAAATCCAAGTCCTAGATCTTCTCGATTCCGCGGAGTGGCTCGACGAGCGGTGCTGTGCCCGCTACCAGCAGGTTAAAGTCGGCAGGAAGTCGCCGGAGGTTATGCGGACCCTCGCCTCCGCGCTGTACGACCGCATTTACAAGCTCCGCTCCGACTTCCTCCACGGAAATGAGGTATCCGCGGATCAGCTAGTGACTGAGGCTAAGAGCCCACTCCTATGGGTCGCCAGCTCACTCTACCGAGTAGCGCTGACCGAGTTCCTGCAACTTCGCCGCCCAACATACGAAGCGGACGATGAAGCCGAAGACGAAACCGCCGCTATCGTCCGCTACATCGGCATTCTGACATATTGGAAAGACCCCATGCGACGACATGAGAAGGCGCTCTTGACCGCGGCAGGACTGCCAGATCGCGACGACGACTAATCTTCCCCCCGCCGAACAGAGCCCAGGCAATAGCCGCCGGACCAGCATGCCAAGCGCGATGATTGCCATCATGAACATGTCGCCGCCACCGCAGCTGTCCTGGCGTAGACATGCAGACTGACTCATTACGCCGACCATGATCGCAATCCACACAATGCCTGCGACGACCGCGCTCCGTGTGGTAGTTATGGGAAATCCGAACATGAGAGCCTCCGAGGCGCCAACGGTATCAGTGCCTGTGTCGATAGAACCTAGAACTGCTCCGGCCGAGTGGCCGACCTTCCTGGCAAACTAGGAGGCCTCGCCGCACTTCTCGGTGCTGGTGTCCTGTGGCACCTGAAAACTCTCGCTCCCCCCCGAGCTGGCGAGAGCTTTGGCTGGGAAATCTCCCATTTGGCGATAGCCTGGGGTACAATCTCGGGCACAAATACCTCAGCTTCTACCTGGGTCGGCGACACGGCAACTTTCGCCGCTGGCGATATGCTCGCGGTCTCAATCACCGCAGCGTCGGCAGGCTGCGCGGCATCGGACCTCGTGGTCGGCATTGTCCTGGGCGAGGCCTAACTCGCCTCGCGCAAGCCTTCCGAGATGATGGCATGCAGGCTGACGGCCGTGTCCTCCGCTGATTTGGTTTGCGCGGTTAGCATTCGGTAGATCTGGATCTGACCGGCCTCGCCTATTTCATCGGTCTCTGGATGAAGCCTATACTTTGCGGCCTGCTTGCCAAAGGGCGTCGCAGAGGCGGGCTGGTACTCGCCGACCGACATCGCGTGCTCGATGAGCTCTCGGCGGACGCCTTCCTCAATCTCGCGTCGTTCCTCGATCGTGCCGAGAGCCAGCTCCAATGCGTCTGGCTGGCGTGGCTTGTGCGGCACGACGTAGTCTGCGCCGGCGTCCGTCGAGATGATGTCGGCATGGATGCGGAGCTTCCGCATCATTGACCTCAGCAGCCCATTGTCATGGTCCTGCAGGTGGACCGGCACATGGGCGATGCGGGTTTCCCCATCAGCCCCGACATAACTGACCTTGTTGTAGTTCCGTAGGATCCTGGCACCGAGCTTCTGGATAGCTTTCTCGGCCGCCGCAATTGTCCACTCATCAGCAGCGTTGTATGCGATCATCTCAGAAGAGAGGATGCCATCCAGGCGGCGGGCAGCATCCAGGATTTCGTACCCGAGCAGATCTGACATCGAGCGCAGATCATCAATGACGACATCGTCTGGAATAGCTTCGCCAAGCAGATAGACGATGCCTGGGATCTCGCGGAAAACACCGCGAACGCGTCCAATGCGTTGACGGATAGCCTCTTCCCTAGCCTGAGCCTGCACTGCCCTTGCAAAATAGCTTTCGTGCTGCTGGTGCTGGCAAAGGGCGAGGTTGCCGTCGCGCAGCTTCAAGAATCTGTTGGCGGTATGGGGGCGGATGCCCTTCCCCTTCGCGTCTTTGCCAGTGCCGAAGACGTCGATGCAGGGAGGGCGGTCATCTATGTCGTGGGTGTAGGCTGCGACCAGGCCGTCCACGGTAGCCACCGGCAGTTCCGTACGACCAATCGAGATCAGAGCAACGTGAGTCTTCGCAAAATCGAGCCCCGCGGTGGCGCCATCGTGCATGAAATCCGCGTTGAGCGGCGGTACCCAGCCGGCACAGATTACCTGACGCACGGGCTTTGTCATGCAGACGGCTACGCGGCCGTTTGAATGCGCTGCACAGATAGAGACAATAGCGCGGCGGATTTTCAGGAGCTCATAAGCTGCTTCGAGCTGAGTGACCCGATCCGTGCGACCCAGTAGTTTCGAGACGGCAAAAGTCTGGTCAGGGAAAGCGACAACGCGGAGGTTGGCATCGTTTTCGCACTCATACGTGACGATATCGCGGCCCGTGAACACGCGCTCGAGCAGGGTTTCGTTGGCTGAAGCATCGAGCAACAGGAAGGGTAGGCCTGCCCAGTTCGGCTCTGCGCGCCACCCTAGGCAGATCTCCGGCACATCATGGGTGAGGAGCTTGATGCGCGTGTCGCGGCGTGGCGTCTTACCGGCCAGCTCAACGAGAAGGTTGGCTTCCATGTCCTCCTGAATGAGGCTCCAGAAGCGGAACTCGGCTTTGACATATTCGGAAGTGGGACGCTTCACCAAGTCCTGGAAATCGGTGTCAGACATGCCGGGGCGCACGGCTTGCCCAGAAGCGATCGCGCTGGAGCAAACGCGCTTTGCGATCCGGACGAGTTCCAATGCCTCTGTCGGCATCTTTTCTCGCAGATACTTCGCCGGGTCTTTGCCGGCTTTCAGGCCAATGACGACGGCGTCTCGGACCAAGCCGCGTTGCTTGAGCATGTATGCCGGGTCCGCCCCAGCTTCTCGTTCTGACTTCGTCAGCGTGGGCTCTTTGCGTTCGATATCCAGCGCCGCGAGTGGGAATATGTTCGTGTGCGCCAGCAGGTCGAGAGTGGTTTCGTCGGCGATAACACCCCGGAAGTTCTTTGCTTCCTCAGGGATATTGAGCGTCAGAAAACTGCGCGGCATGAAGGCGATGTGGTGGTCGGCGAGCATCCGCTTCTGCGCGATCGCTGGGCAGACGTCATAGTGTGGGCAGGTGACTTCTTGACGCCCGCCATCCGCACCTTTGATTGTGGATTTGCAAAGCCCGCTAGCGCCGATGTCAGCGTCGATCAGGTTTCGCATCCGGTCCGCCATCAAGCATCCGGCCGCGAGTTTCCCCTTGTAGACCATGGTGCGCGCTGGGCTGTTGGCGGCCTTCTCTCGGATCTCGGCAATCAGATCGTCAGTGCCTTTCTCGGAAAGGAGACCAAGCTCCGCCGCGGCGGCTTCCAGTTCCTGGTCATTGAGCTCTGGATCGAGCCCCATCGCCAAGGCGCGCGGGCGCACCTCATCGATGTTGGCGTACGTCGGCATCAAGAAAGCGAAAGCTCCACGGCGCTGGTCGCGCGGCAGTGCATCGTCGGCGACGGTGTCGGGATCCTTCATGATAAATTCGACGGAACGGACCGTCTTGCCAGAGCCGGTCGGCGCCTTAATCACGTGGATCGGACCATTGCGTTTGCCTGCGCGCACGTCTGCAGCGAAGGCCTGCAGGCCCTGATCGATGGTCGCTGTGACTTTGGCATGGATTGCCGAGCGGTCTTCCTTGAGCGCCCACATCTCGGCCGAGCCCTCATGACCCTTCATCAGCTTCGCGTTGATGCTCTTCCCCGACTTCGGGAGCCAGGAAAATGCGTCGGTCAGAGCGTTGGTGTCGACGAGGTTCTTGGTCCTTGTAATCTGAGCCGAGAGGCCGTCAGCGGTGAGCACAACGCCGCCCTCGCGGAAGATCGGCTTGATGTCCCCAGATGCAACGCCGGCGCAGGCGCGGCGAACTTTCTCAGACACTTCCTGGCGCAGGTAGCCCTCAGACCAGCGGCCGACCATTTTCATCTCGAGCCCGCAGGCCTGGAACGCCGCGGCGATGATCTTTGCGACACCACGCTCGTCCGCACAAGCAGCGGGGTTCAGACGAGCTGCCTGCGACGCCATCAGCCACACGAACGTCTCGCGGCCGTCATAGACAAAGCCTTCGGCGTCGCGGGCGTAGCCGGCAAATTCGGCATCTTGGCGCAGACGTGGGCGATCTACACCGTCAGCATCGACATAATCCCACTGCGCGTCGGCACCGGCAACGGCGCCGGCTTTGCGATGGAATGGTCGTGCCCGGCTCTCGACCTCCGCGAAGAAGCCATCGAGCATCTCCGCAGTGACCTCCGGCGCAAGCTCGGGACCGTGCTGCCACGGCCGGCAGTCTTGCCACTTAAACGTCGCCCCCGTCTCGTGATGAAGTCCAAAAGCGGTCATCATCTTTCCGCGGCCCTGGACCTCGATCGCGTGCTCGCTCTTTGCGGTGCCGTCGGCGGTCATCAGGGAATATGTGCGATTGGGTACGGTGACGCCGGCCGGCAAACGATAGAACAACGCGATTTTCGGCCGCTTGCCGATACGGCGGAACGGAGTCAGTCCTAGCAGCTCTTCCGCGATCTCCTGGATATGAAGCGACAGGTCTTCGTCCATGACGTCGATGTCGAGGCAGATGACATTTCCCGACACCGGGCCAAGCAGAATGGCGGCATTGGCGCCCGGAGCTGCTGTAGCCCACCGCTCGGTCAGTTTCAGCGTCGGCGCGGCGTCCTGGTGCTCCTTCCACCGGATCCCAAGCGGGACCTTTCGGCGGATATCGCGCTCCTGGGGGAGTACTGCCCAACCCTGCTGGCGCATGCGTGGACCGTTGAGCCCGAAATAGCTTTGGCCCGGCACCGACAGCCATTCGGTGCCGCGGCGCTCACGATCGTCATATGTGATGTAGGGAGCCTCGGACACAGGTCCGCTGGCGTCGTCATGATCCATCTGGTGCCTACTACTACGTCGTCAGCGGCCACCTCTTATGGGTAGCTCGTCGATCTAGGATGGGATCGGATCTCGCAAGGCACAAGCGCCATCTACAAGGAGGCGTCCAGCGGCCGCCCTTCGCGGCAGCTTTGCGCCCCATTCCGGCCGTTCAGGCTGCCGTTGCCAATTCCCGAAAGCGGACATCGTAGAAGTGGGTCGCATAAGTGCGGCCGACTGAATCAGTTGCCCTGGCTGTCAGCCTTATCGACATCTTACATGGAGGGATTGTGTTCAACCAAAGGAATGCGCATGGCTTTGATTGGGAGAGGAATCCCTGCGGCTGCGACCTCGAAGGTCGCCAGGCTCGTGTCGAGGTGAACGATGCTCAGAGCAACGAAAGAAGAAGAGGACGACGTTCGAGGATACTTCCAATGGCAAGCTCCCGAGCTTGAGATTACCTTTCTGCAAAAGGTTTACGTTGAGGCAATTCTTGGCACGCCACACGCCGTTTGGGACATCCACACCACCAAGGACCGGTGGTGGGTGATAACAAATCCGCTCAACCTCTATTCCCAAGAGCAGTTTCCAAACATGGATCTCTGCTTCACCTTTCACATGGGCTTGCGTATCCGAACACCGAAGGATCGACCTCAAGATCAAGCTCCGGAAGCAATGCGGCTGCTGCCGTTCGGCACAACGTTCGCGAAACTCCGTGACGCTCATGACTCGCTTTCCAGCGCAATGCGGCTCTCGGATTTTCAGACCATAGGCGTGAGATCTCGAGAAGTGATGCTAGACTTCATCGGTGCAGCCCAGGATTCTGCGCGATGGAACGGGGAGCCTCCGAAACGTGAAAATTTCAGGGCTTGGATCGAGATCATCATCAACGACCTTTACCCTGGCGACACAAACAAGGAACGGCGCGGCCTACTGAAAGGTGCTGCAGAATCAGCCTGGACCTTTGCAAACTGGCTTGCTCACTCGAAAAAATCAACGTGGCGGGACGCCGAACTGGCGCTCTCGATGATGGATTTTGCTGTCGGAAACATCAGCTCCATCATCCTCCACGAAATCCGCGGTGTCCCTGAGGTCTGCCCCAAGTGCGGCTCCTCCCACCTACATCCGGAGGTCGGAGAATACGATGACGATACCGGCCGACTCTGGGAGCGACCGGTATGTATGGGATGCGGGTGGCAAGGTCGGGCAGTCCCCATCCTCAGTGGCCTTGAACTAAAAGATCTGGTCACGCGGGAAGGCGACGATGGCGCTGACGATCATTCCATCATGACCCAGCCATTCAGATCCTTGAGAAGGCCAGGCGAGACATGAGGGTCGGTAACCGGCGAACACCGGCGGTCAGTGACCGCGTTGGATCGTGAGCCGCCGATCTGCAACGCGCCCCATTCCGGTCATCCAGGTCGCCATTTCAGTTTCCCAAGAGCGGACGGTCCGCTTGCATCTAGGCAACGTCGACAACGAGATGCGGATGCAAACTGTCGCCCTTCAGCATCAAACCCAGCAAGCAGACCAGCCGGCAGGGCTTGCTTGTCAGGTCAGATCATGAAGCCCTGTACCATTGGGCGGGCCGATCTCGAAATTCGAGAACGTAACATTCAGTCCACTTCGCTCCGGCGTGCAGAGCATGGGGCCCACGAAGTAGGTGGGCGCGATTGGAAATGGACAGAGCCGTAACAATGGCCAGCGGACACCGTCTGTCGACGATTGCAGACGCAGTACCCCCGCTTGCACGGTGACTCGCAAATGGAAATCTGAAGGGTCGGACGCATAGACCGACGTGGACCAGTCCGACTGATTAACAGTCAGGACACTCCCCACGCACGCGGCGCCATCTGAAAGCTCGATTCCTGCTTTAATCCATCTATTTCCGTCAATACGGACCATGATGCCGGCTTGGTCGTAAAGCTCCTCATAGCGCCCCTGAACGCGCAGGGACGCTGTGAAATCTCCCTTCCAGGCCCGGCCAAAGAAGTGACCGCTATCGCGGGTAAACCCGTAGTAGGTGTCCCGCCAAAAGTCGGTCCTTTCGTCAGAGCGAACGGTCAACTCACCGTTGTTAACCGACCATTGACGAGGCTCGTTGTGCCAAGCGCATAAGCCAAACATGACGGCTCCTTTTCTCCAGTGTGCCTACACTCAGCTCATGAAGGGCTGAAGTTCAACCGTTCCCAACGCCATACCGTTGAACGGCTGAACCCAGATGCGGCTGTCGGTTTAGGACCAGCTCACTGGTGCAGCGGCGGGAGTATAGACTCGGTGCGATTGCGCGCGCTCACCATGTCGCACACCTCCTCAGCAAGAATATCAGGATCGACGACGGGGAAAGAATCTAGGACCATTCCAGCCGCCAAGGCCGCCGCCATTCCTGCCGAATTGTTGATCATTGCACCTACATGGAGCATCCCCGCAAAAACACCGTCGGCCTCAACTTCTTCATGCAGCGTCATGATGTAGTTGCGGGTAGCCGCCATGGCGGGGCCGGGACCGCTCATTCCTGCCACCGGCAAAACGGCGGACAACCCATCCGTCACAATGAAGGCTCCATCGCCGCGCGAACGCATGCCGGGCATCAATGCACGAGCCAATTCGATTGGTGCCCATATCAGCAAGGGCGAGATCGACTGCAGATAGCTCGCCTCCAGATCAACGGCCGGAACGAAATAGGTGGTGCTTGAAATGGGGGAGAAAAGAGCAACATCGATCGAGCCGAGCTGCGCTTCGATTGCCTGCACGAGAGACGGAATGGCGGCAAGGTCCGTCAGATCGGCGGGGAAGGTGTAGGCTTCAATCCCTTGCTCCGCCAGTTTGCCCTTGAGCAGATCGAGGCCGGTCGGACCGCGGGCGATCAGGGCGACCTTGTAGCCTTCCCGACCAAATCGGGCTGCGACGGATGCACCCAATCCCGTGCCAGCTCCGAATATTGCGATAGTCTTTTGGTCAGTCATCAGGACGCTCCGGTGGTGGTATGTTTTCCTGACCACCTATGTGTGCTATCGGGGTTGGTGCACAAGAACGTAGAAATTTATGGCCTGGTCAGATGCTTGTACCTACCCCTCCCCAACAGCCTGGCACCTTTCCCGCATGCCGGGAGGTGAACCAGATGCTCGCACGCATGGGCGACAAATGGACGATCATGACCATCACCATGCTGGTTCAGCAGCCCAGGCGGTTCAACGAGCTCAAACGCATGATCGGCGGCATTTCCCAGCAGATGCTGACGCGCACGCTCAGATCACTCGAGGGTGATGGCCTGGTACTGCGAAAGGTGCATCCGAGTATCCCGCCTCAGGTTGAATACAGCCTGACCCCTTTGGGGCATTCGCTGGCGCTGCCATTGATTGGGCTGTCGACCTGGGTTCTGGACAATATGGGGGCGATTCAAAGCCATCGCGAGCTGGTAGGTACGACACCGGCAAGCAATCGCTAGTCCCCGGGCTCCGCCCGCAATCGCGCTCTACTTTCGCGTCGTCCTTCCCGAATGCCGAAGTCCAACCCATCTCGGGGTTTGCCAGGCTGATCCATCGCGTCGTTCGCCAAGCTTTGGCTGAGGGTATTGATGGCGGACTGTAATGCGGCGCGACGGGGCCGATTACGCTAGGTACACATTTGCCTGACCTCTTGCGGCCCCGACCCTGCCCTCCCACTTCGCAGGTCTTAACGGACGAGAAGCTCAGCGCCGCAGAATCCTGAAAACTAAAGATTACGTTTGTCCAGAATAGGTGGCTGCCCGCCCGACAATAGCAAGAAGTTGCCTGCCCCACTTGCCCTGCCATTGGCCGCCAACTCGGAGGCAGGCAGGACGTGCCAGCATGGTTACCCCACGAAATCGTTGGCAGTGACAACCTTGCCGTATGCGAAAGCAAGCGCCGCCATGAAGGCAGCGTGGACCTGATCTGCTGGTACGGTCATGCCGTTGAACTCGGCGTCGCGGGTAGCAGTGGCGTCTTCGACAATGGTGACATTGTAGCCGTGGTCGGCGGCAGCTCGGGCAGTTGCGTCGATGCACATGTGCGTCATGGCGCCAACAATGACCACATCCTCGACACCTAGAGCGTCGAGCCTGGCCTTCAGATTGGTGTCTCTGAATGCGTTGGGATAGTTCTTTGCCACGACCTGCTCACCGTCGATGGGAGCGACAGCCGAAATGATCTCTGCGCCCGGGGAGCCGGCGACAAAGAATGGCTCGCCCGCGGGACTCTCATGGCGCACATGGATAACAGGTACTTTCTTGGACCGGGCGTCCTTGATCACCTCAGCCGCCATCTTCACTGCGGCATCAATGCCAATCAGCGGCCAAGATCCCGAGGTCAGGTAGTCGTTCTGGAGATCTACGACGACGATTGCCTGCTTGTTCATTGGTTCATCCTTTCCATCTCTTGTCCGCACTGCAACAGGCGACTGCTCGTGTGGAAGAACCTGAAACGCCGGCCAGTCAAAATGCTGCGCTTCATGTCCCGCACCGACCATCCAGTGACGGGGCCGTCGGCATCTCTGTGCGCCGCCCATATGCGGCCCTACGGTCCCTCGCGCAACGAGCCTGCCTGCCGCAAGCACGGCCCAATGAGAGGGTCACGGCAAAATGGTTTGGGAACCCAGTTTGTCAACACGACCTAGAACTCGTTCCAGTCCTGGGATACTGCCACATTGCCGTGGGTGACATAGGACTTGGCCGCCTGTTTGACCCTGTCTCGAAGGCCCATGATGTCGATGGACGTCGCAACCACGGACTGCTTGGCTGCTGGCCGACTGTCATCGAGAATGAAGATATCCACGATCCGGTCAAGCTCGGAAGCCTGCCCTTCGGTCTGCTCGATGGCGGCGTTGGTTTCTTCTACCAAGGCGGCATTGTGCTGGGTCATCTCATCCATTTGGCGAACCGCAACGTTCACCTCCTCGATCGCAGAGGCCTGTTCCTTACTATCCTGGGCAATGCCCTCCATCACCACGCTGTTTTCACGAATGCCTGCGAGGATCGTTTCGAGCTTGGCTGCGGCATCAGCCACCAGCTTGGAGCCGCCAGCCACTTCAGTGGCGCTCTGCTCGATTAGAGCTTTGACATCCGAGGAGGCGCCAGCAGCGGACTGGGCGAGTCGACGCACTTCGACGGCCACCACCGCAAAGCCCTTGCCGGCATCGCCAGCACGCGCCGCCTCCACCGAAGCGTTCAGCGCCAACAGGTTAGTCTGGAAAGCAATATCGTCGATCAACCCGATGATATTGGAGATTTTGGCCGAGGAACTGGTAATCCTTTCCATCGCACCGGTGGCCTGACGCATGACAGCGCCACCCTCTTCAGCGGTCCGGGATACCGTTTGCGACTTGCCGCTCGCAGCTTCGGCCTTCTGGGCATTGGTCAGCACGGTGGCCGCCAACTGCTCCATGGTTGCCGAGGTTTCCTCAATGGTCGCGGCCTGCTTGGTAGTGCGTTCGGACAGATCGTTCGCCCCTGCCAGGATTTCGCCCGTCGCAGTGCGCACGCCACGCGAGGTGCGGCGCAACTGGCCCACTATGTCGGTCAGCTTGTCTGCCACAGCATTGGTATCGTCCTTGAGCTTGGCGAAGGCGCCTTGATAGGTGCCGTTGACCCGTTGGGTCAGATTAGTTTCCGCCAGCGAACCAAGGACCCGGCCGGTCTCTTCCAGCCCGCGTTCCACCTTCTCGACCAGAGAATTGACCGAACTGGCAAGCGAATTGAGTTCGGCGTCCGGGAATTCGGCATCAACGCGCCTGGAGAAATCGCCGGCTATCGCGGAGTCGACCACATTGCCGAACGCCCGTTGCAACTCCCCCATCATTGTGCGGCGTGCTTCTTCATCGGCAATGATCCTCACCGCCTCGGCCTTGCTCATATCCTGCACCTTGATTGCATTCTCGCGGAACACTTCCACAGTGCGAGCCATGGTACCCATCTCGTCCAGGCGTTTTGTATCTCCCACTTGGACCGTCAAGTTGCCTTTAGACAACTCATCCATGGTTTGGGAAAGACGCGCTATTGGCCGCCGAACGATGGCAAGAGAGGTGACAAGGATAACCCCCAGGCTGACTAGGAGGATGACTAACCCCCCGATGATGGCTACCTGCATCTGCTCCCAGACAGGATTCTGAAAGACAGAAGCGGGAATATCGAGAACCGCCGCCCAGGTCTTGTTCATGCCCGGAGCGGTGAATGGATAGATCACACGAACCGTGCCGTCGGGCATGTCTTCTATGACCCGCATATTGCCGTCCGCCAGCGCCTGCGTAACAAGATCGGCGCCTGGATCGGCATAGGGGGTAATAAGTTTGTCGCTATCGGGATGGGCCAGCCAGTCGCCATTACTGGCGATCAGCATTACCTTGCCATCCTCGAACGGATGGAGCTCGGCGAGCAGCGCCGTCAGGTCATTGAGCCTGATATCGACCCCAGCAATACCGACGATTTGCTCGTTCACCGTGACCGGAGCCGCAATCGAGGTCAGCAACTCATTCTCAGCCCCGAGATAGGGTGAAGTTACTATCTGCGTCTTCTCCGTCAGTGGCGCGATATAGTACTCATCGTCGGGTTTGATCGACCAGGTCGAGAACTCCATCTCCCCCGCATCGTCCTTTGTCCAATAGGGAGTGAACACGCCCTCGGCATTCGTACCTTCCGTCCCCGTGAGCAGCTTGGGCGCGGCTGGGTCGGGCAGCTCCATCATCCACGAACCGAAGACGAAATCATATTGCGGCGCGACCTGCCGCAGCAGCGCGACAACGTCGGTACGCGTCTTGGACCCCTCCGCCATGTAGCCGGCAATGCTGGCCGACAGCGTGGCGCCAGCGGATGTCGCCACCGACATCTTCACCGCCACCTGACTGGCCACGCCAGCCGCCACTTCCGTCGCCAGCGCCATCACCTGGCTTTCGGTGCGGGCTTTGGCGGACCACACATTGAGCGCCGTGTACGCCAAAAGTACAGAAGCTATGGAGATGCCAGAAACAAGCACGAGCTTGGTTGATATCGAGTTGCGTAACACGAATTTCTGCCTTCGATGAATTGAATCACTTTCTGGCAAAATAATAGAACATACTTTACAACAAATATTTAAAATTGATACGAAAAAAATACACTATTAGTGAACACAGAGCCGCAAATTTATACTGCTCACTGCATCTATATTGGCTCAATGCTCGGTATAGCTATTTTCTATCCAACAATTACTGACTTTGAGGGTCAGGCTCAACTGCCCCTTACGCTACAGCAAATGAAAATCTGGGCGTGTCCGCCAGCAGTCTTTGGGTTTCGTCTGCAGTAGGCGAATGTAGGACATCCTCCACTTTTCCGAATTCCACAATGCGTCCGCTCTGCATTACTGCAACATCTTGTGCGATGTTTTTCGCCACCGCCAGGTTGTGAGTGACGAACAGCATCGCTAGGTTTCGGTCGTGCCGCAGTTGGGTGAGCAGCTCCACCACTACGGCTTGAACGGACACGTCGAGTGCCGAGGTAACTTCGTCGCAGATCAGCAATTCGGGACCGACGATCAAGGCGCGTGCGATGGCTACGCGTTGCCGTTGCCCTCCAGAAAGTTGCTGCGGATAGCGATCTGCCGAAGTGGAGGGCAGCGATACCTCGTCAAGTGCCGCCAGCACCCTACGGCGAGCTTCGGTGCTCGACGTCGGCTCAAACTGTTGCAGAGCCATCGCCACCGACTGGCCGATAGTTCTTCTAGGATTGAGGGAGGCGTAGGGGTTCTGGAAAATGTACTGAATTCGGCGACGCTGATGGAGCGAGCGCTCCGATGCATGGGGAGGCACCAGTTCGCCATCGAAAAGGACCTGTCCTCTTTGATCCCGGTGAAGACCGGCAAGGCAGCGCGCCGTCGTCGTCTTGCCGGAACCGGATTCTCCCACCAGTGCGACGCAGCTTCCGCGGCGAATTGAGAAAGAAAGACCTTTCAGAATCTGGGTGGGCCCGTAGAAAGCTCCCAAATCAGACACCTCTAAGGCGACGGAAAGCTCCTCCGTCGATCTATGTTCCGCCGGTCGAACTGAGGGTGGAACTGCGCGGATTTCGTTTGCCCTGACACAGTGGACGGTTTGGCCCACCCGAATTTCTGTAACTGGCGGAAATGCTACCGCGCAGCGATGTTCGGCGTAGGTGCATCGGGGAGCAAACGAGCATCCCGGCGGACGATGGGATGGCTCCGGGGCACTGCCCGGTATTCCCGTTACGGCAGTATCCCGGTCGAGATCGGGCACAGCCTCAATGAGGGCGCGGGTATAGGGGTGCGCCGGGCTGGAAAGCACCTGAGCGGTGGTACCCAGTTCCACTATTTGTCCAGAGTACATTACCGCGATGCGGTCGCAGAGCGCCCCAACCACTGCGAGGTCATGGCTGACATAGATAGCCGCGACGGCGTGCTCCTTGCAGAGGCCGCGGATAGTGTCGAGCACGTGGGATTGGGTCGTGACATCAAGGCCAGTCGTCGGCTCATCCATCACGATGACACGGGGGCGATTGGCAAACGCCATGGCGATTCCGACACGTTGTTGCTGCCCGCCGGACAGTTGATGCGGGTAGGCACGAAGAAATGCCGGCGAATCCGGGAGCTTCACCAACCGCAGCAGTTCGAGCAGCCTATCCTCTGTTGCGGAACGTGGGTCAGCAAAGCATTCGGCCAACTGGGTTCCGATACGCAGGATTGGGTTGAGCGCCGTCCCGGGGTCCTGTGGTATCAACGAAACGAGCCGTCCTCGAACCTGCTGCAGTGCTCCAGCACGCAGCGACAAGACCTCCTGCCCGTCAATCCTAACGGAGCCACCGCTAATCTTCAGCCCTTTTCGGCAGTAGGCCAGCAAGGCGAGGCCGACCGTGGTCTTGCCAGAGCCAGACTCACCAACCAGACCAAGAATTTCCCCAGGAACAAGCCCCAACGACACGGATTTGACGATATCTACGTCGCTTCCGGCGACCGACACACGCAGATCGCAGACTTCCAACGCCAACCGGGTGGCACCAGATTCAGGCATTTCCTTGCGGTCCTCGGTCATTGCTTCGCCTCGTTGTTGCCAGAACCGACGATTTTTTCAGCAGTGGCCGGTAGTTCGATCTCCTCGACAGGAAGTGCTGGCTTTGCAGGTCGGCTTCTGGTGAGCGCGTCGGTAAAAACGTTGGTTCCGATCGTCAAAATCGCCAGAATAAACACCGGTGCCGCGACCGCCCATGGGTTGGCGAGCATGCCAATTCGATTTTCGTTGATCATCATGCCCCAGTCCGGAGCGGACGGGTCGGCCATCAATCCAAGAAAACCCAGTCCCGCGATCAGGGCAATTGAATAGGTAAAGCGCAATCCGAGTTCCACCATCAGGGGCGCGGTCAGGTTGGGCAGGATTTCGCGGGTGATAATTCGACGCGTTGAGACGCCAATGGCTTCGGCGTAGCGGATGTAGTCCTCCTCCGACACGCGAAGCGCGACCGATCGCATCACTCGAGCCACTTGAGGGACATGAATTGCTGCGACCAAAATCGCGATCAGCCAGGGTTTCGGGCCGAGGATGCTAAGGAATAGCAAAGCCAGAACCGTCTGGGGGAAAGCCATCGCGACATCAAGCAACCGCATGATGATATCGTCGACAGTGCCCTTGAGGTATCCGCCGATGATCCCCAGCAAGGTGCCGATGAGGACACCTGCCAAGGTAGCAACAGCTGACAGGCCTAGAATTTGCATGCCGCCCCAAAGAACGCGCGACAGCACGTCGCGGCCAATGAGGTCTGTGCCAAGAAGCGCGTATGAGGAGGGCAGATCAAAGGGCGCGCCAACGAAATCGAAGGGCGACACAGGGGCGACCAGAGGGCCGATGAGGGCCCCTGCGACGATCACCAGTCCGACGGCCAGCCCCACGGCGCCGGCCTTCAGATCGCGGAACCATCGCCAGGATGCGCTGAGCACGCTCACCCCACCCGTCCTGTTCAGGTCGATTGCCATTGGCGTGCGCTCATCTTTGGATTGAGTAACATTGCGATCAAATCGGCCAGAATATTGAGCAGCACATAAACTGCCGCCAGCAGCAGGACGATCAGCTGGATCACCGGAACATCCCGAGCCACGATGGCCTCCAGCAAGCCCTGGCCTACGCCGGGATATCCGAAGACGAATTCCACCAGCACGACGCCACCCGCGAGATAGGCAAGCGTAAGCGCCACGACCTGGACAACTGGTGCGAGGGCATTGAGGAGGACGTGAACAAAGGTCAGCCTGAGGGCGCCGACTCCCTTTAGCCGCGCCATTTCGATGTACTCGCTGCCCAAAACCTCGATCACCGATGCGCGTGTCATTCGATACAGGTAGGGGAAGCACACCACCGAGAGGGTCAAAACCGGCAGCACGAGTATGATCGGATTTTGCATGACAGAGGTGCCCGGTGGAACGAGCGACACAGCAGGCAGAAGATGAAACACCGATGTCGAGAGAAGCAGGATCAAAAGGATGCCGACAACGAATTCGGGCAGCGCTGCAAGAGCCAGGGCGATGGTTGAAATCCCGGTGTCCACGAAGCGCCCAGAATACATAGCAGCCACAACCCCGAGCGTTATGGAGAGCGGGAAGCTGATGACTGCGGTCAGCGCCAGCAACACAGCCGAGTTGAGAACGCGCGGATAAACGACGTCAGATACCTCGTTCCCGCTCACCAAGGACTGCCCCGGATCACCGGTCAGTATCCCGGAAAGCCACGACCAGAACTGCACCAACAAAGGTTGGTCGAGGTGCAGTTCTGACCGGATTTGCTGCAGGCGTTCAGGTGTCGCGTTGCGGCCCAGCACGGCTTGCGCCGCATCCCCGGGCAATACTTGGGTCGCGAGAAAAACCACAACGCAGACCGCGAAGAGTGTCAGCACGCCCAAAAAGAGGCGCCGAGCGGCGAAGCTCATAAGCGGATGCTGTGCTATGGTCTTTCTGCTCTCCTGCGTCACGACAGCCACACAGACTTCCACGCGAAATGCCCCATCGCGTAGCCGGTGCGGGCCTGGGTGAGCCCCTCCACGTTGCTCGCTAGAAGATCGACGATCTTGTTGAAGGACGGAATGATGTACCCACCGTCTTCGAAATCAATCTTCTGGAGATCGTGGACAATCTCCTTTCGCAGGCCCGGGTCGACTGTCCCCACGGCCTGGTTATAGAGATTGGTGTACTGTTCGTTGCCCCAATGGGTCTCATTGAACCAGGCGCCGGGCATATGGCATTCGGCGATCTGGGGCAGGTAGGGAAAATGCAACCAGAAATCTTGGGCAAAAGTCCATTGGAGATACTGGTCACCGTAAAAGACGTCCGGCGTCACTTGCCGCACAGAAACCGTTACGCCCGCATCTCGCGCCTGTCGCGCGAATACCTGCGCCATCTGCGTAACGCCGTTGGCGAAGTCCGAAGTAACGAGCTCAATCGCGAGGTTTTCCTCGCCTGCCTGTTTGAGCAGGAACTTGGCCTGATCGACGTCCCGCGTTCTTTGCAGGGACGTGTCGTGGAAGGGGTCCCAGCGGGAGAACACGTCGTTGCCCACTTCACCATAGCCGCTGAGGGCTATGTCGATCATCTGCTGACGATCGACGAGGAGGCGGAAGGCCTTGCGAACTTCGGGCTTGTCGAAGGGGGGCTGATCGACACGCATCGTGAACGGAGTCCATTGCCCAGGCTCGGAAACCAGGGCCTTGATGGCGCCGCCCGTACCAACCTGGCGGACCAGTGAGAGCGGGGCCGCGGCAAGTGCATCTACCTGCTGGCTCTGCAGGGCGTTGTACGCCGCCACGTCTGACGCGAATGACGTGATCGTCAGCGTGTCGATATGGGGGGCATCGCCGTAATAGTCATCAAACCGTACGAAGATGCTCTGCTGCCCCGCAGTAAAGCTCTGGAACTTGAACGGCCCGGTGCCGACGGGATTGGACGGGTCGAAGCCTTCAGGCACGATCGCATAGTAGACCGCCGAACAGATACTTTCTGGAAAGACCGCAAAGGGCACCTTCATGGGTATCCTGAGCGTCAGATCGTCAACCACCTGCATGTTGTCGATATCGAGCGGCGCCAGGGTAATGGACCCGACAAGTGGTGCTTCAGGGTTGATGATACGCTGGAAGGTATAGGCCACGTCTTTCGCCGTCAGCGGCTTTCCGTCATGAAACTTGACGCCACTGCGCAGCCTGATGGTCCATTCGGTTGCGTCAGCGTTGGACTCCATGGACTCCGCAAGAGCGTTTTTCATGCTGGCATCCGCCTGCATCTCGACCAGCGGCTCATAGAGCGCCAGGGCGCGCGCGAAGTCTTGCTGGACCACACCCGAATGCGGATCCAGGGTTTCTGCCGGCGTCGCACCAAGAAAGGCGACCCGCAGATTGCCACCTGGTTTTGGCACCGGACTTTGGCCAAAGGCCGAGAGGCCCGAGGACGCGCCGAGAGCGAGCCCCGCCCCGCCAATCAAGCCTCCCCGCAAAACGTCGCGCCGCGAGATTCCTATAAGTCGTGAATTCTGATCATTCGACATTTCGTTCTCCTTGGCGGTTTCAATTCCAACCGGCTATCAGGCTATTTCAGTCACTTTCGTAGGTCGCGTCGCACTCAAAGGACTACATCGAGTGCCTCTGGTTGCAGGAACCGGCGCAGTACATTGCTGGTCATGCGAGAAACGTTGTTGTCGTACTTGTTGTGCGACAAAGAGCCCGTGTAAGCGATTGAGCCCACCGAGAAGAATGCGCCGCCACCATCGAGTGGGCACAGAACGATGTCCGCACGCACGCCCGGCTGTTCCGTCCCGCCAATACCTGGAATTGACTCATAGACCTCCTCGGCAGCGAGCAGATATGCGTCCGATAGCGGGCCGGAGGTCGCAAGCAGCAGCGTTTGCGGTGGGGTTCCCAAGACCGGCTGGTAACAGTCGACCTCAGCGCCGGCGGCTCCGCCACCCATAATTCCAAATCCGCCAATCTGCTCGTCGGCACCGATGCCTTCGAAGACAAATCCGGCTATGGGATTGTGGCTGTCCTCCAGGCGCTGGTAATAGGTGCAGCGGTCGAAACCCTGCGCCGCAAAGCCGACGCCGACCAGACGTTGTGGGGGTAGTCCCTTGTTGCGCCAGAGACCCGCAGTCTCGCCCGACGTCGTGTGGCGCCTGTCGCCAAAGGGCGACTGATGTGGACGGGTGCCAGCGTCGGAACGCCGAAGCTCCATCAAGGAAGGATTCTTGGGGTCGAACGACACGGTGGCGAAGAACCCGTTCCCGCCCAGATACATCAAGCGTCCACCGCTGCTGCAGAACTGGTCAATCGCGGCAATCTCGTTGCGCGTCACGTATTCGGGATGGCTGCCGGTGATCACCACCTTGTAGTCCTGCAGCAGCTCAAACCCTTCGCGGTCCAAGTCTTCGTCGGTGATCGGATCGAATCCGAGCTCCATGATCTCAAGCCAGTGAACGATGCAGAGATCGGCCGGCAGCCCCCACACGCCTTCCGCCTGGAACCACGCGCGATGCTTGGGTTGCAGGGTTAGTATGGGTCGGCGCAGGCTACCGAACACCACTCCGGAGCCATCATTGTGGATTTCGTAGCACGACCGCCCAAACTCGGGATGATCCTGAAGAGTCAGATCGGCGCGGTCGATGATCGGCGTGCGGCTGACGATAATCTCAGCACCGTTCGCCTCGAAGGCAATTCTGTCATTGGCATAGGCAAGGTAGGTCGCCGTGGAGAAAAGGACCGCGATCTCGGCCTTCTTCTGGCCCGCTCGCACAAAGAACGGAATGTAATATTCGGCATCCTCGCTGGTCAATTTTGCCGCATAGACGCCAGCGGGCAATTCCTCGGGAACCTTGAACGAGAAGGCCGCCGGCCACTCCGCATCGGTGATGTCGTCGTCATGGAAGTGGATGGCGTCATACTCGTCAGGCACGACGCGGAAATCCTCGACCAGCCCGGCAAACCGGTGCCCAGCAACGCCGCGCGTTGGTGCATTGTGGCAACTCCCATGAAGCTTATTGGTGGATTGATCGACCACATCGCCCAGCAGCAAGCCATCAGTCCGGTTGCTTCGCCCGAAATGCCAGGCCGCAACAATATCCTGCTCGGAAGCGCCCCGCCAAATCGTCACTCCGCCAATCTTGCCATTGAAAGCACTGGCCGAAAGCCAGCGGTAGCCGTCCCGTCGCGCCAAGGCGCCGATCCGGAATGGGGCCTCGCTCGTCGACCACCGCCGGGAGATCGTGGCGGACGCCGATTGCGCCGCAGACCCCGTCTTCTGGGTTGCGTGCCGGTTCATGATGTTAGCCACCGGAACCTGCTCAAGATGCACCTTGCCTTCGCTGGTGACGATCCGAACCCTTAGCCTATACCACTGATGACCCTCGACAGCGGCGTCCAAAGACAGTGTTTTGGCAGTGACGCCGTCGTTCCAGATGAATGTCGGCTTGCCTTGGTCGAGGACCAGAGCGTAGCCGGATTTGGTGGCCTCGGACCAGTTGCCCAGCACGGCCTGCATCCCCGAACTTTCGCCGAACGAGTTCTGCGTCACATGATAGGCGCCAAAGTGCCCGGATCGCGTGCCCTCGGGCAGCGTTGGGAAAATATGGGCTTCGATCACAAAGTCATCGGGAGTGCCCAGCATGCCTGCTTCGTCGGGAACTTCGACATAGGAGCCAGGCTGGCAAGCGAACCAGGCACCACGATACGTGCCTTCAAAATCCGCCGGAACTGCCGTTTCGAGAAATCCGGGGCCGGCCTCCCCGGTGAAGCCATGACGAAGGCGAACCAACGAGGCCTGGTAGTTTGCTACATACTCGCAACTGACGTGAAAGGACAAAGCCTCACCCGGTCGCACCGCAAATCTGTCGCTGTATCCGAAAATCTGCTGAGGGTGATTGATCATGGCTTGTTCCCCAGTTCTTCGCTTGGACGGACCTCGTTGACGGACCCGGACCTTGCCAGAAATGCCTGGCGGCGGAGTGAGAAGACGCCTCTCAGCGCGTCCTCGTAGCTGTTGAAAGTATTAGGCAAGGGGGCAAAATTTCCTGGCTTGCCCAGTGAAATCCGCCCGATACCCCACGGCCCATTGTCTCCGAGCGAGATCACGACCTCTTTGTCGTTGATATCAGCGCCACCCAAGGCGCGGACGACTCTGGCGGTCTTGTAGTCATGCGGTCCGAGCGGCGACTTATGATAGGCGTCGGCCACATCATCGGTAAGATCTGCAAGAAGGCGGGCGCTAAAACGCCGCTCGAACACAGAGTTCAACTCGGTCATGCGGTGCTCACTGGTACGCATCATGCCTCGCAACGCTGTCCGAAGAGCACGGTCCTGGCGGCTGGGCGTCCTGTTGGTTGTGCGCGCACGCTGCTGCTCTCCTCGGGTCATAGATCTAAGCGGATCTGCCGCGCGTCCGGACTCCGACAGTGGAGCGTGAGCCGGGCGTTCTGATTTCGAGGCAGTAAACCGCAAGTCAGTGGCCGAAGATTATGGTCGGGCTGCGTGCACGTATATCACCACAGTGAACGGTCACTTTTCTGAGCGTGCACAGGATCCGGCTCAGCGGTATCTTCGCTGCGCTTCCCACCGGAACCCGGCGCTTGCCTTGACTGTCCTCAATCCCCCTCGTACAATTTCTGATCGTACGCGGGGGCATTGGAACGTGCTGCCTTTAACCAAAACTGTGTTCAACACACGGACGACCAATTCTGGTCGTAGCGCTCAGCTTTGGTGCGACTACATGCAGCAAGTCTATTTCCCGCTTGACTGCACGGCCACTGACCCAACTTCATTTGAAGGTAGCCTTTCGGCCCTACAGCTCGACAAGATCGGGATTTCCAAGTTCGTGGCGAACGCCTCACGAACCGTTCGGCGTCATCAAACTTCGGGTACGGAAGAAGTGGTTTTCATCTTTCCGACCCGGGAGCGCGAGAGCTTCGGCCAGCTTGGGATGGAGGATGATGTCGGTCCTGGCGAAATGTACATTCTGAATGCGGCCGAGGACTATTGGACCCAGATCGGTGATGAAACCCACAACGTAACGATCAAGGTGCCCGCCAGCATCATTCGGGAGAGACTTCCCTTTCTTGATACGACCTATGGCCGTAAGGACGTTGCCAATGCCGGCCTAGTTCCGATCGTGGCGCAGTTGGCCCTACAGACTTTCCACATGCTGCCAGCAGCCAATGCCGTGCTCCTACAGCGTGCCGAGGAAAACATCCTCGAGCTGATGTGTCTGATGCTGGAAACGCACGATGTTCGGGACATGCCTGAAAGTACTGCAGTGGCGGTTTCGGATGTGACCTTCCAGCGAATTTCGGCCTTCCTGTCGTATCATTTCGGCGACCCCGACCTCGCGCCTGAGCACGCAGCGAATGCGTTGCGCGTGTCAGTCCGTTACGTCCACAAAGTCTTTCAACAGCACGGCACGACGTTCGGCCGCGAACTTCTGGCGCTGCGGCTGCGCGAAGCGGACCGCCTGTTAAGGGCGCCCTCCATGCGCAACTTGTCGGTCGTTCCGATTTCAGAAATTGCCTACAGCTGTGGGTTCTCCAGCCAATCGCACTTTTCCGTGCGGTACAAAGAACATTTCGGGTTTACGCCGAGTGAGCGTCGTCACAGTGGCCCGCAAGATGCCAAACTCACGACGCACGGCTGAGCTGGTCGCTGCTGTCGACGCGCCCTGATGGGTAGAGAACTTTGCTGCCCAGCCGTATTCCCAAGCATCGCTGCCGGCCTAAGTTAGGATCCCTACTTGGGGTGTGCCTGGCCGGTCCCGGACCTCGCGTGTGCCTGCTACCGGTTCTGGCGGTTCTCGATCAGATCGTTGACGACAGCCGGATCGGCCAGTGTCGATGTATCGCCCAGTGTACCGAAGTCGTTCTCAGCCACCTTGCGCAGGATGCGGCGCATGATCTTGCCGGAGCGGGTCTTGGGCAGGCCCGGCGCCCACTGGATCAGATCCGGTGTGGCGATCGGGCCGATTTCCTTGCGCACCCAGTTCTTGAGCTCGATTCGCAATTCATCACTGCTGATCTCGCCGGCCATCAGGGTGACGTAGCAGTAGATGCCCTGCCCCTTGATGTCGTGCGGATAACCGACCACCGCCGCCTCGGAAACCTTGGGGTGACTGACCAGCGCGCTTTCGACCTCAGCGGTGCCGAGGCGATGGCCGGAAACGTTGAGCACGTCGTCGACACGGCCGGTGATCCAGTAATAGCCATCCTCATCGCGACGGGCGCCGTCACCGGTGAAGTAATAGCCCTTGTAGGTCTTGAAATAGGTCGAGACAAACCGGCTGTGATCGCCCCAGATGGTGCGGGCCTGGCCCGGCCAGCTGTCCTTGATGGCCAGCACGCCTTCGGCCTTGGTCTGCTCCTGCAGCCGCCCCTCGGGTGACAGTACGACAGGCTGCACGCCGAAGAAGGGCTTCGTCGCCGAACCCGGCTTGGTCGCAATGGCACCCGGGAATGGCGCAATCATGTGGCCACCGGTCTCGGTCTGCCACCAGGCATCGACAATCTGGCACCGCTCCTTGCCCACATGCTTGTGGTACCACATCCAGGCTTCCGGATTGATCGGCTCACCCACCGTACCCAGCAGGCGCAGGCTGGGCATGTCGTATTTGTCGGCAAATTCCGACCCAGCGCCCATCAGTGCGCGGATGGCTGTCGGCGCGGTGTGGAAGATGTTGACCTTGTGCTTCTCGACCACCTGCCACAGGCGGCTGGCATCGGGATAGCTTGGGATACCCTCGAACATGAGCGTCGTCGCGCCGTTGGCCAGCGGGCCATAGACGATATAGGTGTGCCCGGTGATCCAGCCCACATCGGCGGTGCACCAGAACACGTCGCCATCCTGGTAATCGAAGCTGAGCTGATGCGTCAGCGAGCCATAGACCAGGTAACCGCCCGTGGTGTGCAACACGCCCTTGGGCTTGCCGGTCGAGCCCGACGTGTAGAGGATGAAAAGAGGATCTTCAGCATTCATCGGCTCCGGAGGGCAGTTGGCGTCGACCTTGGCGACTTCGTCGTCGTACCAGACGTCGCGGCCCGCAAGCATGCTCACCGGATTGCCGGTGACCTTGACCACGATGACCTTGTCGACCGAGACCTTAGCCAGCGCCTCGTCGACATTCTTTTTCAGCGCGATGGTCTTGCCGCCGCGACGACCTTCATCGGCCGTCAGGATGATCTTGCTACCGCAGTCGGCAACGCGTCCGGCAATGGAGTCCGGCGAGAAGCCGCCAAAGATCACCGAATGCACCGCGCCGATACGCGAGCAGGCCAGCATGGCGACGGCCGTATCGATGACCATGGGCATGTAGATGGTGACGCGGTCGCCCTTCTTGACGCCATTGGCCTTGAGCACATTGGCATAGCGGCAGACGCGGTCATGCAGCTCGCGATAGGTGGCCTTGCCATCAGTGCCAGGGACATCGCCTTCCCAGATGATCGCGGTCTGGTCGCCGCGATCAGCCAGATGCCGGTCGAGACAGTTATAGGAGACGTTCAGAACGCCGTCCTCGAACCACTTGATCGACACATCCGGGTACTGGAACGTGGTGTTCTTGATTTTTGTCGGAAACGTCACCCAGTCGAGACGCCTGGCCTGCTCCGCCCAGAATCCATCGGGATCACTGACCGACCTATCGTGCTGGGTTTGATATTCTTTGTAAGTCAGCATTTGATTGCCTTCAGTTGGATAGCGACTTGCTTCAGGAAAGAAATCTCGGCCACCTGACGAAGTCGAAGAAGTGGCGTCCTCAAAGCGGTGTCCGATCAGACCGCGAACGCGATACGAAGGCCGCCCCAGTGGCGCCCCCTGATCATTATCGGCGCAGAACAGTCCTTCATGACCGCGAATTCGCCACCACCCATGTCACGACGATAGGTCTGCAGTAGGAAAGGACCCTTGTTCCGGGCGGCTGCGAGGCCAGTCCTGTCGATGAACATGCGCCTGTTTCGGCAGTTTGCGGCGTTCCAGACGACATCGTCGCCTTGAGGTTTCGCATATTGCGGATTGTGGGTGGGGAGGTATCCGTTGCGGTCGACTGCGGCGCAGAACAGGATCCGCTTATCGTGACGCAGCACCGGATCTTGCACTGGCGGCAGAGTCACATCGGTGAAAGCAGTGAAGCGCGTTATGAACTGGAGGGGATCGGAGCCTCGAATGGGCACGTAACGCTCATCGAAGAGGTCTTCGATCCTGATCTCCCCCGCCACCAAGGCACGCTCGAATATGTCCGTAATATCCGACGCCTTGGAAACGCACAGCTCTATGATCGAGCCATTGCCGCTATCCAGTCCGCTCGTGGCGACGAAGGCCATCAAGGCCTCCGAAATGCCCAGGATGGTGTCTGCCCGGCCGCGCCCCTTCTCAAGGCTTTGGCTACCGGCATCCACCGCTCCCACCAGTGCCTGGAGATCGGACCTCAAGCGGTCAAAACTTACGAGGTTCCGCTGGACGGTCCGGTTCATCTCCTCAATACCTTCGACGAACGTCTTGATGGTGCCCGCGAGGTCCTGAAGGGTCGCGGTCGCCTCCTTGACGCTCTGGCCGTTTGCTATCGCTTCGTCCGCAGTCGCCGCGTTCGTCTCCGCACCTTCTCGAAGTCCGTCCAATTCCGTAGTCAGGTCAACCAGATGCCCACCGTTCCGGCGGGAGAATTCGTGGATCTGCTCCGCCAAATCCTTGACCGCTCTTGCTATGACGCCAAATCCCTTGCCGCTGTCTCCCGCTCGCGCTGCCTCTACCGTGGCATTCAACGCCAGCAGTTTCGTCTCGCGTGCAATCTGCTCGATCGAGGAGCTACCTCCGCGCACCTTTGCGAGGGTCGTGGCTGCTTCGGCCAACACGTCACGGGTTTTCAATGCCCCGTGACTAAGGCTGCGCATCGTCCCCAGCGAACGATGGGTGGCGTCCACCATGAGGGCGGCGCTGTTTTCCAGCGATGACGCAGTAGCTGCGCCCGCCGCCTGGAGGTGCGTCATCGACTCGGCCAGCGTGTTGTTCGCAGACGTCATGACGCCTGCCGCGGCGCTGGCCTTGGAGGCAAGTTCCGCCTGCCGCGCCCCCAGATGGCTGAGGTCTCCGACGATGCCTGACAGATCGGCGATCTCAACGCTCAGCGCGTCGATACGGCGGGCAACGTTATCCAGCTTGAGGTCGTCGACCTCCGGAATGTATCCGTCCTGGGCCTTTGTCAACTGCATCGCGAACTCCTTCACACTTCGGCGACGTCCGTCACCGGCTATGCGGTCAGCTTGAAATAGAGCGAGGGTAGGCGTTCCGGCAGCGACTCGACCGTGGAAATCCTAAGGACATTTCTGCCGAAGACCCTCTCAAGGTAGGGGCTGTCGCCTGAGGCCAAAGCCACGCAGAACACATCGATACCTGCTCGGGCTAGTTCCTGTACGGCCCGCCTGGCATCCTCTGTGAGGTACCTGGGATCTTTCACGTCAACGTCCGATGGCTCCCCATCAGAGACGATGAGAACCAGGCGTCGATGCGTCTGTTGACTGGAGATCTCCCGCGCCCCATGTCGAAGGATCGCGCCCATCCGCGTAGAATACCCTGGCTTGAGCCCGGCCAGCCGGGCTTTCGCGCTTCGGCCGTATGGCTCGTCGAAATCCTTGATCCGCAGAAACCGAACGTCGGACCGAGTGTTGGAAGCAAAGGCATGGAGCGCGAACGGATCTTCCAACGAAGCCATTGCTTCCGCCAGCAGCGCCACGGCTACGCGCTCGACTGAAAATATGGAGGCCGCGGTTCCGCGGATCGTGTCCTTCGTCGATTCCGACACGTCCAGTAGCAGCAGGACCGAGAGGTCACGCTGCCGGCGAGCCGAATGCTCGTAGATGCGTGTGTCAGGTATGTGACCTGAGCGCCGGTCGATTGCGGCACGGATGGTCGCATCCAGATCCAGGCGATCACCCTCCGGCTGACGCTTCCGACGCGTCGACCTGCCGATCCGTGCCTGGGTGACCAACGAACTCACGCGCCGCTGGATGTCGGAATAGCCTGATAGCAGGTAATCGATGATCTCGGGGCGCGACGGCTGAGGGCTGTACTCGACCAATGTTGTCCAATCCGACTGCATTCGACCCGCCAGATAGTCCCACTCACCGTAGCGGGCCACCGCGATACCGGTGTCGGGATCCGGTGGGGTCATTCGAGCGGTACCAGTCTCGGCGTCGTCCGATTCTTTCCGCTTTCGCTGCTCTCCGCGATCCTCGCGTTGCTCGACGCGGACCGCATCGAAGACCAGGTCTTCTTGCCTCTCCGACTCCGGAGGGGTGTCAAAAGCCCAGATGCCAAGGTTATCGTCGCGATAGGCTGGCTGCACCGTGTAGGTCTTGGCATTGAACTGGATGCGCATTTGACCGAGATCGTTGCCCAACAGGACGCCTATCCGCCGCAGGGCAGCCGGATCGTTTTGATTCAGCGCATTAGCGAACAACGACCTGCCCTTGACCACCCAAGAGTTGTCATCGCTGTAGGTCGGGTCGATCAACGCACGCGCGAGCCGCGCCAGCAGAGGCTCGGACAGGTTGGCGCCCGTGGGCTGCGCGGCGTGAAAGCTCCTCCAGAGCCTCAGCAACCCAGGATAGCGCATGCCCGCGAGAAGCTCGACCCGACTATCTTCCAGCAACGAGATGATCGCTATTTGGATCGGCTTCAGCGCGGCCGGCTGCAACAGGGCGAGCGTGTGAGCATGGTGTGCACCTATATGCGATACCGCCGCTTGGAACAATTGGTCGGCGTGCCCGGCGTCAAATCCCGCAAACCTGGTGGGCATACGGACCATCCTGCCGCTAAAGCTCGCACGCCGCGCCTTGGCAGGAGAGATCGGGCGAATGATCGGCTGTACGTTCCACAGAGCCAGAGCGGTTGCAGACAACGGGCGCGTGAGAGATTCGAGTTCTGCGTCGCCACCCCTCAAGAGGGCCATGGCCTGTAGCGCCCCGCTGTCGGTGGCACCGAAGTGGGCGAGCCGCGCTCCCCCCTTCCCTTCGGGAATGGCTATTCCGTCCATGACCCAGCGACGGAAAGCGCGCGCGTCAATCTCAGTCAGAAAGTCGTCCCCGCGCATGGCGACGACGGCAAATGCGTCGGGAGCCCCTACCGAAAGGTCTATCAAAGTCTGTAGCCAAGTCGTCAAAGCGTCGTGGGCCAACACCGCCCGCGCGCGAGGCAACGCCATTTCCAACTGCCGGGCCGCCGATTTTCCCGCGGCCTTCTCGACCGCCGCAATCGACCGCAGGAATTCACTCTCGATGTCGGCGTCCCGCATTTCACGCACAGGCGGAAATGATGTCGGTCATAGCGCGACGCAGGTCCCGATCATCAGTGATGGGCAGGACAAGTGCAACCTGGCAGGCCTGTTCCAGACTGATCCCCCGCGCCATGAGCCTGCCGGCCTGGATCAACATGCGGGTGGATGTGCCTTCCTCGAGGCCATGCCCTTTCAAGTTCCGAGACCGATCGCCGATCTTCACCAGAACGTCGGCCATCGCGCGACCGAGGTCGGCTTCGTGGGAGATGATCTCTGCTTCGATCGCAGGTTCCGGATAGTCGAAGTCAAGCGCGGCGAAACGTTGCTTGGTGGATTCCTTCAGGTCCTTGAGCACCGATTGGTAGCCCGGGTTGTAGGATATCACGAGGTGAAAATCCGGATGCGCCTCGACGAGCTCGTTCTTCTTGTCGAGCGGCAGCATCCTCCGATCATCGGTCAGCGGGTGGATGACCACCGTCGTGTCCTGGCGAGCCTCGACGATCTCATCGAGGTAGCAGATGCCGCCGTAACGCACCGCCTGTGTCAGTGGTCCATCGTGCCAAACGGTGCCGTCGGCATCGAGCAGAAACCGGCCGACGAGATCGGAAGCCGTCATGTCCTCGTGGCAGGCGACGGTGACCAGCGGCCGTTTCAGGCGCCAGGCCATATGTTCGATGAAACGCGTCTTGCCGCACCCGGTCGGCCCCTTCAGCATCAGCGGAATCCGTGCCTCAAAGGCAGCCGTGAACAGGCCGATCTCGTCGGCCTGTTCACGGTAGTAGGGCTGTTCGGCAATGAGATAGTCAGAGAGTTCCATGGCTCGCCCGATTGAAATCGTCAGGACGCAGACTGGCCAGGAGGCCGCTGCCGGTGCCCTAGTCCTTCGAAGACCGGAAAAATGGGGCGAGGCTCAACTACCCCGCCCCTAGTCGGGCCGTCAGGAGGCCTTATCGGTGGGTGGTTTCGAGCTCGGTGGGGATTCCATCGATCTTGCACTCGTCGGTGCCCGGAGCGGACCGCGTGATGTTCTCCACCATCTCGCGTGTCCCTTCGGGGTCGGTGACCCATCTCGTATAGAAGTCGAAGGGACAGGCCGCCACGCCGCTTGGGCTTTCGCCGGAGTTGATCATCCCCGTGTAACCGCGGTGCAGGAGCTTATAGAGGTGGTTCTGGCTCTGCAGGTTCTTACGGGCATCCCGGATCAGGTTCTTCGACAGCAAGCCATACTGAATGCCGTAGTCTTCTTCGCCCGTCTCCCCCAGGGTACGTCCGTCGAAGCCAACGATGGCCGAATGGCCGAAGTACGAGTACACGCCGTCGAAACCCGAGGCGTTGGCGACGGCCACGTAGGTGTTGTTCGCCCACGCCATTGCCTTGGCCATCATGATCTGCTGTTCCTTTGCCGGGTACATGTATCCCTGGCAGCGCACGATCAGCTCCGCACCCTTCATGGCGCAGTCGCGCCAGATCTCGGGATAGTTGCCGTCGTCGCAGATTATCAGAGAGATCTTCAGACCCTTGGGACCGTCCGAGACATACGTGCAATTGCCCGGATACCACCCCTCGATCGGCACCCAGGGCATGATCTTGCGATACTTCTGAACGATCTCGCCTTGGTCGTTCATTAGGATGAGCGTGTTGTAGGGCGCCTTGTTCGGGTGTTCCTCGTGACGCTCACCGGTCAGCGAAAAGACGCCCCAGACCTTGGCCTTGCGACAGGCCTCGGCAAAGATCGCGGTCTCCTCGCCAGGAATCTGCGAGGCTGTCTCGTACATCTCCTTGGAGTCGTACATGATGCCGTGCGTGGAGTATTCGGGGAAAACCACCAGGTCCATGCCCGGCAGGCCCGTCTTCATGCCCACGATCATGTCGGCGATCTTGCGCGCGTTATCGAGGACCTCCGCCTTTGTGTGCAGACGCGGCATCTTGTAGTTGACGACGGCCACCCCAACCATGTCGTCGCTGCTAGAAATGTCTCCGTGTAGCAATTTTTACTCCTCTTCTTAGTTTTGGTTGCCGGCTAGACGGCAAGATGCTTTTCAACCAATTGGTCGGTGAGGTCGGCGGAAGCGCCCGAGGCGACTAGCCGACCCTTCTCCAGGATCGCAAAACTCGAGCTGGACGCGCGGGCGAAGGCGATATCCTGTTCGACCAGCACGATGGTGATGCCCCGGTCGCGGTTAAGCGAAATGATCGCCTCCTGGATACGCTCGACGATGTTCGGCTGGATACCTTCGGTCGGTTCATCGAGCAGGATGATCTTTGGGTTCGACTGCAGGGCCCGGGCGATGGCGAGCTGCTGCTGCTGCCCCCCCGACAGGTCTCCACCCAACCGATGGGCGAATTCCTTGAGGATGGGGAACATCTCGAACGCCGCCAGCTCGAGGTCTTCCTTAGGGACGTTGGAACGGGCGAACAGCCCCATCCGCAGGTTCTCGAGGACGGTGAAGCGGGGCATGATGCCCCGGCCTTGAGGGACATAGCCGATGCCGGCGCGGGCCCTCTCGTGGGTCGGCAACCCGTTGATCTCGCGCCCGTCCAGGGCGATCGAGCCACGGGTCTTATCGAGAAGCCCCAGGATCGAACGCATCAGCGTTGTCTTGCCGACACCGTTTCTCCCGAGGACGGAGAGAAACCCGCCCTGCTCAACTTTGAGCGCTATCTCCTGCAGGGCTCTCGAGTTGCCGTAATAGCCATCGAGGCCAGAAATACTAAGCATGACCGATCCCCACTGAACCGAGATAAACTTCCTTGACCTGCGGGTTGGCACTGACCTCGTCGGCACTGCCTTCCGCCAGAAGTGTCCCCTGATGCATGACGGAGATGACATCGCCGATCTCGCGCACGAACCCCATGTCGTGTTCAACCACGATGATGGTGTTCTTGCCCTTGAGGCGGTTGCAGATATCGGCTGTCTTCTGCGTTTCCTGCACTGTCATCCCTGCAGTCGGCTCGTCCAACAGGATCAGCTCGCATTCCTGGGCCAGGAGCAATGCGATCTCCAGCCATTGGGTCTGACCGTGGCTGAGGTACGCCGCAGGGGTGTTCAGCTCGCTCGCCATGCCGACAAATTCGGCAAGGCTCTCCAGAGCTTCGGTGTCAGCACTCCGATTGAGGTGAAACAGGTTCCGGAATACCCCCGGACGCTTGCAGTAGGCGACCTCGAGGTTCTCGCTCACCGTTAGTTGGCGGAAGACGCTCGGCACCTGGAACTTGCGCCCGACGCCCGCCCGGGCGATCAAGTGCTCTTCCAACCTGGCAAGCTCCTTGCCTTGGTATTGTATGGAACCTCCGGTCGGCTTTGTCTTGCCGCAGATGAGGTCGAGCGCAGTCGTCTTTCCGGCTCCGTTGGGCCCGATGAGGCAGCGCAACTCGCCTTTGCCGACCTCGAGGGTGAGGCCATTGACTGCCTTGAAGCCACCGAATGAGACCGAAAGATCCGTAAGGGTCAGGTGTCCGCTCATAGCTGCTCGACCTCCTTCTTGTTGGCGGAGGCCGGCTCGGCGCTGCTGCGCCTCGTTGTCGAGACGCGGTCCCATATCACTTCGATCAGGCCGGCCAGGCCCTTGGGCAGGAATAGGACGACAAGCACGAACACGGCACCCATGATCAGGGTCCAGGTGTCGAGGAAGGTCGCGCTCTCGGAGAGAGCGCCCTGCATGCCCGCCACCAGAATCGCCCCGAGAGTGGCACCGAGCAGGCTTTGCCGGCCGCCGACGGCGCACCAGATGACGATCGAAAGACTGATCGACACCCCCAGGAAGGTCGGGGAGGCGAACTCCATGACGACGGTGTAGAGCATGCCCGCCACGCCCGCGATCCCTGCGGAGAAGGCCAAGGCGAGGATCTTGTACGCCGCCACGTCGTAACCGAAGTAGCGTACGCGGTTCTCCTGGTCGCGCACTGCCTGCAGGATCAGACCAGCCTTGGACTTGGTGATCGCCAAAGCAAGGAACAGGCAAAACGTAAGGCAGATGGCGACAAGGTAGTATGTCGAGGCGCTGTATGCGTCGAAGGTGATGCCGAACAGCTCCAGCGGGGCGAGATCGGTTATGCCGTTGAAGCCGCCGGTGAAGCGCTGCTGGTCGATGATCAGCAGGTTGCCGACGACGAGGGCGGCCAGTGTTATGATCGCAACATAGACGCCGGTCACCCGGCCGCGGAACATAAACCAGCCCATGACGATCGCGAGCAATGCCGGCACCAATATGCCGGCGGCTATGGCGATCGGTAGCGAGTAAAAGGGCTGCCAGAACCACGGCAGGCTTTCGACATTGTTCCAGACCATGAAGTCGGGAAGCCCCTCGGAACCGGTATGGACCGGCACGGTGCGCAACTTCAGCGCCATGGCCATGCAATAGGAACCGATGCCGAAGCTGAGCGCTTGACCGAGGTTAAGGATACCGGCGTAACCCCACGATAGGCTAAGCGCCATCGCCACTATGCCCAGCACGAGGTAACGCGCGTAGCGGTTGAGGAGAAACCCGTCGCTGACGATCAGGGGGAACAGAAGGATGAAGGCGCAGACCAGGGCGTAGACGACGACCTGAGTCCAGGTCTGACGCGCGGCGGGAGACATTGTATTTGTCATTGCTGGCCCCCTCAACCGCGCATGCGGGTTGCAAACAGACCCTGGGGCCTGAAGCGGATGAGGACGATGATGGCGCATAGCACCAGAGCCTTGGCGATCGTGTCGTTCCACACGTAGGCCAGACCGCCTGTCATTTCGCCGAGGAGAGCCGCGCTCGCCACCGTGCCGAACAGTGACTGCACCCCGCCTAGGACGACAACGAAAAAGGCGTCGACGACATAGGCAGCGCCCATCTCCGGGGATACGGACTTGAGCGGCGCCACCAATGCCCCGGCGAGGCCGGCGAGGCCGGCGCCATAAGCGAAGGTGAGCGAATAGACGCGCCCGGCGTTTATCCCGAAAGCAGTGGCGGTGGTACGGTCCTGCATGATCGCACGGAGGCGCATGCCGAAAGTGGTCCGGTTCATCAGCAACCACGTGGCCACGAATAGCAACGCCACCACGGCGAACAGGAATACACGGTAGCCGGGGACGGAGACGCCGAATATGTCCACGGTACCGGCGAACTCGGTCGGCATCTCGACGTAGCGCAGCTCCCCGCCAGCCGCCAGACGAACGATCTGCTGCAGCATGACGCCTATGCCCCAAGTGGCGAGGATAGTGTCGAGCGGCCGCTTGTAGAGGAATTGAATGACCCCTCGTTCGACCAGATAGCCGAGCGCCGCCACCGCAAAGAATATCAGGACGAGGCTGGGCAGAAGACCGACGCCGAAGAACGCCTTCATCGCCCAGGCGCCGTAGGCACCGAGCATGACGAATTCGCCGTGCGCCATGTTAATCACGCCCATGGCGCCGTAGATGATCGCAAGCCCGAGCGCCACCAGGAGTAGGACAGAGCCGATGCTCAGGCCGGTCAGGACCTGTTGTAGAAGGAATTCCATTTAGACCTCATGCGAGATGAGTGGCGCGACGCCTCCGTTTTGACGCCGCGCCCGGCCCTTATGCGCGTTCACCAATGGTGACGCGCATACTTGCGTTGACTTGGATCAGGCCCCGACCAGGCCGTCCTCCAGGCATTGCTGTCCCGGATAGGCGGCGTAAGGGTCGGGCTTCTTCCACTCAGCCGAGTCCTTCAGCACCTCGAACTGACCGTCCGACTTGGCCATAGCGATCTTCGGCCACAGCCAGGTGTGGAGGTTGTCCTTTTCGATCAGAACCTTTCCCTGCGGCGCGATCAGCTCGACACCCTTGACCGCGTCGCGGATGTTGGGCGGGGTGATGTCGGAGAGAGCCAGCTTTTCCACGGCCTGCTTGAACATGTGGACCTGGAAATACGCCGGCTCGGACACGAAATGGGTGACCTTGTCCGCGCCCCATCGCCGCTGGTACGCCTCGACGAACTTCTCGTTCTCCGGCGACTGGTGGACCATGAAGTACGGCGCGGAGGTGAAGTGGCCGGCCGCCGCGTCGCCGCCCATCGCAGCGATTTCGTTTTCCGACGTCGTGAGGGAGGCCATCGGCATTTTCTCGGGATCGAGGCCGGCCGCGCGGTACTGGCGGTGCAGGGCCACGACAGAATCGCCGACCACGGTGGAGAAGATGACGTTCGGCTGGGTCTGCTGGATCTTGTTGATCACCGACGAGAATTCGGAATGCCCGAGTGGGACATATTCCTCGTTCACGACTTCCGCGCCGAGGCTCTCGAGCAACTTCTTGCAGTAGTTGTTCTCTTCCTGCGGATAGATGTAGTTCGACCCGATCAAGTAGAACTTCTTGCCGAACTTCTGGACCAGCCAGGGAATGAATTCATCCTGCTGCTGGTTCGGCACCGCACCGGTATAGATCACGTTCTTGGAGCATTCACGCCCCTCGTAGAGCGTCGGATACCAGTAGAGGTTGTCCTGCCGTTCGAACACGGGCAGCACGGCCTTGCGGCTGGCCGAGGTGTAGGAGCCGAACACGGAAACGCACTTGTCTCCCAACACCAGCTTGCGGGCCTTTTCGGCAAAGGTCGCGGGATCCGATGCCGGATCCTCAATCACGGGGACGATAGGCATGCCGTTGATGCCACCCGCAGCATTGATCTCCTCGATCGCCAGTATCGTCGCCTTGTTCAGCGACTCCTCGATGATGCCGGTCGTTCCGGTCAATGAGAACAACACGCCGACCTTGATCTCGCCGCCTTGCGCCATGGCAAGATCGGCGTTCTTAAACCAGATGCTCGGCATGCCGATGGAAGCCGCGGCACCGAACGCGGCACCACCTTTCAGCAAGTCTCTACGCTTAATCGTCATGTTCTTCTCCCGATCAAAACGAAAAAGCCCCCGCGCGGATTGTAAATCCGAGACGGAGGCCATGTTGCCAACAATGTTTGCAGCGTTTTTGCCGCGACCGGCGAACCGGTTTATTCGAGACTATATCGGCCGTTCCGTTTGTCAACCATCGAATGTGGAATCGGCATAATTTATATTCACATCGCAAAAACGGTTACTTTTTGCGCAGAGAAGGTAGCGCCCGCCCTGATCTACTCACTCCAAGCCCGGAAAAGTGGCACCGACTAGCGCCGTCGCTAGCGCGGCGATGGTCACCTGCCTCTGCATTGCCATGTCGCGGAGCATCTTGTAGGCAGCGTCCTGTGTGATGCCATGCTTGGTCATCAACAGCATCTTGGCGCGCTCCACCTCGCGGATGGCACGCAGGTTCTCGTCCAGCCTTGCCACACGGTCCCGCAGCCTCCGCTCGTAGCGGAACTGGCTCCACGCGTTCATCACGGTGACCCGCATCAAGTCAGGCTGCACCGGACGCTGCAGTATCGCGTTCGGTGCGAGGCTGACGACATCCTGGTCGGGTATCCGTCCGCCCGAAGGCAGGACGAGGACAAGTGCCGCCTCGGCCTCGCCAGGTTTCCAGGGAAGCATTTCGGCGAGCCCGGGACCGTACTCGCAAACGAGGATATCCATGTCCGCCGAGAGCCGATGGGGTACTGGCCAGACCACCCGAATTTCCGCTCGGCTCCGCTGCAGCTCGCGCAACGCGGCCTGCATAGAGAAATCAGGTTCGCAGCAGACCGAAATCCTGGTGTGCTGGATCTCGCTGCCGTGAGACGCAGCTTCAGTTTTTGGGAGTTTTTCCGCCACTACCATTAGACCATCGCCGGTCGCTCTGTGCCGACGAGATAGGGATCGGCCAGAACCGGCGCCAAAGACTGCCTGAGAATCTGGAATTGCCCGGAACGCTGCACCCGCCCGATGCGAGACCACACGTTAGCGTGGGAGCATTTGGGGTTAATGGAAACAACGCCCTGCGGTGCCTCGAACTTCTGCCCTAGCACCATCGGCCTCAAGATGTCCGGGTCGATCGAATTCGTATATTCGAGCGCCTTCGCGAACATATGGACCTGAAAGTAGGCCGCCTCCACGCACATGTTGGTCGGTGAATCGTCGCCGTACTGTTTGTGATATCGGGAGACAAAGTCCCGGTTACGCTCGCCTTCGATACCCTGGAAGTAGCTCGCCGCCGTTATGTGGCCCTCGCCAACGTCCGCCCCCATGGCCACGATCTCGGCTTCTGTCGTCGTCAGGCTGGCGATTGGGCACGTCTTCGGATCAAGGCCGAAATCGTGGAAGGCCTGGTACAGGAACACCGTGGCTTCCCCAACTACAGTGGAGAAGATCACGTCCGGCTGGGCCTCCTTGATATCGCGCATGATAGGCAGGAAATCGTGCCTCCGGGAGTTCAGCGGCACATATGCCTCTCCGACCACCTCCCCGCCACGCTGCGCCAACAATTCGCGCATGATCCGGTTCGACTCGTGCGGGTAGATGTAATCCGACCCAACGAAGTAGACGCGCGGCCCGTAGGTCTCGGTGAGGAAATCGCATAACGCGAGCGAGTTCTGGTTGGGCGCGGCACCGGTGTAGATGACGTTCGGCGAATATTCGAAGCCTTCGTATAGCGTGGGGTACCAAAGTAGCCCATTCAACCGTTCGAGAACCGGCAACACGGCTTTGCGGCTCGACGAGGTGTAGCATCCGAAGATGGTGGAAAGCCCTTCTTTCGCCAGCATCCGGTGAGCGTGGCTGCGGAACAGGGCATTGTCCGAGGCTGGGTCGTAAACGACCGGCTGAAGTTCGCGGCCGTTGATACCGCCGCTAGCATTGATCTCGTCGATGGCGAGCATCGTGCCTCGAAACTGGGTCTCCTCGATGAGAGCCATAAAGCCAGATTGCGAGAAAAGAACGCCGACCCGCCACGGCTCCGACGTCTGGCCATCCTTCGGCGACCTCATGGCAGCACCCGCAGGCCAAAGCACTGCGACAGGTGATCATTCATCCAAGCCTCCTTGTAGGCGCGCGACACCCTCGCTGCGACGGGTATCGACTGGCCCCGAGGTCACACCACTCACCCAATGCCCCAGAACTCCGCGCTTGCACCATCCCGCTCCAAGATGCCGACAGTCGATTTGAGTTGCTTCCTGCTAAAGACAAAAAACTCCGTCGGCCTCGCACCTGCGGCCCGCCCCGGCGCAATTCAAGCGCACAAACAAAAAACTCCCCTGCGACCGGCGAGGTCTTCACAGGAGAGCACTGTTGCCCACGGGAATATAGACGGCGCTGTTGCCGCTTATGGTGTCTTCCACCATTAGTTGCAGCGTAGTTCATCGTCATATTTGTGTCAATTCGTGACCCAGGCCTCACGCCCCCAAACCGCCGAGGCAAGCATATTTCAGCTCCGTGAACTCCAGGATGCCGTGCGAAGAACCCTCTCTGGAGTTGCCGCTCTCCTTGACCCCACCGAAGGGCGCAAGTTCGGTCGACAGTAGCCCCGTATTGATCCCCACCATGCCGTATTCGAGCCGTTCCATGACGCGGAAAATCCGCGCCACGTCTCGCGAATAGAAGTAGGCAGCAAGGCCGGTTTCAGTATCATTGGCGGCTGCTATGACCTCCTCGTCCGTTTCGAAACGGAAGACGGGAGCGACTGGGCCAAAGGTCTCCTCCTGCGCCAACCGCATATCTGCCGTCACATCCGTGAGCACGGTGGGCTGAAAGAATGACTGACCCAGCGCATGGCGGGCGCCGCCGGTTGCCACGCGCGCGCCTTTCGCGACGGCGTCCGCGATATGCTCTTCGACTTTGCGGACTGCAGCTTCGGTTATGAGCGGGCCCTGATTGACACCCTCGCTGAACCCGTTGCCAACTTTAAGACCAGCAACCCGGGCCGACAGCTTTTCGACGAAGGCGTCATACACAGACGAGTGGACGTAGATGCGATTGGTACAGACGCAGGTCTGGCCCATGTTTCGATACTTTGAAAGCATGGCGCCCTCGACCGCTGCATCGACATCGGCATCGTCGAAGACGATGAAGGGGGCATTGCCACCCAGCTCGAGCGCGACCTTTTTCACCGTGCTCGCCGACTGGGCCATCAACAGCTTTCCCACAGGTGTGGAGCCGGTGAAGCCGACCAGTCGCACCTTCGGATGGCTGGTAAGCACGCCGCCAATGGCTCGAGCATCACCCGTGATGACGTTGACCGCACCGTTCGGGAAGCCGGCGCGATGCGCCAATTCGGCCAGCGCCAGTGCCGTCAAGGGCGTTTCCGGCGCCGGCTTCACCACGACGGTGCAGCCAGCGGCGAGCGCAGGCGCAATCTTGCGCGTAATCATGGCCGCCGGAAAATTCCACGGCGTGATTGCGGCCACAACCCCAATGGGCTGACGCAGCACCATGATGCGGGAGTCCGCGCGATGAGCGGGCAGCAACTCTCCAGCAACCCGTTTGGCCTCTTCGGCATAGAACTCGACATAGGCTGCGGCGTAGTCGATCTCGCCCAGGGCTTCCGGAAAGGGCTTGCCCTGCTCGGTGGTCAGGATGGTCGCCAGGTCCTGGCGGTTGGCGATGATCAGGTCGAACCATTTGCGCAGTATCGCGCTGCGATCCTTGGCGGTCCGGGATGCCCAGGGGTGAAAGGCGGCCGCCGCCGCTTCGACTGCGGAAGTGGCCTCCGCGGCCCCGAAGTTAGGCACGGTGCCGATGACCTCACCGGTGGCTGGATTTGTTACGTCCAGAGTTCCGTCTCCGAGAAAGACGCCGTTCACATAGGCCTGCGTTCTAAACAGATTGGAGTCCCTGAGAGTGTGCATGATGGTCCCGATCAATTGCTGGCTGTGACGAGCGCGCGGCCGAGCTTGGCCAGCCCCTCTTCCAGCAGCGCGTCGCTGATGGTGAGCGGGTTGAGGATACGGATCGTATTGCCGTTAACCCCGCAGGACAGCAGGATCAGTCCATCGGCGAGGGCCGCCTGGATGACCCGCTTGGTCGCGTCGGCATCCGGTTCGGCACTGCCGCGCTTCCGCACCACGTCGAACGCCACCATTGCGCCTGGGCCGCGGATGGAGGCGATCGGCACAACGTCGTTGCGCGTAGCAAACCCCTCCAGTGCGGTTTTGATCTTCTCACCGACGATGGTGGCGCGCTCCAGCAGGTTTTCCTCGGCTATCACGTCCAAAACGGCGAGAGCCGCCGCACAGGCGACAGGACTACCGGCATAGGTCCCACCCAGGCCGCCGGGTTCGACAGCATCCATGATATGGGCCTTGCCGATGACACCAGAAAGCGGAAATCCACCCGCCAGTGACTTGGCGACGGTAATCAAATCGGGTTCGACACCCGAATTCTCGATCCCGAACATCTTGCCGGTGCGAGCGAACCCCGTCTGAATTTCATCGGCGATCAGGAGAATGCCGCGCTTGTCGCAGACCTGACGCAGAGCAACCAACAGCTCCGTCGGCGCCGGCAGGAATCCACCCTCGCCCTGCACGGGCTCGATAATGATCGCAGCAACATCGGCAGGATCGATATCTGCCCGGAACAGGAACTCCAGGGCCCGCATTGTATCCGCGACACCAACGCCGTGATCGTCGGCCGGGAACGGCAAGTGGTAGATGCCGGGTGGAGAAACCCCGAACTTCTTCTTGTAAGGCATTACCTTGCCTGTCAGGGCCATCGTCAGTGTCGTACGACCGTGAAAACCACCCGTGAAGGCTATCACGCCGGTGCGTCCGGTTGAGGCACGCGCAATCTTGATGGCGTTCTCGACAGCTTCGGCGCCAGTGGAAAACAACACGGACTTTGCCGGGCCGCCGAATGGCGCCAGGCCGTTGAGGCGTTCGCAAACGGCCACGTAGGGTTCGTAGGGCAGCACCTGGAAGGCCGTGTGGGTATAGGCCTCAAGCTGCTTCGCAACGGCCGCCATCACGGCAGGATGCCGGTGACCGGTGTTCAGCACGGCGATGCCACCGGCAAAATCGATGAAACAGTTCCCATCGGCGTCCCAAATCTCGGACCCCTCCGCCCGCTGCGCATAGACAGGAAACGCGTTGGCGATGCCACGAGGAATGGCGGCGAGACGTCTAGCGTGGAGTGCAGCATTGGCGGTCATGAAAGCCTCTTTCTTTGCAGCAATTTTGCGCGATGGAGACGTCTGGGAAAAGCAGATGATTGTTGATACTGTGGTGCATCGAATGCACCACCATCGAGTATACTGGAGGCCGTTCGCCGATGGCAGAAACTCCAAGCAAGGCCAACCCAACACGAGCCGCGGCATCGAACCTGCCGCCGCTCATCATGCTGCGAGCATTCGAAGCAGCGGGACGGACGGGCAGCATGCGCCGCGCGGCAGACGACATTGGCGTGAGCCACACGGTGATTAGTCGCCACGTTCGAAACCTGGAGCACTGGATAGGCCGCAAGCTTACGAGAACGGGACCGCGTGGCGTGGAATTGACGGCTGAGGGGGAGGCTTTGCTCGCGGCGGTCTCCAAGGCCTTTAGCATCATTGCCCGCACGAGCATGGAATTGCGGCCGTTGCAGCGTACCGGCCATTTGCGCATCTGGTGCATAGCCGGCCTGGCAACGCGGTGGCTGACCCCTCGCCTCTCTCAGCTAGAAGCGGCACTGGGCGGCGCGGTCGATATCGAATTGCGGGCCACCGACGCAAAACCGGACCTGAGCCGGCGCGAAGCCGATATCCTCATCGGGTTCAACGTGACTGACAGGTTGCCGGAGGGCTCGGTACGTCTTTTGCGCCCGCGCATGTTCCCGGTTGCCAGTCCCAGATGGCTCGATGCTCACCAGCCACCTGCGACGATCGCCGATCTGGCCAGTTCGCCGCTCATTCACGAAACGAACCATGTGCAATGGACCAACTGGTTTGAAGCATTGGGCCACAAGCCGACAGCGCTCACCGGCCCCAGATTGTCCGACGCCAGCATCAGCTTCGATGCAGCGCTGGCTGGCCAGGGCATTGCCCTCGTGAACGAGCTGATGGCCTCGGATGAGTTACGCACGGGGACTCTCGTCGAACTGTTCGATACCAAGGTCGAGCTTGGGACATACTATCTTCAGCACGCACGAACGCGCGGAGCCGATCCCTTGATCCAGTCGTTCAAAGACTGGATTACCGGTTCCGTCGATCGTTCCCTCGACGGCCCGTCCACCGGTTAACCGCGCGCCTCAACCACAAAAACAATCCGGCCGCCCCAATGCGCGGCGGCCGGATCGCAGGGGGAGTTGGGGAACGCGTCAGCCGTGATTGATCATTACGTGACGGACGCTGGTGTAGTCTTCGAGAGAATAGCTCGACAGATCCTTGCCATAGCCAGATTGCTTGATGCCGCCGTGCGGCATTTCGTTGACCAGCATGAAGTGGGTATTGATCCAGGTACAGCCATACCGCAGGCTGTTGGCGGCGTTCATGGCCTTGGAAATGTCCTTGGTCCAGACCGAAGAAGCCAGGCCGTAGTCGCTGTCATTGGCCCATTCCACTGCCTGTTCCGGCTCGTCGAAGCGCGTAATGGAAACCACCGGGCCAAACACTTCGCGGCGCACGATCTCATCGCTCTGCAAGGCCCCGGCTACCACAGTTGGCTCGAAGAAGAAGCCCTGGTCGCCGGATTTATTGCCGCCCGCGGTGACTTCGATATGCGACATCTCCTGCGCCCGCTCGACGAAGCTGGCGACCCGATCGCGCTGCCGCATAGAGATCAGCGGACCCATCTCGTTGACGCTGTCGTCTTCCTGGTTGAACCGGATGGTGGAGACGGCGGCAGACAGATCCGCTACCAGCCGTTCATAGATCTTTGGTCCGGCGTAGATGCGGCAGGCTGCGGTGCAGTCCTGACCGGCATTGTAATAGCCAAATGCCTTCAGCCCCGTGACCACAGCATCGAGATCGGCGTCGTCATAGACGATCACCGGCGCCTTGCCGCCCAGTTCGAGATGGGTGCGCTTGACCGACTTGGCCGCTGCTTGCAGCACTTTCTTGCCGGTGGCGATGTCGCCGGTGATCGACACCATGTCAATCTTGGGATGGTTGATCAGCGCGTTGCCCACGCTTTCACCGCGCCCCAACACGATATTGACCACCCCCTCCGGCAGGATTCTTGCAAAAATGCGCGCCAGCTTCAGGGCGCTGAGCGGGGTCTGTTCTGAGGGTTTGAACACCACCGTATTGCCCCCCGCGAGGGCCGGCGCCAGCTTCCACGCCATCATCATCAACGGGTAGTTCCAAGGCGCGATCGAGCCGACAACACCCACCGCGTCGCGCCGCACCATTGAGGTATGGCCCGGCAGGTATTCGCCGGCGACGACGCCAGCCATGTTGCGCACCGCGCCGGCAAAGAAGCGGTAGCAATCGACAACCGCGGGAATTTCGTCATTCAGCACCGAATTGATCGGCTTGCCGCAATTGAGCGCCTCGAGGGCCGCGAACTCACCTGCCTCGGCCTCAATGGCGTCAGCGATGCGCAGCAGATAGGTGGAGCGCTGCTGCGGGGTTGTATGCGACCAGCGGGCGAAGGCCCGCTCCGCAGCTGCGACCGCCCGATCCACCTGCGCCAGGGAGGCTTCCGGGATGGCTCTGATCAAGCCGCCGGTGCGCGGATTGAGTACCTGTTCTTCTCCCTCCGCACCGGTCTCGAACTGCGCGCCGATCAGCATGGTGGTGTCCATCGTAGTCTCCTGGGTAGGTTATTTGCCGCTGCCGGCGATCTGGTCGCCGTCGCGGGTGAGGTAAAAGGCAAAGAGAATGGGAACTGTCGTCACCAGGACGACGATCAGCGCGACCACGTTGGTAACCGGCCGTTGGCGCGGTCGCACCAGCTCCTCCAGCATCCAGATCGGTAGCGTCTGCTGCTGCCCCGCGGTGAAGGTGGTGACGATGACTTCGTCGAACGAGAGCGCAAAGGCCAGCATGCCGCCCGCCAATAGGGCGGTGCCGATATTGGGCAGGATGACGTAGCGGAAGGTCTGGAACTGGTCGGCGCCCAGGTCCATCGAGGCTTCGATGAGCGACCCGGAGGTGCGACGGAAGCGGGCAACGGCATTATTGTAGACCGTCACCACGCAGAAGGTGGCGTGGCCGACCACGATGGTCCAGAACGAAAACGGGATATCGGTCATGCCAAAGGCCGAGCGCAGCGCGAGACCGGTGATGATGCCCGGCAGCGCTATGGGCAGAATAACCAGCAGCGAGATCACCTCGCGGCCGAAGAACTTGCTGCCGGAGACCGCGGCGGCGCAAAACGTGCCGAGGACCAGCGCGATGATAGTGGAGACGGTGGCGACCTGCACCGACAGCGTCAGCGCCTCCCAAACATCGGCGCGGCCCCAGGTGACACCGAACCACTGCAGGGTCAGCCCTGGTGGCGGCCATTGATAGGTCCGTTCCTCGGTGGTGAAGGCATAGACAAAGATCAGCAGCAGCGGCGCGATCATGAAGACGAGGCCCGCGCCAGCGGCGAGCTTCAGGGCCCAGGGTGCGCGGGGAGCATCAGAGCGCATCGAAGGCCCCCTTGCGCTGGGCCATCCACAGGTAGAGCCCCATGATGACGATCGGTACGACCGAGAAGGCCGCCGCCAGCGGAATATTCCCCGCCGTGCCCTGATGGGCATAGACGGCCTGGCCGATGAACAGGCGCGAACTCCCCACGATCTGGGGGATGATGTAATCGCCCAGCGTCAGCGAGAAGGTGAAGATGGAGCCGGCGATGATGCCGGGCAGGGCCAACGGGAACGTGACATGGCGGAAGGTCTGCCATGGCGTGGCGCCGAGGTCGGATGAGGCATCGGTGAGGTTGACAGGCACCCGCTCCAACGCTGCCTGGGTCGGCAGGATCATGAAGGGCATCCAGACATAGACGAAGACGAGGAAGGTGCCGGTATAGCTGATCGAGAGCGAGCCGCCGCCGACCACGGGCAATGCGAGATAGGCTTCCAAGAGGCCGGTCAAATGCAGCTGTTCGAACAACCAGTTGAGAATGCCTTCCTTGGCGAGGATCAGCTTCCAGGCATAAATCTTGACCAGGTAGCTCGACCACAGCGGCAGCATGACCGCGAGATAGAACAGCGCCTTCCATTTGCCCCTGGCATAGCGGGCGGCCATGTAGGCGATGGGAAAGGCGATGACGGCCGAGGCCAACGTGACGACCGACGCCATCAGCACGGTGCGGATGATGATGTCTAGATTGGCCGGGTTGAACAGCTCGCGATAGGTCTTGAGCGTCAGCACGTCGTAGTTAACGAGACCGGAGAACTCGTCGATGGCGTAGAAGCTCTGGAGCAGCAGCGCCAGCAGCGCACCGACAAAGATGACGCCCAGCCAGAGCAGCGGCGGCACCAGCAGCAGGAAGACAAGCAGGTTGGGCCGGCGCCAGAACAGGTCGGAGACGGCGGTCAGCGCGCCGTGACGCTGCTCGGTGAAGGCGCCGTCGGCGGTGCTCATGGCGCATCGTCCATGCGATGTAGAGCCACCGGATCGAAGGCGATGGATACCTGCGTACCTTCGATGGGTACAGTAGGGCCGGATGGCACGACGGCATGGATGCGCTGGCCGGCGAGGTCGACGGTAAGGCGTGTCGTGGCGCCCAGATAGTTTCGCGAGACCACGGTACCGGCGAGGCTGGCTCCTGCCCCGGCAGTGACGGTCACCGCCTCGGGCCGCAAGCTTGCCCAGCCTGGTGTGCCGGTGAGAATGCCGACGAAGTCCGGCGACAGAACATTGGACGAGCCAACGAAATCGGCAACGAAGCGCGAGGCTGGCTTGAGGTAGATCTCCTCGGGCGTGCCCACCTGCATGATCTTGCCCCGGTTGAACACCGCGATGCGGTCGGCCATCGACATGGCCTCGCCCTGGTCGTGCGTCACGAAAATGAAGGTTATGCCGAGCCGCTTCTGCAGGCTCTTGAGCTCTTCCTGCATCTGTTCGCGAAGCCTGAGATCGAGGGCGCCGAGGGGCTCGTCGAGTAGCAATACCTTGGGTTGGTTGACCAACGCCCGAGCCAGAGCTACGCGCTGCCGCTGGCCACCGGAGAGCTGGCCCGGTCGACGCGCGCCATAGCCAGCGAGCTTGACCATCTCCAGCGCCGCCTCGGCTTGGCGATAGCGCTCAGTCCGCTCGACTTTGCGCAGCATCAGCGAATAGGCGACGTTGTCGATGACGTTGAGATGGGGAAACAGCGCGTAGTCCTGGAACACCGTGTTCACGTTGCGCTTGTAGGGCGGCACGGTTTCGGCGCGCTGGCCGAAGATGGAGAGTTCCCCCGAACTCGGCTGTTCGAAGCCGGCGATGACGCGGAGACACGTGGTCTTGCCCGAGCCGGATGGGCCGAGCATGGCAAAAAATTCTCCCTCGGCAATATCGAGGTCGATGGCGTCCAGCGCCAGGACATCGCCGAAGCGGCGGGTAATGGACTTCAAGGATACGGCGGTGGTCATACTATTCGTCCCAAAAGTCCCTCACCCGCGGCCGTTCTACCGTCCGCCGATCACCCCGACATAGTCGGACACCCACCGGTAATACGGCACGCATTCGCCGGTCGAGCACTGGGCGGTTGGCGTGCGCCAGAACCTGATGTCATCAAAATGTTCCGCGCCGTTGGTGGCGCAGCCAGTATCACCAAGCAGTTCATTGCCAGTGCAGGCGGCCGGAACCGACGGCACGGTGCCGAACCAGGCCGAGACGTCGCCCTGCACCTTGGGTGAGAGCGAATGCTCCATCCACATATAGGCGCAGTTGGGGTGAGCAGCTTCGGCATGCATCATGGTGGTATCGGCCCAACCCGTAGCGCCCTCCTCGGGGAAGGTCGAGGCGACGGGCGCGCCTCCGGCGATCAGCACATTGACCATGAACGGCCAGGAGCTGGAGGCCACGACGCCTTCATTGGTGAAGTCATCCATCTGGATGAAGGCATCGTGCCAGTAGCGGCCGACCAGGGTGCGCTGGACACGCAGAACATCGAGCGCCGCCTTGTACTGCTCCTCGTTGAGTTCGTAGGGGTCCTTGATGCCCAGTTCGGGCTTGTGCGCCATGAGATAAAGTGCGGCATCGGCAACGTAGATCGGGCCGTCATAGGCCTGGACGCGGCCCTCGTTGGACTTGCCGTCCGGAAGGTCCATCTTTTCGAACACCACATTCCAGCTGGTGGGCGGCGCGTCGCCGAAGACTTCAGTATTGTACATCAACACATTGGCGCCCCAGACATAGGGGGTTCCGTAGTGGACGCCGTCCACCGTGTGCCACGGTGCGCTTTCCAGCCGCGGATCGATGGTCGACCAGCTCGGGATCAACGCCGTGTTGATCGGCTGCACCCGGTCGCCAGCGATGAGGCGAAGCGAGGCGTCGCCCGAGGCAGTGACGAGGTCGAAGCCGCCCTCGTTCATCAGGGCGACCATTTCGTCGGAGGTAGCCGCGGTCTTGACCGAGACCTTACAGCCGGTATCGGCTTCAAACTTGGTCACCCAGTCAAACGCCGGATCGGTTTCGCCGCGCTCGATGTAGCCGGCCCAAGCCACGATGCTGACCTCGCCTTCACCCGCGCCTAAGACGGTCAAAGGGTCTGCCGCGAGAGCTTGTCCTGAAAACACAGTTGCCGTGGCAAGGGCGGTAAAGGTGCGCAAATTGATCATGATGTTCTCCCAAAGTCGCCGGTCCCCACCAGCAACTCAAAAGAGTACGCGCTACCTTGGTTTTCGCAAATTCATTCCAAAGATGGCTACTATCGGAAAAGTCGATACCACGGCTAGAACTTGCGGTGGCTTTGTTTCGCCTGAACTAGACCGATGAAATCGCGGGCCGATTGGGGCAACCCCGATCCGCGCCGCCAAACCATCCCAACCTGAACGACCGGCAAGTTCCCTGATATGATCCGACTCTCAATGCGGTCCCCTTCCAACGACCACGGGCGATACACCAAGTCGGGCAGTACAGCCACGCCAGCGCCGGTCGCAACGAGGCTCCGCACTGCTTCCACCGAACGCGTGCGGAAGGCCACACTGGGTTTTGTGCCCAGTGCCGACAACAATTTACCGGTGTTCTCCTCGGTCTCGTCCACAGTCAGCATGATCAGCGGCTCTCGAACGATGTCCTCGATCTCGATTACATCGGCAGCAGCTAGACGGTGACCCAGCGGCAGCCACAACCGATAGGACGAGGTTTCAAAGATCTCAGCTTGCAGCGCATGGCGATCCTGCAGGTCGGAAATCACCATCACTGCGACGTCCAGCTCGCCGCCGACCAACAGATGTTCAAGGTAGTCTCGATTATCCTCGATAGCCGTGACCTGCACGGCCGGATAGGCCCGCCGATAGCGCGCCAGCAGCTCTGAGAGCACATACCCTGCCACCAGCGACGTGACGCCCAAATGCAGCGGACTGGGCGGCACCGAGGCCACATCGACAAAGCTACGCCGCGCATCCTGTACGCCCGACAGAATCCGTGCGGCGTGACGGTGGAACTTGTGACCCTCATGGGTGATATTAAGGCCGCGCCGGTGACGGTCGAATAGCGTCACACCCAGATCGAGCTCTAAGTCGCGGATAGCCTCCGTAACCGCCGACTGCGAGATCGACAGGTTGTGGGCCGCGCCCGAAACGGTACCGTGCTGAGCTACGGCCATGAAATACTGCAATTGACGTAGGGTGAAGGACATCGCCCTCACCCTACCGTGGTCGGCGTCATCATGAAAGCAGGCCAGTTTCGCGGAGCCAGTGTAATCGGAATGGCTGCTTTTCGCGGAACCCACCCGAAAGCGGCCTGGCCGCTAACGGCCCCTACCCTGCCCTTCCGCTGTGCGCCCCTATTCAGACATTATGACAGTGTTCGCGGAGTCCCGAAAGCCGCCGGTCCGCTTTGCCACGGACCGACGACTGCAGCGGGGTGAATTTCGGAACGGCAGGTTCTAACGCGGTGCGCTAGGCGGGGTGCGCCACGGCCCGACCACAAGGGAGTGTCGGCAATTAGAAGAAGGGACACTCATGGCTTTCCTTCCCGACTTATTCATATTGCTTCCGAAATTTCATCTCGGCACGATGCCCCTTGTTGAGCCGAATACGCTTCTTGCGACTTTCGGCCTGGGCCTTTGGGTCATCCTTGATGCTGTGGAAGTCCAATTCGCGTTGCAGCTTGCCGTAGGCGGTCCAGCGCGCTGCATCGAGCACGCCACTGTCCAGCGCCTCGATGATGGCGCAACCGGGCTCGGTACTATGGGCGCAATCATGAAACCGGCATTGGGTGGCAAGCGACTCGATGTCGGCGAAGGCTGCAGACATCCCGTCGCCGGCATCCCACAGACCCAGCTCGCGCATGCCCGGCGTATCGAGCAGCAGAGCGCCGCTGGGCAGCAGTACCAGTTCGCGATGAGTGGTTGTGTGGCGGCCTCGCGCATCGTCCTCCCTGATCGCCTGCGTGGCCATTATCGCCTTACCAGCCAGGGCGTTCACCAGGGTCGATTTGCCAACGCCAGAGCTACCGAGCACGACGGCCGTCTGCCCGGGCTTGAGGTAGGCCCGCAGCGCATCGAGGCCTTCTCCGGTCACCGCCGAAACAGCAAGGACAGGTACGCCGATAGAAATCGCTTCGACCTCAGACAGGCAGGCTGTGATGTCGAGACACATGTCGGCCTTGGTCAGAACGATCACTGGATCGGCCCCGCTCTCCCAGGCGGCGGCCAGATAGCGTTCAAGCCGACGGGCGTTAAGATCAGCATTCATTGAGGCTGCAAGAAGGGCGACATCGACGTTGACGGCCACGACCTGACCGCGTACGGCGCCTGGACCGCTGGCGCGGCGAATGAACGCGCTGCTCCGCGGCAGCACATGACGGATGGTGGCGCTGCCCTCTGAGGGCCGCGCTAGTATGGCGACCCAATCGCCGGTGACCGGATAACCTCCCTCGTCGGCTTGATGAGCGAGTTTGCCTGTTAAGGTGGCGGAAAGCTCACCGCTTTCCGACACAACTTCATAGAGACCGCGCTGTTGGACGATTACCCGTGCCGGGATCAACCCCTCTGCGGCATAGGCGGCAAATTGTTGCTGAAGCGCATCGCTCCAGCCGAACTGTTCAAGCATGATGGAATTCCTGAGATCAGGGCCACGAAGGCGCCAGCCGGAATTCCGTCTTTTGGAAAGCTACGCGGCGGCGCGACGGAAGGCGTTTCTCACAATTTCTGTCATTGGATGCCTCCTCTGTTGCGCGGCTAGACGAACCTAATCCCGCCCGCAGGCGAGTGTCAACGGAGCGCTGTTGTGGAACGCACCCGCATTGGCTCGGTGTCTTGCATATGGTCGTTCAGTTCGCTGCGGTCTTAGTCGCCAGCCATGTCCGCAAGGGGGTGGAAAAGCGACTGTCCGCTTTCGCTGCTAGGGCAAGAAAGCGGACGTTCCTCTACAAACCGTCCCTCGGACCGAAGTCCTCAGGAGCCAATTGGCCAGGAACTGGAAGGCGGTCGGCGTCCGTCTAATCGACCTAGTTTTCGGACGACCAGGCAAAGTTCAGGTAGTTCGCCCTGGTGTCATAACAGATGCTGCCATACATGCGCAGATAGCTGTCGCGACGGTCGATATCGTTCCAGACTTGGACCGGATCGGCGAGATCGGCCTGGTACTGGGCGATGTTGTCGGGAGTCAGCAGGGAAGGCAGCACGTCCATGGCTTGGGGCACCGATCTGCCGGCGAGCCAGTCGGCAGCGTACCGGCCCAGGGCATAGCCGAAGATGGGCGAGGCCAGGCTGACCGTCGCCCTATAGGGGATGTCGGGCGACTGGAGCGCCGCGACGGCGTCGGGTTCGCCATCGATGCCGCCGAGGAACTGGTCCGGGCGAACCTTGCCGGTTTCCTTGAGGGCACGCAGTGCGCCGAGCACGACCGTATCGGCGCCCAGCACTACATCTACATCGGGCTGCGCGAGGAGGATCGTCTTCATGGTGGCGTAGCCGCCTTCCTCGCTGACCGGGGTTGGCGAGATATCGGCCACGATGGTGACGCCGGGCAGATTGCCCAGCACGTCACGCATGGCGCGGAATCTTGGCGCCAGGAATTGCAGGCTGTCATGGGTCAACAGGACCACCTTGGCCTGGCCCCCGAGTTCTTCGTCGATATAGCGCGCCGCTTCCTCGGCAAGTGTTTTACCGGTGAGGTATTGCGGAGCATTGAGGATAGTCACGGCGGGGGGCGGGACGACCGCGCCGACATAGGTGCCCTGGGCGATGATTGCCTGCAGGCTCGGCGCCAACGAGCGCGGATCGATGGGGGCCACGATAACCGCTCCGACGGCCTCGGCGCGCAAAGCTTCCATCTGCTCGATCATCAGGGTGGCATCGTCGTTGGCGAGGATGTTGCTGTAGGCAAGCCCGCTATCGGCGGCGGCGCGGGAGAGACCGAACCCGACGCCTTCCATAAAGTCGCGGCGATTGTCCTGCACGAAGGCAAGGGACTGTTGCAGGCCGGGCGGCGTGCTGCACAGCGTCTCGACGGGAACGAACGGGGCGAGCACCAACGGTTCAGTGATGCCAGGCGGCACACTGTCCTGCGCATAGGCGGCGGGCGCTAGCAGCCACGCCAGCGTCATCAGGCTGGCGGCAATTTGCCTTGTTGTCATCCACACAGCAGACCACCCCTCAGTTGATCGACTGATACCGGCGGACGGGGCTCATGCCAATTCAATTCACGCCGCAGCGAGCGGAAAGGCCAGTCTGGCGGAAAGGCCCGGGCTGCGGTCAACATACTCGATACTGCCCCGCATCGAGGCCGCCATAGCCTTGACAATCCGGCTCCCTAGCCCCGTGCCCTTGGCCGGACCGTCGCCGCGACCCACGCCGTCGTCCTCGACGGAGAGCAGCACGCTGCCCTCCTGCAGGCGACTCAGGGTCACGCGCACTTCCCCGGCCTGATCGGGATAGGCATACTTGGCGGCGTTCATGACCCATTCTGCGGCGATCACACCCAGATTGATGCTGGCATCGGTGCGCAGAAAAATCGGCTCCAGCCGGTACCTGAGCGAGATGCGGCTATCGACGCCAATGGTCGATTGGAACTCGTCGAGCACGCTGCGCAGATAGTCGTCCAGTGCCACCTCGGCCACGTTGCCCGAGCTATAGAGCCGCTGGTGGACCAGCGAGATGGCGCGGATACGCGACTGGGTTTCCGCCAGTACGGCCTTGGTGGCGGCGTCCCCGATGGCATTGGCCTGAAGGCCAACCAGCGACGAAACCATGGCAAGGCTGTTGGCGACACGATGATTGACTTCGTGCACCAGCATTTCCGCCCTGTCCTTTGCGGCGCGCATTTCCTCGGTGCTCTTGGCCAGGTCAGCGGTGCGGCTGGCGACCTTGCTTTCGAGCTGGGTGTTGGCTGCAGTGAGGGAGTCGCGGGCACGAGCCAAGTCGCCGGCATAGCGCATGATAGTGATGAGCGCCGCCGCGGCCGAGGCGGTAGCGACCAGAGCGCCGACGACCGAGACCAAGCGCTGCCAGAGCGTATTGTCGGTCTGCTCGGCCACCAGGCTGGCGAGGCGATTGTCGGCGGCGAGGTTGAGGCCAGTAATGTAGACGTTGGCCTCGTCCATCAGTGCTTTACCGCGGTTGGTGAGGACGAGGTCGAGGGCGGCATCAGTGTTCCGGGCCGTCGTCAGGCCGATTGTCTCGTCCATTTCGGCGAACTTGTCAGCGAGGACCTGCGACAGACGTTCAGCGGCGGGAGCCATATCAGGATAGGGCGCCAGGCGGGACGGTAGCGCCTCGACGCCGCGCAGGGCCGAGGCCTTGGCGAGATCGTAGGGAGCCAGATAAACCTCGTTGTTGGTGAAGAGGTAGCCGCGCTGGCTGGATTCGGCGCGCTGCACCAGGGCGCCCAGCTCGACCGATGCGGTCTTGAGGTCGCGGGCCGCTAGGATTTCGCTGGCTATTTCGCCCGACCGCTCGCCCAGCCAAAAGGCAACCGAAATGATCGCCGCGAGCGCCAACAAGCCCACGGCGAAGAACAGGAGCTGCGATCGGACAAAGACGCGGGCGGTGATGGGCATTTCAACGCCCTTCATGCCAGATTACGCTGGTCAGCGCCAAGGCAATCCCTCAACCCGAAGCTGCAAAAAGGTTCCGGAAGTGAGAAGGGGCGATTTGCCCGCTGTGACCGCCTGGAACTCTTTGGGGACCGGGGCGTTGCGCGCTGGGAGAATTACATATTGTTGGATCAACAGACCGATGCGACTAATGCTGCGAAGATGTCGGTCTTCCAAGGCGTTGCCACATTTGCACTAATCGCGTCACTTCTCTATCTGGGCGCTGGAATACTTGTGCCCTTAGTACTTGCCACCCTGTTGGCTTTTGCCCTGACGCCTCTCGTCTCCTCTCTGAATCGCCGGTTGCATTTGCCCGATCCACTGGCGGTCATTATCGCTGTAATGCTCGCGCTTGGGGCCATGGGGGTCTTTGCCTATGTAGCCGGAACCCAAATCGTCAACCTCACCCAGGAACTGCCAGGCTACCAGCAGACCATCTTGGCCAAGGTTGCCGCTCTCCAAGCCCAGTTCGGCGAAAATACCCTCTTCGACCAAATCAACAGCGTCATTTCAAGTGTCGCCGAGCAAACCTCTGGCAATGATGTCGACGCGCCACGGCGGCCCGGCGAGCCGATCTCGGTAACCATTTCCAACCAGATCGGCCCGGTCGGAATTATCGGCTCCGTCCTTGGCTCCATTATTGGACCGGTTGCGACAGTCGCCATCGTTGTAGTTTTCCTGATCTTCCTGCTTTTGGGCCGGGGCGACCTGCAGGAGCGCTTTATCCGCCTAGTCAGCGGCGGTCGCTACTCCAAGACCAATATTGCCATTGCCGATGCCAGCCATCGGGTCGGGCGGTACCTGCTGATCCAAGTCGGCGTCAACATAACTTACGGCATAATCTTCGGTGTGGGTTTGTGGTTCATAGGGGTTCCCAGCGCCGTGCTCTGGGGACTTTTGATCATTCCTTTCCGCTACATTCCCTTTGTCGGTGCCATGATCATTGCAGTGGTGCCGTTCCTTCTGGCATTTGCTGTTGATCCTGGCTGGAATATGCTGCTGCTGTCCGTTGCACTTTTTCTGCTGCTCGATCTGACGACCGCCAACGTGATCGAACCCCGCCTTTATGGATCAAGCACTGGCGTCTCTGCCATAGCCATCCTACTCTCAGCCATGTTCTGGGCGACGTTATGGGGGCCGGTCGGACTGATCCTCGCCACCCCAATGACGGTGTGCCTCGTGGTCATCGGGCGCCATCTACCCCAGTTCCAGTTTTTTGAAACCCTCTTGGGCAGCGAACCGGTTCTGACCTCCTCGGAGCGCCTCTATCAGCGAATGCTAAAGGGTGAGGCCGAGGACGCAATCGAATTGGCCGAGGATTATGTGGAAGACCATAGCACCGGCCGATTCCTAAGTGAGGTTATGATGCCGTCGCTTTCGTTGGCCAACAGCGAACTATCCGACCGCCCCGAAGCCCTCCCCCAGCGCCGCCAGCTTGTGCAATCCTTCGAGGCCTTGATCAATGAGGTCGCCCCAATCGATTGGCCCGAACAGAGCAAGCTGTTGCTAATCGGCGGTCGCACCGAAATCGACGAGTGCGCCGCAACGCTGGTAGCGCACCGGCTGGCCGAGGAGGAACTGCCTTGTCGTGTTCTTCCGCCACTTGCCATTCGCCAGGAAGCCATCGGCCGCCTCGACGTAAATGGCGTCGAGATTATCGTGCTGGTCTTCATGGGCGGCGATATCCGTGCTCAGTCACGATACGTTGCGCGCCGCCTGGGTCGCATGGCGCCCGATGTCCGAATTTTGGTCTGCGCGCTCAATGAAGCCAGCGGCGGAGAGACGCACGAGACACTGCATGTCGACGCGATTTTCCGTACTGTGGAGGACGTAGTGGAGGGCGTGCTGCTTCGTGACATGCGCGAGCAGCAGGTTGATCGCGCCCGACTGCACAAGCGGAGGCCGTTCGTCGGCGCAGGCCGTGGCAATGACGAGCTGGGGCGGGCCATCCAGCAGATTGCCGATGATTTTGACGTCCCTGTCGCGGCGATAAACCTGTTGAGCGACGAGCGGCACCTCGAAGATGATGCCGCCTATAGCCTGACCAGTATTGTTGCTGAGACCCGCCAACCCCTGGTTGTGTTGTCAGATGCACCCCATGCTCTGGTCGGAGAGAATGCTTATCTCCAGACCAACGGCATCGACCTCTACGCTGGAGTCCCCCTTATTTTGCACGACGGGGAATGCGTCGGCGCCCTTGTGCTGCTCGACCACGATCCGCGCGCCTTCACGAAAGAAGACGTGGCGCGGCTGGTTGCCGCGGCGGACGATTTGGTACGTCGCTTCGGGGGCGAAGAGGCGGCCAATATCGCTTCGCTGAATGTCTCTGTTGTCGCACCTGCCTAGACCTTCGAGGCACTGCGGGTTCAGTCTCGAGTAAGTCCGCCTTTTGCGAATGCCTCGTCGTAACGTACGGGCGCGGCCCCAGATTGCCCGCCGGTTGCTCCCGAATTCGCTCCCGGGAACGTCTGCTGTTGGTAGCCCGCTAGCAGGCGTTGAATGACCGGAATGGGGTCGATAGCAACCCCGTTGAACAGCCACTTCGTTTCTCCTTCGGCCATTTCGGCCAGAGGAGATCAATCATGGGTATTTCTGAGTATGACCCCGCTGCAGCACTAAGGTCGTCATGGAATGCGGGCAAACAGGTCGGCGCAAAGCGTGCGCTGAAAGTTCGGCAGATCTGGTCGATCCGATTCTTCCTCGATCGCGAGGGACGAATGAGAGATCGAGCGCTGTTCGACTTGGCGATCGACAGCAAGCTGCGCGGCTGTGATCTGGTGAAGATCAAGATCGGTACCCTGGTCTCCGGTCCAACCATTCGTGCCAGGTCAATGGTGATCCAGCAGAAAACCGGTCGCCCGGTTCAGTTCGAGATCACCTCTGATGCTAGGACCAGTCTGCTGGCTTGGCTTGAGCGCCGAGGGGGCACGATCGAAGACTTTGCCTTTCCAAGCAGGGCCAATCCGGCCGGGCATTTGAGCACGCGCCAATACGCGAGGCTGGTCGACGAGTGGGTAGTAGCCATTGGTCTGCGGCCAGAAGAGTACGGCACCCACTCGCTTCGGCGGACTAAAGCATCCCTCATCTACAAAGCGACGGGGAACTTGCGGGCGGTCCAGCTGCTGCTTGGACACAGTAAGATCGAGAACACCGTTCGCTATCTCGGGGTTGACGTCGATGACGCATTGTCCTTAGCGGAAGCCACAGAGATCTGACGCGAGCCTTCGCCGACGATCAAACGCTACGTCGGCGAAGCGCCCCATTCCGGCCCTTCGAGCACGATCGGCGAGTTCCCAAAAGCGGACGGGCAGAATAGAGTGTCGCGGATCTTGGCGGTGTTAAGCGTAATCGATAGGCTATAGCACTACCGCAGACAGCTCGAAGCAAAGCTCCAGCAGGCGCTCCTGTACCTCCGGATTGCTTGTACCGGCTGCTGGGTCACGAACCGTCATGTGATGCAGGTACTCCCCCGAAAGAGCCGCAACAGCATCAGCGCGGCTGGCTAGCGCCACCTGCGTTGCAGCACCAGCATGCAGATCGTCGGGTGCCCCACTCCCACCCATGCGGGTTGGCACCCAACCGGGATCGACTGCGTTCGCAAAGGTATCTGGGCGTAGACGCGCAACCGCCATGGCGAGAGCCGTCACGTAGAACTTGCTCTCGGAATAGGCCTGCGTCCCGCTCCAGGCTCGGTTTCGCCACAAGGGGTCGGTTGCCACCGGCCGGACCTGATGCATGCCCGAGCTGATATAGACCAGTCTCGGGACATTCGGGATTTTCGCCGTCAACACATAGGGCGCCAGCACGTTGACCGCAAAAGTGGCGGGAATACCTTCGTGCGTCAGGTTGATTGGCCCACCATAGATGCCCGCGTTGTGGATCACGGCGTCGATTGGTCCGAGCTCATTTACCTGGGCGACAACGTCGAAAGTCTCCGTAAGCGACGACAGGTCGCCGACCACAAACGGGGCGTTGGGTAGCTGCCGCCGCAACGCAGCGGCGCGGGCCTGGTCACGGGCATGCAAGATGACCCTGTGGCCCGCCGATCGGAGTTGCTCCCCTGCCAGCGAGCCAAGTCCAGTTGTCGACCCTGTGATGAAGATCGTTGCCATTAAAGGCCGGATCGTTTCAGCATGGCCTCGGCGTATCGTTCGCCTGTGACTTTGAAGTTGGCCCGCTCGATCGCGGCGAGATCTTCGCCAGTGAGCACCACATTCAGGGCGCCGATGTTTTCCTCGAAGCGTTCCAGCCTCCGAGTGCCAAACAGAGGCACGATCCATGGCTTTTGCGCCAGCAGCCATGCGAGGGCGACCTGTGCGGGCGAGGCGTAGTGCCGCTGACCTATCTGCTTCAATAGATCAACAAGCCGCTGGTTTGCCTCCCGTGCCTCGGCGGCGAACCGGGGAATGGTGTTGCGGATATCGCTTTTGTCCAGCGCCGTGTCGACGCTGATCTTGCCCGTCAGGAAGCCTTTTCCGAGAGGGCTGTATGGCACAAGGCCGATACCGAGCTCCTCAATGGTCAGAATGATCTCTTCCTCGGGCTCCCGCGTCCAAAGCGAGTATTCGCTCTGCAAGGCGGTTACGGGCTGCACGACGTGCGCCTTGCGTATCGATCCCGCGCCGGCTTCCGACATACCGAAATGCAGGACTTTGCCTTCGGCAATCAGGTCTTTGACCGTACCGGCAACGTCTTCCATCGGCACGTCAGGATCGACGCGGTGCTGGTAGTAAAGGTCGATGTAGTCGGTGTTCAGGCGTGTGAGGCTGCCCTCGACTGCCCGTCTGATTTGTTCTGGCTTGCTATTGACCCCGCCGCGGTGCTCACCGGTATCCTGGTCGATGTCCCAGCCGAACTTCGTGGCGATCTTCACGCGGTTGCGCAGGCCGGTAAAGGCCTCGCCAACCATGACTTCATTGGTCCAAGGGCCGTAGGTTTCCGCGGTATCGAAGAAGTCCATGCCGAGGTCGACAGCCTTTCGCAGCAGCGCGATCATTTCCGGCCGGTCGGGAATGTCACGGGACTTGCCATACCCCATGGCCCCCAGTGACAACGCCGACACCTCGAAGCCCTGTCCAAGTTTGCGCTTTTCCATCTGTTCCTCCTGTGTGTGCTTATGTTGCAAACGTTCAGCAGCGCGGCTTCGGTCCTAAACCCGCAGCAGCGTCTTGATCGCCCGGCGCTCGTCCATGGCCTTGTAGCCTTCGGCCACGTCGGCGATAGGCAGGATCTGGTCAAATACCTTGCCCGGATTGATCTTGCGGCTGAGGACGAGGTCGATCAGGTGCGGCATGAAGCGGCGCACCGGTGCCGGGCCGCCGAGCAGGTTCTTCTGCGCGAAGAACAGGAATTCCCCCTTGAGCTCGACGCCGTGCGGCACGCCGACGAAGCCAATCGAGCCACCCGGTCGGGCGGCGTTAATGGCCTGGTGCATCGATTCATTGGTACCGACGCATTCAAGCACGGCATCGGCGCCGACATTTCTGGTCATGGCCTTGATCTGGGCCACGCCGGCGTCGCCGCGCTCGGTGACGATGTCGGTGGCGCCATATTCCATGGCCAGCTCCTGCCGGGCCTTGTGGCGGCTCATGGCGATGATCCGTTCGGCACCCATCTGCTTGGCGGCCAGAATGCCCATCAGCCCTACGGCGCCATCGCCGACCACGGCAACGGTAGAGCCGGCCTGCACACGGGCAGCATCTGCAGCGTACCAGCCCGTGCCAAGGACGTCGGACACAGCCAGCAGGCCCGGCAGCAAGTCGTCGTCGGGCACCTTGTCGAGAGCAACAAGGGTGCCATCAGCCAACGGAACACGTGCCAAAGGCGCCTGAGCTCCAGTCATGAACTCCCGCCGGTCGCAAGACGACTGGAAGCCGTGCTGGCAGTGCGGGCAGGTATTGTCTGACGTAGCGAACGAGCCGACGACAAACTGACCAACCTTGATGTCCTTCACGTCACTGCCGACCTCGACAACGGTGCCGCAGTATTCGTGACCCATGTGGGCAGGACCACTCTGGGGCTGCAGGCCGCGATATGGCCACAGGTCCGACCCGCAAATGCAGGTTGCCGCGAGCTTGATGATGGCATCGGTGGGTTTGAGGATCTTGGGTTCGGCCACATCCTCGTAGCGGATGTCACCTGGGCCATGCATTACAGTTGCGAGCATTGTCTGGTCTTTCGTTTTTGGATTTAGGCGCCGTACTGGGCGTCAGACACGTGTTCCAGCCAGTCGACGACCTTGCCGTTTTCGACTTCCTGCAGCGCAATGTGCGTCATGGCAGTTTCGGACGACGCGCCGTGCCAGTGCTTTTCGCCCGGGGCAAACCAAACCACGTCGCCGGGGTGAATGGTCTCGATCGGCCCGCCCTCGCGTTGCGCGCGGCCGGCGCCGGAGGTGACGATCAGGGTCTGCCCCAGAGGATGCGTGTGCCAAGCCGTTCGGGCGCCTGGCTCGAATGTCACATGCGCCCCTTGCACACGATCAGGGGCAAATCGATTGAACAGTCCGTCGATACGCACCGGGCCGGTGAACCAGTCGTCCGCCCCCTTGGCCGATGGTGTTGAGCCTGCGCGAATGATGTCCATGACCGTTCTCCTAAATTGCTTCGATTTTGAGCAGGAATTCGCCCCGCTCGTGCAGCGCTTCATAGCCCTCATCAAAGCGGCCCAGCCGGATCAGACCGGGATGCTCGTAGCCGGCGTGGAACATCGCGAGGTTGCCCCAAGGCCGGTAGTAACAAAGGTCATACGGCTGCTCGTTGCCAAAGACGCCGGCCCCGTCTTCGGTGAGCTTGCGTGGCAGATAGGCGATCTTCTCGTTGTGGGCGAAGTCGCTGATCGTGAGGTCAAGCGGCAGCATGGCGTAGAAGTCGCGAGCTGATGGATTGTCGTACAGGACCGCCGTCATGGTGAAATCGCTGAACGTGAAGCGTGCACGCATATCGGTTGGCTCCTGTGAGGTGGGATCGAGGACTTGGGCACGTGCGGCCAGCGGCAGTAAGAGGCCTGCAACTGCACCAACCAGCAGGGTGCGGCGCTTGAGGGTGGAGATCATGGGCGGTTTCTCCTTCTTTGATGGGTTGCAACAAACGCGAGGGCTGCAGCAGCGAGCAGCAAGACCGCGCAAAGGACGAACGGGCTCTGCCAGCCGCTGAGGTCGAACAGCAGGCCGCCACTGAAAGCGCCAACGGTGATTGCAAACTGGATGAGAGCTACCTGCAGGCCGCCGCCGGCCTCGAGCTCATTGGGTATGATGCGTGTCATCCATGTGCCCCAGCCCACCGGGATGGGGTTGGAGAAGAAGCCCCAAAGGATCAGCAGGGCGGCAACAGCGACTGGCACTGAGCCGAGCGCGATAAGCGCCAGCGACAGGATGGCCAGGGCGGTTGGCAGGACTACCAGCGTGGCGTTCAAATGTTTGCGCAGCACGAAACCCGACGCTGCGGTCCCTGCCAGCCCGGCAAGGCCAAGTCCCAGCAACACCAGCGAGAGACCGTTGACGTCCAGTCCGGTCACGTTTTCCAAAAACGGCCGGAAATACGTGGAGGCCGCAAACTGCCCCATGAAGGCGAGGGTCGTAGCGGCCATGCCAATGGCAAAGATGCGGTTGCGCAGCAGCACGAAGATGGTGCCCACTGACACGTCATGGGTGGGCGGCAGCCTGGGCAGTACCAGAAGTTGCCAGACAATGCCCGCGAGGCCAATCGGCACAACAATGAAAAACGCGCCGCGCCAGCCGATAAGGCCACCCAGAAAGCTGCCCAATGGGGCCGCGATGACCGATGCCAAAGCCGTGCCGCCTTGGAGCATGGCCAACGCTTTTGGCAGATCTGGGCCACTTGTCAGCCGTGCCAGGATAGCGGTGGAAAGCGACCAGAAGCCGCCGATCGAGATGCCAATCAGCGCCCGGCCGATCATGAACACGAGGTAGTTCGGCGCAAAAGTGACCGCCAGACCTGAGACGACCATCACGACGGTGTAGAGTACGACCGCAGTGCGCCGGTCCCAGCGCGACAACAGCGCGTTGCCGAAAAGGCTGGTCACGACGGCAAACAGGCCCGACACGGATATGGCCTGGCCGGCCTGCCCCTCGCTGATACCCAGCTCGGCCGCAATCGGCGTCAGCAGGCTGACCGGCATGAATTCCGAGGCAATAAGCACGAAGGTTAAGAGTGACAGGCACGCCACGGCCGGCCACGGGGTGGCTGTGTCCGGGCGGTCGGACATCAAGAGTTGCTCTGTGGTCATGGCAACAGTGTGCGCCAGCTGTTTCATATTGACTAGCTAGCCAAATCCGCATGCTCTTATATCATGAACCGATAAATAGGGATCTTGCCAGCATGAAACGACGCGAACTCAATGACCTGTTGTGGTTCATTGCTGTCGCTGAACAACGCAGCTTCACCAAGGCAGCGGCCAAGCTCGGCACGTCGCAGTCAACGCTCAGCGCGACCATTAAGCTGCTGGAGCAGCGGTTGGGGCTCCGCCTCCTCACTCGCACCACGCGCAGCGTTTCCCCGACCGAGGCCGGCGAGAAGCTGCTGGCGTCCATGGCTCCCCGCATTGCAGAAATCGAGCATGATCTCGCCAGTCTCATGTCGCTGCGTGAGAAGCCGTCCGGATTGGTGCGGATTACAATTTCCGACCATGCCTATAATTGGCTGGTCCGGCCTAAACTGGGGCCGTTGACGATGGAATACCCTGACCTCCGGTTGGAGTTCAGCATCGATAATGGCCTGCGCAACATCGTCGAGGAGCGCTTCGACGCCGGCGTGCGTCTGGGGGAAAGCCTCGAGAAAGATATGGTCGCGGTCCGCATTAGCCCCGACTGGCGTTTGGTGGCCGTGGCATCGCCCGCGTACCTAGCCATGCACGGTACGCCATCCTCACCGCAGGACCTCGTCCACCACAACTGCATGAACCATCGTCAGGGCCGTAGCGGCGGGCTCTACTCCTGGGAATTCGCCAGGGACGGTCGTGAATTGCGGGTGCGGGTCGAAGGGCAACTTACATTCAACTCCACCTTGCCGATGGTGGAGGCCGCCATTGACGGTGGTGGTATCGCATACGTGCCCGAGGACATGGTCGTTCCGATACTGGCGGACGGCCGACTTGTGCAGGTTTTGACCGAGTGGTGTCCCCACTTTCCGGGCTACCACCTCTCCTATCCAAGTCGCCGCCAACTGTCGCCGGCGATGACAGTCGTCGTCGATGCACTAAGACATCGAGCGTGAATGACCGACCGCTTCTGGAAATTTTCGTCAGGCCGCTCTAAAACGGGACGGTATCCGCCAGTCGGCAACGCGCCCCATTCCGGGCGTTCAACGTGCCAGCGAGACTTCCCGAAAGCTGCCAGTCCGCTGATCGCATCGCAGGTACGCGTAAGAGCTGGCGTTCGGCAGGATTCGTTGCGCGACGGTCCTACCGAGGGAGCCGCGAACTGGGCAAGGCCCAGCTTCTCATTTTCGGTCAGGTTCTGTCCGCCCGCAATCGGGCGGGCGGACAACTTTCAATCAGCACCGCGCCACGGCACTGATCTTCGCCTAGTACATCGTCCGCGGATTGGTGGCGACAGCGGGGATCTGCTGGATCACGTCCCAGTGCTCGGCAATCTTGCCATCCGCGACGCGGAAGATGTCGACGATGACGGTTCCGGCTGAAGTGTCCGATGCCGGCTGCGCGGTCTGCAGCATGACTAGGTCGCCTTCGGCGATCACACGCTCGAATTTGACCTGCCGCGTCGGCCAGGAATCGATGCCCAGGCCTTGGAGGAAGGTCTTCACTGCCTCCCGACCATCGGTCATGGAGGGATTGTGCTGGATGTACTCGTCGGCCCAGTAGCGGTCGAGAGCGGTGAGATCGGCATTGCCGAACAGTTCCTGATAGGCCTTGAGGACCAAATCCTTGTTGGCCTGCGTGAGTTCGTAGTCCTCTACGATCTGGGTCTGGGTGGCGTCCTGGGCATAAGCCGGTATCGCCAGTCCCGTGACCGAGGTGGTCACGAGGAAGATGGATGCGAGAATCGTCTTCTTGAACATTGAGGTGTCTCCTGGTGTTCGCGCCTAGCTGAGCGCTCGGGTAACCAGAACGGTATCGACATACTGGGTCATGCGAATGACCTTGCCGTCCTTGATCTGGTAAAGGTGGGCGAAGGGCGAAGTCATGGACTTGCCCGTCGCGTTGTAGGTGCCGGAATAGACGCCGAAGGCGGCAACGCGATCGCCGTCGGCGATGTAGGTGTGGACGTCGGCGCGATAGCCCGTCCATTCGGATCCAAGGCGGCGGAACACGCCATCGATCAGTGCCTCCGGTCCGACATAGGTGCCGGAGTAGGGAAAGCCCTCCGCCTCGGTCCATTCGACATCCGGCGACAGAACAGCCAGCAGATTGCGGCCATTCTCCTCGGAGGATCCTTCATAGGTCCCCCGGATCAGCTCAAGATTGGTGCTCATCTCAACCCCACTGCATTTCGCCGGTGGCGACTTTGGAGCCGATGTCGAGGGCTACACCCATGCCCAGGTTCGGAAAGCGCGCTTCGAGCGCGGCCTTGAGCGCGGCGGCGTCGCCGCCCTTGGCCAGTTCTTCCTCAAAAGCCAGCAGGTACGCCTTGGTGTGCTCGATCGCGGCAAGACCGGTTGGAGCTGCAGGGTCCATGTGGCCGGGAATGACGACCGACGGATTGCGGGCGGCAAGCTTGTCGAGATTGGCGATCCAGGCGGCGCGCTGTTCCTGGGTGGGCGTGTCGGCGGTCCACACATGCACGCCCGAAAAGATCAGGACGCCGCCGAAGACGGCATTCAGCGTCGGAACCCACAGATAGCGGCGATTGGCGAGGCCCTCGGCCGGGACGATTTCGACCGTTTCTCCATCCACGGTGAGCGTCGGGCCGTCAAAGGCTTCCGGAAAAACGATATCCGCCTGGCGCTGCGGACCGTTCTCATTGAGCTTGGGACCCCAAGCGGCCAGCTTCTTGTCCACATTACCCTTGATGGCTTCCACCGTTGCGGCAGCGGCGATGACCCTGGCTTGCGGGAACGCTTCGCGAACCGGCTTCAGGCTGAAATAGTAGTCGGGATCGGACTGGCTAATGTAGATTGTGGTCAGCGTCTTGCCCGTCGCCTTGATGGCTTCGGCGAGCGCGCGCCCGTCGGGATAGGTGAAGCCGCCGTCGATCAGCAGGGCCTCGCTTGGGCCCGATAGCAGCACCGGCGCCCGGAAAAAGCCATTCCCCCCGGCCGGAAAATGAGTCCAGGTCAAAGTCGTCGTCATGATTGTCTCCTTGGTGATGTTTGTGAGGTGGGGCTCAGGCAGCTTCGAGCTGAGCGACCAACATTTCGGGGCCGCCAAACAGCGCGCCGCTGGGCAGCAGCCGGCGGCTGTCGCCCTTGCCGACGACCAGCGCGGGCACGCCGTTGACGCCGAACTGCGCCATATCGGCTCGCGAGGACGCTATCCGCGCCCGGTAGGCGGCCATCAATTCCGGGTCCGGTGCGCGAAGGCGGTCCGCTGCGTCAGTGAACCCGGCATCGGCGAGGATACCAATCACGACGCCCATATCGCCGTTGTCCCGGCCATCGACATAACGTGCGCGCTGCAAGGCCTTGAGCGCCGCTATTTCATCAGCGGGCGCTTGCAGCCCCACGGCCACGATGGCCAGGGTTGCCGGCGCAGAGTCGAAGGTGGCGCCAGTCGCACCGAGTACCTGCTGGCGATAGGTTTCGCAGAAAATCTGCCCGGTCAGCCGGGCGATGCGCTGATCGTTCTGCCAGGCATAGGCGGCGAACGATTGGTCCATGGAGCGGGCGCCTTCACCGGCAAAGAGGCCAGTTGGGGCAAGGTCAATAGTCGCGCCCTCCACCCGGCTCAATTGCTCAAGTGCAGCGGTGGCTCCATAGCACCAGCCGCAAAGCGGGTCGAACAGGTAAGTGATGTTCATGTAATGCATCCTTCAATATCGTGGATGCAAGCTACGCCACGGTTATTGGTTGATCGAGGACGTCAAAGCCTACAAAATGTTTGCGAACGGCATACAATAGGACGACGTGGTGCAAGCTATTCGGCTCAATCGACTGGCCTACTTTTCCGCAGTGGCCGAGACTGGATCATTCACCAAAGCCGCTGACCGACTGGGGATCACCAAGGCCGTCGTGAGCCAGCAGGTCAGCCGCCTCGAGGCGGAACTTGGGACCAGTCTACTGGTGCGAACGACGCGGCGGGTCGAGCCGACCGAAGCCGGTCGGCTGCTGCATGCGCGCTGCGTGCTGATCTTTAGTGAAGTCGAGGAAGCGGTCGGGGAAATCGCCCAGACCAATGCCGAGCCAACGGGAACCTTGCGCATAACTGCGCCCAATGACTATGGCGCGTCCACGATTGCGCCTGTCATCGCTGCCTTCACCAGGAAATACCCGGCCTGCAATGTCGAATTGCAGTTGTCCGATACCAAAGTCGACCTGATCGCCGACCATTTCGATCTTTCGATCCGCGTCGGGTGGCTGGACGATTCCAGCTATCATGCCAGGCGGATCGGCACGTTTCGGCAGCTGTTGGTTGCATCGCCGGACCTGGCACGAGGGTGGACCGCCGGCGTGCCGGAGGACCTGATCGGTCTCCCCTTCATTGCCAATGCATCGCTGAAGGAGCCGTTGGTCTGGCGCTTCACCAAGGACGATTTCGACCCCAGGACTGTCAGACTCCGGCAAAACATCCTGACCAATTCCACGCCAGCGGCCCTGGCGGCTGTTCTGGCCGGTGGAGGCATGTCGGTTTTGCCGGACTTTCTGGCGGCGGGGCACCTGGAGGCCAATCGGCTCGTCCAACTCCTGCCCGCCTGGAGCCTGCCGGCTGGAGGGGTATATGCCGTCTATCCGGCGGCGCGGTTCCGTCCACCCAAGGTCACGGCGTTCGTGGCGATGTTGTCAGGTTACCGAAGCGATCAAGCGAAGTTGGAAAAGTAGGTGTCGCTTCAGCCCCAAGCGGAAACTGCGGCGGAACTGGCTCGCGCGATGAGTTGGGGCTGCAGGATGACGTGTTGCGCGCTTACCCGCCCTCCGACACGCTCAAGCAACAGCTTGGCGGCGGAGTGACCCAGGACGGCGCCCGGTTGGTCCACACTGGTGAGGCCATTCTGGGCAAGTGCGCAAACCGGACTATTGTCATAGCCAACGATCGCCAGGTCATACGGAACTGAAAGTCCTATTTCGGCAGCGATGCTCAAGACTTCCACCGCAACGAAGTCTGACCAGCAGAACATGGCCGACGCGCTTGCTGGCGCATCGAGCAGCCGCGTGGCACCAGAGGCGATCTGTGCTTTCGTACTGCCAACTCGAACGATATTGATGTGTTCGGCCAGACCACACTTAAGCATCTCCCTGCGGTAGCCCAATTCTCGTTCGGCGACGATGGTGGATCCCGGGAGGTCGAGGCTGAGCATGGCGGTTGCCGGGAAGCCGTTCGCGACCAAATGTCGGACGGCTAAGCTAGCGCCTAGCTGGTCATCAGTGTTGACCGTGTCGAACCTCTGCCCGGTAGGCGCGTGAAAACCGAGTGCGACCAACGGCAGGCGCGAGGCTAACGTCTCCAGCGCCGTTTCTGCCCGGACTGTGCCAACAAGAATTATCCCGTCTACCTGCCGATCGATCATAGCCTCGATGACCGCTTCTTCGCTGGAGGCCGCGTCCCTTATCCCGACGATTACCTGGTAACGCGTTTCGACCAGAGCAGACGCGACGCCATCGAGAATCTCTGCGAAAAAGGAATTCCTGATGTCCGGCAGCACAAGCGCAAGTGTGTAGGTCCGCCCGCGCATACCTCGAGCGGCAGGGAGAGGTCGATAGTTCAGCTCCTTGATCGACGCCTCGACGCGCGCCCGTAGCGAGGCGCTAACGCCGTAGGCGTCGCGCAACACCTTGGAGACGGCCGATACCGAAACGCCCGCATTCTCCGCCACCTGGCGGATGGTAACCCTGCGGGGCAACCTGCCTTCCTGCACCTGCAAGGGGACACCTCCTCTCGAACCGCAACGATTTGAGGATCGGGGACGTCCCGATCCTCGTCTCGGCAGAAAGTTAGGTAGTTTCCCAATACTGGCGTTCGGCGGGGTCGGGATCATTGACAACCCGGCATTCGGCATCGATCCACATGGTGGGCCGCTCCGTCAGGTTGTAGGCGGGCCATGCCGGCACGCCATCGGCATGGGGCACACCGGTACGGGCGAAGCCGGCCCACAGGGCGCTCATATTCTCCGCCGTTTGGTACCGTTCGGACGATTGGTCCTTCCCGAGAATGAAGTCCTGGCCAGCAGCAGGGTTGTTGAACTTCATCGCAATGTCAGAAGCATGAGGCGACCCCAGCTCGAATTCGGAACCCGGTATCTTGGTCTTGCTGTGGTAGGCCAGCTGGTACGAATAGACTGCCGCGCCGGCTTGCTCGACCTTGGCCTCCGCAATTTTGATGGAATCGCGGACGATCGGCGAGGTCGTGATCGCGAAGTAGATTTCAGCGGGCGTCGCGTCGGGCCTCGAGGCCTTGAAGGTCGCGATGATGGTTTCGAGTTCTTCGCCCTGGTAGGTGTCGCCGAGCCGTTCGCGCAAGCCGGGATAGTCGATGTTGAAGATATCAGGTGGGCCGAAGAGCGAGAAGAATACCATCTCGTCGCGCGTCGTGCCGCACATCAGTGGCTTGTCCTTGGAGAACGACGCCACGCCCTGGGCAAACGGGTTCTGCGGGATGATGGTGCCATCCACGAAAGCGCCAAATCCGGGCACCTCCGGACTTTCCGCCCAAGGCGCCTCGCCCATGGGCACGTCACTGCCCTGTTGGGCTTCGAGCAGCTTTTCGGCTGGCATGTCCATGAGCATGGCCAGATCGGTTTCGCCGACGCCCAGCGCAGCGAGCGTCCGGCGGGCACGTTCGGTGGCGCCGTCGCGGGTGGCAAGCGTCAAGGGTGCCGCACTTTCGATCGAGGCCTTGTGGAACAGGTTGGCGGCGCCGGGCATGGTATAGACGCAGGCGGTCTTGGCGCCGCCGCCGCTCTCGCCCCAGACCATCACATTGTCCGGGTCGCCGCCAAAATTCTCGATATTGTCCTGCACCCATTGCAGCGCGAGCTGGATATCGAGCATGCCGGCATTGGCTGCGTAGTCCTCGCCCCCGAGGTCGCCCAGGAACAGGTAGCCGAGCAGGCCGAGGCGATGGTTGGATTGCACCACGACAACGTCATGCAGCCGCGCCAGATTGGTGCCGTCCTGCCCGGTGGCCGAGCCGGAGCCGATCATGTAGCCGCCGCCATGATTGTAGAACATGACCGGACGGCGCTTGTTGTCGGCAGCGGGCGTCCAGACATTGAGGTAGAGGCAATCCTCGGAGGGCGCGGGCATGCGCTTGTCGGGACCCATTTCCGGCTGCGGCGCCTGAAAGGCCGGGTTGCCGAAGGCCATGGTGTCCCGAACTTCGGTCCAGGGCGGGGGTGGTTGGGGTGCGCGGAACCGCAGGGATCCCACTGGCGGGGCGCCATAGGGAACGCCGAGGAACTTGGCAATGCCGTCCTCGGTCTTGCCGCGGATCGGCCCATGGGTGGTGGTCGCATCAATGGTGCTGCCATCGGTCTGTCCCATTGCCGGCAGCGGCAATCCTGCAACGCCGAGTAAAGCGGCTCCCTGCACCATCATTGACCTCCGGGTCATGCGAATATGGGTCATAGTATCTCTCCTCCTACATCTGCCAATTGGGCATGCAGTCTCGTTGGCCGGCACGTTGGCGCGGCCTGCAAAAGTCGTGATCTTCAGGCCGGTGGCGCTAGAGGTGGCGGGCACGCCCGGAGGGATCGAAGACGATCGCATCCTGGGGTTCGAAGCCGAAACTCACCTTTTGTCCGGGCTGCAGTGTCTTGTCGCCATCGAGCACAGCCAGGAAATTGACGCCCGACGGCAGGTTGACGCTCACATTGGTTTCACTCCCCAGGCGCTCGACGAGGACAACCTGCCCGGCCAGCGACCCTTGATCGCTGATAACGAGCGCCTGTGGCCGTATCCCGAGCGTGACCTGGTCGCCGGGCTTGAGGCCCGTTGCATCTGCGGGCACCACCACCCGTTCGACGCCTTTGCCACTCACGGCGACGGTGTCGGCACCGATGGCGTCCACGGTGGCGGACAGCAGGTTCATCTTTGGTGATCCGATGAAGCCGGCCACGAACATATTGGCTGGCCGCTGATAGAGCTCGATCGGGGCACCGATCTGCTGAACCTTGCCGGCATCGAGCACGACGATCTTGTCGGCCAAAGTCATGGCTTCGACCTGGTCGTGGGTGACATAAATCATGGTTGCGCCGAGATCCCGATGGAGCTTGCTGAGCTCCATGCGCATATCGACGCGCAAAGCCGCATCGAGATTGGACAGCGGCTCGTCGAACAGGAACACTTCGGGCTGCCGCACGATGGCACGGCCGATGGCGACGCGCTGGCGCTGGCCGCCGGAGAGTTGCGCAGGCTTGCGCTCGAGCAGGTGCTCCATCTGCAGGATGCGCGCCGCCTCGCGCACCTTGGCGTCCCTGATATCCTTGGGCGTCCTGGCCAGTTTGAGACCAAAGCCCATATTCTCGTAGACCGTCATATGGGGGTAGAGCGCGTAGCTCTGGAACACCATGGCGATGCCGCGGTCACGCGGCTCCACGTCGTTGACGACACGTGAGCCGATGGACAGTTCGCCCCCGCTGATCTCTTCGAGGCCGGCGATCATCCGCAGCAGGGTGGATTTTCCGCATCCCGAAGGCCCGACGAACACAACGAACTCACCGTGATCGATCGAAATGTCTACGCCCTTGATGACTTCCACGCCGCCATAGCTTTTGTGCAGGTGCTTGAGTTCCAGTCCGGCCATGGGCGGCCTCCCTTGAAATAACGCTTAGCCCTTGACCGCACCGGCCGTCACGCCGGCCACGATCTGCCGGTTGAAGAACAGGAAGACGAGCAGTGGTGGGATGGTGATGAGCAGGATGTTGGTGAAGAGCAGATTGTAAGAGGTGTTGAACTGGCTCTGGAAATTATAGAGCGTCAGCTGCACCGTCGCGTTGCCATTCCCGGGCAGATAATAGAGCGGGTTGGTGAAATCGTTGAAGATGGCCACCGATTGCACCACGATATTGGTCACGGTGACCGGCCAAAGCAGCGGCAGGATAACCCGGAAGAACACATCCAGCGGGCGAGCGCCGTCGATGATGGCGGCTTCGTCGAGCTCTCGCGGAATTGTGGCGATGAACGCCCGATAGAGCAGGATGGAGAATGACAGGCCGTAGGCGACCTCAATGAGCACCAGTCCGTGCAGCTTGCCGAAGAGGCCCAGACCTTGCAGCAGCCAGATGGTAGGGACAACCGCTGGCGGGATCATCAGTCCAGCCAGGATCAGGAACTCGATGAGCCCGTTGAACCGCGTCTTGCGACGGGCCAGCACGAAGCCGACCATGGCGGCAAAGACCACCAGCAGAGTGACGCTGGCCACGGTCAGGATGGTGGAATTGATGAAAGCGGTGACCAGCATCCAGTTGCGCGTGGCAACCACCTCCACCACGTTGTCCCAGAGGTGAAAGCCATCGGGCCAGGAAAAGTCTCGCAGCAAGGACTGCCGACGATCCTTGAACGCCATGAGCACGATGAATGCGAAGGGTATCAGGAACACCACGGCCGTAGCGGCAATGGCGGCTGAACTGATGAGAATGGATGGCCGGGATTTCATTCGTGACCCTGCTTGCGGTTGAGGAGCATGGTCAGCGGGACCACCAGGACACCGATAAGTACGAACAGCACCACATTGCCGGCGGTCGACAGCCCGTAAAAGCCGGCCTGGTACTGCTTGTAGATGACAGAGGCCACCGTATCGGAGGCAAAGCCGGGGCCACCTCGGGTCATCGCCCAGATCAGATCGAAGGTGCGCAACCCGCCAATGAAGCTCAGCGTGATCACAGTGGCCGTCGCCGGCCGGCTTAGCGGCAGCGTGATGTAGAGGAAATTCTGGAACTTGGTGGCGCCATCGATCCGCGCCGCTTCGTAATAGTCTTTCGGAATCGCCACGATGCCGGCGATGTAGATAACGGTAGCGAGGCCCACGCCTTTCCAGACGTCCACCAAGGCGACCGAGAACAAAGCGAGGTTGGGGTTGGTCAACCAGCCGGGCCCCTTGATGCCGATCAGCGCCAGCCCCTCATTGATCATGCCGTTGGTGGGATGCATCAGCACCGTAAAGGTAATGCCGACGCCCACAGTCGATACCAGGACGGGAAAGAACACGACCGAGCGCAGGTAGCCACGCGCCAGGATGTGGCTGGTGAGCAACAGCGCCAGCAGCATGCCAAGCACGACCTTGAGCCCGGAAGTGATCACCGCATAGAGCACGGTGTTGACCAGACCCCTGATGAGGAACGGCTCACGAAAGAACTGAGCGAAATTTTCGAACCCGATGAACGTCGAGTCGAACAGCGTCCAACGCGTCAGGCTGAAATACAGCGACGCAAAGGTCGGCATCAGGAATAGCACGCCATAGATCACCGCCGCGGGCAGGAAGAACCAGCCTGGATAGGGCGAGGGACGGGCGCCCAGCCTGGCAGGCATGGCCATCGGGGCGAGGCGCGTATCGGACGCGGCTGTCATCGGCCTTCTCCTTGAGAAAGAGGGCGGCAGCCCGGAGCGAGACCAGGCGCTCCGAGCTGCCTGAGCAGCAGTCGCTTACCAGCCAGGGAGGCCTAGCTGCTGCGCCTGCTTGCGGACGTCCTCATCATAAAGCGCCGCAGCATCTTCGGGAGTCCGAATGCCGGAGCCAACTTCGACGGTGATGTTTTCCAGACTTGGCCCTTTGACCGGCGACAGGAATTCCAGCGCCGGAGCGGTGCGGCCATCGGCAGTGAAATAAGTCTGCAGATCCGTGACCGCAGCAGGAACGTCGGCGGGCAGTTCGCAACCCTGGATGAGGAACGGCCCGGTGATGGCGTTGATCTCGACCCACGGATCGCAGCCGCCTTCCTTGCTCCCGACGAACGCCACAAGCTTCTTGGCTGCATCCAAGTTGGGCGTAGTGGCCGAGATGTAAAGTGCGGTCGGCATCCAGACCGTCGTGCCGTTGACGGCAGCATCATCGCCGGGCAGAGCGAAGAAGCCGACATCGTTGAGCTGGTCGGGATAGTCCTGCGCGATGGTGCCGACCGCGAAGGTCAGCATCGGATAGTGGACCCCCTCACCCGCAGCGAGCATACGCAGGCCGTCATTGAGGGTGGCGGCGCCGAAATCCTCGTTAAGGTCCCCCGCGTTGAAGACGTCGGCCTGTTTCTGGAAGCCGGCCATCGCAGCCGGCGTGTCGGCATACTTGGCTTCGCCGCGCGTATACATGTCTGCGAACTGCGGGTTTTTGGCCTGCACGTTGAAGAAGTCGGCGAGGATGAACAGCTGGCTGGTCCAGGTATCGCCGAACGTCTGGATCACTGGGGCCTTTCCGGCCTCCTTGATCTTGGCGTTGTTGGCCATGAACTCGTCCCAGGTCGTGGGAACCGAGAGGCCAAGCTCTTCATAGACCTTCCTGTTGTAGAGAATGCCGCCACCCATGGCCTGGCCATATGGCACGCCGCGCAGCGTCCCGTCGGGCGCCGTCACCGTCTGCTTGAAGCTGCTCAGGATGGTGGACATGTAGGCTTCATCGGTCAGGTCGACCGTGGACTGCACCGGGTTGATCGCCTGGAACAGCGAGCCTGCATTATAAACGAAGACGTCGTTCATCGTGCCGGTCGCCAGTCGGCTCTTGACCATGTTGTCGCGCTCGGTGCCCCCTGGCCCGACTTCGATTTCCACGTTGATATCTGGATTGGCCGCTTCGAATGCCGCGACCATGGCTTCAGTATAGGCGACTGCGGCCTGATCGTTTGGTGCAAACAGGCTCAGCGTCGTCTGCTGTGCGAAGGCAGCGCCCGATAGGGCGGTGAAGCCCATCAAGCCAGCAGCGAACCCGGCAATGGCATGCCGGCGGTTAGTCTTCTGCATAGTTTATCCTCCCTATGATCGAGCCAGTTAGCTTCGATCGGATGTTGTGATCCCGCCAGAGCGGGCTCCGGTGACTAGTCCTCCCGCCGGCTGATCCGGAACGTCACCGTGTGACGGCCGGGCGCGAGCTGGCATCGCGCTGTCTCGCCGGACGAGCGGTCCAGGGCCGCGCCATCGACGATGATTTCCTGGTATTCCCTCCTCAGCACGAGTGTGCTGGTGGAGTGCTCGGGTACGAGCACTTGGTAGGTGACGCTGTTGCCATCCACGCGCCAGGCAGCCTCGATCCTGCCGACCTTGGCGTCATGATGGGCGGCAACAGGCGACAGCGACGGGACGATCAGCGGCTCGAAGATAATGTGCTCGAAGCCGGGCTTTTCGGGATCGGGGCGGAAGCCCGCAATGGCCTCGAACAACCATTGGCAGACCGCGCCGTAGGCATAATGGTTGTAGGAATTCATCGTCGGTTCGAAGATCGAGCCATCTGCCTTGATGCCGTCCCAGCGCTCCCAGATGGTGGTGGCGCCGCGCTTGACCTGCGCCAGCCAGCCGGGAACTTCCTCCTGGAGGAACAGGCTGGCCGCCATGTCGGGCTCGCCGATCTTGACCAGCGCTGGCAACAATGCCGGCGTCCCAATGAAACCAGTGCCAATACGTCCGCGCGCCCGCTCGATGGTTGCCTTGAAGAAGCCCTTGGCTGCCTCGACGTGCTCCGCCGGGATCAGGTCGTGCAGAAAGGCCAGGGCGTAGGAACTCTGGTCGTCGTAGAGCAACCGGCCGGCGGGGGTGACGAACTCTCTGGCGAAGGCCTGCTTCACGGCGGCGGCACGCTCTTCGAAGTGTCGCGCCTCGGCCTGCCGGCCGAGGGTTGAGGCAATGCGCGCGATTTGCTGTGACGATATGTAGAGGTAGATCGTTGCCGCGGCATCGTCGCCCATGGTGGGAACGGCCTTGAGGTGATCGTTCTGCGGCTGCAGCCAGTCGCCGAACGAAAAGCCCTTGGCCCCCCAGCCTGAAGGCGGGCGCACGACCGGGCCATCGCTGATGGCCCAGACATAGTCATTCCACCGCGTCATCGCGGTAAACGCCTCATCCAGAATCGCCCGATCCCCGTAGTGGAGAAACAAGGTCCATGGGACGATGCTGATGGCATCGCCCCAGCCAGTCGACCCAGCAAAGCGGCTGCCATCGGCCGGTGGCTTGAGACGGAGCGGATTGGGCGACACATGCGCGATGGCGCCGTCAGGCTCCTGGTCCACCATCATCTCGCGGACAAACTTGGCGAGGAAGCCGTGGCTATCGGCCAGGTAGCATGCGGTGGACGCAAAGACCTGCGCATCGCCGGTCCAGCCCAGACGCTCATCACGCTGCGGGCAATCGGTAGGAATGTCGATAAAGTTGCCGCGCTGCGACCAGATGGTGTTCTGAACCAGCTTGTCGACCAGAGGATTGGCCGACGTGAAGCTGGCTGTTGGGGTCGGGACCGAGGTAATCGGCACCGCGACGACGCTCTCTATGATCGCATCGCCAGTGATCGTGGCACGCGCATAGCGGAAGCCCTGAAAGGTGAATGTGGGCCGGTATTCTTCCGCCGCATCGCCGGCGAACACATACTGAACCAGCGCCTCGGCGCTGCGGAAGTTCACATTGTAGAATGTGCCGTCCTTGTCGAGAATTTCGGCATGCTCGAACAGCACCGTGGCACCAGCTGCGCCACGTCCACTGAAGGCAACATAGCCGCCGATGTTCTGTCCGAAGTCATAAACGGTGCGACCCTGGGCATCCTGCCATGTCTTGACCGCGGCAAGGCTGGGCATTTCTTGGACGGGGGCGCATTCCGGTGCGATCAGGACGCCGGGATTGAAATCGAGCACTTCGACGCCCCGGTCTGCAACTAGCTTGACCTGCGCGTCGAAAACCTCGCCGAAATAAATACCGGACTTGCGGACCTGGCTCTCTCCGCTTGTCCACGATGCATCAGTGACCACGAGGGGCACACCCAGGCGTGCGGCGCGGATTTCGGCAAGCGCGCCGATCTTGTCGCCCCAGATATTGCTGATCCCATTACCGGTCCACATCAGCGGCGACCGGAACCAGCCGTCCGCGAGCGAAATCTCGACGGTGTTGGACCCAACCTGGAGCAGGTCGGCAATGTCGTATTCCTGCACGGACAGACGGGCGTCGTAGTTGGTCCAGCCAGGCGTGAGAACGTCTTGGCCAACGCGCTGGCCATTGATGCTGGCGCGATAGAGGCCCCAAGCGGTGATCGCCAGGGTTTCGGCACCCAGCACCCGACCAAGCTCGAAGGTCGTCGTAACGAAAGACCCGGCCTTGCCGACACCCTGGTCAGACAACGGATGGATCATCCTTGCCTGCCAACCTTGGGGGCGAGCGGTAGCGCTCACTGCCGCGCGCGGCAACGTCATATCGTTCAAGGGAAATTCCTCCCTGGCGCTTGGCTGCGCCAGTGTGTGCAATGTTGTACGTGCAGCGTTGTACGAAATTGATGTCATTGCAAGCGGAAAATAATCAGGCACATTGCAGGCTCGATTTTCCACCCGAAGGATGGGGCATTGGACAAGGCGCCAAAGCGCAAGCGCGTGACGATCCATGACGTAGCCAAGGATGCGGAAGTGTCCTTCGCGGCCGTGTCAAAAGTGCTGCGGAACGCCTATGGCGTGAGTGATGGCCTGCGCGAACGCGTCAAGGCGTCCATCGCCAAGCTTGGCTATACGCCAAGCTTTTCCGCGCGCGGTATGAGCGGAGGGAAAACCTTCGTGATCGGCGTCATATTTCCCGACATGCGGAACCCGTTCTTCGCTGACGTCCTGACAGGAATAAGTGCTGCGCTGGAGCGGACGACCTATCAAATGGTGCAGGGCATTGTGCAGCACTCGAGCGAAGCCGCACTGGCTCAATCGATGCTCAGCATGCAACTGGACGGCCTGATCGTGGTCGGCAGCGTAAGTTCCGCCGAGACGCTCTCGGCGCTCGGGGCCAAGATTCCCCTCGTCCTGATTGGCCACCACCTTCCAAATGTCACTGCCCTCGACACCGTCAACAACGACGACCACGAGAGCGGCCGGATCGCTGTGCGGCACCTTGTCGAACACGGGTATCGCAAGATTGCGATGCTCAGCCTTGAGACCGTCAATGGTTCGGTGATCGAGCACAGAGAGGCCGGCTATCAGGAGGCCATGAACGAAGCCGGTCTGGCCCGCTATGTCGAGGTTGTTCGTGCGCCACAAAACCTTCGGGACATCCAGGTGGCCACCCAGGGTCTATTGGCGACGCCAGGAAAGCGGGAAGCCATATTCTGCTGGACGGACTACGTGGCCCTTGAGGTGCTCAGTGTCGCCGGCATATCCGGGCTTTCTGTTCCAAGCGAGCTCGCCGTCGTGGGCCACGACAACACTATGTACTGCGCGTTCGACCAGAACTCACTGACCAGCATCGACCAGTCTGGCGAGCAACTGGGTCTCCAGGCGACTAGGCTCTTGGTGGAACGCATCGAGGGCCGGCAGAAGGCCGAAAATTTCCTGGTCCATCCCCGTCTTGTGGCCAGGCGCAGCACTGCTGGCAAAACTGCCGAGGTCAAATCTCTTTCTTAGGCAGCCGAGCGGCATACCAGGGCGTAGTGGGCCTTGGCTGACCAGGCAACGAAGCGCTGACACGCGATCTGGCATTGCCATGGCGGAAGTCCGCGATGGTCTTGAAGTCAGGTACCAGCTTGCCGAGCCACTACATCAGTTCGATGTTGCGACCCGCCTCGCGCCAAGCTTCGGGATCGAGGTCAGCTGATGCTGGTGACCATAGACATAGAGCTTGAGCATCGTGGCCGGCGCGTAGCAGGGTCTGCCGGTCGATGCCGCGGCACGCGGGCGAAGCCGTGTTCGGAAAGATCGAGTTCATCCACTGACCGGGTTATCCGCCTCGACACGCGGACAGAAAGCTCGCCTGCTGATGGTCGGACCTCGACAAACGTCCCATCTGGCACCCCCAGAAGCAGGGCTCGATCATAGCATAATCAGGGCTTTTCAAACCGCCTCAGCCCTATCCGTCCTTCCGCTTCGCGCCACCTTTCCGGGCATTCAACGCCCTGGCGAGACCGTCTTCCCTCATCGTTGGGATGGAGCAGAATCCGCAGATACGAACCACCCATTGGGTGCGCGCCTTGACATCTCAACTAAAATGATATCAGTTCAATTTAGTTGAGATGGCAGAGACCATCGCGATAAGTCTGGCTTTGGTCACGGACTGAGTCTCGAGGCCATCGACAAGAGGACGACTAAAACTGCGCAAACGGCCGACGCAGTCGGCCATGAGGAGGAACTATGAAACGACCTGCCCTGCTGGGCAGCGCGATGGCGCTGCTTACCCTGCCACTGCTTGCATCAACCGCACTTGCCCAGGTTGCCGACGTGCCGCGCAACGAGACCCTGGTCCTCACCCCCTGGGGCGACCAGCCCGCCCAGTTCGCAAACATCGAGAACTGGCACCCCTACCTGACCTCGGTCTCGCATCAGCGCGACGTGATGCAGTTCACCGTCAACGAGGCGCTGTTCTACACCAACCTCAACGACGGCAAGCTGATCCCATGGCAGGCCGAGAGCTTTGAGTATGCTCCCGACTTCCTCAGCGCCACGCTCAAGCTGCGCGACGGTGTCGAGTGGTCGGATGGCGAGAAGTTCTCCGCCGATGACGTGAAGTTCACGCTGGAAACTCTGCGCGATGCGCCGCCAGAGTTCAACGGTTCGGCGTCCTTCAAGGAGTGGATCAAGGACGTCACTGTCGTCGATCCCCTGAACGTCACCATTAACTTCAATAAGCCCGCGCCGCGCTTCATCCGCGATTTCCTGGCGCTCGGACACGAAAACCACTACCCGATCCTGCCCAAGCACATCTGGGAAGGTCAGGATCTCGCGACCTTCACCAACTTCGACCTCTCCAAGGGCTGGCCGGTCGGCACCGGCGCCTACAAGCTGGTCTCGACCACCAACCAGCAGGAGATCTTCGATCGCCGCGACGACTGGTGGGGTGCCAAAATCGGCTTCCAGGATCTGCCAGCGCCCAAGCGCATCACCCTCGTTCCCGTATCGAGCGATGACGCGATGGGCCAACTGCACATCGCCAACCAGATCGACGGCGGTCGCCAGTTGATGATCGGCACGTTCGAGGCCGCCCGCGCCCAGAACGACCAGCTAGCGTCGTGGAACACGGAAGGCCCGAACTGGGGCGCTCCGGACGGCTGCGACTATTCCCTCGTCTTCAACCAGATGAAGGCGCCGTGGAATGACGTGAACGTCCGCTACGCGATGAACTACGCTATCGACCGCACCGCCATCAACGAGATCGGCTACGAAGGCGGGCAGAAGCCGGTGACCTTCGCCTTCTCCAACTACATGGCAGGAACCTGGCTCGGCGAGGGTAGCCCGCTCCAGGCTGTGCTCGACAAGTACAACCTCGACAATCCCGATCCGGCCAAGGTCGAGGAGTACATGACCAAGGCCGGCTACGCCAAGGATGCCAATGGCCTCTGGGCAAAGGACGGCGTGCCGCTGACGGTGACCGTACGCACTCCGGCCTTCATCCAACCGGTGCTTGCGCCGCTGACCCAGCAGTTCAAGAACGCCGGCTTCGATGCCGTGCAGGCTCCGGTGGACGACACCTGGTTGCCGGACATTTTGAGCGGCAATTTCGACACGATGATCTTCGTGCACTGCGGCAGCCAGTCAGAGCCGCTCGAGACCCTGCAGCACTATCACAGCAAGTTCGCTCGCCCCATCGGCGAGAACGTTCCGACCCCCATCGCTGCGTCGCGCTACATGAACCCTGAATACGACGCGCTCATCGACGCGATGGATGCCGTCCCTGCCAGCACCGATCCGAATTCGGAATACATGAAGAACGCCGTTGCTGCCCTCGACATCGCGCTGCGCGACCTGCCGCAGATCGACCTGCTCGAGGAATATCATGTGGTGACCTTCAACAACGCCTACTGGACCGGCTGGCCGTCCGCCGCCGATCCTTATGTCGCCCCGTACACCCCGTGGGAGGCGTTCAACGTCGTCATCCACAACCTAAAGCCGAGCGGCGCGGAATAAGTGGTCCCTCCCTGCCACTGGGCAGAGGGCGGCTGTTGCTGCCCTCTGCTTCCCGCGCTGAACTCATACCAGTGAGACGACATGTCGAGAGAACTCCTGCGCTATCTGCTGACCAGGTTCGGCCAACTCTTGCTGGTCATCTTCGTCGCGGTCAGCATCAACTTCATCATCCCGCGCTTGCTTCCCGGCGATCCGGTGCAAACAGCACTGGCGCGGCTGCAAACGAGCGGCGGGGCGCAGAATATCGATATCCAGGCGATCTCGGCCGCCTATCGGGCCAAGTACGGCCTCGATGCGTCAATCCTGCAACAATACATCAACTACTGGGGCGACCTGCTCCGGCTCGACCTCGGGGTGTCGTTCGTGAACTTCCCAGAAAAGGTCTCGACTATGATCGCGGCCGCACTGCCGTGGTCGGGGATGCTGCTTGGCGTGGCGACCCTGATCGCCTTCAGCGTCGGCTCGCTCCTCGGCGCGCGCCTCGCTTGGCCGGGCTCTGGGCGGACGATCAAATCGATCGTGCCGTTCATGATGATCCTGACCTCGATCCCGTTCTATCTTCTTGCGATCATCCTGATCTATTTCTTCGCCGTGGTGCTGAAGTGGCTTCCACCCGCCGGCGGCGTCGACACCACCCGCATCATGCGGCTTGACTGGGCCACCACCGAGGACGTGCTAAGACACGCTTTCCTGCCCTGCCTCGCTATCGTCCTCGGCAATATCGGCTTCTGGGCTCTCGGCATGCGCAGCCAGATGGTCTCGGTGCTGGGCGAGGACTACATCACTTTCGCCGAGGCCAAGGGCCTCCATCCAAACCGGATTTTCGTCTGGTACGGCATGCGCAACGCGCTGCTGGCGCAGATTACTGCCCTGGCGCTGTCGCTTGGTTCGGTGGTCTCGGGCGCCGTGCTCGTCGAGGTGATCTTCAATTACCCGGGGCTCGGTTCGCTCCTCTATGTCGCTATCCGCGGCCAAGACTATTTCGTCATCCAGGGCGTGGTGCTGATGCTGATCGTTTCCCTGGCCGTGCTGCTGTTTCTCGTCGACCTGATTTATCCGCTGCTTGACCCGAGGATTCGGCGATGACCTTTCTCAGCTCCCTTCGCCGCAACTACGAGCAGGGCCGGATCAGCGGTGCGCTGCTGCTCGGGCTCGCCATCCTCGGCGTCATCCTGCTGCTCTGCGCCAGCGGCCCGTGGTTCGTTGATGCCGTGAACGCTCAGGTCGGCGCCGTGCGGCCGCGCCAGCCGCCCGGGCCCGAGTACTTCCTCGGCACAGATTCGCAGGGCCGAGACATGTGGACCCTCCTTATCTATGCGACGCCCAACACCCTCAAAATGGGGCTGATCGCCGGGTTCATTGGCGTGGGCGTTGGCACAGCGCTCGGGCTGATTGCTGGGCATTTCGGCGGCATTGTCGATGCGGTCATCCGGGTAATTTCGGATGCGTTGCTGACTGTGCCGGCCATCGCCATCCTTGTCATCATCGCCGGCAACATCGACCGCATGACCACTTTGGTGATGGCCTTGGTCGTCGCTTCGCTGGGCTGGATGTTCACCGCCCGCACGGTACGCGCCCAGGTGCTCACCATACGCGAGAAATCCTACATCGAGGTGGCTCGGGTGAATGGCGAGGGCCAGTGGGAGATACTGTTTACCGAGATCATGCCCAACATCATGCCCTACATCGTCGCGAGCTTCGTCGGCACTGTCTCGGGCTCGATCCTTGCAGTCATCGGGCTTGAGGCATTGGGCCTTGGCGCGCTCGATGAAATAACGCTCGGCAACACAATCTACTGGAGCCAGCAATCGTCCGCGGTGCTGCGTGGCTACTGGTGGTGGTGGTCCCCGCCGATTGTCGTTATCGCGCTCATCTTCATCGGACTGTTCCTGACCTCAGTGGGCTTCGACCGGTTCGCCAACCCCAAACTGGCGAGGCGCTGATGGCCATCGACTTCACACAACAGCCCATTCTGGTCGTCAAAGACCTCAACGTCCACTACGACACCGGCAAAGGCGCCGCGAAAGCGGTAAACGACGTCTCGTTCTCGCTTCGCCCGGGTGAGCGTCTCGGTCTGATTGGAGAGTCGGGGTCGGGTAAGACCACTATGGCGACGGCCCTGATGCGCCTGACCCGCGCCCCCGGCCGCATCGTTTCGGGAAGCGTAGAGCTCGACGGCCGCGATCTGCTCAAGCTCAGTCAGAAAGAACTGCGCGAGACGCGACTTCGAGACATCGCCCTGATTCCGCAGGGCGCGATGAGTTCGCTCAATCCCGTCATGCGGCTTGAGGAACAGATCATCGACGCTATCTTGGCGCACCAGCCGCGGATGAAGCGCAAAGACCTTGAGGTGCGGGTGCTTGAACTCCTCCGCAACGTCGGTCTGGCTGCCGAAGTCGCCCGTCGCTATCCCCACGAGATGTCTGGCGGCATGAAGCAACGTGCCACCATGGCCATCGCAACATCCCTGGCGCCGAAGGTGATCGTAGCGGACGAGCCAACCAGTGCGCTCGACGTTGTGGTGCAACGGCAGGTCATGCAGACGCTGGGTCGCCTCCAGGATGGTCTCGGCGCCGCGGTGGTGCTCATCGGGCACGATATGGGACTAATCGCGCAGTTCGCCGACACTGTGGGCGTTATGTATGCCGGCAAGCTCGTCGAGATCGGGCCGGTCCGGCAGATGATCGAAAGCCCGAACCATCCCTATACCAGGCTACTGGTAGAAAGCCTGCCTGGCATTGAAGTCAAGCAGGCCCTGACGGGCATACCAGGCCTGCCACCTCCGTTGATGGATCTCCCACCCGGATGCAGTTTCAACCCCAGGTGTCCTCTCGCATTTGAAAGATGCGTCCACGAGACACCGCTGCTGCAGGACGTTGGGGAGCGGCAGTCTGCTGCCTGCCATCTCTATCCAACTCACAAGGAATTGCCGCCTTTGCCGGCACGAACAGGGCACGAGGTCTCAGCATGACTTCCTTGATCGAAGCGAAGGGTGTGACCAAGCGCTACGGCACTTTCACGGCACTCGACAATGTCACGATGACCCTTTCCGACAGTGCACCCTCGATGACCGCTATTGCAGGCGAAAGCGGGAGCGGAAAGACCACGCTTGCCCGCATGATGCTTGGCTTAATCGACCCCACTGAAGGCACGGTCGAATACCGCGGCAAGAACATCGCAACCATGACTCCCGCCGAGAAGCAGGCCTTCCGACGAGAGGTGCAGCCGGTTTTTCAAGATCCTTTCGAGGTCTTCAATCCGTTCTATCGCATCGACCACGTGCTTGTGACGCCGGTGAAGAGGTTCGGCCTTGCCGAGGGCGAAGCGAAGGGCCGGGCCCTCATCGAGGATGCTTTGAAGCGAGTTGGGCTGAGGCCGCAGGACACGCTAGGCCGCTTCCCTCATGAGCTGTCAGGCGGTCAGCGCCAGCGCATCATGGTGGCCCGGGCAGTGCTGCTTCGGCCGAGGATGATCGTCGCGGACGAACCCGTGTCGATGGTGGACGCATCGCTTCGCGCTACGATCCTGGATGAGCTACGCACGCTCAAGCGGGACCTCGGCATCTCGATCGTCTACATCACACATGATCTGACGACGGCTTTTCAGATCTGCGACAACATCGTCGTCCTGTATCGCGGCGCGGTCGCGGAGGCCGGCGCAGTTGAGCAGGTCATTGGGCACCCTAAGCATCCATATTCGCAGCTCCTTGTCTCATCGATTCCCCTCCCAAGCCTCGATAAGGCCTGGGGTACAGACGAGATACCAGCAACGGAGGAAGCGCTCAAACGGGCCAACAACGGATGCAAATTCGCGCCTCGCTGCCCTCACGTCATGGAGCAGTGCTGGGAGTCGCCGCCTCCCCAATACACGCCCGATGCCGACCGGCTGGCGACGTGTTTTCTTTATCGGGATGCGCCGATTTCACCTAAGCCAGATGTCGCGACGGTGTTTCGCGCGTCGGACGTTCCTGTCGTGCAGGCATGGAAATGAACCAGATCGGTCTCAACGGCCATGTCGCGGTGCTCACCGGCTGCGCCCAGCGCATCGGCTTCGCCATCGCTAAGCGTCTCGTCGCCTCGGGCGCCAATGTTTTGCAGAATTTTCCGCACTGGCCCTCGTTCCTTACGACGCTGTCCGCGCCACTGCTCGTTTTCATACTGTTTCAGAAATACTTCGCCATGGGCGTCAGCAACACGTCCGGCGGCAAGGAATAACGATGACTGCATACCCTCCCCTCCGTCGACGCCAGGTTCACCTGGACTTCCATACTTCCGAGCACATTCCAAACGTTGGTGCGGAGTTCGATGCGGACGATTTCGTACGAACGCTCCGGGATGCCAGCGTCGACTCCATAACCCTCTTCGCCAAGTGCCATCATGGCTGGTCGTACTATCCGACCCAGGCAGGTCGGTCGCATCCCACACTTGTGCGGCCCGATCTTCTCGGCGAGATGGTCACCGCCTGTCGAGCGGCCGACATCGAAACGCCCATCTACCTCTCGGTACAGTGGGATGAACGCGTCGCTCGCGAACACCCCGAGTGGCGGGCCATGAGCGCAACAAACTCCCTGGCGTTTGTCGATCCGACTGAGAGATCAGCGCTGGGCCAGCTCTCGGCGGCATGGCACACGATCTGCCTGACGCATAGGCCCTATATGGAGGAACTGAAGGCGCAGACAAGCGAGATCATTGCCCTCTACAAGCCGCCAGGCGTGTTCTTCGACATCCTGCAGCCCCCCGACTGCGTCTGCCCCAACTGCCTCGACCGAATGCTGGCCAACGGTCTCGATCCCCTTCTGCCGGCGGACCGACTGAAGAATGACTACGCGGTCCTCGAAGAGGTCAGGTCGGAGCTCTCGGCGCATGTCGACGCTACAATGCCGGGCACCCGTGTATTCTATAATTCGGGCCACATCGCAAAGCACGGCAAGGATGCCTATCGCGCCTATTCGCACCTGGAACTGGAGAGCCTGCCGACCGGAGGCTGGGGCTATGACCACTTCCCCGCTTCGGCCCGATATGCCGACTATCTTGGGTTCGACTTCCTTGGTCATACCGGCAAGTTTCACACCTCCTGGGGGGACTTCGGCGGGTTCAAGCACCCCGATGCGCTGGTCTATGAGACCGCTCAAATGGCGGCCCTGGGCGCGAAATGCCTGGTCGGCGACCAGCTGCACCCCAGCGGTCGAATGAACCGGGCCACCTATGCGACGATCGCTCCGGCCTACGACCGGATCCGGCGCCTGGGGCCGCTGCTGGAGGGAGCGCAATACCAGTCCGAAATCGCCATTCTCGCGTCGGAGTATTTTCATCGGGAGCGGGACGGCAAGAACCACGCAGTCGATGACGGCGCCGTCCGGATGCTGCTGGAAAGCCATCGTGGCTTCGACATCATCGACCCGGACGCCTCCTTCGGCAATTACAGGCTGATCATCCTGCCCGATAACATTCCGGTGGACCCTGAGCTTGGCCAGAGGCTAGCCGCCTTCGTCAAGGACGGCGGAAAGATCCTCCTGTCAGGTACCTCTGGCATCGACCCACTGACCGGCAGGTTCAGTGTCGATGCAGGCATAACCTACCTTGGCAAGAACACGTTCGAGACCTCCTATGTGGCGGCCGACGGCTTGAAGAAACTCCCCGACGTTCCGTTCGTTGTCTATTGCCCGTCCGGGCGAGTCAGCGTCCAGACTGCGGAGGTCCTGGCGGAGCTACGTGACCCCTATTTCGACCGCACCTATGCCCACTTCTGCTCACACCAACATGCACCGGACAATCCATATGCGGCCAGCCCAGGCCCCGCGGCGACGGTGAGCGGCGGGATCGGCTACATTGCGCTGCCGATTTTCGGCGCCTACCACGATGCCGGTCAGCCGTACTACCGGTACCTGGTGGACGCGGTCATCAATCGACTGCTTCCCGATCCTTTGGTGGTTACCGATCTTCCGTCGGCCGCGCGCGTCAGCCTCACCAAGTCAGGTGAAGACTATGTGCTGCACCTGATGCATGGCACGCCGCAGGTGAGGGGCCGGTCAGTGAAGCTGCCGGCGCGTCATCATCGCCAGGCGATCGAGATCATCGAAGACATACCGGTGCTGGGGCCATCGCACACGAGCATAAGGCTAGAGGGAGAGTGGAGCGCTCATGATGGCCTCAGCGGCGAGCAGTTCTTTGCGAGATCCTGCGATGGCCGACTGGAAGTAGACGTGCCCTCCTTGCATATCCATCGCGCCGTGGTCCTCACACGTGGCACGGTGAGCGAGCCGATTCTATCGTTCGAACGACTTCATGATGAGCAGGGCAGATGATCTCAGATCGAAAGGCGACGATTTACGACGTTGCCAAAACGGCCAACGTTTCAGTGGGCACTGTGTCGCGCTATCTGAACGGGCAGACCCTGAGGCAGTCGAACCGTGATCAGGTGGAGCGGGCGATCGAGGCACTCTCGTTTCGCGCCAACTCCATGGCGCGGGCCATCAGGGCCGACTCCACGAAGGTGATCGGTTTTTTGGTCCGTGAGATCGATGAATTCCACGGCACGCTTCTTGAGAAGCTGTCCAGGCAGTTCCAGGCTTCCGGCTACAAGATAATGACCTACTGCCACGACGAGCGGCAGGAGGAGGTGATGGATGCCGTCGACTACTTCGCGGGTCAGCGTGTGGATGCCTTGATCATGGGCGGCGCACCAGAAGCGGCGGCAGCTGTCCGGAGGATCATCGAGGAGAATATTCCCGTGATCACCTACAACAACGACGTTCTGGGCATGAACGTCGATCGCGTTTTCGTCGACAATCAAAACGCTTCCGATCGCGCTGTGTCCCACCTCATAGATCTCGGCCACACCAGGATCGCCCATATCGCCGGCCGGCAGGACGTCTCTACCGGGGTCGCACGATACGAAGGCTATGCGACGGCACTGCAACGCGCAGGGATCGCTTTGGCAGACGAGTTGATCGAACAGGGCAACTGGCACGTGGACGGTGGGTACGCCGCAAGCGCGCGGCTGATGCACCTCGAACGCCCTCCCACTGCGATATTCACCGCAAACTACCTTATGGCAGTCGGCGTTCTCGAAGGCGCCCGCGACCATGGCTGGAGCATACCCGACACGTTCTCGCTGGTGAGCTTTGACGACACGCAGCTGTTCCGCTTCTACCCCGGGGGTATCTCGGCCATTTCCCAACCTGTCGACGAGATGGCCAAAAGCATCGTCGAGACGACGCTGGCACGACTGCACGGCGCTGAAGTCGCTGCAACCACCACCCGCACGATACAGTGCAATCTCATCCTGCGCGGCTCCACCCGCCCGCCTGTACGCCGCTAGGAAAGCCTCCAAGATGGCGCCGAACAGTAGTTTTCGCGTCCTCGACTCCGTCGAGATCGCCATGCGGGACGGCAGCATTCTGCGCGCGAATGTGTGGTTGCCGGACGCGACCGGCCAATGGCCTGTATTGCTCCAGCGCACCCCCTATCAAAAGGACGATGCGTTCTCGACTCTGGATTTCCTGGCAGCGCTTCGGCGCGGCTATGCCATCGTGGTCCAGGATACACGCGGTCGCTTTGCCTCAGACGGGACCTTCACCCCGTTTGCCAACGAGGTAGAGGATGGCATCGATACGATCGCCTGGCTGCGCCAGCAAAGCTTTTGCAATGGCCAGGTGATGATGTTTGGCGGCTCCTATGTCGGGGCCACGCAAGTCCTGGCTGCGGCCGCTCATCCCGAAGGGCTGGCCGCAGTCTCGCCCTTCCTGACCACCGCCCGCCATGGCGACACCTGGGCCTATCGCGGCGGCGCGCACGAACTGGCCTTTCTCCTGTTATGGGTTATTGAAAGCCTCGGGCCGGAGGATTTGCGGCGCCGCCTCAATGACATGTCGGAGGCAGATGCCGAGAGGGCCACGCGTGTCCTTGCTGACTTCCAAAAGGATCCGCACGTCGCCTTTGCCCGGCTGCCAATTCTTGATGACGACCTGATCGCGCTCGCGCCCTATGCCGCGACCTGGTTCAATGCCGAGCGAGCGGCCTCGGCTATTGAGGATCGGGAACATCTCGACGCCCTCCAGGCCAGCGACGTGCCCTTCCTCATCACCCCCGGCTGGAACGATCTCTTCGTCGAGGGGGCGATTGAGCTTTTCGAAACCGTGCGCAGCCGCTGGACCGACGCCGCGGACGTTCGGGACCGCCTCATCATTGGGCCCTGGTCGCATTGCAATCCGACCGACTGGCAGGGGGATAGCTGGCTCGGCTACGCCGCTTCGACGGCCACATTGGTCACCGAGCAATTCGCCTTCTTCGACGCAGCGAAGGCCGGTACCGTGCCCGCGACGCCCATGGTGCGATATTTTCGGTCCGGCTCGAACTCCTGGCACAGCGCCTCGGATTGGCCTTTACCGGACACCGAAATACGCCAGCTATACCTCAGTCAATGCGGCCTCGGCGCGAGCGTGTCAGAACACTGGTCGCGCTCTTATGCGTCGGACACGCTGAACCCAGTGCCCACCGCTGGCGGTGCCAACTATGTACCCGGGCTCCATCTGGGCCGCAATTCCGGCCCGAAGGACCAAAAGAACGTCGAGAGCCGTGAAGATGTGCTGATATTCACGTCCGAGCCACTGGACACAGACCTGGACGTCACCGGCCTGGTCGAGCTCACCATGTGGGTCGCCTCGGACGCCCCGACAGCGGATTGGACGGCCAGGCTCTGCGAAGTGGACAGCACTGGCCGCAGCACTGGCCTCGTCGACGGCATCTATCGCCAACCGGTCTGTAGCAAGAGTCCCGCCGAAATTGTCGTCAGGCTCGGCCATATCAGCCATATGTTCGCCAAGGGAAACCGCATCCGCCTGCAGATCGCCTCATCGAATTTCCCGCGCTTCGATCGAAACCCTCAATCTCGAGTTTCGCCCGTGCTGGCACGGCCAAATGAATTCAAGCCAGCCCAACAGACGGTCGTGGGCGGTCCGCGCTTTCTCAGCCGGCTAGCGCTTCCAGTCCTCAATTCTGGCTGAGTGGTTCTCCGCTGTGCGAGGCCAGCGATGCTCGTTGGTCAAACCAGAACAAGGTCCACTTGGGGTCGGGCGCTGCCGAAGACCAATACGCTGCTGAACGGCAGCTATCTCGACCTCAAGCCCGAAAGCGGACAGACCGCTACCGGCCCCACTACTGCCAGTTTCAAAGCAATCCATACTGCGCCAGGGAAGCATGGGTGTCATCGGGGAGCGGGCGTGGTCGATAGAGCGAAAACGCCTATAGCAAAACAACGTGTACTGAAAACAGCCTCTGCCGACGTCACTATTCAAAAACACCCACGCAAGGTGGTATCGTATAGTGAGGATCGCGACGCGAACTCCCCCGAAAGAGCCAGTTCGCGACCCGATCCTGGCGCCAACTAACCACCAAAGGTAGTTAGCGATACGCCCTGGTGACTGCGGCCCAGGCCTTGCTGACCGAGCTTATCCGCCGGCAGTGGCATTCGCTCGCCGGCGTGGCTTCCTGTCGTCAGCGTCCCAACGACTTCTTTGATCCCGTAAAACATGATGACCCCCCAAAATAGACCTGAGGGTCATGTGCTAAATTGATTTAATCTCCGGAGCGAAGCATCGCGGAATTTGAATCCATTTGTATGGAGCTAGTGTCTCCTGCCGTGCAGAATTTTCTCCCAGCGCTCGGCATCGGCGTCATCGTAGATGATCTCGATGTCGTCGAGATAAGCCCACCGCCGCAGCTCGCCGGCAATATAGACCGCGTCCCGGCCCTCGGCATCGACGCCATAGACCTTTGCGCGGGTTTCAACGGACTGCTGCCTTGCGAGCTCGGCGATGGCGGCGTTGTCATGCAAGTCGATCATTTTTGGTCTCCTGCGAAAATGCTCGTGTCGACCCAAGTCACGCCGGGATCCTCTTGGACACCACCGACGCGGCGCCAGTAGCCTGACCGGCCCACACCGCCATCGACACGGATATTTCCGCAGCTACAGGATCTGAGGTCGTGCCGGTGCTTGCTCTCGATCTCGTCCCCACAAAGCAGGCATTTGGCGCTGTTGCGGATGAGCTCACGGTTTCTGTCGATGCCACTCATATCTCGATCACCTTTCCTGGCTCGAAAGCCGGGTTCTCAAGCCGCCGGCCGTCCCTGCTCACCACCGCGTATCCGCGAGGATTGCAGACGATCCGGGTTGCAGAGAGGTAGAAGTCGCGACTGGAATGCACGTGACCATGAATCCAGACCGCGGGTTCCAGGGCCTCAATTGTCGCAGTCAGGTCGCTCGCGTAGCTCGCATCATCTGCCGTCAGCATTGGCGACCTGAGGGACTTCGGGTGCGGCGCGTGGTGGGTGACGACGATCGTCGGGCCCTCGAAGATTCCCCACAGCTCGCGCTCGATCGTCATTCGTTGCTGGCGATGCATATCGAGAAGATCTCGGGTCCCGATCCGCCGCATGCCGATGTCTATAGACACGAGATCCGGCATCGAGCGGCGTGCCCATGACCGGGCGGCATCGACATCGCCAGAGACCGAATAGTCGGTCCAGAGCGTGCATCCGACGATACGTGTTCCAGCGATCTCGATTGTCGGACGCCCAGGATGCAAAAGCTCGACGCCGGCGTCGCGGTAGATTGCGGCGTAATCGTCAGTTAGGTCCGTGCCGTAGAAGTCATGATTCCCCGCGACGTAGACGACCGGCAGGCCAAGCGGGACGATGTGCTCACAAAGCCACCTGGTGGACTTCTCGTGCCCATCGGCGACATCACCCGCAATGATGATGACGTCGATATCGGGCGGCGTCTGAGGCAGCTCGTACGCAGCGGTATCGACGTGGATGTCCGAAAATGCCCAGGCTCTCATGATCGCCACTCGTAGAGGACGTCGTCTGTCATATAGACCCAGCCATCGCCCGCGCGCCGCATTGCGTCAGTGAGCTTGGTTTTCCATGCATCAGACCGAATGCGTGCATCAGCGTAGAACGGTGCTGGCTCGGGGAAGCCGGCCAGAGCCCATGCATGCACGATATACTCCCAGCCATCCGGGAAGCTGCTCGCATTGTCGCTCTCAGAGCAGTCGGCTAGCATCTCGGCGATCCTGGCGCGTGGGTTCACATCGAGAAATGCTTCCCAGCGACCGCGGTATGCAAGCCAATCTGCTTCCAGATCGTCCGGCAGGCCGTGAATGTCGGGAATCGCGGAAGGCGTGAATGCGCTATTTGCTTCCCACCGCGGCAGGAAAACACCGCGCTTAATGTGCGGCACCGATCGGCGGACAAGGTCTTCCCACAGCGTCGGCGTGCCGTCATCGACTTGAACGAGCGCGGACCATTGCGCCCGTTCTCGGGCGATCGAGATTTCAGCCTGGTCAGCGATATCTCTCATGGCTCGTCTCCCAATACATCTGCCGCGGCAGCGATGCCGACTTCCGCCAGCGCGTCGACGACGGACGGCAACCACTCGCGCCCGCGCCCGACAGCAAGCAGTGCGCGGATCGTCGATGGCGACGGAGTGTCGAGCGCATCCTGTGCGTATTCCGCGATCGACACATCCTCCCGTGCGGCGACCATCCCGACAGCAACTTGGTACATGCGGCGCGCGACGACGCGGTCGGCGTCATGAATAACCATGTCAGCACCTACCCATGATCTGGTCGCGCCGATCGATGATTATCGTCAGGATTTGCGTCAGTTGCCGGATGCTCCCGCCGGGCCATTTTCTGCGGACGTTGTCCATTTCATCCTGCCCCAGCGGTTCGAAAAAACGTGGGTCAATACCCCTCTCTCGAGCGATGCGATCCACGATCTGCTTCGTTAGCGTGCCAAGGTGCGCCCAGGTCGGCTCGGGCATCGCGAGGATGCGGAAGCGGTCGCGCAGCGCCTGGGGGACGCTGTGGAGGTCGTTGGCGGTAGCGAAATGCGTGACACCGCTCAAATCGACTTCCACTTCGAGAGCAAGGTCGCGGTAACGCCGAGACTGGTCGGGTTCGAGCAGCGGCAGCAAGGCGTCTATGATGGAGCCGTTGTTGCGACTGGAGCTGGATTTGTCGACTTCGTCCCAGATCATGGCGACATTGGCGTGTCGGCTTCGCTTGATCAGCTGCAGCGGAACGGATTCGCGCACCGTGGACCACTGAGCGCTGGTTCCCATTGCGCTCGAGTCCGTGGAACCGGCGAGCGAATTGAGTTCGCACGGCAGCCCGATTTGGTCTGCGATCGCACGCAGCAGGGAAGACTTGCCCGAACCCGGAGAGCCGATGAGCAACGTCGGCCGGAACCAGGCGGTTTCGCGCGGCGCCAGATCCCGCAGCATGATGTCTATGACATCGCTAGCGTGCGGGTAGCGAGCGGTCAGCGCGCGCTTGTGCTCGGCCACGTCGCCTCGATGGACAACGGGCAGAGCGATGCCAGAAAGGCTTTTCCAGGTCCTCCTAACTTCCCTCTGACCGCCAACGCCGTCGCCCATCTTCGGAACGACGATGATGCCGGCGCCGGTGAGTGTTTCGTCCCTGTCGTCCTCGAAGACGCCGGATTCCAGCAGAGTCTCAAGCGCTCCGACAGCACGGTCCTCGTCGTCGTCCTCCGGCCGCTGCTTGGCTATGAGTGCGGACAGGCCGGTCGGCGTTGTGCACGATGCCGAAATTGGCGATATCAGCGTTGAGATACGGTCCAAATTCGCGAGGCCGCGCGTGACGATCTTGTCCGCAAAGCCGGCTTCGTACGCGCTACCCCGGTGCAGTTTTAGGCCAACAGCCCATCCGATCCTGTAAACCCCATCGACGCCCACCCGCGTCCAGCGGTACGCATTAATCGCGGCAGACACGACCGTATCGATGGGGTCATCGGCACCGAAATAGGCGAGCCAAACCTGGCACCGCTGCCACAACTCACCATCAGCTTCGATCAAGTGCCGCGACAGCCCGAGTTCTTCAGACAGCGTGTGCAGCGTATCGGCGTCCGCATGGCGACGAGCGGCCTCGATCGCGACCGAAAGTGACGCGTGGACGGGATTGACGTCGCCATCTCGCTGGGCTGACCAGTCGTCGATAGCCGCCATAACATCGGACTGCAGGTCGTCGTGCCGAAATGGCATGCCGGAGAGCAGCTCTTCGTACGACGGAGAAGCGCCATCCAAGATCTGAGCATGCCGAAGCTGCCTCTTCTTGAGGGCCGCATACGCATCGTCGTCGATGTCGGAAAGCGCGGAATCGCTCCGCGAGCCAGCTTTGCTGGTCATGATCACGCCTCTTCAGTTGGCGATGCACCGACGCCGGAAGCGTGAGCGCAACTTATGGGACCGTCCGTCTACATGCCGGACAGGCCCTTTGTCGAGGTCAGATTGGGGAAGGTGTTAACGAGGTGTCACTCGATCGGCTTGCCAAGGACCCGCTGATAGAGCGCGCTCAGAATTGAACCGAGGACCTCTGGGTGGCCGTCCGCATCCAAGAAATCCTGGACAGTTTCGTCGAGGTGCTGGCGGACATTGGTCTCGTCGACGATGCGACCCTGGTGATCAATCGCGTTTGCGATGTTCTCGGGAACGTCGCTTTCGCCACTCATCCATTTTTGCATCGTGCGCTGGTTGACCCCTACAAACCGCGCCGCTCGGGCGGAACTTCGATCGGGGAACGCCCTGTGGACGCCAGTTTTGAATTTGAGATTTGAGAGCTGCGACATGGGAAAGGGTCCTGCGACTTTCACATCGTAGGACCCCGGTATTTAGGTTTCGTCAACCCCGCTGGGCGGCCGGTGTCTCTTCCATCGAAAGCCCAAAAGGTCGACGCAGCTGGGGGTTCATGGCCTCGATCCTGTCGAGATACTCGTAGATGATGTCTGCGGCGCGGGAACGCGCGAACGACCCTATGCCCAGACGGTTGTTCATGGGCAGCGCTGCCTGGAAATATTCCAAATCCGGAAGGGACATCACCGCCGCCTGCTCCAGCAAGTCCGCGATGTCCGCCCAGCTCTTGCGGATGACAGGCGGAAAGTGCAACTCGGTCGCCCGCTTGCGGAAGTCGTGGATGTGCATGATGAAAATGGCGTGCTCGACAGTCCTGATATCGATTTTGAGCATCTTCGATTCCTAATCGTTGAGGTTGTCGAGGAAGACGATGTCGGCGGTCCGTAGGCCGCGGGGCACCTTCGTGACGTTGTTCTTGGCGAGGAAGTCGTCGACCAGCTTCTGGCGCTCAGCCTTGCTCATGACGATCGCATGGGGTTTGCGGCGCGTGGTCGGGCGCCAGGGGTGGTCTGGCCCACGGACCGGCGTTGAGATCTCCTCCTCACGGGACAGGCCAGCGGCCTTGAGCACGTTGCGGATGGTGGTGTCGGAAGCGCCAAAGCGTTCAGCAAGTGCAGCCACTTCGAGCGCCGGGTAACGACGGGCAACGTCGATCAAGCGGCCGGTATCAACAAGATTTTCGGGAGCCATTCGGCGAGTGGGACGGCAGTTATCGGTAGTGAGCATCCTATGTCTTTCGGTGTCGCGGGTGGCCTGAGATCCCCGCCAGGGTTGAAGTGACTGCGACGGTCAGGAGGAGAATAGGGTCCGATTTTGCACACTTCAACACATATTATTGCACGTTTTGTGCTTTTTATGGTTGTGCCTTGCGACTGGGCACCCCATCGTGTGTACGCAGGCTATTAGATGAGCTGGGGGCGGGAATGAATTTGGGCATGTGCGCGGATAGCGTTTGTGCCATTCGAAATAGACAGCGACGATTTCTCAGGCTGGAAGGAATTCCGGCCGAATTCTTATGAGGGCCCAAGTGTTGGACGAAAAAGCAGAGCTTCGCCGACGTAAGCTCCACGAGATGATGCTTTATCTTTACGGACCTGATGGCCGCCGGGAGTTCGCGCGCGATCTCAAGGTATCGCACTCCCTCATTGCTACCTTGCTCCGCGGCGAGCGGCCGATGTCCGAGAGGTTTTTGCTGGGCTTGATGGAGCAGATGGAGGAGCTCCTCGAGATCAAATCGACCCAGCTTTACGAAGCGCGCAGCATCGCCATAGACATGGGCCGATCAATTTGGCCTGGCTTTGATTTGCCGCTCATCCAGTCGAACGCGGAATACGTCGAGGAAATGGCGCGGACTCAGGCGGCCCTCGAAGCTCGCGAGGCCGAGGGCCAGACCGCTGAAGAGGCCGAGATCCTGGCGCAGATCCACGAGATCATTCGCAACGACCCGAAGCCGTGACCAGCGCTATACATAAATCTGAGTTTTGCTTACAGCGCCCGAAACCCCGCATTCCCGGGCGTTATACGTGATCTGCGAAACCCGTATAACCGTCATGTCTCCTTGGCCAGCTGTGCCCAGTTCTCTCGGCAGGGCTCCAGCCAACCAGGCCCAGCGCCGATATCAAGGCCCACTTTCGTGTAGTCGGGCATGAACCGGCGCATCGGACCGTCTTTGCGGACTTGTACCCGCTTGCCGGGTTGCGACAGCCATGTGGCATGCGATCTGGCGACGACGTCAGCGACGATGGCAGAGGGCACGACGAAGCTTACTGGCTGGTCTGTCAGCGTGCGCCCGAAATCCAAGAAGACGTAAAACAGGCCAGGCGACGAGATGTTCTCGTGCTTCTCCGACATGTGCCAACCGCCGTCGGAGCCCTTCTCGACGCGCGTTTTGACTTGGATCGCACACAGTCGGTCGCCGATGTCGTCAGTCAAAACAATGTCGCAGTTGGGGACGCCGACCGGCGCTAGCGGCTATGAAGCCGTGGCGGAGGAGCACGCTCATCACGTAGTGCTCGCCGGCGGCGCCTAGGACTGTGGAGGCGGCGACCATGGGGCTATCCTTCCAAGCCGTTCAGTTCTTCAAGCATGCGGCGACCGAGATCTTCAACAAGGCTGAAGTCCGCCAACATCTGCGGATGGAAGCTAATCGTACGGGCGCCCTCTTCGAACGAGTGCATGATCTGAGGATGGAACACGTGCATCGCCAACTGGTCGGCCTCGTGCTTCTCCATCTCGTCCCATTCGTGCCGCGTCATGGCATCCAGGACCTTGGCACCCAGTTCCTTGTACTCGGCCTCTTTCTTTTCCGGCACGGAATACGGAGGGATGTAGAGCGGGATGCGATGGGCCAAGCCGTGCCGATAGCCCTCGATGACGCGAAACCACTCCTTGAGTTCCGCAATGCGATCCTGGAACGGCTTCGATAACGTCGAGACGAGAAAGGTATTCGCTGGCGCCAGACCAACCCAGGTAGCAGGAACTTCTTTCCCGTCATCACGCTTCGGATCACGTTCGTAGAACCACGTCCAAGCCAGGTTGTCGATCGCTCCGAAAATGTTGAAAACGAAGGCCTGCACCTGGATCGTCACGTCATCCAGCACCGCCTTGTCGGGCACGCCATTGACATCGGGCGGCAGCATCTCGAAGACATGCCTGGTCGTCAGCGCAAGGGTATGAAGGCGACGGCAATAGCCATGGACGGCAAACTCCTGGCCGCGCTTGGAGCGGTAATTCCGCACGATCAGGTCTTCGCGAAGCGTCAGGAAACGGCTTTCGACAGTCCCGCAGGCCTCCACCATTTCCGCAATCGACTCGGCCCCGTAAGCCATTCTGCCCCCTCCAGCTTATCCACAGGCTCAAGCTATCAGAGGGTCATGCTTTTGCTAGCGGCGTCCCAAGGGCGTCCCAATCGATTTTTGGGGTCAAATCCTGAAAAGGAAAACCCTAGGAAATCCGCAGATTTCCTAGGGTTTTAAATGGTAGCGAAGCCCAGATTTGAACTGGGGACACACGGATTATGATTCCGCTGCTCTAACCAACTGAGCTACTCCGCTTCAAGGAGCGCGCGAGTTTCCTCGGCGACGCACTTACTAGTTTTAGCACATCACCCTGTCAAGCCGCCAGCCTTGCCTGTTTCAATGCTTGGAGAGCAACCCGGCTATGGCGCCGCGCACCAGCACCAGATCCGCCTCGAACTTGGCCTGTTCCCGTGCCTTTCCCTCGGCGTCGGGGATGCGCAGCAGGTAGGACGGATGGTTGGTGACAAAGAGCAGCGTCCCGTCGTCGAGCGTGATCGGGGCGCCGCGTAACTTGCTGATGGTGAACGATTTTCCGAGCAGGCTCTGCGCCGCGGTGGCGCCCAGCGCCACGATGACCTTGGGCTTGACGAAGCCGATCTCCAGATTGAGCCAGAATTTGCAGGCCTGCACCTCGCCGCCATCGGGCCGCTGATGGATGCGGCGCTTGCCGCGCGGCTCGAACTTGAAGTGCTTGACGGCATTGGTGACGTAGACTCTTGAGCGGTCGATCCCGACCTTTTCCACCGCCCGATCAAGTACTTGCCCGGCCGGACCGATGAAGGGCCTGCCCGCCAGGTCCTCCTGGTCGCCGGGCTGTTCGCCGACAAACATCACCTCGGCCTGCTCGGGGCCCTCGCCGAACACCGCCTGCGTCGCGTGCTCGTAAAGCGGGCAGCGTTGGCAGCCTTGCACTGCGGCACGCGCGTCAGCCAGGCTGGTGATTTCTCTCGTTTTCTCAATGACTTCTGCGTCTCGCGCTTGCTGGCGGAGGTGTCGCGACGGCGGTTGGCTGGCTGCGCGTTCGATCATCTCGGCCTCCATCTGCCGGGCGCCGCGGATCAGCGGAGCGATGACCTCGGCCTCGGGCAGGTTGCGCCAATATTTGACCGGCATTTCCGATTTCATCATCGAAACCTTGAGCCGCGCCGGGTTGAAGATGGAGGAAAAATAGGTCTTCCAGTCGCCCTCGACCGCATCGTCCTGCGGTACGTCGGAGCGCTTGCCGCCCGGGCCGAAGGCGAGGCTTTCCCCGTCCCACCAGGCGCTGCGATAGGGGGTGACGATGGCCCAAATCATGCCGTCGAACCGCCGGGCGAAGAACGGCGCGGTGCGCTCCAGCGTATAATGCTCGGGTTCGAACCAGGCGGCGTAGCGCTCGAGGCCGCTGTCATCGACGATGGATTTGAAGCGGACGAAGGCTTTCATCTTGTGGCTGTCGCGACGCACCGCCGAGGCCCAGCGGGTGACGCATACCATTCGATCGTCAGCCGCATTCTGCATCAATGTGCTGTCAGTTTGTTGCCCCCATAACAACCGATAGAGCACGTCAAAACGCGCGGGATCGGCGCAGCATATGGCTTCCTCGGCCAATTCGATGAATTTTCGGGGCACAGAGCCCACCGGACGGGGAGCGGCGGGCAGATCGAGAGGCTCATCACTGTCGAGCAGGCCGGCCGCTTCCCCCACCATACGCCATTCGACCTGGTCGGGGGATATCCCGGCCAGCAGCAATTGCCGCGCCTTGCCGCGCCACTCGGCGAAATCGTTAGGCGACTGCAGGCGAACGACATGCATCAGAAAAGGCTCAACTGTTCCGGCTGCGGCGTGAGCTGCGCGCGCAACCGGGCGTTGTCGGTCAGTCCGCCCGGCGTCCAGTCTTCGGCTTCGATGAAGGGCCGAACCTTGTCGATCGAGCCGGCAATGCGCGCCACGTCCTCGAGCCGCAACCGGTGATGCCGGCGCGTGGTCAGGATGCGATCGACGCCCCTGGTGCCCAGCCCCGGGACGCGCAGCAGCATTTCCCGCTCGGCGCGGTTTACATCCACGGGAAACAGCGCCCGGCTCTTGAGCGCCCAAGCGAGCTTTGGGTCGATGGCCAGATCGAGCAGCCCACCCTCCCCACCCGAGACGATCTCCGGCACATCGAAGCCGTAAAAGCGGATCAGCCAATCGGCCTGGTAGAGCCGATGTTCGCGCATCAGCGGCGGCGCCTTGAGCGGCAGGCGCGACGAGCTGTCGGGAATGGGCGAGAGGGCCGAGTAATAGACCCGCCGCAACCGGTATCCGGAATAGAGCCCGGCCGCCCGATTGAGGATGGCTCCATCATCGGCCGCATCGGCGCCAATGATCATCTGGGTCGATTGGCCCGCCGGCGCGAATTTGGGCTTTGCGGCTTTGGCTTTCTTGTCGGGCTCGGCCTCGTCGAGCTTGCCCCGCACCCTTGCCATGGCGGTGCGGATTTCGCTGGGCTTCTTCTCCGGCGCCAGCGTTTCAAGCCCGATATCGGTCGGCATCTCGATATTGGTCGACAGCCGGTCGGCCCACCGGCCAGCCTCAGCCAACAGGTCCGGCGCCGCATTGGGGATGACCTTGAGGTGGATATAGCCGGCGAAGTGATGCTGCTCGCGCAGGCTGCGCGCCACCCGCACCAGTTCCTCCATGGTGTAGTCGGGCGAGCGGATGATGCCCGAGGACAGGAACAGGCCCTCGATATAGTTGCGCTTATAGAAATCGAGCGTGAGCTTGACCACTTCCTCGACGCTGAAGCGGGCCCTGCTGACGTTGGAGGACGAGCGGTTGACGCAATAGACGCAGTCATAGACGCAGAAATTGGTCAGCAGGATCTTGAGCAGGGAAATGCAGCGGCCGTCCGGCGCATAGGAATGGCAGATGCCGCTGCCCTCCGTCGAGCCAATGCCGCCCGTGCCGGCGCTATTGCGCTTTTCCGAGCCTGACGAAGCGCAGGACGCGTCATATTTTGCGGCGTCGGAGAGAATTGCCAGCTTCCGGCGCAGGGTCAGCGCGGTCATGTTGTTCCCTTTATGTTCACATGAAGGGATAGCGCGGATTACGGAGACGACGCATGTCAAAAAGACATGAGTCCGGGATTTGTGATCGCGGCCACCGAACTGTCAGTCGACACCCTCCCCCTTGCGGGGAGGGATCAAGGGTGGGGGTGGGTGAGCCCGCATGTCGGGGCTTTCGTCCCCCACCCAGCTACGCTAGGGCCTTCGGCCCAAGCTTCGCTGCCCTCCCCGCAAAGGGGGAGGGTGAGCCTAGTGGCGGGACCGCAATGGTGACAGAGCCGATGCCGTGCGCCATGTTGCGCCAAACAAAGAGAGCCACCCATGGACATACTCAACGACCTCCCCGCCACCGGGCCGATCACCCTGATCGCCGAATTCACCGCCCGCCCCGGCCAGGGCAACACGGTGGCCGAGCTGCTTGCCGGCCTTGCAACAAACGTGCGCCAGGAACCGGGCAACGTCGCCTTCGATTGTTTCCGGCGGTTGGACGACGACGCCAGGTTCGTGGTCTATGAAATCTACCGGGACAAAACGGCCTTCGAGGCTCACATTGCGGCCGATTACGGTGCGGTTTTCAACGCCCGGCTGCGTGAATTGATCGTCGAACCGAACTCGGTCCTCACCTTCCTGACGCCCTCTGCCGTTCAATAATCGACACCAGTCCGTCGCCATTGTCCTTCTCCCCAAAGCTGGTGGGGTTCGCTACATCTTGGTCAACACGGCGCGCAACAACCCCGCCGCTTCAGGAGACATCAAATGACGCTCGAACTCGGAGGCATCCATCACCTCACAGCGGTTACCGCCGAGGCCAAGAAGAACCTCGCTTTCTATACCCAGACCCTGGGCATGCGGCTGATCAAGAAGACGGTCAACCAGGACGACACCACGGCCTATCACCTGTTCTATGGTGACGGCGTGGCCTCGCCCGGCGCCGACCTCACCTTCTTCGACTTCCCGGCGGGCCGCGAACAGCGCGGCAATCACACCGTCAGCCGCACCGGGTTGCGCGTCGACAGCGAGGACAGCCTCAACTGGTGGAAGGACCATCTGCAGAACAACAATGTCGGCACCTCGGCCATCAAGGAACGCAACGGCCGCCTGTCGCTCGATTTCGAGGATTTCGAAGGCCAACGCTTCCGCATGGTGATCGACGAGGCCAACAAGGTCGTGCCCTGGGCCAAGTCGCCGGTGCCGGCAGAACGCCAGATCATCGGCCTGGGCCCCATCTCCATGGCCGTGCCGCGGCTCGACCGGACCGAAGCCGTGCTGACGCAGGTGATGAACATGCGCAAGGTTCGCTCCTACCCTGCCGCCAACGGCGTCGCTGAAACCCATGTCTTCGAAATGGGTCCTGGTGGTCCCGGTGCCGAGCTGAATGTGGTGGTCGATCCGAGCCTGTCGCCGGCGCGTCCCGGTGCCGGTGGCGTGCATCACGTCGCCTTCCGCACGCCCGATCAGGATGGCCTGCGCCAGTGGATCGATCGGGTGGGCCGGGCCGGCCTGCGCAATAGCGGCGAAGTAGAGCGCTTCTATTTCACCTCGCTCTACTTCCGCGAGCCCAACGGCATCCTGTTCGAGATCGCCACCGACGTCCCCGGCTTTGCCGCCGACGAACCGATGGAAACGCTCGGTGAGAGCCTGGCTTTGCCGCCCTTCCTCGAAGGCAAGCGCGCCAGCATCGAAGCGGGATTGAAGCCGCTGGTTTAAGCGACCGGATAGCACCCTCCCCCTTCGCGGGGAGGGCAGCGCAGCTAGGCCGTCAGGCCGTAGCGCAGCTGGGTGGGGGGATGGGAGCCCCGATATGCGGGCTAAACGTCCCCCACCCTTGATCCCTCCCCGCAAGGGGGAGGGTGTCGACTGAGCGATGTCTGCAAATGAAAACACCCTCGGGTCAGGCCCGAGGGTGACGATCGCGTTTTGCGGATAGCTCACTGCAAACTACTGCTGCGGGGCGCATTCCCCAGTCGTGCCCATGATGCAGCCCGGGTCGGGCCGTGTCGTGTCCACGTCAACGGTATCGGGCTGCAGCAGGCTTGTCGTCTTGATCAGCTGGATGAATTCGGCGCGGTAGCCGCTTTCATCCTCGCCCTTGCCCGAACGGGCCAACTCGGCGATGTCGCTCCAGCTCATTTCCCCGCCATAGTTCGAGCCCTTGAGCTTCTGCCCATAGGCCGCCACCGCTGCGGCAAAGCGCATGTCGTCGCTGACGTCGCCGATATCGCCATAGACCACTTCGGGCGTCACCGGCTGCTCGATGAGCTGGCTCACATCGCTCTCGGGCAGCTTGTAGCGCATCTTGAGGAAGGCGATCTCGGTGGGCGCATTCATGGTCGCGACCGCGGCCGGGTCTGTCCCCGGCTCGGCGCCGTAACGCAGCGGATCGACCAGTTCGGCACCCGAGCCGACAGGGGTGATTTCGTAGATCGCGGTTACCGTGTGCCCGGCGCCGATATCGCCGGCATCGACCTTGTCGTTGTTGAAATCTTCGCGGTTGAGCGCGCGGGTTTCGTAACCGATCAGCCGATACTCGGCGACCACAGCCGGGTTGAACTCGATCTGGATCTTGACGTCTTTGGCAATCATTTCGAGCGTCGAGCCACCCTCTTCCACCAGCACCTTCTGGGCTTCGCGGAAGTTGGAGATATAGGCGGCATTGCCATTGCCGTTCTGCGCCAGCGCCTGCATCGTCGCGTCATCGAGATTGCCGCGGCCGAAGCCGAGCACCGACAGCGTCACGCCGCTTTCGCGCTTCTTCTCGATGAAGGTTTCGAGATCTTCCGGATTGTCGATGCCGACATTGAAATCGCCATCGGTGGCCAGGATCACCCGGTTGGTGCCGCCATCGACCTTGGCCTGCTCGGCCAGCCGATAGGCCAGTTCGATCCCCTCGGCGCCGGCGGTGCTGCCACCGGCCGCCAGGTTGTCCAGCGCGTCGAGGATCTTGGCTTTCTCGGTAGCGACCGTGGGCTCCAGCACCACGCCGGCCGAGCCGGCATAGACCACGATCGATACCGTGTCATTGGCCGAAAGCTGGTCCACCAGCAGCGCAAAGGCGCGCTTGAGCAGCGGCAGCTTGTCGGGCTCGTCCATCGAGCCGGACGTGTCGATCAGGAACACCAGGTTGCTCGCCTTATCCTCGGTGATGTCGGGCACATAGCCCTTGATGCCGATATGCAGCAGCTGCGTCTTGGGATTCCACGGCGTCGGATAGACCGCCATGGTCGGCTTGAACGGCACGGCGGCGCTATCGGCCGGGGCATAGTCATAGGGGAAGTAGTTGATCATCTCCTCGATGCGGACCGCATCGGGCTCGGGCAGATAGCCGTCCTCGACCATGCGCCGTACATAGGAATAGCTTGCCGTGTCCACGTCGATCGAGAAGGTCGAGACCGGCTCGTCCGCCACGGCCTTGAGCCGCTGCTCCTCGAAACTGGTGAACTCGTCGCCCGAAGGCGCGGTGGGCAAGGCGACCACCGATGGCATTGGCGCCGGAGCGGCCATATAGGCGTCGCTTTCCATGGCAGTGGTGGCGCCGGCCGCCATCTGCTGCGGCGCAATGGCGCCGCCCACGGCAGGGGCCTCCTGGCGGGCAACTTCGGTGTCCATCAGCCCGGTATCGAGATCGGGCGCCATTTCGTCCATCGCCATCGGCTCGGGGGCCACGACGCTCTGGTCACGGCCGGGCGCCGCTGGCGTGGCGGTCGTCGCCGGTGGGCTTGCAGTATTGGCCAGGGCGTCGGCCGACTGATCGGCGCGCTCTTCGGTCTGGGCAACTTCGACCGGCTGGTCGACGGGGGGTGGCTCGACGACGATGACGGGGCGCGGCGGCACCGCATCGGCCGGGGTCATCGAGGTGGTCGAATACAGCTGGTAGCCGAGCGGCAGCACCAGCAGGGCAATGGCGGCAGTGCCGATGGGGAGACGCATGTCCATGATCGATTTCCCTTTCAAGGAAGTGATGATGGACGTGAGACGCTGGCCCCAATTGTTTCCTTGGGGTGCCGCTGACGTTTTTTTGCTGGCAGCCTCGAAAGCCGCCATGCCGGCTGCCATGGCGCGCTTTTTGGCTTCGGCGCGCGGGTCTGGCGCCTGGGCGCCTTTCAGCTTTTCAAACGGATCGTGCATGTCGTCATTGCTCATAGCAGCCCCCTCAGGGTCTTGCGTGCCTCATGGACATGGAACGACACCGTCGCCTCCTTGATGCCCATGATCTCGGCCGCCGCCGCGTGGCTCAGTTCCTCCGCATAGACCAGCAGCACCGCGTCGCGCTGCTTTTCCGGCAATGTCCTGACCGCATTCCAGAGCTGGCGATTGGTCGCCGCCTCTTCCTGCTCCGCCGGCTGATCGTCCGGCGTCACCTCGGCATAGGCATCGGCATATTTGCCGCGCCGTTTGCCCGCCCGCTGCAGGTCGCGCACCGCATTGAGCGTGATGCGATAGACCCAGCTCGAAAAGGCGCTGCGCCCGTCAAAGCCCGCAATGGCGCTGCCCAGCTTCACGCAGACATCCTGCGCAATGTCTTCGGCATCGGCGCGGTTGCCGCACCATTTCCAGGCGGTGCGATAAATGAGGTCATAGTGATCCTCGATCAGCTCGCCAAAGGCTTCGGGATCGCCGTTCTGCGCGCGCGCGACCAGCGCCCGCGTCATCGCGTTCGCAGCATCAACGGGGGATGCGGCAGTCAGTCCCATCACGCTGATATGCACCCGTGCCTTACCTCTGGCATCATTGTAGTGGTAAGACGGCGCCCATGACGCGATCCTTGGGTCGTATGCGCAGATTTATTTCGAGGCAGTGATGGCAGACGAGAAACTGAGCCCGTTCGCGCTCAACCGCGGCCGCATCATGCTGCTGATCCTGGGCGCGATCCTGGTGCTGATCGCCATCTCGACCTGGCTGGGCGGCATCAATGCCTACCAGCAGCTGCGCGAAGCCAATGCGGCGGCGACAAGCGGTGCGGCGCCGGGGGAAGAGGACCGACCGGATAAATAACGGACCACCCAGCCAGCGATCTCAATAGTCTTCAACTGGCCTTTGGACTATGCTTCACTTTGCCGGAGGGGAGCTGTCCATGGAATGGATCTGGGTAATTGTGGCCCTGCTACTAGCCTTTATGGCTTGGAGCCAGTGGTATCGCCGGCGGGAATTAAGGGCGCGCTACGACAGCGACCCATTCATGCACGACGTGCTTAGCGGAAGGGTTAGGCAGGGGATGACTGCTCAGCACGTTATCGACGCGTGGGGTCCACCCAGTGCCATCGACGAGAAAGTCCTAAAGTCCAAGGTCGTTCATACGTATAAATACGCCAAGACCGGAACTCGTAGTTTTCGTCAACGCGTTCAGATTGAGAACGGCAAAGTAGTCGGCTGGACAAGCAGATAACGACCGAGCCTAAGCCGCGAACACCTGCGGCACGGCTTCGGCGATGAACCCGCCGCCCCAGACTTCCGAGGTTGCCGTGTCGTCGGCATAGAACACGCAGGCCTGGCCCGGCGAGATGCCGTATTCGCCACTGACCAGCGTCACAAATACGCTGTTATCATGCATCTGGATCACGGCCGGCTGCGGCCCGCGGGTCGAACGCACCTTGACCTCGACCGGGGCGCCATTGCCGGCGCTGAGCTCGGCCAGCGGCTTTGCCCCCAGCCAGTTCACGTCGCGCAGCCGCACCGTATGGGTCTTGAGCGCCTCGCGCGGCCCCACGATGACGCGGCCGGTCTTGTGCTCGAGCTTGATCACATAGAGCGGCTCGGCCGCCGCCACGCCCAGGCCCTTGCGCTGGCCGATGGTGTAATTGACGATCCCCTCATGCGTGCCCAGCACGCGGCCGTCGAGATGGACGATCTCGCCGGTTGCCACCGCCTCGGGATGCATCTTGCGGATGATGTCGGCATATTTACCCTGTGGCACGAAGCAGATGTCCTGGCTGTCATGCTTCTCGGCGATTTCGAGGCCCATGTCGCGGGCCAGCGCGCGCACTTCGGCCTTGCCCATGCCGCCCAGCGGGAAACGCAGGAAATCGAGCTGGCTCTGCGTGGTGGCAAACAGGAAATAGGTCTGGTCGCGCTCGGCATCGACCGGGCGGAACAACTGCCGGCGGCCATCCTCGCCGAGGCGGGACTGCACATAGTGGCCGGTGGCCAGAACATCGGCGCCAAGATCGCGGGCGACTTCCATCAGGTCGACGAATTTCACCGACTGGTTGCAGGCAATGCACGGCACCGGCGTCTCGCCCTGCTGATAGGCATTGGCAAAGGGCGCGATCACCGAGCGCTTGAAGCGCTCTTCATAGTCGAGCACGTAGTGCGGAATGCCCAAGGTGGCGGCCACGCGGCGCGCATCGTGGATGTCCTGCCCGGCGCAGCACGCGCCCTTGCGATGGGTCGCCTCGCCGTGATCGTAGAGTTGCAGGGTGACGCCCACGACGTCATAGCCCTGGCGGGCGAGCAGGCCGGCGACAACAGAGGAATCCACGCCCCCCGACATCGCGACGACGACGCGCGTGTCTTCGGGACGCTTGGCAATATCAAGCGAGTTCAACATGTCCTGTATCCGGTTGGGTTCAAGGGCCAGCGGACGAATTTGCGTGGCGCTCATTACGCCTTTCGCGCCTGCCCCGCAACATTTGCCCGGCAGCTTTTGCCGCCCGCCCCGCCCCTGCCGCGGCGCCGAACCGCGGCGCTATCGGTCAACGCGTTGAATCAGCGCGATTTTTCCGCCAGCGATCGACTTGGCACCAGCCTTGCTTGGTCACTGGCGGATTAGTCTCATTTAGTACGCGGGTCGCATTCGTGGCATCACATCTGACCGTTACCACCACCACCGCAGGCGTCAGCAGCACCAAGAGTCTCAACGCGTCTGCCGATGCGGCCGAGGGCCCCGTCGACGTCTTCGCCGCCCTGCTCGGCGCCGCGACGCCGCCGGCAAGCACGGAAACCGCCAAGACCTCCACTGCCAGCCTGGATGTGAACCTGGGCAACCTGGTCAACATGTCGCTGGGCTTTGGCGAAGACGGCACCACCGAGCAGGAAGACCCCGAGGCCATCGCCGCGGCCATCGATGCCGTGGTGCCGATCCAGGATACGGTCGAGGCCGCACCTGTTCTCGCCGATATCGTCGACACGCTGGCCGACCTCAAGGCCCGGCTCGATGCCGGTGAACCGCTCGATCCCGAGACCCTCAAGAAGCTCGACGCGGCGCTGACCGATCTGGCCGCCGCCCTCGACATCGACCTGTCGGCTCTGCCCTCGCTCGACGATCTGACGGCGCTCGTCACCGATATCCAGCCCGACGATGCCAGCTTCGCCGCGCGCCTGACCGCCGCCTTTGGTCCGGTCGCCGAGAGCCTGTTCAGCGGCTCGGCCGCCGTCGATGCCGATGCCGAACTGTCTGCCCAGATCAAGTCGGTCGGCGACAAGCTGGCCGCCCTGCTCGCCGCGCTCAACAATGGCGAACTCGACGCCGACAAGCTGGCGCAGCTCGACCTGGACGCAAAAGCCGATGTCGATATCGAGGCCGCCCTGGCCAAGCTGACCCAGGCCGCCCCCACGGTGCAGGCCGCCGTCGCCGCGCCCGCTTTGGCCACGCCCGAACTCAAGCTCACCGAAACGGCGCTGACCGGCAAGGCCGAGACCACCGTCGAGCCCGCCGCCGCTTCGGAGCCGGCCGGTGAAGCCACCGAAACGGCCGAGGCGACGCCCCCGGTCCAGGCCTCAGCCGACAAGCGCGACGATGACAATGATACCGGCAAGGACGATGGCAAGCCCGCCGAGCCGCGCGCCGCGATCGCCGCCGCCGTGGACAAGCAGCCCGACGCGCAGAACCAGGCGCCCGTGCCGGCCGCCCGTGTCGATGTCGTGGCCGCGCCGCGTGTCGTCCAGGCCGGCTACCAGACCAGCCAGCAGCAGCTCAACCTGCCCCAGCTTGCTTTCGAGCTGGTCCGCCAGGTCAACGATGGCAATAACCGCTTCCAGATCCGCCTCGATCCGCCCGAACTGGGCCGCATCGACGTCCGGCTCGATATCGACAAATCCGGCCAGGTCCATGCCCGGCTGACCGTCGAAAAATCGGAAACGCTCGACCTGATGCAGCGCGACCAGCGTGCGCTGGAACGCGCCTTGCAGCAGGCGGGCCTCGACAGCGCCAAGACCAATCTCGAATTCTCGCTCAAGCAGAACCCGTTCAGCGGCCAGCAGCGCCAGGACGGGGGCAATGGCCGCAACCCGATATTCGGCGACGACGTTGTCTCGGGTATCGACGAAACCCCGCCGCCCACAGTCAATCTCTACCGCGGCAGCCTGACTGCCAGCGGCGTCAACATCATCGCGTAAGGAGTAGGTGTCATGGCAGTCAACGGCGTTTCGAACACAAAGACCTCCACGCTGGCCGGCTCCCGCGCCGGCATCGCGGACAATTTCGATACTTTCCTGAACATCCTGACCACCCAGCTCAAGAACCAGAATCCGCTCGATCCGCTCGATACCAACCAGTTCACCCAGCAGCTGGTGCAGTTCACCGGCGTCGAGCAGCAGCTCAAGACCAACGAGTTTCTCGAGTCGCTGATGCTGTCGGGCCAGAACACCGCCAAGTCGGATGCCGTGTCCTATATCGGCAAGGAAGTCACCTCCTCGGGCAAGACCGGCGAACTCACCGACGCCAATGCCGTGTTCTGGGCCTATAGCGCCGATGCCAACGCCGCCAATGCCACCGTGACGATCAAGGACAAGAATGGCCAGGTCGTCTATTCCGAGACCGGGCCGCTCAAGGCCGGCCCTGGCACGTTCCGCTGGGATGGCAAGGGCAGCGACGGCAATATGAAGCCAAACGGCGTCTATACTGTCGATATCAAGGGCAAGGATGCCAACGGCAAGGACGTCAAGATCAGCACCGCCTCGATCGGCGTGGTGACTGCCGTGGACTTTACCGGCGACGTGCCCGTGCTCACCGTCGGCTCCCGCCGCGTGGCCATCACCGACGTGACCGACGTGCGCATTCCCGATGTGACCAAGCCGCCGACCACCTGAGGCAAACACATCGCCCTTTTGACACCCCCGCCCCGCGGGGGTGTTTTGCTTTGGGCGGGCTCAAATCAATACCTTGAAATCCAAGACCATTCTTAACCTGTTGTAAGTTTTCCCTTAGTCGAAATTTAAGGCTGGTGCCCTACTCTCTTCCTCATATGGTCAGGTTGAGTAGAGAGTAAAATGACCGTACAAATGCGTCCTCGCGTTAAGTACGTTATCGGTCCGGACGGAAGTCCGCTCACGATCGCAGATCTTCCCCCCGCCAATACGCGGAGGTGGGTCATCCGCCGCAAAGCCGAAGTCGTCGCAGCTGTGCGCGGCGGGCTGCTCAGCCTCGAAGAGGCGTGCGACCGCTACACCCTGAGCGTCGATGAATTCCTCAATTGGCAGGCCGCCATCGACAAGCATGGTCTGGCAGGTCTCCGCACAACCTGGATCCAGCACTACCGCGAAGGGTAAATGCTGGCCCAGCCGAATTCAAAGCCCGCCGGGGAAACTCGGCGGGCTTTGTGTTTGTCCGGTTCCGTATGCCGCTTGGACATCGAGCCTTCGCGTCCAGGCGCCGTTTGGGGCAAATTTGCCACCATCCCGATGCGATCTCGTGGTGGTCGTGCCACCCGCCTTGGCCGGTGAGGGCAAGTCTGGAACAGTGCCCCAGCACGCTTTGGGGGATAGCCATGCAGGGTATTGAGCTCTCGCGCCGTTTCTACGGCGATATCGTCCAACCATGGCTGAGCACGGCCGCCCCTGGCCTCCCACACGCCGCCGCGCTGATCGGCTATGGCTCGGAACTGCTGGGCCTCGATGACGAGATGTCCAAGGACCACAATTGGGGCCCCAGGGTGCATCTGTTCCTGTCGCCCGAGGACTTCGACGCGCATGCCCAGCGCCTGATGGATGCGTTTTCGACCGTCGTTCCCGACCAGTTCCTCGGCGAGCCGATCGGCATGCGCAACAGGCCCCACCCGCCGGCGGGCGGCAGGTGGGCCGTAGGTGCCCCGGGACACGGCCTGGAAATTCACACCATCGAGGCCAGGCTTGCAGGCGGCCTGGCGCTGGAGTCGGTGGACGCGATTGATTCCCTGCAATGGCTCGGACTGTCCGAGCAAAGGCTGCTCGCTTTTACCGCCGGCGATGTCTTCCATGATGATGGCGACCGCCTGGGCCGCGTGCGGGCGGCGCTCGAATATTTCCCCCGCGATGTCTGGCTGTACAAGATCGCGTGCCAGTGGCGGCGGATCGCCGAAGAGCAGGCCTTCGTTGGCCGGGCGGGTATGGTGGGTGACGATCTCGGCTCCCGCGTGATCGCCAGCCGGCTGGCGCGGGACGTCATGCGCATGGGTTTCCTGCTTGAGCGCCGCTATGCGCCCTATTCGAAATGGTTTGGCAGCGCATTCGCCCGGCTGCCCATCGCCGCCGCGCTCGCACCCCCATTGGCCAGGACACTGGCCGCCCAGGATTGGAACGAGCGGGGCGAAGCGCTGGCCGCCGCCTATCTCGTCTTGGCGAAGCGCCAGGTGGCAGACGGCATCGGCAACCGGTTCGAGCCGATCATCGGGCCCTATCACACCCGCCCCTTCGCCACCATCAACGCGGACGACGCGGTTGAGGCAACGGCAGGCGCGATCGAGGACAGCGCCCTCAAGGCCCTGCCCATCGTCGGCTCGCTCGACCAGGTGACCGACCTGACGCCCGTGCTCGAGGACCCCAGGGCGGCCCAGCAGATGATGCGTGGCCTGCTCAGCTAGGACGCCTGCCCTATTGCGCCGGCGCGGTCGAGAAGGTGGCGAGATAGGCGATGACGTTGGCGACGTCCGCGGGGTCGCGATAGCCGGTAAAGGCCATGCTCGAGCCATTGACCACGCTGCGCGGCTTGGCGATGAACTTGGCGAGTGTCTCGACATCCCAGACCACCCCGGCCTGCCCTGCCTCGAGCATGGCGTCCGAATAGGCGAAGCCATCGAGCGAGGCTGCCGGGCGGTCGATTATGTCGGTGAGGTCGGGGCCATTCTTGGGCTCTTGCCCGCCTATCGAATGGCACATTGCGCATCGCTCGACGAAATTCTGCTCGCCGAGCACGGCATCGCCCTGGGCCAAAGCCCCACCGGCGCTCAAAATGAGCGTCCCTGCACAAATTGCGATACGACCCATCTCACCACCTCCCTGACCTGGCCTCGCGACCGAAATCAGCTCCCGGTTCGTCGGGGCATTGCGCCAAATTGTAGTGCAGCCGGGCACCGACACCAAGTCACAAAGCCCCGCTTCCGGTGCCCGGGCGCCGACGAGCCTGGCTCCGGCAGAACACTGTCCATGCGGCTGAACGACGGCCGTGTGACCGATGGCCAGCCGCACAGGCAGTAGGTCGGCGGCAAGCCCCGATTTTAAGCGGCAGCGGACGCCAGGTTGGCCGTGAGAATGTCGCGGAGGTCCTGCGGCTCGCGGCCGGCGAGTTTTTCGACATCGCCGGTGACGACATCGAAGGCCCCGGCGACGAAATCGCGCTGGATGTCGACAATGGCATTGATGACGAAATCGGGCAGGCCCATCTGTGCCATGCCGCCCTGCAGGGCCGCGACCGGGATGGCGGCGAAGCCAATCTGCTTGCCAAGGATGTCCGAGACCAGCGCGGCACGCTCGGCGCCGGTGTAGCTCCTGGGGCCCGTGGCGTTGTAGATCGCGCCGACATGGCCCTCGCCCAGCACGATGCCGGCCGCGGCGGCCGCCACATCGTCGCGACCGACAAAGGCCACCTTGTTCTCGGCAAATCCGGTCAGGACGCCCGATTGGGCCGCCGACTGGGCCTCCTGCGCCAGGGCCTCGGCATAGTAGTTCATGCGCAGGATCGTCCACTGCGGCGCCGACTGGATCAGGGCCCGCTCGCCGCGCCAGTAGCTGGCGCCAATGGCCGGCTCAGCCTGCTCGCGCGTGCCGGTGGCCGAGAGCAGCACGATATGCTGGACGCCCGCGGCAACGGCGGCCGCGATGGCGGCCTCGTTCTGCGAACCGCGCATGCCCGGACGCAGGTCGGCGGTCGGAATGAGGATGACCTTGTCGAGGCCCGCATAGGCCGTGGCCAAGGTCTCGGGCCGGTCATAGTCGCCGACGCGGCCTTCCACGCCCTCCGACGAGGCAGGGGTGCGGGAGATAGCGACGATCCTGTGACCCTGGTTGCGGGCCACAAGCTCGCGCACGATAGCCTGGCCAAGCTTGCCGCTGGCGCCGCTGACACCGATATTCATGATTGAACCTTCCGTTACGCTCCATTAGTGCGTAGCGATATGAAGGTTCGTTTTGGGACGCGCAAGAACGCACGTTGTCGAGCGTCACGCACCCGCAAGTGCGTATTGGAGCGGTGAATGGCACAGCCGAAACTGACGCTGGTTGAACTGGACTACGCCGCCGAGGGCGAGGCGAACTGCAAGGCGCTGGGCCAGATTTTCGAGCGCATCGGCGACAAGTGGACGATCATGATCGTGGGCGTGCTGTCGCATGGGCCGATGCGATTCAACGCCCTGCAACGGGCCATCCCGGGCCTGTCGCACAAGATGCTGACGACGACGCTGCGCGGCCTGGAGCGCGATGGCCTGGTCACGCGCACCGCTTTCGCGACCATCCCGCCCCGCGTGGATTATGAGCTGACCGAACAGGGCCGGTCGCTGCACGAACCGCTGCTGACCCTGGCCACGTGGGCGCGAGCCCAGCAGCCCTATATCGAAGGCGCAAGGAAGACGTTCGACGAGCGCAGCGCCGACTAGCCTGCGGGGCGCGACGCCTAAGGCGTTTCCGGCCCCATCCACCTTGCCCCGGCCTCGCGGCTCATCAGCCGTTCGTAATAGTCCGCAACGGCAGGCAATTCCTTCTTGTCCATCGGGATCGACATCCAGCGATGCACCGAGAGGCCCAGCGCGATGTCGGCGATGGAGAAGCCGGCGCCGATATAGCCGGTATTCGCCCCAACCAGCGCGGCCTCGAGGATGTCCATCTTGGCGGTCCACCGGGCCATCGATTCGGCGACCTTTGCCGGGTCGTCGTAGCCGGGCGTCTTGCGGATCAGGGCGTTGAGCGCGTAACCCCAGGGCGGATTGAGCTCCGTCGCCTGCCAGCCCAGCCATTGCAATGCCAGCGCCCGAAGTTCCAACTGTTCGGGCAGCAGCCCGCCCTCGCACTCGGCGAGGTAGATCAGGATGGCGTTGCTCTCCCACAGCACGAAGCCGCCCTCGATCAACACCGGCACCTGCCCATTGGGATTGAGATCGAGGAATTCGGGCACTTTGGGGTCGCGCAGCGGCAGGCCCCAATCCTCGCGCTCGTAGCCAAGCCCCAGTTCATCGAGCGCCCACAGCACCTTGCGCACGTTGATCGAGGTCACCCGCCCCAGAACCCTAGGCATCGCTTCATCCTTCCTTTACCGCGCCCGGCATTTTCTGCCGGAATTTGCAAACTGCTACCAGTAGTTAAGACATTCTTTACCATCAGCTAGGTAATTTTTGCCCAGCGGCCTCCACGCGCGTTGCGTTGGCATGGTCACCCTCCAATCGAGTGCCGGCGTGGACAATTTAACCCAGCTGATCAACCGCATAGGCCTGCCTCGGCTGGCCGCTATGGCGGTCGTGGCCGTGATGCTGCTCGGCTTCTTCGGCTTCCTGATCATGCGGGCGCAGACGCCGAATCTGGCCCCGCTCTATACCGGCCTCAGCCTCGAAGACTCTTCGGCAATTGTGACCGAACTGCAGACGCTCAACATTCCGTTCGAGCTGCGCGGCGAGGGCGACACGATCCTGATCCCGCGCGACCAGATCACCACCACCCGCATGACGCTGGCCGGCTCGGGCCTGCCGCAGCGCGGCCAGGTCGGCTACGAGATCTTCGACCAGCAGTCGACGCTGGGCGCCACCAGCTTCGTGCAGAACCTCAACAATGTCCGCGCCCTCGAAGGCGAACTGGCCCGCACCATCGGCTCGCTGACCCGCATCAAGTCGGCCCGCGTGCACCTCGTGCTGCCCGAGCGCGAACTGTTCCGTCGCGAGCGCACCGATCCCTCCGCCTCCATCGTGCTGTCGGTGCGCGGCGAACTGGCCGCCGGCGAAATCCGCGCCATCCAGCACCTGGTGGCCTCCGCCATCGAAGGCCTCACCCCCACCCGCGTCTCCATCGTCGACGATCAGGGGAACCTCCTCGCTTCCGGCAGCGGCGACGACGAGCAGAGCGCCATGGCCGGCGAGGCTGCCGAGCGCACCCTGGGCTTCGAGAACCGCCTGCGCACCCGCGTCGAAGACATGCTGGCCAACGTCGTCGGCGCCGGCCGTGCCCGCGTCGAAGTCAGCGCCGAGGTCGACTACAACCGCTCGACCACCACCCAGGAAACCTTCGACCCGGAAAGCCAGGTCGTCCGCTCCAGCCAGGTCCGCGAGACGGAAAACCTGACGGCCGGCGCCAATGGCCAGGTGACCGTGGCCAACGAGCTGCCGGGCGCATCGCAGAATACCGGTGGCGCCGGCGCCTCCGAACAGGGCACCTCGAGCGAGGAAGTCACCAATTACGAGATTTCCAAGACCACCCAGACGGCCGTCACCGAAGCCGGCGCCATCAAGCGCCTGTCGGTTGCCGTGGTGGTCGATGGCGTCTATTCGTCCGACCAGAATGGCGACCCGGTCTATGCCCCGCGCAGCGCCGACGAAATCGCCCAGATCCTGACCCTGGTCCGCTCCGCCGTCGGCTATTCGCAGGCCCGCGGCGACAGCGTCGAAGTGGTCAACATGCAGTTTGCCGAGCGGCCCGAACTGGCCGTGCCCGGCACCGACGCCGCCGGCGGCCTGCTCGACTTCACCCGCGACGACCTGATGAACGGCGCCGAAATGGCCGTGACCCTGCTGATCGCTCTGGCGCTGGTCTTCTTCGTCATGCGCCCGCTGCTCAAGAAGGTCATAACCCCCGAAAGCCAGCCGCTGGCTCTGCCCTCGGCCGCCGAACTGGGCCATCACGGCGTGCTTGGCGCCAATGGTAACGTCATAGCGGAACCCGAAGAGCCCAAGGACAAGACCCCGGCCTGGGTCACCAACGCCAAGTCGATGGGCGAGACCCAGCTCCAGACCCTCAAAACCGTCGGCAACCTCGTCGAAGAAAATCCCAAGCAGGCCGCGCTGATCGTGCGCGACTGGCTGGGTAGTGCAGCGTAACCGCCATGGCCGTCGTTTCCCAATCCGCAGAAAAACCAGACCTTCCGACCACCGTCGCAGCGGGCAAGCAGCTTGTCGTCGGCAACGATGCGTCGAACCAGCGCGTGCTCAAGGGCGACGAAAAGGCCGCCGCCCTGCTGCTGGCCCTGGGCCCGGACTATGGTCGCCCGATCTTCGACGAGCTCGATGAGCTCGAGGTCAAGCAGTTGAGCCGCGCCATGGTGCGCCTGGGCCCCATCACCCAGGAAATGCTCGACGACCTGATGATCGAGTTCGTCACCACCATTTCCTCCAATGGCTCCCTGTCGGGCAATACCGACTCGACCGAGCGGCTGCTGCTCAGCTTTTTGTCGGCCGACAAGGTCGACGCCATCATGGAAGAAATCCGCGGTCCGGCTGGCCGCAACATGTGGGAGAAGCTGTCCAACGTGCAGGCCGACGTGCTCGCCGCCTATCTCAAGAACGAGTATCCGCAGACCATCGCCGTGGTGCTCTCCAAGATCGCCACCGACCACGCCTCGCGTGTCCTGGCCGTGCTGCCCGAAGAGCTGGCCATGGATGTGGTGCAGCGCATGCTGGGCCTCGACCCGGTGCAGAAGGAAATCCTCGAAAAGATCGAGACCACCCTGCGCACCGAATTCATGTCGACGCTGAACCACAGCAAGCGCCGCGACAGCCACGAGCAGATGGCCGAAATCTTCAACAGCTTCGATCGCCAGACCGAAGCGCGCTTCATCACCACGCTCGAAGAGCACAGCCGCGACGATGCCGAGCGCATCAAGTCGCTGATGTTCACCTTCGAGGACCTGGCCAAGCTCGAATCCTCGGCCATCCAGACCCTGCTGACCAAGATGGACAAGAAGGAACTGGCCATGGCGCTCAAGGGCGCCAACGAAAGCGTCAAGGAAACCTTCTTCAAGAACATGTCGGGCCGCACGGCCAAGCTGCTCAAGGACGATATGGAAGTCATGGGCCCAGTGCGCCTCAAGGATGTCGACGAAGCCCAGGGCCGCATGGTCTCCACGGCCAAGGATCTCGCCGCCAAGGGCGAAATCCTGATCATGAAGTCCAAAGCCGACGACCAGATGGTGGCATAACCCATGACACCCTCGCCCGCCCGCTTCACTTTCGACCTCGATCTCGGCAAGCGCACGACGCCCACGGCGCCGCCCGAGCCAACCATGCCCGAGCGCCTGGTCGCCCAGCTCCTGGCGCAGGCGCGCGAGGAGGCCTATGCCGAAGGCGTGGCCGCCGGCGAACGCAACGCCACAGCCGTTGCCGCCCAGACCCTGGCCGCCGCCGCCGGCACCCTGGCGACGCAGAGCGCCGAGATGGCCGCTGCCCTCGATGACGCCACGGCCCAGGCCCGGCGTGAAGCGGTCGAACTGGCCGCCAGCATCGGCCGCAAGCTGGCTTTGCATCTGCTCGCCCGCTACCCCACGGTCGAACTCGATGCGCTGATCGGGGAATGCATGCATAGCCTCAGCGGCGTGCCGCACCTGGTGGTGCGCTGCCATCCCACCATTGCCGACGGCATTCGCGACGTCGCCACTGCCCACATGCAGACCTCGGGCTTTGCCGGGCGGCTGGTGGTGATGGGCGATCCCGAACTGCGGCTGGGTGACGGCCGCCTCGAATGGGTCGATGGCGGGCTGGTGCGCGATATCGGCGCCGTCGCCAAGGACATCGACCTCAAGATTTCAGCCTATCTCGCCGCCCGCGGCGGACAGGCCAAGCAGCAGGAGAGCGACCATTGAGCGCTTCCGAACCCGGCGACGACGACATCACCATGCAGGAAGGTATCTCCTTTGAGGAGATGCTGCCCCCCGAGCGCGCCGACGGCCCGCAGGCCCATGTCGAACGCAACGCCGCCGATCTCGAGGCGGTGTTCGACGTTCCCGTCCGCATCTCGGTCGTGCTCGGCCGCACCAAGATGCCGGTGAGCGAGCTGCTGCGCCTCGATACCGGCACCGTTATCGAACTCGACCGCCAGGTTGGCGAAGCGGTCGAAATCTTCGTCAATGATCGTCTCGTCGCCCGTGGTGAAATCGTGCTGGTAGAAAACAAGCTCGGCGTCACCATGACCGAAATCATCAAACCACAGTAAGGGAGGCCAGGATGCGTCTGCTCATCATCGGAGCCCTCGAGGGCCAGCTCAGCGAAGCCACCAAGATGGCCATGAACGGCGGCGCCAAGGTGGCGCATGCCCCCTCCGTCGAGATCGCGCTGGCCGCCCTGCGCGCCGGCCGCGGCGCCGACCTGCTGCTGGTCGATGTGGTCATGGACATTGCCGGCCTCATTGCCGGGCTCGAAGCCGAGCGCATCGCCATTCCAGTGGTCGCCTGCGGCGTTGAGGCCAACGCGGCTGCGGCCGTCAATGCCATCCGCGCCGGCGCCAAGGAATATATCCCCCTGCCCCCCGATGCCGAGCTGATCGCCGCCGTCATCGCCGCCGTCACGCGCGATGCGTCCGACTTCCTGTTCCGCGACCCCGCCATGGAACGCGTGGTCAAGATGGCCGACCAGATCGCCGGCTCCGATGCCTCGATCCTGATCACCGGCGAAAGCGGCACCGGCAAGGAAGTCATCGCCAAATACGTGCATTCGCGGAGCAAGCGGGCCAACAAGCCGTTCATCTCGGTCAACTGCGCCGCCATCCCGGAAGCCCTGCTCGAATCCGAGCTCTTCGGCCACGAAAAGGGCGCCTTCACCGGCGCCATCGCCCGTCGCATCGGCAAGTTCGAGGAAGCCTCGGGCGGCACGCTGTTGCTCGACGAAATCAGCGAAATGGACGTGCGCCTGCAGGCGAAGCTCCTGCGCGCCATCCAGGAACGGTTGATCGACCGCGTCGGCGGCGGCAAGCCCGTGCCCGTCGATATCCGCATCCTCGCCACCTCCAACCGCAATCTGAGCGAAGCCGTGCGCGAAGGCAGCTTCCGCGAAGACCTGCTGTTCCGCCTCAACGTGGTCAATCTCAAGCTGCCGGCTTTGCGCGATCGCCCCGGCGACATCGCGGCTTTGTCGGAACACTTCGTCGCCAAATACGCCAAGGCCAACGGCCTGCCCCCGCGCGAACTCTCGCCCGAGGCGCGTTCGGCCCTGCTCAAGGCCCCGTGGCCCGGCAACGTGCGCGAACTGGAAAACACGCTTCACCGTGCCGTGCTGCTGTCGTCGGGCGACATCATCGGGCCGGACGCGATCGTTCTGCCTGACGGCATGGGCCTGGCCGAAGCGGCCGCCACCAGCTCGCTCTCGGCCCAGCTCGCCCAGACGGCGCAGACCATGTCGGCGGCCCTCGTCGGTCGCACCGTGGCCGATGTCGAACGCGACCTGATCCTCGATACGCTCGATCATACCCTGGGCAACCGCACCCATGCGGCCAACATCCTGGGAATCTCGATCCGGACCCTGCGCAACAAGCTCAACCAATATGCCGACGAAGGCACGCATGTGCCCGAACCCGGCGAACGCCGCTCCGTGGCTTAGAACTTAGATGGTCGACCTGCCCACCGGCACCGCCCGCCCTGCCTTCAAGGTGCCGACACCCGGCTCGGTGATCGACCTCCTGCGCTCGGGCGACATTGCCCTCGCCGCCGGTGTCATGGGCCTGATCGTCATCCTGATCGTGCCGATGCCGGCGCTGCTGGTCGACGGTCTCCTGGCCATCTCGATCGTCTTCTCGGTCATGATCCTGATGACGGCCCTGTTCATCCAGAAGCCGCTGGAATTCTCGTCCTTCCCGACGGTTCTGCTGATTGCCACCATGCTGCGGCTGGGCCTCAACCTGGCGACCACGCGCCTGATCCTGAGCGAGGGTCACACCGGCACTTCGGCCGCCGGCCACGTCATCGAGGCCTTCGGCAACTTCGTGACGCGCGGCAATTTCGTCATCGGTATCGTCGTCTTCATCATCCTGGTCATCGTCAACTTCATCGTCATCACCAAGGGTTCCGGCCGTATCGCCGAGGTGGCCGCCCGCTTCAGCCTGGACGCCATGCCCGGCAAGCAGATGGCCATCGACGCCGACCTCTCGGCTGGCCTGATCGACGAAGACACCGCCAAGCGCCGTCGTGCCGAACTCGAAGGCGAGAGCGCCTTCTTCGGTAACATGGACGGTGCGTCCAAATTCGTGCGTGGCGACGCCATTGCCGGCCTCATCATCACCTTCATCAATGTCAGCGCCGGCATGCTGATCGGCATGATGCAGGAGGGCCTGAGCTTCCAGGAAGCCGGCAATGTCTATACCCTGCTGACCATCGGCGACGGCCTTGTCAGCCAGATCCCGGCGCTGATCGTGTCGACCGCCGCCGGTATCCTCGTCTCCAAGTCCGGCGTCACCGGCTCGGCCGACAAAGCGCTATCGGCGCAGTTCACCGGCTATCCGCGTGCCTTGGGCATGTCCTCGGCCGTGATGGGTCTCCTGGCCTTCCTGCCCGGCATGCCCATCATTCCGTTCCTGGCTCTGGCGGGTGGGGTTGGCTATGTTGCCTGGCGGGCCGCCGGTACCAAGGACGTCAAGGACGCCCAGGCCACGCTCGACCAGATTGCCAAGTCGCCATCCCAACCCGGTGCGCCGGGTGCGCCGAGCGCCAATGCCGAAGCGCCGATCACCGACAGCCTCAAGATCGACGAACTCAAGCTCGAACTGGGCTACGGCCTGCTGGGCCTGGTCAAGGAAGACGAGAACGGCAGCGACCGCCTCACCGAGCAGATCAAGGCGCTGCGTCGCCAGCTCGCCATCGAGCTCGGCTTCGTCATGCCGCCGGTGCGCATCCTCGACAACATGCAGCTCGAGCCCAACATCTACAAGGTGCGCATCAAGGAGGTGGAGGCCGGCGTCGGCGAGGTCTACGCCAACCAGCTCATGATCATGGACCCCTATGGCAACCAGATCGACCTGCCGGGCACCCACACCACCGAGCCCACCTTCGGCCTGCCCGCCACCTGGATCGAACCCGCCCTGCGCGACGAAGCCGAACTGCGCGGCCTCTCCATCATCGATCCGTCGACCGTCATCTCGACCCACCTGACCGAGGTGCTCAAGGCGAATGTCGCGGACCTCCTGAGCTATGCCAACGTCCAGTCGCTGCTCTCGGGCCTGCCCAAGGACCAGCAGAAGCTGGTGGAAGACATCGTCCCGGGGCTCATCTCGGTCTCGGGCGTGCAGCGCGTGCTGCAGACCCTGCTCAACGAGCGCATCTCCATCCGCGATCTCTCGACCATCCTGGAGGGCATTGCCGAAATCGCCGGCCCCGGCCGCTCGGTACAGACCATTGCCGAGCACGTCCGCAGCCGCCTGGCGCGCCAGCTCTGCGCCGCCAATCTGGGCCCCGATGGCAACCTGCCGCTGCTGACCCTGGGCCCGCAATGGGAGCGCGACTTCGCCGAGGCCATGGTGGGTGATGGCGAGAATCGCCACCTCGCCATGGCGCCCAGCCGCCTGCAGCAGTTCATCGGCGCCATCCAGAGCGCCTATGAGCGCGCCGCCCAGCTGGGCGAACTGCCGGTGCTCATCACCTCTCCCTCGATCCGCCCGCATGTCCGCTCGATCATCGAACGCTTCCGCCCGCAGACGGTCGTCATGAGCCAGAACGAAGTCCATCCCCGCATCCGCCTCAAGACTGTCGGCAGTGTGTGACCATGGCGGACGTGGCAAGGTTTCCGGTCCCCGACATCGTCCGCCGCCGCGCTGAGTCCGAGGGACCAGCGGGGGCGGAATGGCTCAGCGGCCTCGACCAGACCCTGGCGGACCTCGAAGGCGAATGGGGCGTCACCATCGGCGAGGCCATGCCGGGCGGCACCGCGGCCTTTGTCGCCGAAGCCGTTGATGCGGCGGGCGACACCTTCATCGTCAAGGTCGGGACGCCGGGCAGCGTTGCGGGGCGCCACGAGGTCACCGTGCTCGCCATCGCCCGCGGCAAGGGCTATGCCCGTCTGGTCCGCCAGGATGCCGACCGCCGCGCCCTGCTGCTCGAACGGCTGGGCGGCCTGCTCGACGATGTCGACCTGCCCTATGGCAGCAAGATCGACATCATGTGCGCCACCCTGCTCGATGCGTGGATGCCGGTACCCCCGGGCTTTGACTGGATAACCGGGGCGGACAAGGCCAATAGCCTCGCCATGGCCATGCTGCGGCTCTCGCAGGCGCTGGGCCAGCCCTGTTCCCAGGCCGTGCTCGACACCGCCCTGATGTATTGCCGGGACCGCGCCGCGGCCTGGCGACCGGAAAATGCGGTGCTCGCGCATGGCGACCCACACCCGGCCAACATCCTGGAAATGCCCGAAACCGCAGGGCGGCAATGGAAGTTCATCGATCCGGATGGCCTTGCCATAGAGCCCGCTTACGACCTCGGCGTCCTGTTGCGCGCCTGGCACGAAGGCATCACCGGGCGCCATGCCCACGACATCGCCCGCAGCCATGCCCGCCACCTGACCTCGCGCACGCAGGTTCCGGCCGAGGCCATCTGGCAATGGGGCTATATCGAGCGTGTCTCCACCGGCCTGCACCTGATGGAAATTGGCCAGCTGGAACAGGGCCGCGCCTTCCTGGCTGTGGCCGAAGCGATCCAGCAGACGGCCTGATTACGTCAGGCCGTCCAGCCCCTCGTCCATATCAATGCGCCGTAAGCCCGGCGGGCGGTGGCGGCTGGGTCACCTCGGCCGCCTCTTCGGAGCGATCGAGCCCTGCTTCCTCGCTCAGCTCGCGCTCGGCGCGCTCCCAGTATTCAACCGCGCGGCCCTCGGGCGAGCCGTCGCTTTCCCACAAGGCATAGGCGCGGGCACGGATGTCAGTCTCATGTAGCGTATGCATGCCGGTATCCTCCACAACCCGCCGTCAACGGTCTGGCGACCGATCGGGTTGCGAGGGAACCGCTCAGCCGCGTGCCGGGATTTCCAGCCCCCGCTGCACGGCAGGCCGCGCCAGCCCGCGGGCGAGCCAGGCCGGCACATTCTTGAGGTGGTCGTAGCCCACCAGATCCCCGGCGCCATAGAACCCGATCAGGTTCCGCACCCAGCCCAGGATGGCGATATCGGCGATGGAATATTCATCCATCACCCAGTCACGGCCCTCGAGCCGGGTCTCCAGCACGCCGAGCAGGCGCTTGGATTCCGCCGCATAGCGATCGCGCGGGCGCTTGTCCTCGAAGTCCTTGCCGGCGAACTTGTGGAAGAAGCCCACCTGCCCGAACATCGGCCCGATCGAGGCCATCTGGAACATCACCCACTGGATGGTCTGGTAGCGCCTTGCCGGATCGGTCGGCAGGAACTTGCCGGTCTTTTCCGCCAGGTAGATCAGGATGGCGCCCGACTCGAACAGCTCCAGCGGCTTGCCGCCGGGGCCATGCGGGTCGATGATGGCGGGAATCTTGCCATTGGGATTGAGCGCCAGATATTCGGGTCCCCAGGTCTCGTTCTGGGTGATGTTGACCGCATGCGCCTCGTAGTCGAGCCCCGTCTCTTCCAGCATGATCGAGACCTTGACCCCATTGGGCGTGGGGAAGGAATAGAGCTGGATGATCTCCGGATTGGCCGCCGGCCAGCGCTTGGTGATGGGGAAGCCCGAAAGGTCGGCCATAGGTCTATCGCTCCGTGAAAGCCAGTTTGGCGCCGAGCAGCACGAAGGCGCCGGCGAAGGTGCGGCGCATCCATAGCATGATCGCCGGCTTGGAAATCACGTGGCCACGGATCGCCGCAGCGAACAGACCGTATGCCGCAAACACCACAAAGGTCATGGCCATGAAGACCCCGCTCAGCTCCAGCATGCGCGCCAGCGCATTGGGTGTCGATGCCGGCACGAACTGCGGCAGGAAAGCGAAGAAGAAGATCGAGAGCTTGGGATTGAGGATGTTGATCAGGATCGACTCGACGATCACCTTGCCCGCCGATTTCGGCGCCTGGTCGGTCTCGACGCTGAGCGCACCAGTTTCCTTCAGCGTCGCCCAGGCCATGTAGAGCAGATAGGCCACGCCCAGATATTTGATGATCTCAAAGGCCAGCGCGCTGGTGTGAAGGATCGCGGCCAGTCCGGTAATGGCAGCCAGCATGTGCGGCACGATCCCCAGCGTGCAGCCAAACGCCGCCCACAGGCTCGCCTTGTGGCCCCGGCTCAGCCCCGCCGCGATGGTATAGAGCGCCCCCGTGCCGGGCGAGACAACCACGATCAGCGTGGTGATGAGAAATTCGATGCTCATGCTGGTCTCCGTTTAGCCCGCTATCATGCCCATGATTTGCCGCATCTCTCCAGCCCGGCGCGATGCATAATCGGCGGAACGCGCATCCATCCGGCGCATTGTTGCCAGGCATAACTGGGGCCTTCCATGAAACTCTTCGTCTGCGACCATTGCGGCAACACCATCTATTTCGAGAACGCCGTCTGCGAGCGCTGCGGCCACCAGCTGGGCTACCTGCCCGAGCACAATGCGCTTGTCTCACTGGTCGAGGATAGCGGGCTGTGGTCGACGCCGGCCTTTCCCGATGACGCTTATGTCTTCTGTGAAAACGCCCATCACGGCGCCTGCAACTGGCTGATTCGCGCTGAGCCGGGCGGCGACATCTACTGCGCCGCCTGCCGCCACAACGACACCATTCCCGATATCACCGACACGCGTAACCTGACGCGTTGGCAGGTGATCGAACGCGCCAAGAAGCGGCTGATCTATTCGCTGCTGCGCCTCGAGCTGCCGCTCGAAACGCGCAACGAAAATCCCGCGCATGGCCTCTCCTTCCGCTTCCTGGCCGATCTTCCGGTCGGCCCCGGCCCGGTGCTGACCGGCCATGAAAGCGGCATCATCACCATTGCCCTGGCCGAAGCCGACGACGCCGAGCGCGCGGCGCGGCGCGCCAGCATGGGCGAGCCCTATCGCACCCTGCTGGGCCATTTCCGCCACGAGACCGGCCATCACTATTGGGACCTGCTGGTCGCGGGACAGGCCGCACAGGATCGCTTCCGCGCCCTCTTCGGCGACGAGCGCGCCGACTATGGCGCGGCCCTGCAGGCCTACTACGCAACCGGCGCCCCGCCCGGCTGGCCGCAGACCCATATCAGCGCCTATGCCACCTCCCATCCCTGGGAGGACTTCGCCGAGACCTTCGCTCACTATCTCCACATCACCGACACCGTGGAAATGGCGTCAGCCTTCGGCGTGCGCGCCCGCCCCCGCACCGAAGACCTGAGCCTCGCTGTCCGCGTCGATTTCGATCCCTATGCCCAGAGCGAGGTACAGACCATCATCGACAACTGGGTGCCGCTGGCCTCCATGCTCAATAACCTCAACCGCGCCATGGGCCATCCCGACGCCTACCCGTTCATCCTGACCCCGCAGGTGATCGAGAAACTGGGCTTCGTGCATGACCTGGTGCACGACAAAGCTTGAAGTTCCACATTTTTGTGGATACATTAAAGCATGCGTCTGAGCTTCGACCCGGCCAAGCGAGATGTGACACTGGCCGAGCGTGGACTCGACTTCGCGGCGGCCGCCGAGATTTTTGCGGGTCGCACCTATGACCGCGAAGATGACAGGTTTGACTATGGCGAAGTGCGCATGATCACGGTCGGCCATATGGCCGGTCGAATGGTCGTGGTGGTTTGGACCCAGCGCGGCGACACCAGGCACATTATTTCGATGAGGAAAGCCAATGAGCGCGAACAAGCCCGCTACACCCGGTTTCTCGCTTGAGCATGATGATGCACCCGAGCTCGATGACGCCTGGTTCGAGTCCGCCCGCCAGCATGACAACGGCACGCTGGTAAAGCGTGGTCGACCGGCCTCGGCGCATCCCAAGAAGCATCTCAACATTCGTCTGGACGCAGACATTGTCGATCGGTTCAAGGCGTCGGGTCCGGGTTGGCAAAGCCGGATCAACGACGTGCTCCGCAAGGCGGTAGGATTGTGACCGAATTGGCCACCATCCTCATCGTCCCGCCGTTCTCCACCCTCTGCAACGCCGCCTTCGCCCTGCGGCGCGAGGTCTTCGTCTGGGAGCAGAAGGTCCCTGAAGAGGAAGAGAATGACGCCGATGACCTGACCGCGACCCACTTCGTTGCCGTCGTTGCCGGCGAAGTGGTCGGCACCCTGCGCCTGATCCACAAACCCGAACACAGCAAGATCGGCCGCGTCGCCGTGCGCCAGGCGTTCCGCGGCCAGGGCATCGCCAAGCAATTGATCCTGGCGGCCATGGCGCATGCGCGGGCGCTTGGGCAGGATCGTTTTTATCTTACGGCGCAGTCCGACAAGCTGGGCATGTATGAAAAGCTGGGCTTTGCTGCTTTCGGCCCGGAATTCCTCGACGGCGGCATGCCTCATCGCGCCATGCGGACTTACGACATCGAAACGGCTCGATTAACCAGTTAGCCTGCTCTTAAGCCTCTTGGACGACAGCCCCTTCCCCGCCCCGTCTTCTGCGCTATTGTCGGCGATGTCGGGACGCCTGCGCGGCACACTTGCGCGGCTCCCAGAACGAAAACCGCCAGGGAGGCGGAGAAGGCCGGCCTCGCTTTCGAGAGCCGGCCTTTTCAATTCTGAGCATTTGATGACGCGGTGGTGCCGGCCTCGGTGAGAGCCGGCCGTTTCAATTCTGAGCATTTGATGATGCGGTGGTGCCGGCCTCGGTGAGAGCCGGCCGTTTCAATTCTGAGCATTTGATGATGCGGTGGTGCCGGCCTCGGTGAGAGCCGGCCGTTTCAATTCGGCATCGCTGGGTGTGACAAAGGCGGCGCGGAACGTCTCGCGCAGTCGTCGCGTTGTCGAGACATCATGGGCCGCACGGTGCTCCACCGGCAAAGTTTTGCACCGCACGGCCCGTTCACCTCAACGATGAACCTACGGAGCCTACTATGATCCGCACCCTTCTGGCCACTACGGCCCTTGCTGCCCTGCTCTCTACCGGCGCTATCGCCCAGGACGCAGCACCCGCCGCCGACCCGGCCGCCACCGAAGCGCCGGCCGATCCTGCCGCGGCCCCTGCTGCCGATGCTGCTGCGACCGCTACCCCGGTTGAATCGGGCGCCATGGAGGAAACCGACGTCAACGAGCCCTGGGACATGTCGGCTGGCTATGTCGCTGCCGATACCGACAATCTGGGCACCCGCCTGATCGGCCAGCCGGTCTATTCCAGCGCGGGCGATGATGCCGAGGAAATCGGCAATATCGACGACATCGTTTTTGACGAGAACGGCCAGATCAAGGCCGTGGTGATCGGCGTCGGCGGCTTCCTCGGCATCGGCGAAAAGGCCGTGGCCGTCGACTTCCAGCAGCTCGAATTCACCCTGGCCGCCGACAATACCGAACGCTGGGTGGTGCCGACCACCGCCGAGGCCCTGACGGCCGCCCCCGACTTCGTCTGGGAAGAGGATGAGCCGGTCGACGGCGATGACGCTGCCGCTCCGGCCGATGCCATGGCCCCGGCCGATCCGGCTGCCCCGGCGGCTCCGGCTGATGCCGCTGCCCCCGCCGAGCCGGCAGCCCCGGCAACCAACTAATCCCTCGCGGATTATCCCATGGATGGGCCGGCCCTTGGGCCGGCCCATTTGCGTCACAGGAGACCACTATGTTCCGCTCGCTCATCGTCACGGGGGCCACAGCCCTGCTGATCCTCCCCGCCTTTGGCCAGGTCGCCGCGCCGGCCACCGAACTCGAGCAGAGCGGGCTGACGCCGCCCACCGTGCTGTCGCAGGGCTATGCCGCCAGCGGCCAGGATGTTCTGGTCACGGGTCTGCTCGGGGAAACCGTCTTTTCCTCTGTCGATGACACGGCCGAGGAGGTGGGCACCATCTCGGACATGGTGGTGACCTCGGGGCTTGGCATATCGGCGGTGGTTATCAGCGTCGGCGGCTTTCTCGGCGTCGGCGAAAAGGACGTAGCTGTGGACTTTGCCCAGCTCGAATGGGCCCAGCGCGACGATGGCTCGCGTCGCTGGGTGCTCAAGACCACCGCCGAGGCGCTGGCCGCAGCGCCCGCTTTCGCCTGGTCCGACAGCGAGGCGATGACCGGCGAGACGGCCCTGACCCCGCAGGAGGAACAGGACCAGTTGGTCGAAGGCGATCCCAACGCCACCGATGTCGACCCGGCCCTGACCACCGATCAGGCCGAGCGCCCCGCCATCACCACGCCGGTCGATCGAACCGGCTTTTCCGATTTCGACGAAACCGGCCTTTCGGCCGAGGACCTGCGCGGCATTGGTGTCTATGGCATCAATGACGAGCAGATCGGCACCATCGGCGATATCGTCACCAATCCCGACGGCAGCTTCGACGCCATCATCGTCGATGTCGGCGGCTTCCTTGGCCTGGGCGCCAAGCCCGTCGCCGTGGGCTTCGACAACCTGGCCTTTTCCGCCGACACCTTCGGCAACCGCTACCTGTTCCTCAACACCAGCAGGGCGCAACTCGAGAGCCAGACGGCCTACGATCCGGCCAGCTATGCCGACGCGCGGGACAGCCAGCGCATGGTGATCGCGCCCTGAGCGCGCTAACCGGCGTAGGGCACCTCGACATCGACGACCCAGGTGATGTCGAAGCGGTCCTTCAGCATGCCATAGAGCGGCGCCCACCCGGCCGGCCCCAGCGGCTGGATGACGGTGGCGCCGGCCGCCAGCTTTGCCCAATACTGGCTGATCTCATCGCCCGACTGGCCCCGCAGCGAGACGAAGAACGGTATCTCGCCCGGGTTCCAGTCGAGGCTCGCCGGCACGTCATAGGCCATGATGGCGAAGCCGCTTTCCCCGGTCACCTGGCCCCACATCACCTGGTCGGCACTCGCCTCGTCCCGGACATTGCCGACGTCGCGATAGGTGACTACCACCAGGTGGCCACCAAACACCGACTGGTAGAATTCGAGGGCAGCGCGGGCATCGCCGCGGAAATTGAGATGCGGTGTGGTCTTGACGGTCATGGCAGGCTCCTTTGTTGAAACGACAGGGCCTGCTATAGCCAAGGACAACTGCCACTTTCCGTCAGTTGGAGCCATGGCCAGACCCGACCGCCTGTTTCGCCTGCTGCAGGCCATCCGCATGATGCCGGCGCCGATCACCGCCGCGCGCCTGGCCGAGGAAACCGAGGTGTCGCTGCGTTCGCTCTATCGCGACATCGACAGCCTGCGCGCCGCCGGCGCCCGCATCGAAGGCGAGCGTGGCTATGGCTATCGCCTGATCGAAGACAATGCCCTGCCGCCCCAGACCTTCGACCGCATCGAAATCGAGGCCATCGTCCTGGGCCTGGCCGAAGTCCGGCATATGGGTGATCCGGCCTTGGCGCAGGCCGCCGCCTCCGTGCTCGCCAAGGTTGCCGCAACCCTGCCCGATGACCGCGAACAGCAGCTGTTCCACGCCATCTCGCACGTCTATCGGCCCGACGCCCGCTACGATCCGCCGCCGTCCCTGCACCTGGTCCGTCAGGCCTGCTGGGACGAGCAGGCCCTGGCCATCGGCTATACCGACAAGGGCGGCGCCATCACCGAACGCACCGTCCTGCCGCTGGCCATCGTCTATACCGATCACACCCTGACCCTGCTGGCCTGGTGCAACCTGCGCGAAGCCTTCCGCATGTTTGGCCTGGCGCGCATGCAGAACGTCCGGCTCGCCGGAGCCAGCTTCCGCCCGCGCCGGGCCGTACTGCTGCGCGACTATCTTGCAGAGCTGGCTGCAGGCGACGGCGCCGCGGCCTGAATGCCATCTCGCCTGGCCTCCGCACCTGTGCCATCATTGGCCAAGTTTGCTGCACAATCAAACGCTTAACGGGGCAATATGCGTATGGATCTTCCCTATTACGACGGCCAGCCTGTCGACATCGCTCCGCTGGGCTGGCTGGCGCTTCTCGGCTCGGTGATCATCGGCTTTGCGGCACTGATCACCCTTCCTTTCCCGAGCTTTCCGCTGAACCTGTTGCCGGCCGTGGTGTTTACCGGGCTGCCCCTGCTCACTTTGGCCTGGGTCACCGGCGGCAGGCACACGGCGCTGTTCGGCCGCTTCGGCATCAAGGAGGTCGCGCTGGCTTTGGGCTTTGGCCTGTTGACCATGCTGATTTCCATGCTCGTCGGGCTGATCCTGCTCCGGTTCACCACCATGAACGCCAACCCAACGGCCGGCGTGCTCGCAGGTATCGGCGCCGTCAATCTGGTTGGCTTCATGATCCGGACCGCCATCCAGCTCGTTGGCGAAGAGCTGATGACCGTCCTCCCGCTACTGGCAGTGCTGTGGCTGTGCGTCGGCAAACTCGGCCTGTCGCGCCGTTCCGGGCTGGTTGTTGCCGTACTCGTCTCCACTGCCTGGTTTGCCGCCGTACACCTGCCGACCTACGACTGGAACCTCATCCAGTGCTTCGGTGGCATCGGTGCGGCCAGGCTCGTTCTGACGGCAGCCTTCCTCGTCACCCGCAACCTCTGGGTCTCGGCCGGCGCGCATATCGTCAACGACTGGACCGAGTTCCTGCTGCCGACCTTGCTGGCCGGCGGACACACCCCGATCGACCCGGGCGCCTGACGCCAGAACAAAAAGCCCGCTTGCGCGGGCTTTCAAATTCGATGGTCGCCGTTACTGCCGCGAGAACCGCAGCCGGCCAATCTCGTCATATTCGGACTGTTCGACCTTGAGCTGCTCGGCGGCCTCGCGCTGGTGTTCGCGCTGGTCCAGCAACTCGACCTTCTTGAGGTCTTCGAGCGCCTCGGCCAGGCCATCCTGGGCCGCTTCGAGCTTGCCCTTCATGTCATTGGCCGAATTGAGCAGGTTGTCGCGCCGGGTCAGCGCGGCCTTGGCAAAGGTCGAATAGGCAAAGTGGGCCACATCGGAAATGCCGGTCTTGGTGTGCTCGATTTCGATCTGCTGGTCGAGTTCGGACGCCATGCGCTCGAAATCGGCAATCATCATCTCGATCTGCGCAACCTGACGGCGCTTCTCATCCACCTGGAATTTCTTGAGCCGAATGAGGCTCTCGCTGCGCGATTTCAAGACCTGTACTCCTTACACACCAAGTCAGTTCCGGGACCGATACACATGTCCCATCAGCCCGCCGCACCCGCCTCGGCCACGATCGCTTCGAGCATTTTGTAGCCCTCGGCGATGCTGGTCGTCTCTTCCCGCGTCTGCCCGAGAAACGCCTCGAGCGCGGGATAGATGGCGATCGCGCGGTCCACTTTCGGATCTGACCCTTTCCGGTAAGCCCCAAGCCGGATCAGTTCCTCCATGTCCGAGAAGATGGACATGAGCTCTCGCGCCTTCTGCAGGACCGGCCGCACTTCGGCCGGAACGCACCCTGGCATGGTGCGCGAGATGGACCGGAGCACGTTGACCGCCGGGTAGCGTCCCCGCTCGGCGATCCCGCGCTCCATCACGATGTGCCCATCGAGAATACCGCGCACGGCGTCCGCAATGGGCTCATTGTGATCATCACCTTCAACTAAAACGGTAAAGAGACCGGTAACAGAACCCGTCGTGGGTGTGCCTGGACCCGCACGTTCGAGCAATCGTGGCAATTCGGTGAACACGGTCGGTGGATAACCCTTGGCCGTGGGTGGCTCCCCGATAGCGAGGCCAATCTCGCGCTGCGCCATGGCAAAGCGGGTGAGGCTATCCATCATGCACAGCACCCGCTGGCCCTGGTCGCGGAAATATTCACTGAGCGCCAGGCTCATATAGGCGGCCTGGCGCCGCATCAGCGCGGCTTCGTCCGAGGTGGCGACCACCACCACCGCATGCGCCAGTCCTTCTTCACCCAGATATTCCTGGATGAATTCGTGCACCTCGCGCCCGCGCTCGCCGATCAGCCCGATGATCGCCACATCCACATTGGCATTGCGGGCCAGCATCGACATCAGCACTGACTTACCCACGCCCGAGCCGGCGAAAATGCCCATGCGCTGGCCTTCGCACAGCGTGGTGAAGGTGTTGAGGCACCGCACACCCAGTTCCAGCGGATCGCCCACGCGCACGCGGTCATGCGCCAGCAGCGGATTTTGTCGCAAGGGATAGGCCGTGGCGCCGCGGGGCAGCGGCCCCTTGCCGTCGATCGGCTCGCCATCGGCATTGATCACGCGGCCCAGCCAGCCCTGGCTGGGAAACGCCGCCCCGTCATGGCGCTGGAACACCGCCTTGCAGCCCAGCCGCACGCCGCTCAGTTGCCCGAACGGCAGGCACAGGGCATGCCCGTCCTTGAAGCCGATGATCTCGGCTGCGAGCCGCTCGCCATTGACGGTCTCGATTTGCACCCGGCCGCCGACGCGCAGTTCGCGCACCGGACCGACGATTTCCACCAAGAGGCCCTGCACGGATTTGACCCGGCCGAACACTTCGACATCGTCGATCGCATCGATGGCAGAGATCAGCGCCTTCATGGTCTGTCAGTTTCCGTTCATCGGCGTCATAAACTATGGTTTCCCGGTCGCTCGAATCGTCTCGGGTCACGAATCACACAGTAACCGATCGTTAAGCAAAAGGCGCTATTTGAGGGTTTGGCCCCGTCCGTCCGCAGCTTTGCACCGACCGTCCGCCAACCCCCTGACACAGCCACAATTGCTTGAGTCGAAAGAGTCGGTTGAAACCTCTTCTTAAACCATTTTCTTAAGAAAATTCAGTAAGATTAACCATTAGATTTCAATGACTTAGATATAATTTGTACTAACGCCGTTTGCGTATTGCCGAACCGAATTAAACTTTGTTAACTATTTGGGCTTAGGGTTCAGTCATATCCAGTAGGGTTGGCGTGGGGCAGTCGAGGTCCCACGGTTCCAGCAGGAACGAATGGCAAGGGGAATATAATGCGGGTACTCCTTATTGAGGACGACAGCGCGACAGCGCAGAGCATCGAACTGATGCTGAAGTCCGAGAGTTTCAACGTCTACACCACCGATCTGGGTGAGGAAGGCGTCGATCTCGGTAAGCTCTACGATTACGACATCATTCTTCTCGACCTGAACCTGCCCGACATGAGCGGCTATGAGGTGCTGCGCACCCTCCGCGTCGCCAAGGTTCAGACGCCGATCCTGATCCTCAGCGGTCTCGCCGGCATCGAGGACAAGGTACGCGGTCTCGGCTTCGGCGCCGACGACTACATGACCAAGCCCTTCCACAAGGACGAGCTCGTGGCCCGCATCCACGCCATCGTCCGCCGGTCCAAGGGTCACGCCCAGTCGGTCATCCAGACGGGCGATCTCACGGTCAACCTCGATACCAAGACGGTCGAAGTGCAGACCCAGCGGGTGCACCTCACCGGCAAGGAATACCAGATGCTTGAGCTGCTCTCCCTCCGCAAGGGGACCACGCTCACCAAGGAAATGTTCCTCAACCACCTCTATGGTGGCATGGACGAACCCGAACTCAAGATCATCGACGTGTTCATCTGCAAGCTCCGCAAGAAGCTCAGCGTGGCCACCGGTGGCAAGAATTACATCGAGACCGTCTGGGGCCGCGGCTATGTGCTGCGCGAGCCCGATGCAGACGAAGTCTATAGCGAAAACGTCGCCTAGGCTCCCAGGCTCCGGCGTCGATCAAAAAGCCCCGTGCGAACCTTCGCACGGGGCTTTTGCTTGCGCGGAGTGATGCGCGACTTCAGTCGCCGGTCATCTGCATGACGGCCACGGCGTTGACCGTGCCGTCGTCATTGGCGCGGAAGGTCAGTTCTTGCCAGATTTCGAATGGCGCGGTGGCGGCCGGGGTAAGGTTGACGCTGCGGAACCAGCCATAGTCGTCCGGCTGGCCGGTCAGGTAGTTGCCGATGATGGCGTCGGTGGGCAGGCCGATGCCCATAATGCCCAGATCCGCATTCATGTCGGCCGGCCAGGTGCCGCATTTGGCCGAGGCCGGCGCTGCGTCGCGCACGTCGATGCCCACGCCCGTTACCTTGCCATCGCCCATTTCGCCGTCCGAATAGAGCCAGAGCGTTTCCGCATTGCGGCTGAGGCAGGCCCAGGTCACGGCCTCGCCGGCTTCGCCCCAGTTGTGCGCCTCGGTGCCCAGCTTGGCTGCCAGGTCGGCAATCGGGGTTTCTTCCAGCATGACCGTTTCGGCGCCGATGGTGACGGCATAGACCTGCTTGACCGTGCCCCACGGCTCCGGTGCGGCCGGACCGCTGCGCGACACCTGGTCAATCCAGGTGTTGGCAATCGGCGAGTCCTCGGCCAGGACCGGGATGGCGGAGCCTGCGAGCAGCAGGCAGATGATGGCAGTGTGACGCATTTGGTGTTGTCCCCTCAATTGGTGGCGCCGCTATAGCGATGGCCAGATGAACGCAATCTGACAGTCGGCGTGTGGCGGCATCTTTTTCGCACAACGCTGTCGAAAGTCCTGACCACCACTCGTCGTTGAGACAGAAGCGCGGTCGGGAGCCGCGCACAATGAGGAGACACCGATGATCCGCTCTGCCATCACCCTGGCTGCCATGCTGATGACGACAGCCGCCTTTGCCCAGTCCGAACCCACGGGTCAGACCGTCGAAGTCAACGGCATGCAGATGTATTACGAGGTCAGCGGCGAGGGCGATCCGCTGATCGTCCTGCATGGGGCGTATATGAACATCCCCACCATGGGCGACATCATCCCAAGGCTGGCCGAGACCCACAAGGTCTATGCGCTCGAGTTCCAAGGCCATGGGCGCACCGAGGACATCGACCGACCCATCACCTATCCCAACCTCGCCGATGACGTCGCCGAGTTCATGGACGCTGTCGGGATCGAGAAGGCCGACATCTTCGGCTACTCCATGGGCGCAGCCACCGGACTGAAGCTGGCGATCGACCACCCTGAAAAGGTCGACCAGCTGGTAGTCGCCTCGGTGGCTTATGACATGGCCGGCTCGCAGCCCGAATTCCTCACCATGATCCCCACCATGACCCCCGAAATGTTCATCGGTTCGCCCATGGAGGACGCCTGGAAGCAGTTTTCGCCCAATCCGGACGGCTTCCGACCCTTCGTCGAGCGCATGATCGCCCTCGAGCATGAGCCGATGGCCTGGGAAGAGGACGTTCGCAAGCTCAAGACACCCATGCTGATCATCGCCGGCGATGCCGACATGATGACGCTCGAACACGTTGTCAGTCTCTTCCGCCTGATGGGCGGTGGTGCCCCCGGCGACATGGGAAAGCCGCTCGCCGCGTCGCGCCTGGCCATCCTGCCCGCCACCTCGCATACCGCTGTCATCGACCAGGTCGACCTGCTGCTCGGTTTCATCGAACCCTTCCTCAAGAACGAAACCCCCAAGGGCATGTTCGAATAGAAAGACCCCAGGCATGCCCGCAGCATGTTCCATGCATGCTGCGGGCAATGGCCTTGCAGGCCTGTGCCGATGCTGGTTTCATCCGCCGCCATGACGACCGAATCCGAAACCCATCGCGCCATAACGTCCGTCTGGAAAATCGAGCAGCCCCGCCTCATCGCGGGGTTGACGCGCATGGTGCGCGACATCTCCATGGCCGAGGAACTGGCGCAGGACGCGTTGATCATCGCGCTCAGGAAATGGCCGGAAACCGGGGTTCCCAACAATCCCGGCGCCTGGCTGATGCAGACCGCCAAGCGCCGCGCCATCGATTATTTCCGCCACCGCAAGATGGCCGCCACCAAGCTCGAGGAAGTCGGCCGCACCATCGAGGACGACGCCCCCGACCACGAAGCCGAGATCATCGAGAGCCTCGATGATGAGGTGGGCGATGACCTGCTGCGCCTGATCTTCACCTCCTGTCATCCGATTTTGCCAGCAGAATCAAGGGTCGCGCTGACCCTGCGCCTCTTGGGCGGGCTCACTACCGAGGAAATCGCCCGCGCTTTCCTTGCTGCCGAACCGACCATCGGCCAGCGTATCGTGCGCGCCAAAAAGGCCATATCGGATGCCGGCATTCCCTTCGAGGTGCCCCGTGGCGCCGAGCGCGAGGAACGGCTGGGTTCGGTATTGGGCGTGCTCTACCTCATCTTCAACGAGGGCTATTCCGCCACCGCGGGCGATGACCTGATCCGACCCCAGCTCTGCGAGGAGGCGATGCGCCTTGGCCGCATCCTGGCCCAGTTGGCGCCCGACGATTCCGAGGTCCATGCCCTGCTGGCATTGATGGAAATCCAGGCCTCGCGCACCGCCGCCCGCACCGACAAGCAGGGCGAGCCGGTGTTGCTGCTCGATCAGGATCGCTCCCGCTGGGACCAGTTGCTGATCCGCCGGGGCCTGGCAGCGCTCGACCGCGCCATCGCCCTGGGTGGTCAAAATGCGCCTTATGCGCTGCAGGCCGCCATCGCCGCCTGCCATGCCCGCGCCCGCAAGGGGGCCGATACTGATTGGGCTCGCATCGCAGCGCTTTACGCGGTCCTCGCCCAGGTGACGCCCTCGCCGGTGATCGAGCTCAACCGCGCGGTCGCCGTATCCATGGCCCAAGGGCCGGCGGCAGCGCTGGTGCTGATCGATGCCATCAAGGACGATCCGACCTTGCGCAACTATCACCTGCTCTATGGCGTGCGCGGCGACATGCTCAGCAAGCTCGGCCGGCACACCGAGGCCATGCTCGAATTTCGCCGCGCCGCGGAACTGACCCGCAACGAGCGTGAAAAGAGCTATCTGCTTGGCAGAGCTGAAAAAACCGCCTAGGCGGCGAGCGACGAGCCGAGGTCGAACTTGGCTTCGAGAATGGTGCGATCGAACGGCTTCATCATGTAGTCGCTGGCGCCGGCCTTGAGCGCCAGGGCGATGGCGCCGATGTCGTTCTCGACCGTGCAGTAGACGATATGCGGCTTGTCGCCGCCCACATAGGCCCGCAGCAGCTTGAGAAATTCCAGCCCGCTCATGATGGGCATGTTCCAGTCGAGCAGGATCGCGTCCGGCATTTCCTGGCGGCATTTGTCGAAGGCGTCCTGCCCGTCTTCGGCTTCCTCGACGATGTAGTCCATGTTTTCGAGGATGCGGCGCGCCACTTTGCGCACCACGCTCGAGTCATCGACGATGAGGCAGGACTTCATTGCCCGGGGACTCCGCAGAGGCTAACGCTCGTTCCGATTATGAGCGGCACATCCTAGGAATTGGTTAGCGGAGTGCTGGCGTTTCGGTCGCCAAACTATGCCGTCGGCTGCTCCAGCGCCGCGGCGGCTGGCTTGGGCGTCGCAGTCAGGAAGAACATGTCGTTCTCGATCCCGATATTGACCTCCATATCGGTCATGCGAGCGAGCAGGCCCGTATAGAACGGCTGGATGCCCCGCGCGTCGACGAAGCCCTCTTCCGGCATGCCGGACAAAAGGCCGGCGGAGCCCGATGGTATCAGCGTCTTCTGCCGCTTCTCCGGATCGCTCCTCGAGGTGAATTCGAACTTCTCGTTGCCCGCATCGCCCAGGATCGATGCGGTGACATTGCCGCCGCGCGGCACCGACATGGCCGCGATCAGCAGCATGTTCATGAACAGCTTGGCCTTGTGCTTGGGCAACAGGATCAGCGGCACGTTCCATTCGAGATCGGCCTTTTCGATCTCGAACAGGATGCGGGCCACGCGCTCGCATTCCCGCGTATCGATATCGGTGCCGGAGGTCGAGGAGGCACCATAGGCCAGGCGCGCAAATTCGAGCTTGGCGCGGCTCTGCCGGGCGGCGCTGGCGATGAGGTCGCGCGCGCCTTCGGCCATATCGGTCTGGTTGGGATCGGCCAGCACTTCGAGCCCGTTGCCGATCGCTCCGATGGGGTTGATCAGGTCATGGCAGACCCTGGAGCACAGCATGGCCGCCAGATCGGTTGCCTTGAGCTCGATGATGTCCATCCGGGCAGTCTCCATAGAATCAGTTTCCCCGACATTAGAGGGTGATCGACAAAAGTGGACAGACCAAATGCGCCCGCAGGGGCTAGTTGATCGAAAGGTCCTTGGACAGCACGGCCCAATTGGCCTCCGCCTCGATCGCCGCCGTATCGGGCGCCAAAAGGAACGCTTCGCGGTTGGCGGCCGAGTAGAAGAGGTAGAGGCGCTGCTTGAACACCGCGTAGATCGTCGGATTGCTGTCCGACACATAGCCCCGCGCCATGCCCATCGTGCCATGGCCGCCGAACTGGGGCGCATAGATTTCGGGGGAGCCCTTGAAGACATCGCGATTGGCCGCGGTGGCGAAATGCCAGGGCACGTTCTGCCAGATATATTCGAAATCAGCCCGCCCCAGCAGCGGCTCGGGCTCGGTGAAGTAGCTCACCGGGTCCATGCCGTAGATGGCCACGCCCGTCAGCGGATTGGTGACGATCAGCGTCACCACCGACTGCGCGCGCACCGGCAGGACGGCCTGCCAGGCCATGCCCAATAGCGGCAAAACAAAGGCGAGCATGGTTAAGATTTGTTTAGAGGTTTGCTTCATCATCGATCCAATGATCGGCATGTCGGCGAACAAAGTCCGGCCTCAAAACTACGGTCCAAGCCTTAACGACTCCGTAACCGACCGCCTTGCCTTTCGCCCCGGGAGATTTTGATGTTCAAGCGTCTAGCCCTTTTCATTGCCCTCGTGGTTGCCCTGGCGGCACCGGTGCCGGCAGCGTTCGCCCAGGGTTCGCTCAGCGACACCTATGCCGGTGAAGACCTGGTCGACAGCGGCAAGCAGTTCTTTGGCTCGGCCAGCCAGGGTCTTGCCTCGCTGGTGGAGCGCGCGGTGAGCCAGTTCGGCCTGCCCAATGGCTATATCCTGGGCGAGGATGCCGGCGGCGCCCTGTTCGCCGGCGCGCGTTATGGCGAAGGCGTGCTCTACACCCGCAATGCCGGCGAATATAACGTCTACTGGCAGGGCCCGTCGGTGGGCTTCGACGTGGGCGGCGACGGCTCCAAGGTCATGATGCTGGTCTATAACCTCAACCAGATCCAGGACGTGCTCGGCCGCTTCGTCGGCGTCGACGGCTCGGCCTATGTGGTGGGCGGCTTCGGCATGACGGTCATCAAGCGCTCCAATATCGTGATCGTACCGATCCGCTCCGGCGTCGGCGCCCGCCTCGGCATCAATATCGGCTATCTCAAATTCACCAACGAGCCGACCTGGAACCCGTTCTGACGGCAGGTCTCGGCCGGCTCGCTTAGGCGCCCCACTCCCGCAAGCGGAAAAATGGCTGTATTGCTGCTGCCATGGGCGAGCAGCAATACAGCTTTGGTCCGTTCGTACTCCGCCCCGGGCGTGAATTGCTGCGGGACGGCAAAGCCGTTGCTATCGGCCAGCGCGGGCTCACATTGCTGGAAGCCATGCTCGAAGTGTCCGGTGGCGTCGTATCCAAATCCGATATCATGCGACGGGTCTGGCCCGGCCTCACAGTCGAGGACGGCAATATCACCGTACAGGTGGCCGCCCTGCGCAAGGAACTCGGCAAGCGCGACGACAACCGGGACTGGATCGTCACCGTTCCCCGCATCGGCTATCGCCTGGATCTGGACGACGCACCCGCCACGGCCCCGCCAACGGATGGCGGCAGGCCGTCGCTGGCCGTGCTGCCCTTCATCAACCTCAGCGGTGACCAGACGCGCGACTACTTTGCCGACGGCCTGGTCGAGGACCTGATTACCGCCTTCAGCCGGTTCAAGACCTTTTCGGTGGTCTCGCGCAATTCGAGCTTCGTCTACAAGGGCCGACCGGTCGATGTACGCCAGGTCGCCCAGGACCTGGGCGTACGATACCTGCTGGAGGGGAGTGTCCGGCTGGCGGGTGAGCGGGTGCGCGTGACCGCCCAGCTCGTCGATGCCTCAGCCGGCACGCATCTGTGGGCCGCCAGCGTCGATGGCGAACTCGGCCAGATTTTTGAATTCCAGGATCGGGTGACCGAGGCGGTGGTTGGCCTGGCTGAACCTCAGCTTCGCCGCGCCGAGATCGAGCGCTCGCGTCGCCGCTGGCCGGACAATCCGCAGGCTTATGACCATTTCCTGCGTGCCCTGCCCCATTTCTATTCCCGCGACCCCGATGGCTATGACGTGGCCCGTGGCCACCTCGAACGGGCCATCGCCCTGCAGCCGGATTACGCCCTGGCGCTGGCCTACGCGTCCTGGGCCTATGCGCGGCGCAGCACGGTATCGCTGACCTACCTTTCGCCGGACGAGGCGGCGCGCTGTCTGGAACTGGCGCGCGCGGCCCTGCATTTCGGTGATGACGATCCCATGGTCCTGGCGGTGAGCGGCCATTCGCTGCTGGCCATTGGCAGCATGAGGGCTGAAGGACTGGCGACCGTGCGCCGGGCGCAGCAGGCCAACCCGCACAACGTGGCCGTGCTGGTGCTGGCGGGCATCTGCAACATGCTGGTCGGTGATCTGGACGAAGGCGAGGCCTGCTATCGCCGCGCCTACCAGCTCAGTCCGGGTGCGCCCGAGGCCTATGAGAGCCTGGCCGGCATCGGCTTCTGCCGCTTCCTCAAGCGGGATTTCGCCGGCGCGATCGAGTGGCTGGAACAGTCCCGCGCCACCCTGGTGGATTGGCCACCCACCTATTGGATGCTGACGGCCGCCTACGCCCACCTCGGTCGCCTAGACGAGGCCAGGGCGGCCCTGCATCGTCTGCTGGAAATCGCCCCAAAAACCAGCTTGGCCGGACTTGAGGTGATTGCCGTGCGGTCGGACGAACGCTTCGCCGTGTTGACCGATGGACTGGCCTTGGCCGGGTTGCAGTGACGAGAACTTGCGCGTTTTTTGCAACTTTTAGGATCGGCTAAAGGACGGCGCCGGGGCATGCGGCGCACTCTCTCCTCACCGCGCCAACAGGGCGCATCGGAGGAGTTTGAAATGGATATCAGCACTGTCCTGCTCACCCAAGCGATCGCCAGGGCCGCGGCTCAACCCAATTGGCAAGGGGACGAAGAAAGCTATTATGCGCGGATGACCTTCCATGGGCCGGGTGTCGGTCACCTGCTGCAGGGTCTCGTCCGCATCGGTTTTGCCGTAGCGACGGCGGTCGCTCACCGCCGCCACGCCCCGGCCTGAAGGAGCCCCACAATGGCACTGGACATCATCGGCGCCGGCTTCGGACGCACCGGCACAAGCTCGCTCAAGATTGCGCTCGAACATCTCGGCTTTGGTCCCACCCATCACATGTTCGAAGTACGCGACCATCCCCATCTCCTGCCGCCATGGCAGGCCGCGGCCCGCGGCGAGGCCATCGACTGGGACGCGGCCTTTGCCGGCTACCGCTCGCAGGTGGATTGGCCTGGCGCCCGCTTCTGGCGCGAGCTGGCGGACTATTACCCAACAGCCAAGGTGATCCTCACCGTGCGCGACCCCGACCAATGGTTCGACAGCGTCCAGGCCACCATCGCTCCCTTCATCGCCGGGCGCGGCCAGCATCGCGCCGACCATCCCAACGCCATCGCCAGCATGGGATACGACCTGGTGGTCAAGCCCCTCTTCGATGACCGGCTGAACGAGCGGGCGCATGCGACAGGCGTGTTCAAGGATCATATCGCCACCGTGCAGGCCACCATCCCCCCATCGCGCCTCCTGACGCTGGATGTGCGCGAGGGCTGGGGCCCGCTCTGTGCCTTCCTCGACTGCCCGGTGCCGGATATCACCTTCCCCCGGCTGAACTCCTCGCGGCAGTTCGTCGACGAGGAATGGGCCTGACCTGACCCTTTCTTGCTCGCCGCCGGCATTGGCGGCGCAGGCAAGGCCCGATCGACCCCACAGGGTTGCCTCGCGGCGGCCCTGTGTTACTTTGCAGGCCTCCAAACGGGGAAAGGACCGACCGATGGCAGCCTTCAGTTCATCAAGAAACACCTTCCGAAATCTTGAGAAACTGATGGTCCATGCGAACCTTGAACCTGGGGATTCTTGCCCATGTCGACGCGGGTAAGACAAGTCTGACCGAACGGCTGCTGTTTGCGGCCGGGGTCATTGCCAAAGTCGGCAGCGTCGACAGCGGCAGCACACAAACCGATACTCTGGCCCTCGAGCGCCAGCGCGGCATAACGATCAAGGCCGCGGTCGTGTCGTTCCCGATCGGCGACGTTACCGTCAACCTGATCGATACGCCGGGACATCCCGACTTCATCGCCGAAGTTGAACGCACGCTGGGCGTGCTCGACGGCGCGATCCTCGTCGTCTCGGCCGTCGAGGGCGTGCAGGCGCAGACCCGCGTGCTGATGCGAGCGCTGCAACGGCTGGGCATCCCGACACTGATCTTCGTCAACAAGATCGATCGGGCCGGCGCCGACATCGGCGCAGTGCTCGCCGCGATCGCCAGCCGTCTGACGCCGGACATCGTGCCGATGGGACAAGCTGTGGACACCGGCAGCAAGGCTGCCCGCTTCGTGCCAGCCGATTTCACCACCCCCGACAGTCAGGCGCTCCTGCTCGACATGCTGGCCGAACGGGACGATGCACTGCTGGCCGACTATCTGGGCAACCCGCGGACCATAGTGCCGGAGCGCCTGGAGGCCGCCTTGCAGACCCAGAGCCAGGCCGGTCTGCTGCATCCGGTCTTCTTCGGCTCGGCCATTGCAGGCGCCGGCATCGAGCCGCTGCTGGCGGCCATTCCCCGCCTGCTGCCCGCCCTGGCCGGCGACGACGACGCGCCGGTTTCGGGCGTGGTCTTCAAGATTGACCGCGGTTGGGCGGGCGACAAGCTGGCCTATGTGAGGCTCTTCTCGGGCCGGCTGGCCGTGCGCGACCAGGTGACCTGCGCCGGAAAGGGTGCGGTGGTCACGGCCATCCAGCTGTTCGACCGGGGCAAGGCGCATGCCGCCGATCAACTCACCGCCGGCCGCGTTGCCCGGATTTCGGGCCTCGCCGATGCGCGGATCGGCGACATTGTCGGTGTGGCGCCGCCGCGCGCGGTTGCGCATCACTTCGCGCCGCCAACACTCGAGACCCAGGTCGTGGCATCCCGCCACGGGGACCGCGCCGCGCTCTGGCAGGCCCTGGCCCAACTGGCCGAGCAGGACCCGCTGATCAACCTGCGCAAGAATGACGAGGAACAGCAGATATTCGTCTCGCTCTATGGCGAGGTGCAGAAGGAGGTCATCCAGCAGACCCTGCTCGATGACTTTGGCCTGGCCATCCAGTTCCGGGAATCGACGATCATCTGCGTCGAGCGGCCGGCGGCAAGCGGCCATGCGGTCGAGTTCCTGTTCAAGCAGCCAAACCCCTTCCTGGCGACCGTGGGCCTCCGCGTCGATCCGATGCCACCAGGCTCGGGCGTCAGCTTTGCCCTCGAAGTCGATCCGGGCGAAATGCCGGCGGCCTTTTATCGCGGGGTGGAAGAGGCCGTCCACGAGACGCTGCACCAGGGCATGCATGGCTGGCAGGTGATCGATTGCCACATCGCCATGACCGAGGTGAAGCACATGTCCCCGGTGAGCACGGCGGGCGACTTCCGGCAGTTGACGCCGCTGGTGCTGGCCGAGGCATTGCGCCAGGGCGGCACGCTGGTCTGTGAGCCGATCCAGCACTTCGAGCTCGAACTGCCGGCCGACGCCCTGGGGCCCATGCTGCAACTGCTGGGCCGAGCCGGCGCGACGATCGAAACGACCACGATCAATGGTGCAACGGCCCGGCTGGAGGGCGAAATCCGTGCGGCCTGCATGCAGCAGGTGCAGCAGCAACTGCCGGGTCTCACCGGTGGGGAAGGCGCGCTGGGCGCCACCTTCGCCCACTACCGCCCGGTGCAGGGCGATATCCGCAGCCGGCCGCGATCGGGACCCAACCCGTTCACCCGGCGTGAATACCTGCACCGGGTGCGGCGCAAGCTGGCCGTCTCGACGGCCGACGAAGCCGAGCCCTGACCTCCGGGCGCGGCTGTATTTTGCTCCGGCGCGGGTGTAATCTCGCGCCGAGGAGACAGGTCCATGCGACGCGGGGTACTCGCCACAGCCGCTCTGGTGGCAACGGCCCTCGCCGCTGCGGGAAGCGCCTTTGGCTTTTCCGGCGAAGACCTGATCGATGGCAATCCCTGGCACCACGAGGACATTGCGCGACGTGCCCTGCTCGGGGGCGAACCGCGCTACGAGGGCGCCGGATTTTCCGCCCAGGCCGCCGACTCCATCGCCTGGCATGCCGACTATGTCGACAGCTACGCCTATAATCCGCTGTGGTGGCTCAATGGCGGCGATGGACGGCTGGATGCCGTGCTGGTTGGACGACCGGAGCTGGCCAAGCTGCATTTCGACGATGTGTTCTCGACATCGGGCGTTCTGGGCACCTGGGAGCGCTACGCCGCCGGCACCCTGATCGGGCTCTATTGGGCTTCCATGCGCGACGGCCCGGGCGACCTGACCGCCGGGCAGAACGTGCTGGGCGCATCGCTCCACGCCGTGCAGGATTTCTATTCGCATTCGAACTGGATCGACGGCGTCGACCGCCGCTGCCAGACCTTCCTGCAGACCGAGCCGGAAGCGCGGGCTGCGCTGTCGCTGTATTCCGGCGCCTATGAAATGGGCGAAGCCGGCGCGCCCGCCAATCACGGCAAGTTCTCGCTATCCTGCAGCCTGCTGCGCGGGCGGGCCTTCGATACGGGCCTGGGGCCGCTCTGCTCAGGCCTGTCGCCGCTGCAGAACCTGCCGAGCTGCGAAACCTTTCGCGCCTGTTCGGCGGCAGAGGGCATAACCTTCAGCGTCGACGAGCGACAGAACGGCACCCTGCTCTATCTCGACCCGCCGGGCATGGCATTGGATTCGACCTGGATGGCGCGCGTTCAGGCCAAGAACCGCGGCCTGCTCGATGCCGATGGCAACTTCCTCGATGGCCTCGACGGCCACCATTTCCGCCAGTCGCAATGCCAGGTCATCCTGCGCGCCGAGCGCGGCGAGGTCTGTTCAGCCAATGCCGACATGCTGTTCGCCGGCGCCAAGGACCTCGCCATCCGCGCCAGCACCGAATGGGTGCAATATCTCGAAGCCGCCATGACGGCGATGGGGCCACGCCAGGCGGCATTCTGGAACCGCATCAAGTCCGAGGGCGAGAACGAGGAAATCCGCACCCGCGGCTTCGAGGACCTGTCCAGGCTCCCCTATCTGATCCTCTCGGCCGGCGCCTATCCCGAGGGCAATGCCTTCGTGCCGGGGCGCGACCAGGCGCCGGCCTCATCGGGCTGGTTCCTGCGGCTTGAAATCGAGACCGACGATTCCATCGGCTCGGGCACCGATGCCGACATTTACGCCGAGGTGCATTTCGGCGAGACCCAAAGCAAGCACCTGCTCGACCGGCGTGTCGGTCATGGGCCGATCACCGGCTATGACGACTTCGAGGAAGGCGATCACGACGCCTATATGATAGGCCCCTTCGCCGAGCAGCCGACCGGGCTTGCCTTGCTCAACGAGGCGGGTGGGGGCGCCGAGATCGCCTCCGGCGCCTGGGCGGAATTCACCCAGACCCTCGATAGCGTGCTGACCAGCGGCCGGCAGACGCTGATCGCCCTGCTGGCCGGCAATGCCGACTATGTCGGCACGGCCCGCGCCCATCTCGATCACCCGACCGTAACAGCCCTCCTGGCTACCGCCGGCTTCAGCGATGGCAGCCTCGATGTCGATGGCGGCGACCAGGGCCACTTCCGTTTCGACTACCGCCTGCGGCCGATGGCCCATTTGCTGACGGAGGAGGAGAAAGCCGATGGCTGGCTGTCTTTCGAAGTGCAGGTGCGACGGATGGAGAGCCTCAATGAAAGCACGCTCGATCGCTTCTCGAGTGCCGACGAGCCCTTCATCCTGTTCCTCGCCAGCCCGCTCAATGGCCGCGCCGATCCCGTCTCGGCCTATCTCGGCGAGCCCATCGCCGATTTCGACCAGGGTGAAACGCACACCTTTCCGCGCCGCACCGGCAGCGCCAGCATCATCAAGATTCCGCCCAATGGCGGCGTGGTGCTGAGCGTCCAGGTCTTTGAATCCGACAGCGAAACTGCTGATGACCGCGAGACGTTGCGTCGCCTGTTCGAAAGCGGTCTCAAGCAATCCGAACTGGAGGCCGATGCCCGCTTCATCGGCGAGATCGGCCGCGTCATCGCGCCGGACTGGACTGTCGCCAAGCTCGATGTCTTCGCCTTCCAGCGTTCCGCCGCGCCCATGGCCGGCACGGTGCTGTCGCAGCGGGACCTGCCCCTGATCGACGGCAATTCGAGCAGCCAGCTCATGCCGCTCGATTTCGCCCAGGTGCGCAGCCTCGGTAGCGCTGATGGCAGCATCGGTGCTTTCACGGCAGAGCCGCTCAAGGCCGACGTGCTGGATGGGCCCTGGCATGCCAGCGGCTATGGCTGCAGCGAACGGGTCGAGCGGCAGCGCATCGATATCCTGGTCGAGGGCGAGGCTCTCACCGCCACCAAGACGCTGGGCGACCCGTGCCTGCCCGATGGCGGGCTGACCTGGGCCGGTACCTTTGCCGATGGCCAGGTGACCGCCATCCTGCAACCGGGCGTCGAGCCCGACCCGGCTCTGGCCTTTCCACCCGAGCCCCGCCCTGATGTGCGCGATCCGGCCCTCGACCCCAATCTGCCGCTCGAAGGCAACTGGATGATCGACTGGCAGGGCGAATCCGAGGAAACGCCCGGCTATGCCGTGCTGAGCAAGGGCGGCACATGGAGCTGCATCGACGATCCCGAAGGCGGTTGCTGGTATCGCTTCACCCGCGACCCGGCGGCCGAATGGCGCCTCGGCTTCTGGGCCGAGGATGGCGGCAATTCCGCCAGCGTCGAGATGACGGGCCTGGGCCAGTTCATCTCGCGCTATGGCTATGGCCATCTCGGCTATAGCGGCGGCGTGTCAACGGTCGGGGGCGGCCTCGACGGCATCACCGGCAAATGGAAGCAGGGCGACCGCAGCGGCGGCGAGGTCTGGCAACGCATGATCCCGCGCGTCGACACCGTTTTCTGGCCCGGTGACGTCAATTCCGAAGCAACTCTGGCCGATCCGCCGATCACCGTGGTCAGCACCTATAGCGGCGCCGACAATGACATGCGCGGCAACCGCCCCGGCTTCGTCATCGATCTGATGGGTGAGAACCTGTGGGGAAGGCAGGACTACTGGATGCCGCGCGCCGAGGGGCTGGAAATCAAGGGCCTGAGTTACATCTGCGCTCCCGCGGCGGACGGCTATGTCAGCCATGGCGATTTCTCCGTCTGCCTGCGCCAGAGCGGAGTGCTCGGCGTCGAGCTCGAATTCATCGTCTGGGGCCATGCCCAACCCGGCCTGCAGACGCTCTATTTCAACGACCAGGAAATCCCCTTCAACCTGGTGCTGGAAGGCTATCCGCAGCCCGCCGAGCCGCGCGAGGTCGTCTTTGCCCTCCAATCATGCAACGTGCTGGCGGAGGTCGACCCGCCCACCGGCCCCGGCCTGATCTTCACCCGCTCGGCGCCCTTCCCCTAGCGACGTGTCGCGGCTTCGCAGGGTCGTGACGGCATAAGCCAAACCCGCTAGGTATTTCGCGCGGGCGAGGCTGCCCGTCTGGCGGAGACGAACGACATGCATGTGGGACGGTCTTATCGGCTGATCGATTTTGCGCTCTGGTCGCGGCGCAGCGTCATCTACATGATCGTGGTCAGCCTCATCGCCATCGGCGTCTATCATATTCCGGGCATTGCCGGATTTGGCGTGCCCTGGCCCGTGGTGCTGGTGCTGGGCACCACCGTGTCGCTGGTCGCCGGCTTCAAGAACGCGCAGGTGCTGTCCCGCGCCGGCGAGGCGCTGCAGCTGTTCGCACAGATTGCCGCGACGAGCCGCATCTGGGCCGGCCTCTGCCGCGACTTCGCCGATGGCGACACGGCCCGCATCCTTATCCACCGCCACCTGGCCTGGCTGACTGCCCTGCGCTTTTCCCTGCGCCGCCCCATGCCCTGGGAGACCGTGGCGCATTCGGCCAATGCCGAATTCCGCAAGCGCTACCACATTGTCGAGGACGCCAGCCCGCTGCGCAGCGAGATCGCCCCGCTGCTCGGCGCCGATGCCGAGGCGGTGCTGCAGGCGCGCTATCCGGCCCTGCAGGTGCTCGACCTGCAGATGCGCCACATCAACCAGCTGTCCAAGGACAGCGCGTTGCCGTCCCAGATCTATGGCGAACTGCTGAAATCGATGCGCGAACTGCACGACCAGCAGAGCCGGGCCGACCGCATCAAGAACTATCCCTATCCGCGCCAATACGCGATTGTCGGCACCATGTTCGTGACCATCTTCTGCACCATGCTGCCCTTCGGCGCAGTGCCAATGTTTGCCGAGCTTTCCGACATTCTCGGTCCCTATGCCGTCTGGCTGTCCATCCCGTTCAGCACGCTGCTGGGCTGGATGTACCTGTCGCTCGACCAGGTCGGCGAGAGCACCTCCAATCCCTTCGAGGGCAATGCCAACGACGTGCCGATCAGCCAGATCTGCCGCGACCTCGAGATCGAGCTGCGCACCACGCTGGGCGAACAGAACCTGCCCGCGCCGCTGGCGCCGACCAACGGTTTTGCCACCTAGAGTTGACCGGCATTGAGGTGACGGCGCGGCGCGGACGCGTTAGGGTTAATCGCTGGCAAAGATGGCGGCGCCTTCTTGGAGCTGCCAGATAGACATTTGCCCCGTATTGCAGGCCGGTACGGTTGCGGAGTTTGACCGATGGTCATCGAGAACATCATGTATTTCGCCCTGGGGCTGCTGGTAGCGGGCCTGGTGTCGCTGATCATCCTGCCGGCAGTGTGGAAACGCGCCGTGCGCCTGACCAAGCGCCGCATCGAGGCGGCTACCCCCATCACCATGGCTGAGTTCCGCGCCGACAAGGATCAGCTGCGCGCCGAATTCGCGCTGTCGACCCGCCGGCTCGAAATGAATGTCGAAACCCTGCGCAAGCGCCTCGCCGAGCAGTTGGGCGACGTCAACCAGAAGCGCAGCGATCTCGGCCAGCTCAAGGCCGAGCGCGACCAGCATCTGGCCGTGGTCCGCGAACTCGAAGCCCGCGAGGCCGAACTGCGCGCCCGCGTTACCGAGCTTGAGCGCGACGGCACCGACCTGGCGCAGCGCCTGCGCATGCGCGACCGTGAACTCGATGTGCGCAGCGAGGAAATCGCCGAACTGCGCGACACCCTGCGCGGTGGCCTGCCTCGCGGCACCGACGCCGATGGCAAGCCGCTGACCGGCGACTATGACGAGGATATCGACCGCCTCACCACCACTCTCGCCATCGAGCGCAAGCGCGCCAGCTTCCTCGAAGACCAGGCCAAGAGCCTGATCACCCGGCTCGAAAATTCCGATCGGCGCAGCGTCGAGGCCACGGCCGCCATCGCCCAGATGCGCGCGGCGCTGACCACCCGCGACGACAAGAAGGATGCCGAGGCCGATAGCCTGGTCGCCGCCGAGGCGCGCATCGCCAGCGCCGAGAACCGCCTCAATGCTCTCCTCGCCGAAACCAGCCAGGTGGTGGAGCAATCCGAGGGTCGCGCCGAACTGCTGCTGGCCGACAAGCTCAGCCTCGAAGCTGAAGTGGAAAAGCTGCGCAAGAAGGTCAGCAACGTCGAATCCACCATCCTGGCGGACTGGGATACCGAACGCCTCGAAGAAGCCTATCTGCGCGAAAAGCTCAATGACATCGCCGCCAGCGTCAGCCGGCTGGTCTATGCCGTCGATACCGAAACGCCCGTGCCCAGCGGCGCCGAAGAGAGCCTGTTCGACCGCGTCCAGCGCTTCGCCGACGATGGCGAGAGCAGCGACGCGCTGCCTATGCAGCCGGCCAAGGGCAGCCGCAAGGGCGGCTCGGTGACGGACCGCATGGCGGCGCTCAAGGAAATCCAGGGGCGGTAGCAGAGTCTTTCTTGGATACCCCCACCTAGCCTCCCCCTGATAGGGGGAGGGACCGATCGAGCTTGTGGCACGATCGACGAAAATCACTGGGCAGGTTCCTCCCCCTTTTCAGGGGGAGGTTAGGAGGGGGTACTCTTCCTTACTCCGACCCGATCACCACGCTCCGGGTCAATTCCCCCGTCGCCTGATCGAACAGCGCCAGCGTCGTCACCCCGCCTACCGTGTAGGTCACGTTGATCGCACCCTCGCTGACCACGGCCGAGACCACCTCGGCCCCGTCTGGCACCGCCACGCTTTCGGCCACTGATGGTGGCGGGGCGTCGCGCATCACGCGATAGACAAGGGCGATGCCAATCGCCATAAAGCCCAGCAACAGGATGCCGATCGATATCCCGAACGAGCGGCGCGCCTTGCCGAACATGGCCAGCGCCTCGGGGGACAGTGGCTCGTCCGCTTTGGGGCCGGCTGGCCCAGTCTGATTAGGATCGCTCATGGCTGAAAATACCGCTGAAGAGTTCGAGGGCGAGGAAGTCGAAGTAGTCGTCGATGTCGGCATGGCTGGCGAAAGGCTCGATGGGGGCCTCGCCAAGGCCCACACCGTACTGAGCCGCAGCCGCATCAAGGATCTGATCCTCAATGGCGCCGTCAGCATAAACGGGACAACCGTCAGCGAGCCCAAATACCGGCTTACCGAGGGGGAGACAATCGTCCTTCTTGCCCCACCCCCGGAAGAGGCCGAGCCGCATCCCGAGGATATCCCGCTCGACATCCTCTACGAGGACGATCAGCTCATCGTCGTCAACAAGCCCGTCGGCATGGTGGTCCACCCTGCCCCAGGCTCGCCCGATGGCACGCTGGTCAATGCGCTGCTGTTCCATTGCGGCGACAGCCTGGTCGGCATTGGCGGCGTCAAGCGCCCCGGCATCGTGCACCGGCTCGATCGCGATACGTCCGGCGTCATGGTCGCCGCCAAGACCGAGACCGCGCACAAGCACCTCTCCGAGCAGTTTGCCGACCATGGCCGCACCGGCCCGCTCCACCGCGCCTACATCGCCTTCGTCTGGGGCATGACCGAAACCGGCAAGGGCACCATCAATGCTCCCCTCGGCCGCGACCAGAACAATCGCCTGAAGCAGGCGGTGCGCAAGGATGGGCGCGAGGCGATCACCCACTATTTCGTCGAGGCCCGCTTCGGCGATGTTGGCTGGGACATTACCCGCGTGCAGTGCCACCTCGAAACCGGCCGCACCCACCAGATCCGCGTGCACATGGCCCATATCGGCCATCCGCTGGTCTCCGACCTTGTTTACGCGCCCGGCTTTGCCACCAAGATCAACAAGCTGCCGCCAGATGTCGCCGGCCCCATCCAGGCGCTCGGCCGCCAGGCGCTGCATGCGGCGGAGCTGGGCTTCGAGCATCCGGTGACGGGCGAAGAGATGTTCTTCGAAGCGCCGCTGCCGGATGACCTGCAGGCGCTCGAGGATGCGCTCGAAGGCTATGACAAGGCCTTTGCGCGCTAGCGCAATCGGCGTTGGCCCCTACATGCGCTGGAACGCCAGGGTGCAGGCCGCAGGACTGGCGTTCATGGTGCAGATATTGTCGACAGCGATCATTTGCGTCTGGTCAAGGCTGAGGATGGTGTAGTTGCTGTTGGGCGGCATGCGCACCGGCCCACCATTCTGCCAGCGCGGCTGCCAGTCGAGCACCACCAGGCGCAGATTGTCGGGCGGGGTGAACATCGCTTCGCCGGTCTGGCTGATGGCATAGGGAAAGCCGCCAACCACCGACTGGCTGTTGCTGATATAGCTGTTGCCGGTGATGACCGTGATCGTCTCGACCACGATGCCACCAAGTTCGGTGCGCGAGAACCATTGACCTTCAATGGACTGAGCCAGCGCCGGCTGCACCATAAGGGTGCCGGCCAGCGCCATGGAAGCCATGAACTTCATTTGTCGGACCTCCTGTTTGGGGGCCCAATATTAGCGGAATACCAGCCAACTATGGAGCAGCCATGCTGCCAGGTTCGCTCCGCCAAGGCGCTGTTCGATCAGCGCTCGCAATTTATCGGGAACCATATGCAGGGTTCTGCATTTTCAATCTCTTGGTGCTCTTACAATCGCCCAATTGCGTCCTATATAGATCATCGTTGTTTGCCGATGGGCCGGTTACGGCCATTGCCAAACACGCGTCCGCCCGCGTCATGCGGGGGAACCAGAAAGGGGTGCGTCCATGGCCCAGACCAATCTTCCAGTCCTCTCCTCCGAAGGGGGCTTGAGCCGCTATCTTCAGGAAATCCGCAAGTTCCCCATGCTGGAACCGGACGAAGAATACATGCTCGCCAAGCGCTACAAGGAGCATCAGGACCCGGGTTCCGCCCAGAAGCTCATCACCAGCCATCTTCGTCTCGTGGCCAAGATCGCCATGGGCTATCGCGGCTATGGCCTGCCGATTTCCGAGGTGATCTCGGAAGGCAATGTGGGCCTGATGCATGCGGTCAAGCGCTTCGAGCCCGAAAAGGGCTTCCGCCTGGCGACCTATGCCATGTGGTGGATCCGCGCTGCCATCCAGGAATACGTGCTGCGCAGCTGGAGCCTGGTCAAGATCGGCACCACCGCCGCCCAGAAGCGACTGTTCTTCAACCTGCGCAAGGTGAAGGGCCAGATCGCGGCTCTCGACGATGGTTCGCTGCATCCCGACCAGATCAAGCAGATCGCCACCACCCTCAAGGTAACCGAGGACGATGTGGTGTCGATGAATGCGCGCCTGTCGGGTGACGCCTCGCTCAACTCGCCGATGCGCGCCGACGAAGGCTCGTCCGAATGGCAGGACTGGCTGGTCGACGACACCCCGAGCGCCGAAACCAGCCTGGGCGAAAGCCAGGAATTTTCGGAACGCATGGGCCTGCTGACCAGCGCCATGGATGTGCTCAACGAGCGCGAGCGCGCCATCTTCCAGGCCCGCCGCCTGCAGGACAATCCGGCCACTCTCGAAGAGCTGGCCCAGCAATATGACGTCAGCCGCGAACGCATCCGGCAGATCGAGGTCCGCGCCTTCGAAAAGGTGCAGGACGCGGTCAAGGAAGCCGCCCACGCGCACTAAGCGGCGGCAAGGAATGACAGAGGCGGGCTCAGGCCCGCCTTTTTGTTTGGGGGATACCCCCTCCTAGCCTCCCCCTGATAGGGGGAGGAATCCGGCCGGTGGCCGTGGCAGGGCTGGGCCACGGACTGGATGAGGTTCCTCCCCCTTTTCAGGGGGAGGCTAGGAGGGGGTACTCTTGCTTGCCGCCCCCACCAGATCCCACAGCCGCTCCTTGCCCAGGATCAGCAGCCATGGCGTCTCGTCATCAGGCACGATCTCGACCGGCCCGCCCGTCCCCTCATTGGACGTCCCGATCAGCCCGCCCGGCTCCAGCAGCAACCCATCCATGGGGTAATAGAGCCCCGTCGACTGCGTGAACCGGATCGGCAGCAGCGGATGGATCGATACGCGCTCCCGCACACCGGCCTCGAAGCGTATCGGCCCCACCACCGCCAGCGCCACATCCACTTCGTCCACCAGCAGCAACCTTCGCACCGGCGCGTATTGCAGCACGGCGCTCAGCGCCGCCAGCGTGTGATCGAGCCGCTTGCCGGTCATGCCCAGTGCCAGCGTTACCGGCGCGCTGGTGGCGCGGATCGCTTTCTGGAAGTCGGTGGTGATCTGGTCCGGCATGTGGATCACGCGGGTACGCGCCTCCCACGCAGCCCGATCGCGCAGCGAATCGAGATCGCCGATTATGGCTGCCGGCAAGAGGCCCGCATCGCCAATGGCGTCCCCGCCACCATCGGCACCCACCAGCGGCACGCCGCGCCCGGCCAGTTCAACCAGCAGAGCCGGGTCTACGGCGCCACCGCCGACAATGGCCATCGGCCCGTTGAATACGACCATTGGCGCATCCGCCGCGGGTACGGAAGTGTCTTGCACTGTCACAAAGCTCTCATTAAGTGTGGGGCGTCTCGCTGGGGTGTTCCGGAGGTTTCCGGAGCTGAGAGTTACCCATTGAACCTGAACCAGGTCATGCTGGCGGAGGAAGTTCGAGATGGCAAGGGCGTCTCGACGCCCTCTCCATTGACACACATCCCTTCACCCATGGCCGTGACACCATTGAAGGGAATGACCCATGGTCAAATTCACCCGTCTGGCGCTTGCGGTCCTTTCCGGATTGTTCGTTGCTCCCGCCTTCGCCGAAGAAGTGCCGATCCTCAAGATCTATACCTATGACGGCTTCGCCGCCGAATGGGGTCCCGGTCCGGCGCTCAAGGCCGGCTTCGAGGCCATTTGCGGCGGTTGCATCGTCGAGTGGATCGCCGCCGACAGCTCCATCGGCACGCTGCGCCGCGTGCAGCTCGAAGGCGATACCACCGAGGCGGACATCATCGTCGGGCTCGATACGGCCATTGCCGGCGAAGCCCGCGCCACGGGCCTGTTTGCCGATCACGGGCTCGACCTGACCGGCCTCAACCTGCCCGAAGCCTGGACCGACACCCAGTTCGTGCCCTTCGACTACGCGCATTTCGCCTTCGTCTATGACCAGGACAGCGTGACGGCGCCGCCCAAGTCCTTCGAAGAGCTCATCGCCATGCCCGCCGATTTCAAGATCGCCATCCAGGACCCCCGCTCGGCCACGCCGGGCCTGGGCCTCGTGCTGTGGATCGCGGCCGCCTATGGCGATCGGGCGCCCGAAATCTGGGCCGGCCTCAAGCCGCATATCCTCACCGTCACGCGCGAATGGAGCGAGAGCTACAGCCTTTTCCTCGAGGGCGAGGCCGACATGGCACTGAGCTATTCGAGCTCACCCGCCTACCACATCATCGCCGACAAGGACGACACCATCCACGCAGCGCTGTTCGAGGAAGGGCACCTGGCCCAGACCGAAGTGGCGGGCATCCTCAAGTCGTCCGACAAGCAGGAACTGGCAAGGAAATTCCTCGCCTACCTCACCTCGGTGGACGGCCAGAAGATCATCCCCACCACCAACTGGATGTTCCCGGTCATCGACCTGGGTGCTGATCTCGACCCGACCTTTGCCACCCTGCCCCAGCCGGAAAAAACTCTGACACTGAACGACGAGGCCATCGCCGCCAACAGCCAGCGCTGGATCGACGAGATGGTGGCTGCGGTGCAGTAGGAGCGAACGCGGGATCGCGGCCGTGACACCCCCCACCCTCATTCCCTCCCCACAAGGGGGAGGGAAGCCTGTGCGGCGCGAGGTTGCGATTGTGCCCCGGACCGTCGTCCCATCGTCTCCCTCCCCCTTGTGGGGAGGGATCAAGGGTGGGGGTGGTTTGGCCCGCATGCCGGAGCAAGGCCCATGCTGACCCTGCCCCATCGCCCCCTCCGCATTGCTGCCGCCAGCACCCTGGCCCTGGCCATCACCGCGCTCATCGCGCTCGTGCTCTGGGCGATCCTGGTTGCGGCCAGCGGTGGCGGCAGCGGGTCGCGCATCGATATCCCGCACCTGTTGCGCATGACCTCGATCCAGGCCGGGCTCACCACCATCCTCTCCATCGCGGTCGGCATGGCGCTGGCCTGGGCGCTCAATCGCCTGCGTTTCCCGGGCCGCGATCTGGTCGTCGGTCTCTTCGCCTCGGCCATCGTCACCCCCGGCATGGTCGTGGCCTTCGGCCTGCTCTCGATCTGGGGCCGCAATGGCTGGATCAATCAGGCCAGCGAAGCCCTGTTCGGATTTCCCCTGGGCAACCCAGCCTTCGGCCTCTCCGGCATCCTCTTTGCCCATGTGGTGCTCGATGGCGCCTTTGCCGCGCGCATCATGCTGGCCCGGCTCGACGCCATTCCCGCCAGCCGCCTCAAAACCGGCCAGTCACTGGGCCTCTCGGCCTGGCAACGCTTCATCATCATCGACTGGCCAGCTCTGCGCGGCACCGTTCCGGGCCTCGCCGCCATCATTTTCCTTCTCGCCTTCACCAGCTTCCCCATCGTGCTGCTGCTGGGCGGCGGCCCGGCCAACCAGACGCTGGAGGTCGCCATCTATGCCGCGGTGCGGCAGAACTTCGACCTGACAGGCGCAGTCCTGCTGGCCGCCACCCAGATCGCGGTCTGTTCGCTGGTCATCCTGGCCGCGTCGGCGCTGGCGCCGATCCCCACCAGCTTTGGCGCCTCGACTCCGCCACGCTGGCGGGACCGGGGCGGAGCCCGCCTGCTGCAGGCGGCCATCCTGCTTCTCTGCACTGTCGGCTTCCTGCTGCCGCTGGTGTCCGTGCTGGTCGACGGGCTGGGCGCCGGCGTCGTCCGCGTCGTCGCCCAGCCGGCTTTCTGGTGGGCCACCGCGAGCAGCCTCGTCATCGGCGCAACCTCCGCCTTGCTCACACTGGCCCTGGCCCTGCTGCTGGCCCTTGGCCGCGGCGCCACCGGCAGCGGCTTCCTGCGCACGCTGCTGGGCATGCCGGCCTTCGCCTATCTCGCCGTCCCCGCCGTGGTGCTGTCGCTCGGCTTCTTCCTTCTGGTGCGCCATCTCGGCCTTGCCCCTGCCACCGCGGCGCCCTTCGTCGTCATCCTGGGCAATAGCCTGCTCGCCCTCCCCTTCGCCATGGCAACGCTCGGACCGCCGCTCGAAGCCATTGCCCGCACCCGCGGCAAGCTCATCCGCTCGCTCGGCCTCTCGGGCTGGCGCCAGTTCGCCTTGGTCGAGTATCCGCTGCTCGGCCGCGACATCGGCGTCATGCTGGCGCTCGCCTTCTGCTTCTCGCTCGGCGACCTCGGCGTCATCGCGCTGTTTGGCACGCAGGATTTCCAGACCCTGCCGCTGATGATGTTCCGGGCGCTCGGCTCCTACCGCAACAATGATGCCGCCGCGATCGCCGCCATTCTGCTGATCGGCACCATCGTCGCCTTTGTGGGCCTCCCCAAACTGTTCGAGAGGATCGCCTATGCTGCGCGTTGAGAACCTGGCCTATGCCCATCCGGGGCAGGCGGACCCCTACATGTTCTCCTTCGTCGCCGATGCCGGCCAGGTCACCGCTATCTCGGGGCCGAGTGGCTCCGGCAAATCGACCCTGCTCGACCTGCTCGCGGGCTTCCTTGCGCCGAGCGCCGGACGCATCGAGCTCGACCAGCAAGATCTGGTGCCCCTGCCGCCCGAGGCACGGCCGGTATCGCTGCTGCTGCAATCCGAAAGCCTGTTCGACCACCTGACCGCCGCGCGCAATGTCGGCCTGGGCCTGCCTGCCGGCATCGGCAGGACGGAGGCCAGCGAACAGATCGATGCGGCACTGGCGGAAGTGGGCCTCGAAGGCATCGGCGACCAGGTCGCCAGCACGCTCAGCGGCGGCCAGAAGCAGCGCGTTGCGCTGGCGCGGACCCTGCTCCGCGCTCGCCCGGTGCTGCTGCTGGATGAACCGTTTTCAGCGCTCGATGACGAAACCAGGGTGGCCGTGCGCGATCTGGTTGGCACGCTCACCGCCCGGCACGCCTGGCACACGATCCTGGTCAGCCACCATGTCGATGACGTCGAGGCGCTGGCACGCCGCCGCTACATGCTGAGCGAGAGACGGCTGGTGGCCAGCGTGTAACGGCCCAAGGCTACTGCGCCCAGGTGGTGAAGACCTTCTCGAACAGGGCCTGCGCCGCATCATCCTTTTCGAGCGTGATGATGGCGTTGCGCCCCGTGCCATAGACGACCGCCAGGTCCATCCAGCGGCGGTTTTCCAAGAGGTCGGTATTGGTCGTCGCATCGGCCGGCGTTGCGCTCAGCGCGAACAGGAACGAGTTGCCCACCACGCGCGCCGACGCACCCACCAGCGCGGTACCGGGCACCAGTTCCTCGTCCTTGAGCAACACGCCCGGCAGCGTCGCGATCGTGCCGCCGATAAAGGTATCGCTCACCTTGAAGTCGACTTCCATCAGATGGCTGGCCGGCAGGCTCGGATCGGAATTCTTGCGGATGGTGATGTCGACGCCCAGATTGCGCGCCGGGATGCTGGCCGTACCGATCAGCGTCGGCAGGCCGAGCTCGTCCTGGCCCTCGCTCCACTCGACCGTTCCCGAGAACGGCACGGCGCCGGTTGTGCCATCCTGGCTGGCTTCGAGCAGCAGCGACTGGCTACCCGCCAGCACGGCCGGATCGACCGACGCGGCCGGGTCGGCAACCGCCAGCGGCGTCGTCTCGTCGCCCGTCAGGCGTTCCTCGCTCTTGACTTCGCCCGAATTGACATCGGGGAGCACAGTCTCGTTGCCGGTCGGCTGCACGGCCTCGGGCGTCGGCTCGAGCCGATCCTCGATTTCGAGCCCGCTGAGCTCGGCATTGCCGTCGGCGGCCGAGGTAACGGGCGCGGTATTGCCGGGGCCGACCACCGGGTCGTCGGTCGTCTCGGCCGGCTGCACCGGATCGAGCGTCGGCGTGACATCGGCTGTATCGGCGGTATCGGTCACCGGCGCCGGGGCCCGGCCGAACATCTGGTCGAGATCGACATAGCCCTCGCGCCACGCCCAGAAGCCCGCGCCGCCGACACCGGCGAGCAGGATGGCGAAAACGACGAGGAAAATCGTCAGCCCCGCGCCGCTGCGCTGGGCGGGAGCATCGGCAAAGCCGGCATCGTCGCTGTCGTCGGCGGCTGGCACCCTGGCGAAGCTGGTCGCCGGATCGGGCAGCGCCGGCGTCTGTTCGCCACGCGCCTCGCGGTCGAGCACCTCGATGGCGCGTTCGATGACACCCTGCGCCTCGCTGGCATCGGGCTCCACATCCACTTCGCGCACGCTCGACAGGGCGGCTTCCACCGGCACGGGTTCGATGACCGTTACCGGCGCGACCACCTGCTGGCGGGCCACGGCCTGGTTGCCGATCGATGGCTCGATGCGCGCGGTGACACGCGTCGCCTCGGCGGCCGAATTGGCCGCCAGCGGAATGGCGTCGCGATGCGGCTCGAAACTGGGGCTCTTGAGCGGCGCTTCCAGCGGCCGAACATTGTTCGACTGCGGCACTGGCGAGGTTGGACCCGTGCGGTTGGCCTGAACCCGCGCCACAATGGCCGGCATGACCCGAAGCTCAGGCTTGGGCTCGGGTTCAGGAGCCGCCGCCGGCTTGCCATCGGCGGGCTCCGCCGGCGCGTCGGCCACGGCCGAGGCCTGGCTGATAATATCCTCGATGGATGTCGGCGCGGCGGGCGCCGGCTTTGGCGCAGGTTTGCTGGCCTCGGCGGTAGCAGGGGCCGGCATTGCAGGCTTGGGCGCCTCGACCGTGGCCGGCTTTGGCGTCTCCACCGGCATGGGGCGTGCCGATACTGTCGGCGCAGGAGCCGGCGCGGGCTCGGCAGCAGGCATCGCGACGCGCGGTGGCGCGGCGCTTTCGCGGCCAAGCGTGATGACGGCCTCGCTGGCCTCCTGCTCGACCTGGCGGATGCAGTCTTCAAGCTGCAGGCGATGCTGGGTGATGTCACGTGCCGGCAATGGGGGCGTGATGGCGCGCAGCTGTCCGACGAGAGCCGACCGCGCCTTCTCGTAGACCGCCCGGCGGGCCGCCCCATTGTTCTCCGGCAGCGCCGTGATGGCGCGGCGCAACAGCTCCTTGTAGTCCGCCATTGGTTACTTGGTACTCACAATTGCTGCGACGTGTTGTAACAAAAAATATCAGTCTTGGAATGGGTCAACGACAAGGATGGTATCCAGCCGTTCCGGGCTCGTCGACAGCATGGCGACCGGCGTCCCGATCTGCTCTTCGATATAGCGGACATACTTGATCGCCTGCGCGGGAAGATCGGCCCAGCTCCGCGCCCCGGCGGTGGTTTCCGACCAGCCTTCGAGCGTTTCGTAAATCGGCTTAACGCGCGCTTGTGCCCCCATTGAGGCAGGCAAATAATCAATCCGTGATCCATCGAGTTCATAGCCGACGCAGACCTTGATCTCCTTGAGACCATCGAGCACGTCCAGTTTGGTCAGCGCAATACCCGAAATGCCCGAGGTCTTGACCGTCTGGCGGACCAGCACGGCGTCAAACCAGCCGCAACGGCGCGGCCGGCCGGTATTGACGCCGACTTCCTTGCCGACGACAGCCAAATGGCGCCCGATCTCGTCATCCAGCTCGCACGGGAACGGACCTTCGCCGACGCGGGTCGTGTAGGCCTTGGTGATGCCAAGCACATAGCCGATCGCCGTCGGCCCGAGGCCCGAGCCGGCAGCGGCCTGGCCGGCAACGGTGTTGGACGAGGTGACGAACGGATAGGTGCCGTGGTCATTGTCGAGCAGCGCACCCTGCGCGCCTTCGAACAGGATGCGCGCGCCGGACTTGCGCTTGTCGTCGAGCACCTTCCAGACCTGGTCCATGAAGGGCAGGATTTCTGCCGCGACCGAAGTCAGCTCGTCATAGATCTTCTGCGCTTCGATCTCGACCAGCCCCATGCCGCGCCGCAGCGCGTTGTGGTGGCCGAGCAGGCGCTCGATCTTGACCATGAGCGTATCGGGTTCGCTGAGATCGATCAGGCGGATGGCGCGGCGGCCGACCTTGTCTTCATAGGCAGGGCCGATGCCGCGCTTGGTGGTGCCGATCTTGAGACCCGAATTGGAATCTTCGCGGATAGCATCGAGTTCGCGATGCAGCGACAGGATCAGCGGCGCATTGTCGGCAATGCGCAGGATTTCGGGGGTGATCTTGACGCCCTGGCCGCGCAGCTTGGCCATTTCGCTGACGAAGTGGTGGGGATCCACGACCACGCCATTGCCGATGACCGAGAGCTTGCCCTGCACCAGGCCCGAGGGCAGCAGCGCCAGCTTGTAGCTCACGCCATCGATGACCAGTGTGTGGCCGGCATTGTGGCCCCCGTGATAGCGCACCACCACATCGGCGCGCTCCGAGAGCCAATCGACGATCTTGCCCTTGCCCTCGTCGCCCCACTGCGAGCCGACGACAACCACATTAGCCATAGAATTACCTTCTCCAGGATAGGCGCGACATAAAGGGCCCGGCCGCCACGGCCACACCCTTCTCCACTTGGACGTCTGTCCTCCCGACCACCTTGGGTAGAATTTTGCCGATGGCCGAATAACTGATAAGTCCTGACGTCCATACATCACCAAGACGACGATGACAAAGCCGCTCAACCACCAAAATCGCGGCATATCCGCCCGAATGCTCGATCAGCCCTATCTGCTCCTGCTGCTGGCGCCCCTGTTCTGGGGCGGCAACGTCGTCGCCGCCAAGCTCGTGGTGGGCGAAATCGACCCATTCCTGCTGCTGGCGGCCCGCTGCGTTGGCGCCACGCTCTTCATCCTGCCCTTCTCCTGGCGCTATCTCAAAACCGATTGGCCGGTGATCCGCGGCACCTGGCCCCTGCTGATGACCTACGGTTTTGTCGGCTATGCGCTGTTCAACGTGCTGCTCTATGTGGGGCTGAGCACCACGACCGGCGTCAATGCGGCAATCGTCCAGGCTGCTTTGCCCATGATGATTCTAGCAGCCAATTTCATCGTCTTCCGCGCGCGGGTGAAGGCGCTGCAGATCGCCGGCGTCATCATCGCCATTTCAGGCGTGCTGCTGACGGCGACCCATGGCGACCTGGGGCGGATCCTGAGCCTCAATATCAATGTCGGCGACGGCTTCGCGATTCTGGCATGCCTCGCCTACACGACCTACACCCTGGCCCTGCGGTTCCGCCCCGACGTGCACATGATGAGCTTCATGGCCGTGGCCTTCTCGGGCGCGGCGATCAGTGGCGTGATCATGCTGCAGCTGTTCGGTCCGGGCCTCGTGTCCTTTGTCACCATCCCGCAGATGTCGCCGGCCGTCTGGGCGGTCCTCGTCTATGTGATGATCTTCCCGTCCATGTTCAGCCAGGTGTTTTACGCCCGCGGTGTCGAACTGGTGGGCGCCAATCGCGCCGCGCCCAGCCACAACCTCATCCCGGTTTTCGGCGCCCTAGGCTCGGTGATCATCCTGGGCGAGAGCCTGCAGCTTTATCACTATGCGGCCGCGCTCATCATCGTCGGCGGCATCGTGCTGGCGGAATGGGCGGCGCATCGGAAAATCCAGGCCGCCCCGTCGTAAAAAGGGCCGGAGCATAGCCCCGGCCCGCAAAGCGCTTCGTTTCGCCTGACCGGCCTAGAACCGCAGGGCCTTGGCCTGCTTGACGCCTTCGAGCGCGGCGATCTCTGCGAGCTGCGGCTCGGTCAGCGTACCGTCGATCGAGACCAGCGCGATGGCGTCCGAACCGACATCGACACGGCCGAGGTTAAAGTTGGCGATATTGATGCCCAGCTTGCCCAGGAGCGTACCGAGGCGACCGATATGGCCCGGCTTGTCCTCGTTGGTGACATAGAGCATGGACGGCGACAGCTCGGCTTCCATGTTGATGTCCTTGACCTGGATGATGCGCGGCTTGCCATTGGCGAAGATCGTGCCGGCCACGCCGCGAACCTGGCGCTCGGTGGTGACGGTGAGGCGGATATAGCCCTCATAGGCGCCCTGGCGATCGCGGGTCGTGGTCTCGACGGTGATGCCGCGATCCTTGGCGATCTGCGGCGCCGAGACCATGTTGATGTCGCCCAGCGAGGGCTTGAGCACGCCATTGATGGCGGCCGCAATCATCGGCTTGATGTTGAGTTCGGCAACATTGCCCTCGAACTCGACCTTGATGCCGCTGATCGCCGTCTCGGTGAGCTGGCCGGCGAACGAACCCAGGGCTTCGGCAAGCTTGACCCAGGGCGTCAGGATCGGTGCTTCCTCGGCCGAGATGGACGGGAAGTTGAGCGCATTGGTGATCTCGCCAACCATCAGATAGGCCGAAATCTGCTCGGCCACCTGCAGCGCCACATTTTCCTGCGCTTCGGTCGTTGCTGCGCCCAGATGGGGCGTGCAGATCACGTTGGGCAGCTCGAACAGCGGGTTGTTCTCGGCCGGCTCCTCGAGGAACACGTCGAGCGCCGCGCCGGCAACCTGGCCGGACTTGAGCGCGTCATAGAGCGCGGCTTCGTCGATCAGCCCGCCACGGGCGCAGTTGATGATGCGCACGCCCTTCTTGGTCTTGGCCAGCGCCTCGGCATTGAGAATGTTGCGCGTCGCATCGATCAGCGGCGTATGCAGGGTGATGAAGTCGGCGCGCGCCAGGAGTTCGTCGAGCTCGACCTTTTCGACGCCCAGCGTCTGGGCGCGTTCGGGGGTCAGGAACGGATCGAAGGCAATGACCTTCATGCGGAGGCCAATGGCGCGGTCGGCAACGATCGAGCCGATATTGCCGGCGCCGATCAGGCCCAGCGTCTTGTTGGTGACTTCGACGCCCATGAAGCGGTTCTTTTCCCACTTGCTGGCGCGGGTCGAGGCATCGGCTTCGGGCAGCTGGCGGGCCAAAGCCATCATCATGGCGATGGCATGCTCGGCCGTGGTGATCGAGTTCCCGAAGGGCGTGTTCATCACGATGATGCCCTTCTTGGTCGCGGCCGGAATATCGACATTGTCGACACCGATGCCGGCACGGCCGATCACCTTGAGATTGGTCGCCGCGGCAATGATCTTCTCGGTGATCTTGCTGGCCGACCGGATGGCGAGGCCATCATACTGGCCGATCACCTCAAGCAGCTTTTCCTTGTCCTTGCCCAGATCGGGCAGATAGTCGACCTCGACACCATTGTCCTTGAAGATCTGGACGGCGGTGGGGCTCAGCTTGTCGGAAACGAGAACCTTGGGCATTTGGGTAATCCCTGAATTTGATGTGAAACCTACCCCCACCCTCGGTCCCTCCCCACAAGGGGGAGGGATGCACAGGAGCCGCGCACTCCAGGGCTGCGGCTCCATCGTCTCCCTCCCCCTTGTGGGGAGGGATCAAGGGTGGGGGTCTTCGTTTAGGCAGCGGCCTTGTTCAAGGCAGCCAGTTCTTCGGCAAAGGCATAGTCCAGCCACGGCACCAGTGCGGCCAGGTCGGACGCCTCGATGGTCGAACCGGCCCAGATGCGCAGGCCCGACGGAGCGTCCTTGTAGGCGCCGATGTCATAGGCCACACCCGCCTTGTCGAGGCGCGACACGATGGCCTTGGCGAAGGCCGCCTGCTTGTCGCCGTCGAGCGCCACCACGGCGGGATCGACGATCGAGAAGCACACCGAGGTGTTCGAGCGGTTGGCGGGGTTCTTGGCGAGGAATTCGACCCAGTCGGTCTTGGCGACCCAGTCGGCCAGCACCTTGTAATTGGCGTCGGCGCGGGCCTGCAGGCCCTGGAGGCCGCCGGCCTTGAGACCCCATTCCATGGCGTCGATGGCGTCCTCGATGCAGATCATGGAGGGCGTATTGATGGTCGCGGCCTCGAAGACTTCCTCGAGCAGCTTGCCACCCTTGGTCAGGCGGAAAATCTTGGGCAGCGGGCGATCGGGCTTGAACGTCTCGAGCCGCTCGACGGCGCGCGGCGAGAGGATCAGCACGCCATGGGCGGCCTCGCCACCCAGCGCCTTCTGCCAGGAGAAGGTGACCACATCGAGCTTGGCGAAATCGAGGTTCTGCGCGAAGGCGGCCGAGGTGGCGTCGCAGATGGTCAGGCCCTTGCGATCGGCGGCAATCCAGTCGCCGTTCTCGACGCGCACGCCCGAAGTCGTGCCGTTCCAGGTGAAGACCACGTCGCGGTCGAAATCGACCTGGCCGAGATCAGGCAGTTCGCCATAGCCGGCCTTGAGGATGCGCACGTCATCGAGCTTGAGCTGCTTGCTCACATCGGTGACCCAGCCTTCGCCGAAGCTCTCCCAGGCCAGCATGTCGACGCCACGGGCGCCGAGCATGGACCACAGCGCCATTTCGACGGCGCCGGTATCGGAAGCGGGGACGATGCCGATGCGGTAATCGGCGGGGACCTGCAGCAGCTCGCGCGTCAGATCGATAGCGCGCTGGATGCGGGCCTTGCCGGGCTTGCTGCGGTGCGAACGACCGACCAGCGCATTGGCTAGCGCCTCAACCGTCCAGCCAGGACGCTTGGCACAGGGGCCCGACGAAAAATTGGGGTTTGCCGGTTTCACCGCCGGCGCGATCAGGGGCGTTGCAGCCATCTTAAGCGACCCTCCCAGGTCTATGCGTCTCGCGTTAGGGCGAGATGTCCTGAGGCGGGAAATACGCTCGATGACGGGCCGTCGTCAATGAGTCTTTTGGCGGCGCGGCGGTGTGCGCTACAGCAAAATTCTGGAACGAAGCCGTACTAAGTCTCTGAAATCACGAGTGCCGTATATCAAAACTCTGGAATGAGTATTCGGCGCGCCATGCCAAAGCAGGAATATTTATTAATGCCAATAGGTTAGTAGAAGAAATGAGAGCAGACCAAGCTCGACGGTTATTGCAGGGCCTGCCGCTCTTAGAAATGCTAACCTTCTGACAGGCCCGCCGGATTTCAGGACACACTCCCAAGTTGGCCCATCTCCTCGCCCACCCAGCGTTTCAGCGTCGTTTGCTCGGGTTACGCGAACTTCCCCAAGACCCAACGCCATGAGCGTTGGAAGGGGACATTGGTACGCCGTGATCCAAGATGGCGATGTCCGCAGTCATTGGAGAGAAACAATGAATCCGCCGTCACTGCCATCTTCGCGAAAATCTCAATCCATACTTGTACTTCTGCGGGATCCCGATGACACTTCCTTACGCATCGAAGTTGGGGGGTGACTTTGGGTTTTTTGGGGGCAGTTCGCGACGACGTTTCACTGCCTTCTGGCATTGAGGTTCGCGGCGTTCGCGAGATTCGGGCGGTAGCCGCTACGCTCTCTGTCGCTGCCGATCCTCTACTGGTTTGCAAAGAAATCGTCGACAACCGCTTTCGAAACGATACGATCCGCGCGTTCTTCGAAGGCCTGCCCGAAGAACATCGACACTACTGGATTGCCAGTCTCTACGCGCTTTTGATGGGCAGCGACCGGCGAAAGCAGCTCGCTGCATACTTCACGCCTCCCCACCTCGTCGACTATTGCATTGATGTTCTCAGCCAGCACGGCGTCCAGGTCGGTAAGGATCGCATCCTTGACCCCTCGTCGGGCGGAGCAGCTTTTCTTGTTCCCCTTGCGCAACGCATCGTGCGGGACGGTCGCAGATCGGGCATGCCCGACAACCATATTCTGGAATCGATTACGACGAGCCTGTTTGGCATTGAAATCGATGCGGGGCTGTCGAACCTCTCACGGACCCTGATGGAGCGTGTGCTCGACGCGGCGGGCATCGCTTGCGACCCGACAAGCTTTGCCATCGTCAACGCCGACACACTGGACACACGGGCGCCCGATCAGCTGTTCGATGCTGTAATTGGGAACCCGCCCTACGGACGTGTGCGGAGACCGGAAGTCTACCTAGAGAGATTTCGCGACGTCGTCTCCGCCAGCTACTTCAATCTATATGCACTGTTCATCGAGGCAGCCCTGCGTTGGACAAAGCCCGGCGGCTTGATCTGTCTGGTCGTCCCGACCTCCTTCATCGGCGGGCCCTACTTCGAGAAGCTTCGGGCTAGCATGACGCGGAACGCTTACGTCGTTCAGCTCGACCCGGTGAACCAGCGAGAAGATCTGTTCCTCGACGTGCTTTATGATGTGTGTGTCCTGGTCCTCCGGAAAAAGGGGCAAGCCGTCTCAAGGCCGGTGCCTTCATCCCACCTGCTTCACGTCGACCGCCCTCCTGAACCGCTTGGGGTTCCCGACATTCCGACCGACGATGGCTCTTCCCGTATCTGGGCAATGCCATCGGGCGCCTCGATACCCTATTTCCAACCTGGTCTCGCCAGGCTCCAAGATTACGGCTACCGGGCGAAGGTCGGGTATTTCGTCTGGAATCGGGAAAAGGAGCGCTACGCAACCCGCCCAAAGGGCCCTCAGGAAGGCGAAGTCCCTCTGTACTGGGCCCATGGAGTCAAGGCCAATGAGGAAGCCCAACCCAACGATCGAAAGAACAGCTCCGGAGATATCGGCGTCGTCTCGTTCCCTGGCAGCAGTCCTGCCGTGATCCAGTCCGACGCGATCATCCTCCAGCGCACGACCAACAAGCGGCAGAATCGTCGGTTGGTTGCCGGCCTGATCTATTCCGACCGCGTCCCCGGCAATGCCGGCTTCGTGAGTGAGAACCACACGATTCTGGTACTTCCCATCGACGGAAAAGAGCAGAGGGTCACGCTCGAGACGCTTTGCCGCCTCTTGAACACATCGGCCGTGGACGAGCGGTTCAGACGAATATCGGGAACGGTCAGCGTGTCGTCGAAGGCCTTGGCCGTCCTGCCGCTGCCGCGCGTGGAGGAGATCACGGCCCTGTTCGGCGCCTGCGATGACGAAGTCGCTGCGAGGATGGCCTATGAACGATCCCTTGCCAAGGCGGCCAGCCCCCGTCTGGTCGAGGTTCCATGACCATGCTCGAGAGCGGGCCGCCAGACGAGGTTAGGGTGCGCGTCGAACCTGCGCATGGCCGCCGCTTCTATCGTCGTGGTGAGCCAGGAAAGGGCGTGGAACTGTCCTCTGCGACCCTGGGGCTCCTCTCTGAATTCGAAGACGTTATCGCGGATCGCAAGAGCCGGGTTTCTCTCGCCTGGCCCGTGGGCCCAGAGGATGTGGGCACGTTACATTCTTTGGCTGCCCTGAGCCGGATTCAGAGCGGAACAAGCGACGGGTTGCGGACACTCTTCTTCCCGTGGAGCACGGGAAGTCGGGGCTTTCAACGTGCTACATTGGTAGACCGCGTCCACCTGCTGAACTCTGTGAAGCCGCGACTGACTACGATTCTATCGAACCCTAGCAGGGCCGATCAGTCGTACGTGCTTGGACTGCATAGCCTCCAGCATATCTCGAGCAGCGGCAAATCGCCGAAGAATTTGACCAAAGCCCTGGCAAAGGATCCCGGTGCAATTCACCCGTCGTTGTTCGAGATTATGCCTCAGACCGGCATCAGCGCCCAAGGTAGCGTCCACCACTACGCCAAGCTATTCCTCAGCAGAGTCCGTCGCCATACGTGGTTTGCAGACAGCGCTAGGCTGACCGAACTGTCGACGGCTGCGGGGTCCCCTTTCTTCATGGTCGGCCTCCACCAGCAGACCATCAACGCAAAGCACTTGAAGTCCCAAGGTTTCGACCCGCGATACGGTGGGCGACACCCTGACACGATTTTGCTCGATTTGACACAAAGGGCACGCCGCCGCTTGGCACCCAAATGGCGCGACGCGGTGCGGAAGTTTTTCGATCTAATCCTGAACGTTTATGGGGACAAAGCACCTCCGATCCATGCCGTGACGGATGACGTCTTCGTAGCGCAGGAACTTCGGTTCAAGATCGTCCACGACTACGACGAACGCCGCCGTGCCCGGAGCCAGAAGGATCGGTCACCGGTCAGAACCAGCATCACATTCAACGCCGAGCCCGATCTTTTCGGTACGAAGGCGTTCGCTCCCGGCAAGGTCACCGAGGTGAAGGCCGAGGCGTATGGGAGTGAACTGCTGCGCATCCAACAGTTCGGCTTTGCCCTCACCCGGAATCTCGAAGCTATGGGAATGCCTGATCAGTACATGGAAGGCATCCGGTCGGCCGGTTTTGTTCTCCAGAACCTAATGTCAGTGCCCGGTCCACCCAAGCAGATGCAGGAGTTCATCAACGACAACTTCAGCGGGCTCGACCGCGAGCGCGTAGGTGCGGGCTACGACCACTTGAGGGTCCGGGGCCTGCTTCGCGAGGCGGTGGCGACTGGCTACGCTGGGCGGCATCAGGGTGAACTCCAGGATTACTTGGCAAGCGTCGACAAGGTTGGCATCGCGCTATCCAGTGACAGTCCTGGGTGGGCCCTATTCGACAAGGCAATGCGTGCCATCGTGCAGAGATCCACGCGAACGATCGTGGTTGTGCGAAGTGAGACGGTAAAGAGTTTTGTCGAGTGGCGGTTCGAGCACGCTTCCGAATTGGCTGACATCCGTGACGCCTTGTTGAAAAAGGTACTACTGGTCGCCAAACGCAACGCCAATCACGCGGTTGGCGAGGATACGGTGCAGCGGCAGTTGTATTCCCGCATGCTCTTCATCGAGCCGATCGCCGACGATTTCCTACACGTGCTCACGAACGGTTGGACGCCCGCCAGCGTGCGTCTGCTATCCAGCATAGCTGGCGCCGAGCAGATCCGACGCCGTGTCGACGCATTGCTTCAAATCCCCGGGATCGCTCCCGTCAAGCAAACCCTCGATGTCGTCGGCGCTGAACTCAACCGAGTGCTGGACGGTCATTTTGCCGATATTCCTGATCTGGAGATTGCGCCTAGTCTGCCTAAGTTATCGGCCTTGGATCTTCGCGCCGGAAGCTCGGTTGGCGGGCGTCGCAGGACCATAATCTCCGAGGGGGGTATCCGTATCCTGGCCTTCGACAGGACGGAATTCGCGGTCTACGATCCGAGCGAACTTCAGCCATTCTCGAAAAAACTGGCGAAAGACTTGGTTCGTGGTGACCAGATTTTCGCAATCGACCCCGAGTTCATTGCTATCGCTAGAGATCGTTTGAACTTTGTCGCAAGAGCATCGCAGATTCTGCCTCAGTATCACCGTGTAGTTGCCGATGCGGCCCGAAATCTCCCTGGCGACAGCGTCACCGACAAGGCGAATTCGCTCCGGGCGACCATCCTCCACAAGAGTCCAAATACAGACCTGCCAGGGATTCAGGCTATGCGGGCATGGATCGACGTCGAGGACTTAATCGACGCTTCTGCTACCGACGTGCGACCCAATGCGCCGAGATCCAAGGAGCAATACCTCTGCTTCATGAGTGCCTTGGATGTGGAAGAGGATCTGGCCAAATTCTATTGGGACTACGCGATCTTCATGACGCGGTCGCTGCGGATCAAGTCCGGGGCGGCGTTCCACCAACTCTTTATGGGGATCCTGGTGGATCCATATTCGGTGGTTTCACGACTTCCACCCGAGAGTAGCGCTGAAATATGGAGGCTGCACGAAGCTGCGGAGAGCCGGATCGTCACAGTTTCCCAAACGGCGGAGGACGATGAATGAAACTGGTCGATCAGAAGGCCCTGCCCGCCGATATCGTTGAGGTACTATCCGAGGCCAAAGAAGCGATCGTCGACAGCCTGCTGAACACTATGTGGGAAACGGTGAGCGGTTCCGGGCCTGGTGGGCGAGTTGTTCATGGCGCGAAGCCATCGCAGCAGTTCGTCAGCGGATTCCTGATGCCCCGTTACGATGCTGGGGCAGTCAACGATGAGACATCAGACATCCATCTCAGTACGATTGGAATGGACTGCCAGATCGATGCCAACGCAAAGGGTGTAGCACGGGTTGAGGCTCAGTTCGCCATCTATGTCCGAGCCCTACCAGAATGGAGTGAGCTTCAGAGCGACGCCCTCGAACTAATGCCGAACTTTCTGCTCAGACCTGAAATCGAGGAGGATGTTCGCCACCGGCTGCACGACCGTAGGGAAGTGCTCAAGGCCGATGAGGCGGCCGGGAGATCTCCTGCCCGTAAATGGCCGGAACGGCAACAAGAAGCCTATGGAACCCTGCTCGCGGAACATGGGGTACGGATCGAGACGGGCGCCCAACTCGGCGACCAGGAGCTTGAGGAAGGCGAAGAGGCAATCGAACCGCCGCAAGACCTGGAAGTCCGACAGTTGGCGCCGCGCAAAGGCAGATTCATTTTCGACAACGAGCGTTCCGCGCGCGATGCCGAAATGCCGTCCAAATGGATCAGAATACCAATCGTGCCGAACGTGCTCGAGATTGATCTTGCAGATGAAAGCACCATTCAAGGCCGCGCCGATGCGTGGGCTGCTGACACGCGCACAAAGATCAGAAGTACCGTTCAGGCCTGGTTGGACAGCGACGATGGCAAGCGGCTAGCCCTCCGAAGAACAGCACTTCGGCCATCCAACGTCGCGTCGGAGCAAAGCTGGAACGCGATGCTGGCAGAGTTGAGAAAGACCTCTCCCGCTCTGGACGACATCGCCCCCAATATTGACCGGGTCACGTTGAGCGTAACCCTTCGACTAGACCTGCGAGATCGTTCGCGACGCACCCTACGCGTGCTCCTCGAAAACAACGGGGAGGAAGTGGACAGGCGGAAGCGTGATCGCTTCGACCACTCGATTCATCAGGTTTCCCTGAGAGTTGCGCTCCCGCGCTCGGCCCACCTCCCCCTGCGCTTGGACCGAGTAGAGCCCTCGTACCGGTTCCAAGACTTTCTCACGTATCCTGCCATTGGCGTGAACTGCGGAACTGTTGTTGAACCCTCTGACGACGACAGGTTGTTGCTGGCAACCACTTGGTCACCGAGATATCAACAGCCGCGCATCACACCTACTATGGTCGACGAATGCCCGACTGGTTTCCTAGACCTTGGAGCAGATAGCTTTTCCGCTTCTTCGCTGTTAGCGATCGTGGACGCATATCAATCTTGGATCGCTGATAAAGAGGGCAATCTTGACCCGACGAAGGGGGCACGTACCACTGAGGACGCCGAACGGGAACGAACACGATTTAAGAAGGACATTGCGCAGTATCGAGCCGAATGCGCGCGCATCAAACTGGGCATAGAGCTGCTGATCGAGTCAGAGATGGCCTATCGCCACGACGAGAATGCGTCGAAGGCCTCCCCATTCAGAGCGTGGCTGCTTCTGAACAGATCGTTCGCTGATGCTGGCAAGGCCCGCGGCGTTACGTCGTGGCGCCTGTTCCAGTTAGCGTTCATCCTCGCCCACGTCTCGACGATTGCATCGCGCATGCCGGCATTCGCTGAGGCACGTTGGTTCGACCAGGATTTCGACGAGCAAACCGCCACACTTCTCTATTTCCCGACCGGCGGCGGGAAGTCCGAAGCATTTTTCGGCCTTCTCCTCTTCAATCTGTTTCTCGACAGGTTGCGGGGAAAGCTAGTCGGCGTAACGGCGCTGATCCGCTATCCGCTGCGCCTCCTGACGCTGCAACAGGCCCAGCGCCTGCATGCGCTTCTGACAAGAGCCGAGCTGCGAAGGATCTCCGCGGGTATTCCAGGGGAGCCGTTCCTCATTGGCTTCTGGGTCGGCGACAGCAACACGCCGAACCGTAGCAATGACGATCGTCTGGCGGCCATACCGTATTCCAACGATCCGAAGCATGCCAACGGCGACGACGCCTCGACCAGGGACTATGACGAGGCAAACGAAAGCTTCAACAAGATACCGACATGCCCGATTTGCGGAGAGCATACTGGGCTTCGGAAAGTCCGGACTTCCACAGGTGACGAGACCCGCGTGTTTTGCCTCTCTTCTTCCTGCGCGTGGAACCGCGGCACTGGCAACAGCCCCATGCCCTTCCTCATCGTGGACGAGGACATCTACGCAAGGGCGCCGGCTGTGCTCTTGGGAGTTATCGATAAACTCGCGCTGATCGGGCAGAGCCAACGAACTATCGGTAGAATAGTGGCGATGTTCGGCCTGGCAAGGTGGCGCGATCCGGCCTCGGGTCGTTTCGTAATGCCTTCGGTCGATCAGTTGAAGACCGGCGCGGCCAGCGGGGGCCTCATCGAAGTAGCTCCCGCCTTTGCCAGGGGCGCCGAAGTGTTCGTCGACCCCCTGCCCTCATTGATTATTCAGGACGAGGCCCACCTGCTCGAAGAAAGCCTCGGTACATTCGCTGGCCTGTTCGAAACACTGCTAGAACAGATCATGATCCGAAGCGCCAAACTGCTCGGAAACAGAGCTGCGCGGATTCCTGCTGGAGACCGAACGCCCCGCATGCCGAAGGTGATCGCCGCGACGGCCACCGTAAGCGTGCCGGAGCAGCAGTTTGGAGCGCTTTATCAGCGTCGCCATATGCATTTCCCGTATCCAGGACCTTCCCTATACGAGTCCTTCTACTCTCGACCCGCGGAGCCGACGCGAGCTGCGCGAAAGGGCCTGGCAGGGGGATCACCGCTGTCGCCCGAGATCGAGGCGCCATGGATGCGTACTTATGCTGCGGTGATGACGAACGGCAAAAATCATACGGTCACCACTGTTAAGTTGCTGGCTGCATATCATTTGGCCATTACCGGCTGCTGGCAGGACATGCACGATCCCGCGCTTCGACAAGATGTCGTCAGGCGGCTGACCGCATCCCTTAGCCCAAACTCTCCGCTTCGACATTTCCATGCCGACGCACTGGAAAAGGTCGCCAACTACTCGCCCGACCTGTTGGCAACGCTGCTCGACCTAATGCGTATCTCCCTCACCTACGTAACTAACAAGAAGGGTGGTGATCAGGTTATCGATGCCTTCGGTGAGGAAGTGGCAAAGTCCCACGCAAAGGCTGGGCGCGCTCTTGGTCACTTCAAGACTGAGCTTATCTCCGGCGGCGTCGACGTGGCGACCATCCAGGCGATCATGCGCGCTGCAGATGGGACCTCAACGCCCGGGGAAGAATTCCAGAATCTCGAAGGCTCTCTGCGGAACATCGTGGCCACCTCGGCCATTTCGCACGGCGTCGACGTCGACAAATTCAACGCCATGTTCTTCGCCGGCATGCCGAGTGACATTGCCGAGTTCATCCAGGCGTCCTCGCGCGTGGGTCGCAATCATGTCGGTTTCAGTCTGCTTGTGCCTACGCCGCACTCGCGCGGCGATCGCTATATCGTCGAGACCCACGATATCTTCCACCGGTTCCTGGAACGCATGATCGCGCCGCCTGCCATAACACGGTGGGCAGTGACCGCACACGACCGTGTTATGGCCAGCGTGTTCCAGGCTTGGTTGGTTGGCTGCGTCGATCAACAGCTGTTTGTGCAACTACCAGACGCGGATAAGGCGAAGGTCCGTATCTTCAATTCGGTGCTCGACGTGAGCCGACTGTTCTCCTCATCAGACTACCCGCAGGCATCGAAGGACTTCTTGGACTTCGCCACCGCCGCCCTGGGCGTCAACGGCCGAGGGATTGACAGGGTCGGCGCCGCGCCAAATGGCAATTTTTACGAAGACAATATTCGGAACAAAGCCAAGCTCCTTGTCGACGACCTTCGTGGCAGCGGCACAACCACTCCGCTTCGCGACTACTGGAGGAATGGCAACGTCGCTCAGCCGCCGATGCTGTCCTTGCGCGACGTTGATGAGGCTGGAAAGTTCTATCCTGCCCGCGGCCTGAGCGCAGGTGGGGGCGACAAGAACGTTGAGGAGGCCCTAAAGGTTATCCGCAACAAACGAGTAGGCGAACTGGACGGAGCCGACTGAAATGCAAAGATCCCGCACTCAGCTCGCTACCTCTTACGCACCCGGGGCCCTTTTCACCTATGAAGGAGGGTTGGGCTGCTGCGGCGCAATCCCCCTCCCCGCGGTTTTCAGTTCTCAACACGCCAATCTGGAAGTGCAGCTCTTCGAGCACCTCAAGGAGTTCGTGACCAGTTGGTTCGAGCGCGCTACTGCGGCGCGACCTGCGCCTGCTGTGCTGCCGGAGCAGGCCCTGGACCCCGTTTTCCTTGACTACACCGATCAACCAAATGTCGACCCGAGTCGGTTTCAGCTCACGAAGCCTGACCGTATCGGCTTTATGCCCGACCCATTGGTCTTTTGCTGTTCAGAATGTGGGCTCCTCTCAGAATTCGACAACGTTGACCAACTCGACCGCCTGTGGGATCGGACCAAAGCCAGAACCGACTGCAACACCCAAACTCGGCATAAATGGCGCCAGGTGGATGTGGTGTTTGCGCACTGGTCCGGCAACTACCAGGGGTTGAGCCCGTACCGTCTCATCATGGATCGGGAAGGCAAGATCGAGAAGGTCCGCCGTTGCAGCAACAACTGCGGCGGGGTCGAATACCGTCTGGTTCGGAATGGCTCGTCCTTTTTCAGTGACTGGCGGTTCGAGTGCACGACCTGCCTCTCTCAAAAGGATGTTGTTCAAGCGGACAGGGACAGCTTGGCGCTTCTGAAGCCGCTGATGGATCAGGGTTCAGGAAATCTGCCAAAGGAATGGAACATGCTGCCGGTCTCTTACCGCGCTTCATCGGTCCACTACGTGCAGACTGACAACTTCATCCTGTTCAAAGACAATGAACTCACGACGTTGATGTCCCGCACGCGGCGCGACGACCTAGTGGTTCGATTGCAGAAACTCTACGACTTCCCAGGGACAGCCCTGGACCATGATGAGGTCCTTCGGCAACTCGAGGCCAACCAAAAGAGCGCCGAGATTACCGACTACAAGCGATGGCTGGATCTGCTGGCGACCATCCCAGCCGCCCAACGCGACCTCATCCAGAAGCAGCTCACGGATATGCGTGAACGCTTCGAGCAGCAGCAGCTCATCGTCAAGCCCCGTGACGAAGCCCCCTGCCTGCGCGCGCAAATCGAGGCGAACCTCGATTGGGCACGGCGGTACAACCCCATTCGGTTGGGCCTTGAGCACGATGCCTTACGACGAGAGGTTGTCGATCGCAGCGGCAGCACTCCATCATTGCCGTCGATCTCCGTGACCCATCCCGCCACCAGGGATATCGACCCAGACGACACAATTGCCGGCGACACTTACAGGGCCAATATCCAGTCCAAACTCGGTCGTTTGGGCATATCGGAAATGGCACTGCTGCGCGGGCTTGACACCTGCCAGTACAGTTTCGGCTTTACCCGTGTTGCTGCCACCCCCACCACAATGGTCAAAGACCTTGAGATGCCTGTTCGCCTCAAGGCGTTCGAACGGGTCGATCGATCCAAGAACCCAATCTACGTGATGGAGCAAAAGAACGAAGGCTTCTACGTCAGACTCGACGAGGGCCGAGTGATTGAGTGGCTCGGGGAAAATGGCTTTGCAGAGGACCTGCCGGTGCCCGGCGGGGTAAAGCTCGGCGGCATGCTGATCGAGCAGTATACCGACTTCGGACGATTCCTGGATGCTTACAAGGACCGCGCACATTCCAAGAAGGTGCCGCGGTCGATACCCAGCTTCGTCTACATGCTGCTGCACACCATGGCGCACCACCTGACCGATGTCGTGGTGGAGCACTCCGGTCTCGAGCACGGCTCAATCGGTGAGTACATCTTCCCCGCTGACCTCGCGTTCTTGATATACCGGAAGGGAATGACGCCGGATTTGGGCAACCTGTCGGCCATGTGGCGTAACCATGGTGCCCACATCTTGGAGCGGCTCCTGTGGGATCGCACACTCATGTGCGACAGCGGCAGCCTGTGTGACCATCGCGGGGGCGCATGCCCGGCTTGCATCATGGCACCAGAGGTCGCCTGCATCGCGGGCAACAACCTGTTGAGCCGAGCCTGTCTGATCGGGGGCCCGGCGCCGAGCTGGGATTCCATCGACCTCGATCTCAGCGGATACCTTAGTTTCAAATGAAGCTGGGACATCTGGATGCACTCATTCAGGTGACGTATGCAGACCCCCTGCTGTTCTCCGACCTTTTGATTGCGATCCATGATGCCGATGGACCAGGCCATGCCTGGCGTACGGTGCATGATCTATCCAGGCAACGCCGGATGCCGGATGCCGACTTGACTGCAGCTCTAGCAGGAATGGTCGAATGCGGCGTGCTGGAGATGACTGGGCACGGAGTTCGGGCCGCTATGGGCGCGGCCTCGCTTCGAGAATACGCGCTGGTACTGCGCGGGGTGGCCCATGGGAAGCACATGCGGCGGGATGCTAATGAGATCGAAGTCGTCCTTACGCCGCCGGCCAGGCCATCGAGGCTGATGGAAGTGCTGCCGAATTTTGGGCCAGCCTGGGCAGCTCTCGAACACACCAATGACAGCCTAATCGCACTTGCAACTCGGGCCACCAAGAAGTTCGTGATCGTCAGCCCCTTCGTCGACCCGGAAGGCATAGACTGGATCGACAGCCTCTTCGCTGCAGTGGGCCCCAGCGTGCACAAGGTGCTGATTGTTCGTGGAGATGAGCAGATATCCTCCTTGCGAAGCGAACGTGATCGGGTTGCTCGCTGGACGGCCGAGCTCAGGACCTTTTCGATCTCCCATAAACGTGCAGATCGCGAACTGCCTATCGAGACATTTCATGCGAAGATCGTGCTGAGCGACGCCAGTTCCGCGTATGTAGGTTCAGCAAACATGAGCCGTTGGTCTAGGGATACGACGCTGGAATGTGGGATGGTCGTGCGTGGGCCGGCTGTTCGATCGATCGCGTCCCTCGTGGAAGCCATGATGAGCGTCGGCAAGGTTCAGACCGTCTAACGATTTACGCGGCTCTCCGGCCTCGGTGAGACCGTATCGGCTTTTCTAAGGGTTGAGGGCGGCTTGCAATTCCGTTGATACCTTTGCCCGGTCCACATGCTCTTACGGAGCTGACCGACAACCCGGTCGCTCGCATAGAGGGTCTCTGCGCACTTGCTTCGCAGAATCGGTGGCGCCGACGATCACATTGCCCCTCCCCTCCGCTACGAGTGAACCATCTGTATGTCTCCTTTGAGCAGACGCCCGCTTGCCGGTGTGTCGAAACGACCATGTCAAAGACAAACTAGGTTCGACGGGGTACAGGTAACCTCCACAACGATTCATTCAGGTACGGCAGATCGCAATGAAGAACTCGGCGCTAGGCAAACTCAGAAACGGTGACGCTACTCGCTGGACCAACATCGCCGAAGCCGAGTTGCGCAGCGCCGAGAAGATGCAACAGTTGGCTATGCTGCTTGGAGATTTGCTGCCGACCGACGAGGGCAGTTTTGTCGTGTTCGGTTCGATGGCCCGACGGGAGTTCACGGTCGACAGCGATCTCGACTGGACAATCCTCATCGATGGGCGCGCAGACTCGCTGCACCTTCAGTTAGTTCACCAACTGCGGAACAAGCTCGACGAGGCGAAATTCAAAGTGCCGGGTCCAACAGAAGTCTTTGGGGGCCTCGTCTTTAGCCACGATCTGGTTCACGCAATCGGCGGGGATGAGGATACAAACAAGAACATGACGCGACGACTCCTGCTCCTGCTGGAGTCGGCCGCCGTGGACGCCCCAGGAAGTCATGAAGTACGCAGCCGTATCGTCAACGCGGTCTTGAGCCGTTACGTCCAGGAGGACGCCAGCTTCATCGGGTCCAATACGCGTGCCGACAGGATTCCTCGTTTTCTACTAAACGATGTTGTGCGTTTCTGGCGTACAATGGCAGTCGATTACGCTAATAAGTATCGCGCCAGGGCCGGTGATAAATGGGCCCTCCGGAACATCAAGCTCCGCATGTCACGCAAGCTTTTGTTCGTGTCGGGTTTCTTCATGTGCGTCTCCTGGGCACTCAGGGACCAGGTGGGCGACGATGATTCCTTCGTCACACAGAACCTAGTTGATCACTTAAAGGATTGGACGCAAAAGACCCCACTTGAGTCTTTGGCGACGGTAGTCGCTCAATATGCTCCGTCTCTCGCTTCCGACATATTCGACAACTACGATGCCTTTCTCGCCCTGCTCAACAACGATGAGAAGCGAAAGGGACTCGAAAAATTGTCGCCGGACGAGGCCTACGAAGATGCAGCATTCCTTGAAGCGCGAAACGTGGCGACCAATTTCGACGTGGCTCTGACAAAGCTCATGTTCGATTCAGATGATAGCGTCACGCGGTTGGTGAAAAAGTACGGAGTATTCTAATGGCTGTAATCGGTTTCTCGACTGGCGCAATCGCGTTGGATGATTTCGCGACCGCATTGCAGCTGCTCGCTCCTACTGGCGCTAGGGCAGTTGAATTATCAGCATTGCGCGCAGTTGAACTACCGGCACTTTTAGCAGCGCTTCCAGTTCGCCTCGAAGAGCTGCGAAGCCGCTACCAGTACATTAGTTTTCATGCACCGACGAACTTCGATGACGAGAACGACCTGGTTGTTCAGCTGAAGATCATTGCGGACATGGGTATGAACATCGTCGTGCATCCCGATACGATCCACGACACCTCCGTTTGGAGGTCGCTTGGCGCGCGCCTTTGTCTCGAAAACATGGACTCGCGTAAATCAACGGGACGCACTGCAGAAGAGCTTCAACCCTACTTTGACCAGCTTCCGGAAGCGCGATTGTGTTTCGATATCGCCCATGCTCGGCAGGTCGACTCCTCTATGACGGAGGCGGTCCGAATCCTGCAACGCTTCGGCGATCGCCTTGCTCAGGTCCATATCAGCGAAGTCAACAGCAAGGGACGCCACTTTGCGATGTCGTTTGCCGCCAAGCGCGCTTACGAACCCTTTGCCGCACGGCTGTCGCTGATGCCAGTGATCATCGAGTCCATGGTCGAGCGCGACGAAATCGCGCGCGAGATCTCTGAGACAGATAAGGTGTTGAACTTCGCACGCAGTCGAGCCGTACATGGCTCCGCAATGGCTGGCGGGCTGGTCGGCAGCGTTCATCGCCCAGAATAGATGGGAATACACCACGCAGTGGGACGAGCTGCCGGTGTGTCGGTTAAATCAGAAAGGGACCCAATCGGGGCCCTTCGCATCACCAAGTCTGTCGACCGTACCAGTCGTCGACGTCCTTTTTCACTTCATCCTTGGCCTTGCCGTAGCGCTCCTGGATCTTGCCCTCGAGCTGCTCGCGGTTGCCATTGATCTCGGTGATGTCGTCGTCGGTGAGCTTGCCCCACTGCTCCTTCACCTTGCCAGTCATCTGCTTCCAGCTGCCTTCAACGCGGTTCCAGTCCATGACGGATCTCCTTCCATTGATCGTGAATGCACAACGGCTTGGGTTCGGCGGCGTTCCAGCTAGCTTTGGCGTTAAGGTCGCAGCGTGAAGGTCGGGGAGAGCGAAGAGCTTCCATTCGCGGTTCGCCGACGCGGCAGGCGACCCAGGACATGGACGTCGGACTAGGACGCACAAGATCGCCAAACAACCGATACTTCCTTGCTCGTCAGCAGCTTATCGAGGAACATCGGTCTGCCGCTTCGGGCAAAGGGGGGATAATGAAACCTTATACTCGATCCATCATCGAGCTGTTCGATGGCAAGAAGAGGTTCCTGATTCCGCTTTATCAGCGGCAATACGCATGGAGGACCCAGCCTCAGCTTGAACTTCTGTGGGAGGACATCGACCGGTCCGTTCAAAGACTGGAGCAGGATAGAGCTTCTTTGACCCCGCACTTCATGGGTGCCATTGTCATTGCCCAAGTCAAGACCTTCGGTAAGCAGGTCCAGGCATACGAAATCATAGACGGGCAGCAGCGTCTCACGACCTTCCAGCTCCTCCTTGCCGCGATACGTGATGTCGCAAGGGCCAATGGTTCGCGATACGAAGCCGAGCTGCAAAAGTATCTTCTGAACGACGGGGTCATGGAGAACCAGGAGGTCGAGCGTTTCAAGCTTTGGCCATCACTGAACGATCGCCGATCCTTCATCAGCATCATCGATCCACAGGTTGATCCCCATGTTCTCGGGCCCAAGCCAACCGACGAAGATGGATTGGTCAGGCGCTCGGTCGCCGCACATGCGTATTTCAAGGAAAAGATCGAATCTCATGTCGAGGCTGGTGGCAGCTTCGACGAGCATCGTTTGGAAATTCTCTTCGAGGCTCTGAAGGATGGGCTCGCCATCGTGTCCATCGAACTGGAAGGCGGTGACGACCCACAAACGATCTTCGAGACCTTGAACAGCCGAGGCGTCGATCTCACGCCGGGCGACCTGATGCGCAATTTCATATTCCAGCGGGCCAAAGGGCTCGGCCAGGCCGACCATTCTCTGCTGGTAGACAAGCTTTACGAGAAGCATTGGCTGCCACTCGACCGTGCGTTCTGGGGGCAATCTGCATCGCGTGGGCGTCAGTCCCGCCAGAGATTGGACTGGATGTTGACGGATCATCTGTCGATGCACATCGGCGATCTGGTCTCCGTTGAGACCCTGTTTGATAGCTACCGGCGATGGATACTCAACTCACGCCCCTTCCCCGACGTCGCCGCCGAGCTCGAATCCATTTCGGCCACCGCAGCTATCGAGAAGCGACTGTTCGACCAAGACACCAAAGACCCCATCGGCAACTTCGGTCGCTTCGCTGATGCGTTCGATGTCTCGACGGCGATGCCCCTGGTCGTCTACCTAGCGACCGAGGTGGCAGTTGGCGCCGATATCGATAGAGCGCTTGCCACTCTGGAAAGCTACATACTGCGGCGGGATATCTGCGGTCTGACCACGAAGAATTACAACCGCTTCTTCATCGGCATCATCGACCGGCTTCGTGCAGCCGAAGGCAACAAGGTCGATGCGCTGGTTCTGCATCTTTCGAGTCGGCAGTCCGATCTCGATCGTTGGCCAGATGACGCGGAATGGCAGCATGCCTGGCTTGGGCGCAACCAGTACAAGGGCTCGAGGCAGCCGAGATTACGCTTCATCTTCGAAGCTATCGAGCTCGCGAAGAGAACGGCTCTCAACGAGGATATCGAGATTAAATCGACGCTCTCCATCGAGCACATCATGCCTCAGAAATGGAGGGCGCACTGGCCAATCCCGGGCTTCGACTACCTCGACGATGAGGACACTGATCCCGATCATGTCGCGAGGAAGGTGGAACGTGACGGCGTCATCGATAACCTCGGCAACCTGACCCTGCTCACTGGTTCACTCAACACCTCGGTTTCGAACGGCCCCCATTCCGTAAAAATGCCGGCGGTGCGGGCCCACTCAAGTCTGGCGCTAAATCGCGAGCTGGTCGAATACGATGACTGGAATGAGGAGACTATATCCTCTCGCGGATTGGCTCTCTTTGGAACGGCAAAAAAGATCTGGGTCGCACCCACACGGGGAGCAGATCAGTCAGGCTTGAACGACCTCGCAGGTGATGGTGTCAAGCTTCCTCCCAATGGGACCGAGTGCAAGTTCACCTATGCGGGGGTGGGCTACTCTGGGTCCATCAGGGACGGTCATCTTGTCGTCGACGGGGTAGAGCGAGCATTCGCAACCTTCTCCGGGGCCTCCAAGACAATCACGCGAACGAACCGGAACGGCTGGAACGATTGGTATCTGCGTGACGCCGAAGGCGGGTGGATATTGGCAGATGACTGGCGGCAGCAATCATTGGCATTGCCGACATTGGAGAGCATCGATGAGGATTGAGATGCGGATGGCCGACGCCAGGCGCCTGGCTAGAGCGCTGTACCCAGGCGAAAGCGCCCCGATCTCCCAGGTCAAGGCAGAGGACGAGCCGTTGAATGTGGACTGGTGGCGAAACAATGCGCAGCCCGAGAGCTCAGACAGTGCCCGTCACATTGCGGCCCTCGCTCTATATCGGGAGATGGCGAGATCATCCAAGGTTCCACTGAGCGCTGAAACCTTTCCAGCGGTCTTTGATCTCGACGACGGCCGGATGCGGCCGGACAAGGCAGTGATCAAGGTATTCTTGGATGAAGGCCTGATCCAGCCGCGGATGATGCTGGCTCAGCTGGTGTTCGACCTGACGAAAGACGGTGCCGACTATGCCGATCGCGTCCATAACTGAAAAGACCCGGCCACCGAGGGGCCGGGCAAGTGGGGTTAATGACCCTGTGCAACAAACAAGAAAGATGCGGTCTTCCCCGCCGCCAGCATTCACCCCGGCCAGGGATGATTGATGACTAGAGCTCGGCGAAGTGGTCCATGAGCTGGTGGGCATCGCTCAGAGATGTCGGGAATAGGCGCATCAGTACCTTCCCTTTGAGCTGAGAGACGTTCAGGTTCGAATTCCGTGGTTTGTGGGCTGGGTAGAGCTCACGGTCGATGGCCGGCGCCAATGTACCCGGTGCCAGGCGTGCCGCGACCCAGATGGCATTCTTCCCGCCGGAGCCCAGATCAAGGGCAACCGCGTCGCCGCGCCGGTTGAGGAAGGTGGCGATGTACTTGGTCCCGCCTGCTGCGCGCTCGGGATGGGGCGTCCAGCGCGGATCCCGAAGCATGCTGGCATTGATGGTGTCGTTGATCGAAGGCATGGTTGGATCTTCTCTTCAGATACGGGTTAGGGCGCCGGCGTGCTGGGCCACCAGGTCGGCGTAGAGGTCGGGGTCGATGCCGGCGGCCCTGGCCAGGGCAATGGCATCGTCGATCGAGACGATCGTCCCGCGGGTCCAGTCCCTGACGGTCTCCTTCGGCAGGCCGCTCCGATCCGCCAAATCATCGGTGGTGATGCGGTTGGTCCACGCATAGATCCCCAGCAGCGCGCCGACGTCCTCGATAGTGCTGGTACGATCCGCTGCCCATGCGGGCCAATTGGCGCTGAGGGTGCCGGCGTTGAAGTTGCGGCGGCCAGCCAGCCACTCCAGGGTGTCGAGCGGATCACCATAAACGCCCAGCTTGAGCTCTGATGGCATCGACCGGATCGGCTTTGTGCCGCCGGGCCCGACGAAGTTGCGGACGGACGAAATGTTCATCCCGGCCAGCGCAGCGATTTCGAATGGAGCGAACCCCAGGTCCATTTCCCGGTTTCCCGGAAAGCCCTGGAGGTAGTCGGCGAGGTTCGCCTTGGCAGCGGCCGCCAGCTGCAGACCCGGCAATGGTGACTCGTCGCCACGGTCGCGACGTTCCTGGAACCGGCCCGCGTGCACGCCCAGCGATGTCGCATAAGAATCGCGGGGGATGGCAGAGAGGAAGTACGTCATCCAGTTGAGCGTATCGTCCTGAAAGTCGCCCGTATCGAGCTTATCCAATGGTGTCTCGTCATGGACGAAGTCGAAGCAGGCCCGCGCTGTCTTCCAGAAGTGCGTGCCGGACACATCGAACTGCGCCAGGCCCCCCAGGTCGTCGACTTGGCTCGCGGCCGACTGGGTGGAATCGTATGATTTGCCGAGTGCAGCCTTGCCGAAGCCGGCCGATGCGGTCGAGCGGTCGCCGACCAGGCTCTGCGCCGCCACGGTGATGAGGAAGGCGCCCAATTTCAGGTCGCTTTCTATATCGTTCCAACTTGCGGTCTGCATCGCACCCTCAATTGCGTGATATGGTGGATATCACATTTTAAAACGAGCGCAAGTTAGAAAGTGATATGGACCGTATCATTTATTTCGACATCGTTGCGCCTTGCCGCGAGACTACGTTTGGCGTTTAGCCGCCTTTGGCAGCTAGCTATTGGACCGACCGATTCCACCCCACGTACGACATCCAGCCGGATGACTGGATTGGGCGCGCAGCCGGTTCGCAACTTGAGGATCATCAATCGGTCTAGAAGCGTCACCGGAAGGGCGCCCCCCCCTGTGTGTCGGTGTGTCGCCGCTAATGCAGCAACCTCATGTTTGGTGCGGTCGGGACAGTGCCGAATCCTCGCCCATCGACGCGCTCCAGCTCATCGACGTTCTCAAGCAGAACCGCCGACGCCCGCGCTAGCGCTGCCTCAATTCGCCGCCTCACGCTGGCCGCAGCTGAGGACGAAAGGGCAGAACGATGGTCAGGACCGTCCAAGTAAATCACCCCACATTCGCCAAAGCCCGTTCTCAACTCTAGATCCGTGGCAATCGCCGTCGCGACGGCCAAATCGGAATCTGGGATGCCAGATCCGAATGTGGAAACGTCACCGAACACGATTTCTTCCCCGGCGCGGCCAGCCATGATGACGGCGAGGATATCGTTGCAGGTCTGCTCCGTGTGGAACCGCTCCGCAGCCAAGGTCTTTTCCAACTGACGGGCGAGCGCACCCGCATTGGCCGCCATCTCAGCCAGCCCCAGTACCTGCGCCACAATCCTTTGTGCGTTCCGGTAGATGGCAATGCGCCGGCGGACTCGGGGCAACAGTTTGTCGAAAGGATCGGGGACCTGCGCCTGAATGTCGACGACGGAAAACATCCGCCCTGCCCGACGCGCCGAAGCCTTCGCCGCCCGCACCAGCTTCTCGATGTCTGCGCCCGTCTGTCCAACCAGGCGATGCGCGAGCGAGGAAAGGTCCCTTCCCTCCACACCTGCACCAATGTAGCGGGCCAGAATGGCCCCAATAGCGTCCGCGTCGGGCAGTTCGATCCGAATGATCCGGTCGAGCCGACCGGCGCGCATCAGAGCGGGATCGATCCGTTCGACATGATTGGTGGCGCCAACGATCACCACGCCTGGCGTATTCATGGCGTCAGTGACGAGGACCAGCATCAGATTGACGATTTGGGTCCAGTACTCGACGTGGTCGCCAGAAATCTGCGTTCGACTGGAGATGCCATCGATCTCGTCGATGAGCAAAACGCACGGTGCGTTGGCGATCGCCTGAACAAAGACCTCCTTCATGCGATTGAGAGTGCCTGAAAGGTGCTTGTGCCCGTTCCACTCGGCAACGTTCGACGCGATCAAAGGCACCTCGAGCGTCGCAGCCAGAACGGATGCGAAACTGGTTTTGCCGGTACCGGGCGGGCCAGCCAGGACGACGGCCCGGTGATCGACCTCGTCCCAGCCGAGCTTTCCCTCGCGCCAGAGTTTCATGTCCTGGCCGAGCTCAAGCCCCCAGGCTTTCGCTTCCCCATAGCCAGCGAGGTCATCGACCCGCACCGTTGCCGGCTTTGGCTTCTCCAGCTTCGTGCTGACCACCTGCTGCAATCGGGACAAGCACTCGGACGCCGGACGGGCCCGACGAATGTGGGCTACCAGATCTGGGGTCCGCAGGTTCTCGGCGGTACGGAAGCTCAGGGCACCTGACGGGACCTCGTCATGCGTGGCCTCGAATAGCAGAGCCAGCATTTCCAGCGTGATCGGCGGCAGATCCAACACCAGGTCGGCACCAGTAAGGGCGGCAGGAACTGGATCATCGACCGCCAACGTACAAAAGATCGGAAGGCACCGTTCGGCAGCCTGCGCAATCGGACGAACCATCCGTCCGGTGTAGCGCACGCCGCCGTCGGCGATGAGCACGAAGCGCACGTCGTCGCCCAAGGTGTGCTGCGGGTTATATGCAATCGACCCGCCGCTGTGCGGCGTCGCATCCGCAAATACCTCGCCCACCATGCTCGCATCATCGCCAGGTCTACATCTGACAACCACGAAGGCCTTGGTCGCCATCAGGTCTGCAACCGTTGGAAAGTGAGGCGCCAAGCAGTGCCCCAAAGCAATCGCATACGCGGCTTTGTCAGCCGGCAATGGTAAGTTGTCCTGCATCTTCTCAGCAAGCGCGGCGGCTTCTGCCTCAGAGCGGGTATCGTATTTGAGTTCCGCTGCAGCTTGCAGGCGAAGGCCGGTTAACAGTTGGCGTGCGAGCTCGGCGCCCGGAGCAGCGTCTGCACAAGGTCGGGTTGGTTTCTTTTGATTTGCCATGTCGTCCTCGGACCCGGGCGAGCCCGGTCATCGTGTTGATGGTGTCTGAGGAGGCGGCTAAGCGATGTCGCTATCTGCAGGCGCTCCGAAGGAGGAGATAGAACAAATAAGGAACATTGTAAATAGGAATGAAATGAGGGGGCCCGGTGCGTGTGCCTCGCCTGCTTCGAGAGCAATGCGCTAGCGGTCCGCCGGGGACCACCAATGCTACTTGGCGCTGTTTTCGATTGCCTGTGTCAGCAATTCCTCGACCAGTTCGTAGGCATGCCGGTCTTCGTTCAGCGCGCGGATCTTGATCGCGTGAATCAACTTAGGGTCGAGGTACACCACAAACTTCCTGCGGCCGTCTGCTCTCTCCAGACGGTCCGATGAATCCTTCATTTTTGGTCCGCCTTTGCCCAAAACTTGAGTAAGCTCGCTTTTCGCAAATCCTACCTTACGCCGCCATGGTTGCTAATACCCTTCGGCGGGAACTTCGAAAGCACTGGCCACCGTTCACGTCCGGTAAACCTAGTCACCTAGACGTCTGGACACCTAGGTGTCTAGGCGTTGACAAATTCATACTCCCGGTCAAATTGAAGCTGACCCTGCGAATTCGGTCTCTGTCGGCAACTCTCACTCCGCCCCTGGAGGCCTCAATGAGCGCTGATGTCATTCCTTTCTCTACGGCGATCCTGCCTGCGGAAACCAGTCGCGGCTTCAAAAGCTTCAAGACCAATCGTGCCATTCCGTACACCCGGCGGTGCTGTCGGGACGCGTTGATCCAAGCCACGTTGGACCCGGAAGTTACATGCCTCCTGCCCTACGTGGGACCTCCGGGCGCGCCCGACGCGTTCTTCACCTTCGGTGTTCGGATCGCGGATCGGAATTGTCTCCTCGCCCTGTGTGACGAGACCAACGGCCAAACCTTTCCGCCCCCCGATGAATTCAGTCTCGGACTGACCGTCAACAGAGAGAGCATCCTTGCCGAGCCTGTCTTGACCATGACCCGGACCGTTTGGTCGAAAAGGGAGGTACTGGTTCCTCCATTATTCTCTGTCCGTGTGCTCAAGCGATTGGCAACGGAGGTAACGGGCCTGGCCCTAGGCGCTCTGGAAGATGAACTGATCGATGAGCCGAAGCGGTGGGTCGACTACGTTATGGCGATGGCCTGCAATGGCTTGGTCACCCTTGATTGCCGCCATCCGCTAACGCACGCCACCATGGTCAAGATGGGCCGTGATCAAGGCGATCAGGCGTCCGAGCACTGGCTCTATCAGAGATCACCGGACACATAATTGACAATGCGACTCCCCGACAGCCGCGCTCAACGGTGCGCCGGGCTACGAGAATTCAGGTGTGTCCCCGGGGTCATCATCGGGAGCCGTACTTCTTGCCCCTTGCGCCCATTAAATCAGGTCGCCAGCATCTCTTACTTCGCAAGACATGTTTATGCCTACAGGCTCGCAAAAACCTAAATACTCAATACCTTCTGCTCTAATATGGGAGTTTTTCGCAAAACACCCACAAACACCCAGCATGTCGGCTTGGTTGGAAAAAACGTCTCAAAAACCCAGTCGAACGACCCCACTTTGGCCGCAGCATTGCTGCGAACACCCTAAAATGGGTAATTTGTACTACTGTATTCATCTTTTTCGCAAATAGTATATTTCAAGTATATATCGAGAACATCACAGTACAAGTTCGCTTTGACTTGGATCTGGATATGATTCAGTCTTGCCGAATCGAACTGTGAAAAAGCAAGTCGCCATCAACGAAGGAAAGCTCTGAAGCCCAGCCCAAAAAAAAGAACACCCGGATCGTGCCAGACCCGAGTGCCCCAATAAAATCGGCCCGACTCATTTCCGTGAAGCGGCCTCAATCACAACGATAAACGTCATGTCCGTGGATGATGAGCTGCGACTCACTGTGAGTCAAGGGTCGTCTGGCATGACCGGAGAAAGTCATGCTCGAACTATTTTCCTGGCCTTCAGAGGCTCCGGACCCGTTCCATCTATGCATCGCGCCGCCGCTTGCTCCAATCGCGATGCGAGACCTTGCGAAACCCTCGCAGAACTCGAAAACCGGCGACTTGGCCCGCGCGGCACTCCACACGAAAAGCGATATCGAACAAAGCGCTGTGCAAAGAGCATGCAGCGATGCGCGCCCCGGAAGGCGATCGCGAGCGCGTACGGAACCCCGTGAAAATTCCGATGCCGAGCAGACCCAAAGTCTTCGCGCTGATTTTGCCGGAAGCGGACACCCATTCAACGTGCGGGTACTGCGCCGTGAACAACGCCAAATGCTTCTGTTGGGGTAGACGTACATGGGACTGCATTTTGTCCATAGCGAACCTTACCTCAGTGAGGCCCAGCGCCTTCAGGGGCTTAAGCCAAGCGCCTCGATGATTGGCGTCATGGTCTATGCCGAAAAGGAGCGCGAACTCTACTACGAGTCCGACCTTGAGCGCCGCTGCGTCTTAAAGTTCATGCGCGATCCCGCCGTCGCCGACATACGGGAGCAGCATACGGTCACCGATTATGCGGATGAGCACGGCAAGGTCCACCAACACACATGGGACCTCACGGTCACGTACAAGAACGGCCTGCGCGAATTGATTTTCGTCAAGCCACTATATCGTGTCCTCCAGCGACTGCAGGAGGAGTTCTATTACAACATAAGCGATTTCGTATTTCCCCACGTCGCCGAGACTACACGTCTTATTACTGAGCGCGATCTACCGGCTGATCTCATTGACCTGGCAGATATCTGTAATATCGCCATGCTTGCACCGCCGCCACCGCTGGCTGATCGGGTACTTTCCCTCATCCAAGCCAGCGACGAGCCTTTGCAGGTCAGTGAGATTGTGCGGAAATTTGCACCCGACAAACTTCACGCATCCCGCCGACCGGAACTGATCTCTTCGGCCTATTGGTCAGTCGTATTGGCGGTTGCCCGGCGAGAAGCCATGCTAGTCAGCGACGGATTCTTTGCCATGGACAGCATCGTTGAGGCGAAGAGGATCGCCGCATGAATATGCCCGTCGCTTTTGAGGATTTCGTCCAAACGATCGCGATCGATGACGATGACATCGTCCATTGGCGCAACGAGCAATGGACCGCGGAACGGCATGAAAACGATGTGGGGTATTGGCTGCAGCATATTCACGGCAAGGGACGCGAATTGCTCACGCACCGCGAGATAGCGGACGCTGGCAACGAGTTTAGGGTCCATGCCGGCAAGAACTCGAAGGCCAATCTCGAACGCGAGAAACTTAGGAAAACTCGGGACTTCGAAGACCACATGCCGACGGAAAAGGCTCTCGCCAGAACCAAGGGACGCGTGGTCGAGTTCTGGCAAGCAGCGCGTGGGGGTGACGGCGCTTCCCGTCAGCAATCTCTAGACGCCGTGCAAGGGGCGTATGACAGAGCCATGAGCGAGATGGTGCTGAGGCACGTCAAACACGGCGACCCGGTCATCAAGTTGCCGAAGCCCGGGCTGTCTACCCTCTACAAATGGCAAGCGGAGTTGCGAGAGTCAAACTACTCGCTTCGGTCGCTCATCGACGGGCGGAGCCAGCACTCCGGAAACCAGACGAGGCGTCTCACGATCGCGCAGGAGCGTTTTGTGGACGAAGTGATCTGGCTCTGCAGCAATACCGAGCAGACGCCGACAACGCAGGCCTACGATAAAGTGGAGCTCATTTACCAGGCGGACCCCAAGCTCTCCAAGATCCCGCTACCCGCAGTCTCCACGGTGTATTCCCGCATCGCACAAATGGGCAAGGCGGTGCGGGACTATCTGCGGCTAGGCAAGGAAGCCTACCAGCCGATCTATAAAAGTACCGGCGTAGGCCTGCGAAACCTGCGTCCTGCCGCCCTTCTCCAAGTCGACGCCATGATGTTCGACCTTCACACGATAATTGGACATCTTTCCGACTATAGGCAGCTCAACCGTCGTCAGCGTCGTGCCCTGGCGACGGAGCGCGTATGGGTCGTCGTGGTCATCGACACGCTGACCCGATGCGTCTTGGGCTTCGCGTTCGGGTTGAGCGAATCTACGGCAGTGGCTCGCAGCGCGCTGCGCATGGCCTTTTCCGACAAGTCGGAACTGGCGAAGCAGGCGGGTTGCCGTTCTCCGTACCCGATGCGCGCTGGCTACGGCGCTCGCTTTTTGACCGACAATGGCTCTGCCTACATGGAAGAGTTTACAGATTCAGTCGTCGACAGCCTCTGCGGTCATCAGAAAGCGCCCGTCGGCGCCCCATGGTTGCGCGGCGTGATCGAACGTTTTTTTCGCCGCCTCGCGCAGCAGTTCTTCACTTATTTCACAGGTCGTGTGTTCGGATCTGCCCAGGAACGTCGCACAGACAAAGGACCCCGCGCGACCATCTTTACCCAGGAGATACCGCAGCATTTCACGCGCTACGTCGTCGATATCTACCACCGAGTCTGTCATCGGGGATTGGGAATATCGCCGTTCAGAATGTGGGTGCAGGCTTGCGAGAACTCTCCGCCGGCCGCCCACATGCCGGATGAGAAGCTGTCGGCAATCTTCGGCATCCATGTCGACGACGTGAGCCTGAGCTCTGACGGCATCGAAATAAACGGCCTGCAGTACCACGACGAAGAGCTCCAGAAGCTCTTCGAATACCTAGGACCAACCGGTACTGTGCCGGTGCGTTACGACGAAATGGACCTAGGGGGCATCAGTGTGCGCCTCGATAAGAAGTACGTCGCCCAGCGCAACCAGATCGAAGAAGACCCCGTGGACCGGCACTGGATACGCGTCCCTTGCCTATCCGGTCTTCGTGGCATCCCTGTTTTTGTGGCCCAAGAGGTTTCCGACAGATTGCTGGCCGAGTATGGCGCCGACGACAGAACCAGCGAGGCGATCGCGGACGCGGGTAAAGCTTACCTTCATGAGGCCTCGCGCCAGGCTCAACTGCGGGCTCTGTATCAGCCTGAACCCGACCCGGACGGCAAGCCCGCGATCGATCGACGAATGCACCCCGGCCTGCGAGAGGCAAAGCGCCTGCTGAATTCACCTCTGGTAGCAACGAACGCGCCGCGCAAGACCGGAGCCAAGGCCCATTTGCTCGGCGGCGCCGACGCCGCACACACCCCCACCTCCTCTGCCATCGCGACCGATCTCGTGGCGCCTGCCGTCGGCAAGCCAACTTCCTCGACAAGCCACAATACGCCGACGGCCCGCCAGGTAACGGTCAAACTACCGACGAGAAACTGATGTCCGACAAAGAACACGTACCCCTCTCCGAAACGCAAGAGAAGATTCGGCAACTCCGAGCAGAGCACCTGGTATTTGATCGCGACGTCGAGTTCAGTGACGCGCTTACCTCCATCGTCGATCTTTTCTGGATGACTAAGGACTACAGCAGACCTTTTGGTCACGGTAACCGGATGCAGCAGGAGGGGATCCTGGTTCATGCGGAGAGCGGTCACGGGAAGACTAGGCTGGTCGAAAATGCCCTTCGCAAATACCGGCACCCGGAAACCGGACAGTCCCTTGAAGGTGCATATATTTTCGTCGATGCGCCCTCCCCTTTCACCACCAAAGAACTTGGCTTAGCCATACTCCGTCGCCTCGGTCTCGAACTCGAATCTGGTACCGAACCGTTCATCTATCGGATGATCCGCATGCACTGCGCCAAACAGCGCATCCTGTTGATCGTCATCGACGAATTCAGTCGCTACAGCACCGTTAAGCTCGTTGGCAAAGCGATGAAAATGACCGAGGTCAAGCTCTTGGGCGAAAACCTGGCGTCTCTGATGACTGGCGATGACTGGCCAGTCGCTCTTTTGTTGTCGGGCCACTCCAACATCATGAATCTTTGGCAGTACAAGGATTTCGAAAGCGCAGGTCGTCGCATCCACCCATTCGAGCTGGCGCCGGTCGACGCAACGTACGGGGCATCCTTTTCGGCGATCTTTCAGGACTACCTGACATTCACCGAGTGTACAGACTGCCTGCCGGCAAGGTTTGATCTGTTCGGTCGGCTGAAAAAGGCCTCGCTCCAGCGCTTGGGCGTGATGCTCTGGTACATGCAAACAGCGATGATCGCTGCAAGGCGCAAGAATGAGGGGCGCCTGACGCCCGACTACTTTGCCGCCATCTACAAGACCATGGCCAAGTGTTCGCCGCAGAACAACCTGTTCCTCGCCGGCAACTGGGCCAGCGTCGCGGTGCCCCCAAAACTGGATTATGACAAGCTATGAGTGGGTCGATATTCGAGCCGGAGATACTGCCGGCGCCTGTGCCTTTCCGGACGGATCAGACGTATCGAAGCTGGATATCTGCACTAGGCGCGGCCCATTTCGCACCGACAGGAACGGAGTTCGTTCGAATGCTCGGGTTGCCGGCGGCGGCCGCCACTAATCCCGACATGCCCGGGCTCGCAGAAGTCGCGCGGCGAGGCAGCGCGGTCGGCCGCGAACTAGCCAAGGGGATCATGCTTCCCACCGGCATTGCTGGTGGAAAATACTTGTTGGCCGACGAACTGGTGATCACCGTTCCGGGGCGTCCCATTCGCGTTTGCACGGCCTGTATTGCCCAGGACCTCGACGGCGCCGATCGACTATGCATGGAGGCAGCGGCCTACGAGCGGCGACACTGGGTCATGGCGGATTACGTCAACTGTCATGTCCATGACCTTCCGCTCATCGAGCTACAGGCGGACCATGCAGACTTCGCCGAGGCCATCCGGGGCAGCATGGAAAGCTTCACGCCAATGCCCGCGATGCCGTCCGACCCAACAATCTGGCACTTCGTAGCTGGCAGGCTGGCAGGCGAGCCAACCACGTGCGCCTTCCTAAAGTACACTCCAGTCCAACAAGCGGTCGGGACATGTATCGCCCTAGGCAGCATCGACCTGTTCGGCGCCAAAACGTTTTTCAAATTGCTTGTGCCCAGCGACGCTCATCTCGCTTTGCGCCGAGGGTTCGACCTCTGCCGAGAAGGCGAAAATGCCGTTGCTCGATTATTAGACAGGGTGATCGAAGACGCACAGTTGCAACATGGACAGGGCCTCACCGGAGCGTTTGGAAGATTGATCGGTTTTCTGAGTGGTCAGGGCAAGATCGGGGGGTATGTTGCTCTTCGCGAGCAAATGGTGGCTGCCGCGCACCGAAACGGTCTTTACGGCCGATCTACTACAACCCTTCTGGGCCTGGACGCGCCCTTGCCCGAGGTTTGGACAGTTTCAGAGCTTGCCGAAGGTCTGAGGGCCGGCGAGAAAACTATCCTGGGGTTGTTACGACAACTGGGCCACCTGCAAAGGCACGGCGCCGTGGGTGACCTGTTCATAACTGATGCCGTCGCAGAAGATCTGCGGACCTATAGGGATGGCATAAACGCAGTCAAAGCAGCCGGCGTCCTCGGACTTCGCCACAAATTCGTAAAGGAGCTCGTTGGTCTTAAAGCACTCAACTATGCCCTGGAGCGCCACTCGGCCGATGGAAAGCCATTGCGGTTGTTCTGGCCTGCCGACTTGGAAGAGTTCAAAGTGAAGATATTTGGCAACTGCCTGCGCTTCAAGAGACGAATTTTGGAGCACCGCCTCCCAATAGCAAGGGCTGCAGCGAATGTAGGGAGATCCACGGGCTTCGTCTTAGCAATACTTCAGCGAAAGGCATGCGATTGGGCGTTCGTAACGCCGAACACGACCCGCCTCGACGCAATTATGGTCGACGTGGGCCAACTTCGCGCTGAGGTTTGCCGGGACATGGCTGCCTATGTTGTCCCGCAGGTGGCTAGAATTCTCGGGGTCGACCGAAAGAACGTTTCCCCTTTGATCGCCTTGGGCATCTTGAAAAATTGTCGAGAGCGCAATGGGGTCAACCTGCGCTGGCAAATCGTCGTCGAGGAAGCCGACCTAAACGCATTTCGAAGAACCTATGTTTCTGTCACTGCCCTTTCCCAGTTTAAGAGCAACGTCGCTCAATGGATGGTGAAGTATCTCGATGCACAGGGCGTCATACCTCTGCCAACACCTACTCGATTCTACCTTTGGGATGACTTGAGAAAACTGACCGGCATCGTGGATGAAGCCCCGCTCAAGGAGGCGCTGTACACTGCCTCCCGACGCCATATGGCAGAACATGTTTGGTACAGTCGGAAAAGGGACATCGTCGCCACCTAATCTCGCGAATCCGCTAAGCTAGACCGGCAATGTTGATGGCCCCAGGGGATCTCTCCTGGGGCCACTTTTTTGCTGTCCGCATACGGATCGCCCGTTCCCTTGCGCCGCAAAGTTCATTCCGCCTTTTTGCCTAATGCCATTCTAAGATTCCAATGGATCGCCCCTTACAGTTCAAAGGGTTAGCCCATATCCATTCTAGAATTGTGGTGTAGCGCACAGGCGGCGGCGGTTGCTGGAGCGGTCGTGAACGCGTTGCGAGAGAATTCTGGAGTCATCCGCCGGCGGTGGGGGCGCCGGCGGATTGTCGGGTTCAAATGGTGGTGCTGGCATCGACTCCGGCGCGCAACAGCCAGGCATCCTTCCGGCGCAGGAAATCCTCGAGCAGGTCGCGATAGTCCGGCACCACGGCGCCGGCAACGCTGGCGCGCTGCGACAGGGCTTTTCGCCACGCAGTCACCTTGGGGTATGGCTCCAGCATCGAGGTCGGCCCGTACCGGTCGAACACGTCGAAATAGCGGAAAGCCGGCGCGAACACCGCGTCGATGAAGCGGAACTCATCGCCGAAGAAGTATGGCCGGGCATCGAGCCTTCCCTCCAGGGTCGTGAATTTGCGCGACAGGGTCGCCCGCGCCCGCTCGTACGCTTCCTCGCTCGTTGCGATTTCGAGCGACCAGATATCGCCGAGCAGCGATGAACCGAATTCCATCCATGCACGGTGGGTGGCGCGCTGCAGCGGATCGGCGGGATGCATGGCCCGGCCCAGCCCGATATCCTCGAGATATTCGAGGATGACGCTGCTCTCGAACAGCACCGCGGAACGATCGTCCTCGTCCACCTTGAGCAGTGGCACCTTGCCCAGGGGCGAGATGGCGTTGAACCATTCGGGCCTGTTGGCCAGGTCCACATGGACCAGGTCGAAGGCGATGCCCTTTTCCGCGAGCGCAATGGCAACCCGTTGCACATAGGGGCAAAGCTTGAAGCTGATGAGCGTGTATCTGGTCATTGCCATCGCCTCAGACATGCCGCCTAACGGCATCCTGCACCGCGGGGCGAGCAGCGATGCGGGCCTGCCAGGCCTGGATGTTCGGGAAGTCAGCCAGCGGCACCTTGGCGAACTTGCTCCAGCCCAGCAGGGTGAAGAGATAGGCGTCCGCGACGGTGAAATCGGCCATCAGATAGTCATGCGCGGCCAGCCGATCCTCGATCAGCTTGAGCCTCGTTGCGATCCTGGCGCGGGCCGTGTCCTGGGCCAGCGGGCCGACTTCGGGATGGAACAGCCAGGGGCTGAACGACTTGTGGACCTCGGTGGCGATGTAGTTGAGCCATTCCTGAAGCCGATAGCGCTCCGGCGATGTGGGGGCCGGGGCAAGCCCGCTTTCCGGCACCAGGTCAGCAAGATACTGCACCTGCACGGCCAGTTCGGTGAGGCGACTGCCGTCATCGAATTCCAGAACCGGCACGTAGAGCTTTGAATTGATCGCGGCACAGTCGCCGCCATCGGGCAGCGTATGCGGCTCGTGGTAGATGTCGACTTTGACCAGATCGAGCGGGATACCCGCTTCGTTGGCCGCGATCAGCACGGCGAGGGAGCAGGCGTTGACGCCATAGTAGAGTTTCATTTGCAAAGGCCCGACTGAGGTTGCGATGACCCGGTGTACATTGGGCACTCTCGCAAGTGTCGTTGCAAGAATTCCAACTACGTTTGCATGACTGCAAGCGGCGCCCGTGCTAGTGCTGCAGCATGGAGAACTGGAACGACCTCAAACTCGTGCTCGCCATCGCCCGCGGCAAAAGCCTCCGCAAGGGCGCTGGCCTGCTCGGCATCAATCACTCGACAGCGTTTCGGAACCTCAGCGCGCTGGAGTCCAAAATCGGCGCCCGGCTGTTCGAGCGCCTCCCCGGCGGCATCTATGCGGCGACTTCGGTCGGCGAACAGGTGGCGCGAACGGCGGAGCGGATGGAAACCGAGGCCAATGCGCTCGATCGCGAGGTGACAGGCAGCGATGCCAGGCTGATCGGCACGCTGCGCGTAACGGCCTCGGAAACACTGGCCTATAGCGTGCTGACACGGCAGCTCTCCAAATTCCGCCAAGCCCATCCTGGCATTACCGTCGAGATGATGATCGACAACCGCACCTTCGACCTTTCGCGGCGGGAGGCAGACGTGGCGCTGCGGGTGGCCCGACCCAGGGAACCCGATCTCTTCGGCAAGAAGCTCGCGGCCATCGGTTGGACGGTCTATGGCGCGCGCCGCTTTGCCGAGCGGGCGGGCGGGGATATGGACCTGCTGCGCGAGCTGCCGTTTGTTGGCTGGAGCGAAGGCATCGCCGGCGTTGCTGCGGCAGATTGGCTGGCGCAGACGGTTAGGCCCCGGGAGGTCGTCTATCGCGCCAACAGCCTGATCAACCAGTTCTGCGCGGCGCGGGAGGGCATGGGACTGGTCGTTCTGCCCTGTTACCTGGCTGATGGAGAACCCGATCTCATCCGCATGCTGCCGCATCCAATTGCCGAGCTGGAGCGCGAATTATGGATCGTCACGCACGAAGACCTCAAGAATACCGCCCGCATCCGGGCGTTCCTTGATGTCGTTGGGGCCGGCTTGGCCGAACAGCAGCCGCTGTTCCAGGGCAAGGACCGGTAACCTTTCACGCGGGCAACAGGCGACCGCTGCGGGCAGCGGCAGCGCATCCCGCAGACCGCCAACGGCGTTGCGGCCTAGCCGAGCGTGCCGCCCAGTTCGTCCTCGATATGGGCCTGGATGATGGCATCAAAGCTGGCATCGCCGCGAAAGCCGAGCGCCTGGGCGCGGCTGGCCTCGAAGGCCTTGGGCCAGCCGGCCACGATATCGATGATGGTCTGATCCGGCACGCGCTTGATCAGCGCCGCGGCAGCCGGCCCCGCCACACGCTCCAGAGCCGCAATCTCCTCGCCGACCGTGGCCGCCAGCCCGGGCATGGTCAGATTGCGCTGGTTGCCGAGCGCCGCGCTGTCCATTCCGGCCGCATGCAGCAGGAAACCCACCGCCGCACGCGGACTGGCAAACCAGTGTCGGACGCTCTCGGCCACCGGCAGCACCGCTTCCATTCCCGCCAGCGGCTCGCGGATGATGCCCGAGAAAAAGCCCGATGCCGCCTTGTTGGGCTTGCCCGGTCGGACGACGATCGTGGGCAGGCGGATGCCGATGCCGTCGACAAATCCGCGCCGCGAATAGTCCGACAGCAGCAACTCGCAGATCGCCTTCTGCGTGCCATAGCTGGTGAGGGGCGTGTGGTGATGGGTATCGCCGATCACCGCGGGCAGCGGTTCACCGAAGACGGCGATCGACGAGGTGAAAACGAGGCGGGGACGGTAGGTCGTGGTTTGACCGGCGATACGGATCGCCTCCAGCAGGTGCCGGGTGCCATCCAGGTTGATGCGGTAGCCCTTCTCGAAATCGGCCTCGGCCTCCCCCGAGACGATGGCGGCCAGGTGAAAGATCAGGTCCGGTCGGTCGGCGATCAACTGTTCGGCGATACCGGGCGCCGACAGATCGGCCGCCATTGCCGCGATCGGCAGGCCAGACGGCGGTGCGGTCGGGGCGACGATGTCGGCCAAGGTCATTGCGCTGATCGGTCGCCCACCCACCTGCCCGGCCGACAGCAGCGCCGCCACCAGTTTGCGCCCGACCATGCCGGCAGCACCAATCACCAGAACCTTCATGCCACGTCCCCAAATCACCTTGGTTTTGGCGAGCTTAGCCTGTTGCTGGCGGGGTAAAAACAAAATCGGCGCCCTTCTGGGCGCCGATCTTTCCTGAGCGTAGCGGGCCGTGGCTATCCCGCCACGTTCCGCTCTAGTTGAAGCGGTAGCGAACCGTGCCGCGCACTTCATGCGCCCAGTTATTGGCGATGGTGTAGGGGAACGGGGCCGTGGTGTTGGCGATGCTGGAAATATAGAGCGCGCGGTAACCGACGTCGGCAACGACCTGACCGAAATCGTAGCCCACACCCACCATGCCGGCGGCGGCAAGGCTGGTATTGTTGTCGCTGGTGGTCGCGCCGAGCGGATCGGTAACGGTCGACCTGTTGAAGGCCACGCCCGCACCGGCGCCGACATATCCGAAGGTTCCGCCACCGGCGCCGTAACCGCCATTGCCGAAGCCGAAGTCGTAATAGGCGTTGGCCAGAACGACCGTGGAGCGCAGCGACAGGGTGTGAACGCCGTCTTGCAGCGGCGGATTGGCGATCGCCGGAATGGTGGCCCGCATGCCGTCATTGGCGAGGTAGTCGGCGGTCACGTCAAAACGCAGACCGGTGCCGGTTTCGTAGCCGATACCGGCGCCGACCGAGTAGCCATAGCCATAGCCGTCGATTTCGAAAGTCGCGGGCACGCTGGGATGATTGACATGGGGCGCCCACAGGGCGTTGAGGCCGGCGCTGCCGCGCAGGTAGAACGAGCCCGAGACGCCGTAGTCGACATCAGGAATTTCGATGATCGGGGGATAGTAGGGCATATCGGCGGCGATTGCCTGTCCACCAACGATAGCGGCTCCTGCCACCATCATCGCAGTGATGAACTTACGCATGGGAAAACGTCCTCTGGGTTGCCACGACACGAGTCGATTGCAAGCCAATATCGGCCAATTTCCTTAAAGCGCGCTTAACCTAAAAACTTAACCCTAACGAGAATAGAACGGGCGCCAGTATAGTTAACCAACAGTAAATCCGCCAAGCAACGCCCTAGGCTACTTGAAGTATTGCCGCCTCGATCTGCGAGACCACCGCCGTGACCAGCGAGGCATCATCGGCCTCGCCCATGACGCGGATAACCGGCTCGGTTCCCGACGCGCGCACCACCAGCCGGCCGCCGCTGCCCAGCATCGCCTGCCCGTCCGCGATGGCGGCGATAACCTGCTTGTGCTCGAGCGGCTTGCCCGACTTGAACTTCACGCTGCGCAGCAGTTGCGGCACCTTGGTGAAGCGCGCGCAGATCTCGGACACGCTGCGTTCCTGCTGCTTGAGCACGGCCAGCAACTGCAGGGCGGCGACCAATCCATCGCCCGTCGTGGTGAAGTCCGAGAGGATGATGTGGCCGGACTGCTCCCCACCCACATTGAAGCCCTTGGATCGCATGGCTTCGAGCACATAGCGGTCGCCGACCTGGGTGCGTTCCAAGGTCAAGCCCAGCGAGGTCAGGTAGCGCTCGAGCCCCAGGTTGGACATGACGGTGGCAACAATGCCGCCGCCAACCAGCATTTCGCGTTCCAGCCAGCTCTGGGCGATGACCGCCATGAACTGGTCGCCATCGACCACTTCGCCCTTCTCATCGATGATGATGACCCGATCGGCATCGCCGTCGAGCGCGATGCCGATATCGGCGCGCACTTCCTTGACCTTGGCGGCAACCGCCTCGGGGGCGGTGGAGCCGACCTTGTCGTTGATGTTGAAGCCATCGGGCTTGTCGCCGATGGTGAAGACTTCGGCGCCCAGCTCCCACAGGGCGACCGGGGCCACCTTGTAGGCGGCGCCATTGGCGCAATCGAGCACCACGCGCAGGCCGGCGAGGTCAGTGCCGCGCGGCAGCGTGCGCTTGGCATATTCGATATAGCGGGTACGAGCCTCTTCGTCGCGATAGGCGCGGCCGATCTCGCGGCCATGCGCCAGCGTGCTGGACATGTCGCTGTCGATCAGGTTCTCGATTTCCAGCTCCAGCTCGTCGCTGAGCTTGTAGCCATCGGGGCGGAACAGCTTGATGCCGTTGTCATCATAGGGATTGTGCGACGCCGAGATCATGACGCCCAGATCGGCGCGCAGCGAACGGGTCAGCATGGCCACGGCCGGGGTCGGCATGGGGCCGAGGAAATAGACGTCCATCCCCACCGCGGTGAAGCCGGCGCCCAGCGCGCTCTCGATCATGTAGCCGGAGCGGCGCGTATCCTTGCCGATCACCACACGGTTGCGATGATCGCCGCGCACGAACTTTGCACCAGCCGCCATGCCGACGCGCAGCGCCAGTTCGGGCGTCAGCTTGTCGCCATTGGCCAGGCCGCGAATGCCATCGGTACCAAAATACTTGCGTGCCATAACGTCCTGTCCCCTAGCCCCGGCGATCCTGGTCGCGTCGGATAATACCACTTTTCGGCGAAATAGCGGAGATTGCCGCCATGCAAAAGGGCCGCCTTGCGGCGACCCTTGCTAATCTGTTGATGCCTCAGCTGTTGGGCTGCGGCTCAAGGCCTGGCTCGGGCGGCGCGTCGGGGCGCTTCTTGCCCGCCTTGCCGGCCGACGGCACGCCGCTCGCCTTGTTGGTCGGGCCGCTGTCGTCAGGACGCGTCGGCTGGACGCCGTCCATCAGCGCACGCAGCTCGTCGCCGGTCAGCGTCTCGTATTCGAGCAGCGCCTGGGCGATGGCCTCCCACTGATCGTGGTAGGTGTTGAGGATGTCCTTGGCCGAAGCCTCGCCATCCTCGATCAGCTTGCGCACTTCCTGGTCGATGATGCGCGCCGTGTCGTCCGACATGTGCTGGCTCTGCGTCACCGAATGGCCCAGGAACACCTCCTGGTCATTGCTCTTGTAGCGCACGCGACCGAGCTTTTCGCTCATGCCCCATTCCATCACCATCGAGCGGGCGAGATTGGTCGCCATCTGGATGTCGCCCGAAGCGCCGGAGGTAACCTTTTCCGGGCCGAACTTGATGATCTCGGCTTCGCGGCCACCAAACAGCATGGTGAGGCGGGCCAGGGCTTTTTCCCTCGAGAACGAATAGCTGTCGCTCTCGGGCAGGGTCATCACCATGCCCAGGGCACGGCCGCGCGGAATGATCGTCGCCTTGTGGATGGGGTCGATGCCCGCAACCTTGAGCGCGATGATGGCGTGGCCGGCTTCGTGATAGGCGGTCAGCTTCTTCTCGTCTTCGGACATGGCCATGGTGCGGCGCTCGGCGCCCATCATGATCTTGTCCTTGGCGTCTTCGAATTCGGCATGGGTGACGAAACGCTTGTTGCGTCGCGCCGCCATCAGCGCCGCTTCGTTGACGAGGTTCATGAGGTCCGCGCCGGAGAAACCGGGCGTACCGCGAGCCAGGACCTTGAGATCCACATCGGGGGCAAGGGGGACCTTGCGCACATGGACCTTGAGCACCTTCTCGCGACCCGAAACGTCAGGGTTCGGCACCACGACCTGCCGATCGAAGCGGCCTGGACGCAGCAGCGCCGGGTCGAGCACATCAGGGCGGTTGGTGGCGGCGATCAGGATGATGCCTTCATTGGCTTCAAAGCCGTCCATCTCAACGAGGAGCTGGTTGAGGGTCTGTTCGCGTTCGTCGTTACCGCCGCCGAGACCGGCGCCACGCTGGCGGCCGACGGCGTCGATTTCGTCGATGAAGATGATGCAGGGCGCGTTCTTCTTGGCCTGCTCGAACATGTCGCGGACGCGCGATGCGCCCACGCCGACGAACATTTCCACGAAGTCCGAACCCGAAATGGTAAAGAACGGCACATTGGCTTCGCCGGCAACCGAGCGGGCGAGCAGCGTCTTACCGGTACCCGGAGGGCCGACCAGCAGCACGCCGCGCGGAATACGACCACCCAGGCGCTGGAACTTGCCGGGGTCGCGCAGGAATTCGACGATTTCCTCGAGATCCTGCTTGGCTTCGTCCACACCGGCAACGTCTTCAAACGTCACCTTGCCATGCGTTTCGGTCAGCAGCTTGGCGCGCGACTTGCCAAAGCCCATTGCGCCGCCACGGCCACCGCCCTGCATCTGGCGTATGAAGAAGAACCACACGCCGATGATGACGATGAAGGGCAGCCACGAGCTGAGCAGCACGTTCCAGAACGGGCTCGACTCGAGCGGCCGCGCCGTGATCGAGACACCCTTGTCTTCGAGGCGATTGATGATCTCGGCGCCCTCGGGCAGCACGGTTTCAAACCGCGTGCCGTCACGCAAGGTGCCGGAAACGACGTTTTCCGTGATGGTGACGCTGGTGACGCTGCCGGCTTCGACGTCGGTGACGAACTGGCTGTAGCTCTTGTCGGAAACCGATGTGGAGCGGGTCGATGACTGGAAGACCTGGAACAGGCCCATCAGCATAAAGAGAATGACCAGCCAGATGGCGAAGTTGCGGAAGTTTCCGTTCATCAATCCTGTCCCGGAGATGCCTGCGCGAAACGGGCGCGGCGCGTGTGCCGAATGTATGTCCGGCATTAGGGCGTTACAAGGGCAAGACCTGCGGCCCTTTGGGTGCCCCGTCCAGTCATAATGTCGCGATTGGGTTAATACGCGGTGGGGATTCAGAAGGTTCCATTTGGCGTACGGAACCCACCCGAGGTGCGGTTGTCTTCTTGCCACGCCCTCGTGGTTCTGTTCTCGCGAAGGGCTCGCACCTCACCATGAGGGCTACTCTTGGCTCGGTTTCTCAGTAGCCTCATGGTGAGGCGGGAGCGCAGCGACCCTCGAACCACGAACCACGAGGCGTGGCACAGCCCCCTCAGTCGATCAGCAACTGCACCTTGATGCGGTCATCAAAGCTCCAGCCGCCCAGCGACAGCACGCCGCCGCTGGCATCGCGCACGATCGGGGCGGTGCGGATGGCTTCGGCGGGCGCCGTGACCTTGAAGCCGAGAAATTCCTCGAGCCGGTGGCGCGGCAGGTAGTCCGCCACGCTGGCGGTGAGGCCGACTTCGGGCGAGGCATTGACGATGCGGAAGCGCTCGTCCCACACCAGTTCGCCATGCGGCGCCAGCAGGGCATCCGGCGGCAGCGAGCGGCCAGGCTCGCGGGCAACCGCGACCGCGCCGTCCTTGATGCGGATGACGCAGCCCAGAACGGTTGTGGCCTTGGCGAGCCCCTGCTCGGCAATGGTCTGGCGCAACCGCTCCACCTGTCCCAGGGCGCGTGGTTTCTGCCGGCCGCCGACAATGTTGAGCACCCGGCCCAGCAGGCGGGTCGAAATGGCGGGGCTGAGGCCGACAAACGGCGTCAGCTCGATCCGGGCGGCGCCGAAGCCATCGAGCCGCACGATTTCGGTGAAGCAGCCATCGGCCATCTGGCCGATGGCCGCATCGGCCTCGGCCATGCGGTCGGCGAACAGGGTCAATGCGGGCGCATCGAGACCCAGGGCGGCCAGCTGCGGCAGCGCCTGGCGCCAACGCACGCGCTCGTAATGGGGATCGGCATTGGAGGGGTCCTCTGCCGGCACGAGGCCAGCCGCATCGACCACGGCGCGCAGCGCCGCCGGATCAACCGCCAACAGCGGACGATGTACCCGGATACCCTCGATATCGGCCATGCCGGCCATGCCCTTGAGGCCCTCGATGCCGCTGCCATGCGCCATGCGCATCAGCACCGTCTCGGCCTGGTCCTGCTGGTGATGGGCCGTCAGCAGCACCGTGGCGCCATCTTCGGCCATGGCTGATCCCATCAGCCGGTAGCGGGCAATGCGCGCCGCTTCCTGCATGCCGGTTTCAGGCTTGGCGCCCGTCCAGGGGAGGCCACGCGCGGCAAGACCGAGCGCTTCTGCGGTCCGCAGCACCATGGCGACCTCGGACGCCGCTTCGGGGCGCAGGCCATGATCGACCGAATAGACGAAAAGGCGCGGCGGAGCATCAAGGCTCGCGGCCCAGCGTTGCGCCAGCAGCATCAAGGCAAGGCTGTCGGCACCACCCGAGACGGCCAGCGCAATGGCCTGCTCGCCTGCAACGGCCGCGAACAGGGCATTGAGCCCTGCCGCGTCGTCGATGTCAGGGGTCACGCGGGCGGGCATTCAGCCCGGGACTTTTCCTCGCCCAGTCGCGTGATGAAGGCCGCTTCGAGCGTGGTGTAGCGCCTGTCGATCTCCGCAAAGGTGCGGCAGGCGGTCTCGCGCTCGCCGGCGCCCGAAAGCGACATGCCCAGCTTGAGCAGCAGGTCCGGCGCCTGCTTGCTATCAGGCGCCTTCTGGAAGGCGTTGAGCAGCACCTCGGCAGCCTCGTCATAGGCGGCGCGCTGGATCAGCACATCGCCCAGGAAACTGGCGGCGTCGGGCGCCTGCTGGCTATCGGGATAGAGCTCCAGATACTGGCTGAACTGGTCTTCGGCAAAGGCATAATCGCCCTTGGTGAGGGCGTCGTAGCCGGCGGCGAACTGCGCATCGGCGTCCGGATTACCCGAATTGGCCGCTGCCGGGTCAAAGCTCAGGTCCATCGGCTGACCGGTGGTGAGGTCGACGCCGCCGTCCGCCCCGGTGCCAACCAGCGGATCGGCGGATTCGCCGACTGCATCGGTCGGCGCGGCTGAGCCATCGTTGAAGGTCGGGTCGAATTCGGCCTCGCCCGGCAGCGGCTGCACGCCCTGTTCGGGAATGTCGGTCAGTGGCACGCCATTGGCGTCGGTGGGCACCGCATTGGGGTCGACTGGAACGCCGTTGGCGTCCAGGGGAGCGGGTACGGCATTGGGGTCCTGCGGCAACGCCTCGGGCTGCGTCGCGCCGCCCGGTTGGGTTGCCGCATCAGGTTTTGGGCCGGCACCGCCTTCCAGCGCCTGAAAGCGGAACTCGTTGTCTTCCTGCATGCGGTTGAGGATTTCCTGCAGCTGCGTCAGCTGGAAGGTCAGGCCCTCGATCTGGCCGTTCTGCAGTCGCAGCTGCTCTTCGAGCTGCTGGATGCGTACCAGCAGCTGCGCGGTATCCTGCGCCTGGGCGACATGGATGCGCTCTGGCGCGGCATCGGTGAGGGTGAGGCTGCCAAGGTCGGCCGGCGGCAGGATGGTGGCCTGCGCCGCCATGACGGGAGCGGTGATGATCAGGGCGGCAGCGATCGTGCAAAGCGCCGTCCGTCCCTCTCGAAGAATTGCCGATAACTGCAAACGACGCCTCCAACGCGCTGAAACTCGTGCACAACATGGTGCCGATGCAGCTGCGGATAAAGGGCAATTTTGGTCAAAAGAAAGCGCCCGGGCCAAATACGCGGCTCCGGGCGCTCTTGCCTCCAGTTTGCACTGGATGGGTGTGGCTCTCCCGCTGGGGAAAGCCGAAGTCTTACTGGACGACGGTGACCGCGCGGCGGTTCTGCGACCAGCAGGAAATGTCGTTACAGATCGCCACCGGGCGTTCCTTGCCGAAGGACTGGCTGGTGATGCGCTGTCCGTTGACACCCTTGGAGACGAGGTAGTTCACCACCACCGAAGCGCGGCGGGCGCCCAGGGCGATATTGTATTCGCGGGTACCGCGCTCGTCGGCATGGCCTTCGATCATGATGCGGTAGTTCTGGTACTGGTTGAGCCAGGCGGCCTGCTTGTCCAGGGTCGCTGCGGCTTCCGAGGTCAGCGAGCTCGAATCGGTCTCGAAGAACACGCGGTCACCGACCGAAACCAGGAATTCCTGCTGGCTGCCCGGGGCACCACCGCCCGGTCCGAGGTTGCCGACGCCGGTCGGCATGGCATTGGGCGTGCGCGAACAGGCCGCGATGACCACGACGAAAAGCAGCATCGCGGCAGCGCGCAACGCGGTGTTGAGGGGTGCGGTAATGACCACGGGGAAGCTCCTGAAAGGCAACAATCTTAAGTACGGCATTTACCGCGCTTAATCTTAAGGCCGGGTTTTCCAGAGTGGTTAATCTTGTCCTATTCGGGCGCCAATGTGGCGGGAATCCGGGCTTTTTCGTGATGATGCAGGTTTGCCACAGGAATGGTGGGCGATCACGTTAAGGTTAAGTCCGGGCGTGTTTTACCCGCGATGTCATTCCGGCGAAGGCCGGAATCCATGCGGTGGCCTCGCCCCGACGCTGGATGTGCTGGAACGCCACGGCGGACATGGATCCCGGCCTTCGCCGGGATGACATCGCGTATGGGTTGGATCAGGCAGCTGACAGCCGATAAAGTGCCGAGCCGTGGCTGGGCAGGGTGACCGAAATCTCACCGCTGGCGCTGCCAATATCCCGCTGCGTCCAGAGATCGCGAACCGCTACCGCCCCGCTAATACCCAGCCGCGACAGCTTGAACGGCACAACCTTCTCGGCCTTGGACGTGTTGAACAGTGCCAGGTAGTGATCGCCATTGTCCGCCCGGGCCGACCAGATGCGGGTGCCATCCAGTTCGAAATGCGGCTGGTTGTCGCTCGAGCGCTGGTTGACCTCAAGCACCTCGGCATTGGTCAGCAGCTTGAGCGTGGCATCGTCGAGATGGCGCAGGTCGCCGCCCATGATCAGCGGCGAGCGGGCGATCGACCACAGGGTCATCAGCGTCTGCTGCTCGTCGACGGTGAAATTGGTGTCGCGGTCGCCCAGCGCCAGCCGGCCCAGCGGCAGCATGTCGGCATCGGGCCAGGCGCCCGGCTTGCGCCACGGGTTCCAGTTTTCGAGCCGCGTAAACTGCGCCTCGAGCATGGCCCACTCGTCCCAGAAATCATCGCTGATGCGCCACATCTGGGCATGGGCCTGCACATGCGCACCCCGCAGCAGCGGCGTCTCGCCCGGCGACAGCGATAGCACCATCGGCCGGCCGGAACTGCGGATGGCCAGCGCGGCCGCCTCGATCTCGGGCGCATGCGCATCATAGGGCCGGCTCATGTCGTCCATCTTGATGAAGTCGACACCCCAGGAGGCATAGAGCGCGAAGATGGAGTCGTAATAGGCCTGGGCGCCGGGCTTGGACATGTCGACGCCATACATGTCCGGGTTCCAGCTGCAGATGCTGCTCGTGTCGGCAATATCGGCCGCATGAAGATTGGTGCCCGATACCGGCAGGTTCTGTTCCACCGCCAATTTGGGGATGCCGCGCATGATGTGGATGGCGAATTTCAGCCCCAGCGCGTGCACCTTGTCGGCAATGGCCTTGAAGCCCACGCCGTTGGCGGCCGACGGAAAGCGGTTGAGGGCCGGCGTCACCCGGCCGAAGCCGTCCATCGTTGGGATGGGCCTAGCATTGTAGGTGTAGCTCTGCGCCGCCGGCTCATACCATTGGATGTCGATGGTAAAGACGTCATAGCCCGAAGGCAGGAGCTTGTCGGCCATGATGGCCGCCGTCTCCAGCGCCTGCGCCTCGTTGATCGTGGTGGCAAAGCTGTTCCAGCTGTTCCAGCCCATGGGCGGCGTTGGGGCGAGGATGGTCATGGGTTCACCTGAGCTTGGAGGTTGCATCCGACGGTATCAGTCGGGCTTCCCTCCCCCTTGAGGGGAGGGATCGAGGGTGGGGGTCCTTCAGTGAGCCACAGATCCACCCCCTCCCCAGCTCCGCTATGGCCTCCCGGCCTAGCTGCGCTACCCTCCCCTCAAGGGGGAGGGAGGGCAAGAGCCGCAAGTACGGTGCTAAGCCCGCAGCCCCGACCAGGCTGGGTCGCTGGCATAGCTTTCGGTCGGGATGGTCAAGAGGTTACGGCCCCAGATATCCACGCTCATCAGCTTGGGGCCGTCATTGCCGCCCGGATCCTGGAAGAACATGATGACGCGGCCATTGGGCGCCCAGGTGGGGCCCTCGGCGTGGAAGCTCGAATAGAGCATGCGCTCGCCCGAACCATCGGGGTTCATGACGCCGATATTGAACTGGCCACCCGACTGGCGGGTGAAGGCGATGAGATCGCCCTTGGGCGACCAGACCGGGGTCGAATAGCTGCCCTGGCCGAAGCTGATGCGCTGGGCGTTACCGCCGCCCGAACCCATCATGTAGATCTGCGGCGAGCCACCGCGATCGCTCTCGAACACGATACGCGCGCCGTCCGGCGAATAGGACGGACCCGTATCGATCGCCGCGCCGGAGGTCAGCTGCTGCGGCGTGCCGCCGCCCGTGCCCACCGCATAGATATTGGTCGCGCCACCCTGCTCCACCGAGAAGGCAACCGTGCCGCCATCGGGGGAAAAACGCGGAGCAAAGGTCATGGCGCCAACATTGGCCAGGCGCTGCTGGCGCCCGGTCGAGAGCTGCAGCAGGTAAACCTGCGGATTGCCCTCGGCGAAGTTCATATAGACCACCATGTCGCCATTGGGCGAAAAGCGCGGGGTGAGCGCCATGGTCGCGCCATCGGTCAGGTACTGCACATTGGCGCCGTCCTGGTCCATGATGGCGAGGCGCCGCACGCGGTTGGCCTTGGGGCCGCTCTCGGCGGTGTAGATGACGCGGGTATCGAAATAGCCCGTGCCCCCGGCCAGCGATTCATAGATCGCGTCCGAGATGATGTGAGCCACGCGGCGGCTGGAATTGGGGTCGGTATTGTAGCTCTTGCCGACGACCTGGGCTGCCTGCTGCGTATCCCAGACGCGCACCGACGACGAAATCGTGCCGCCGCGCTCGACGCCACCCATCACCAGCGCATCGACATTGGCCGTGCGCCAGGTGTTGAAATCGGGCGTCCCGTTGGGGTCGCCGACCTGGACCGGCAGCGAGGCCGGATCGAGCGGCAGGAACAGGCCCGAGCGGCGCAGGTTGGCGCGCACGATATCGGCGATTTCCTTGCCGAAAGCCGGATCGGACGAAGCGAAGTCGGGAATGGCGATCGGCAGCGGCTGGAAATTGGCGCCCTCCACCACGATGCGCAACTGCGCCATCGCCATGGACGAGCCGGCCAAGAGGGCTCCACCCGCCAGGCCAAGCTTGAGCGCATTGCGCCGGGTAATCAGGGTCATATCAGTCTCCATTCTCGCCGCCGGGAGCATTCTGCCCGCCAAACGTACCAATTCAAAGTCACGGACGCAGTTCCACTTCGATCTGCCGCCATTCGTCATAGGCATCCGCCGACAGCATGTCGTAGGGACCGCAGGATTGCACGGCGCGTTGTGCCGCCCGCGCCACGGCGCCGCCCGCTGGTGACGGATCGGCGGACACGATCTGCGAGCCGGCAACCGTCCGATCCTGGTTCATCGACACCAGCAGGGTCACGTTGAGCCCGCTATTGATGTCGCTGGGCAGCAGGTTCCAGCAGGTCTTGATGCGCGCCACCAGCCCGTCAATGGCCGACTGGCTGAGCCGCGCCGAGGTCCCGGTCGTGTCACCCAGTGTAGGCGTACCGCCCTGCCCGGTCGTTCCGCCAGTGGTGGTATCGGTGTTGATGATGGCGGAAATATCGTCGGCCAGCGACGCATCGAGTTGCTCGGCCGGCTGTTCCTGTGCCGCCTGCTCGGCCGCGGCGGCCCGCTGGCGCTCCTCTTCCTCGCGCTTCTTGCGCGCGGTTTCGGCCGCAGCAAATTGCTCGCGCAGCTGCGTCAGGTTGCTAGGACGCGATGCCGGCACCGGCGCGGCAACGGCTGGCGTCACCGGCTCAGGCGTCGGTTCCGGTGTGGGTTCCGGCGTTGGCTCGGGGGTCGGCTCTGGCGTGGGGGCCGGGGTCGGTTCCGGCGTTGGCTCAAGTTCCGGAGCCGGCTCCGGAACAGGCTCGGGCTCCGGCGTGGGTTGCGGCCTTGTGGCCGGCACGGGCGGCACGACCGGCTCCGGCGTGGGCTCGGGTTCGGGCGTTGGTTCCGGGGCCGGTTCAGGCTCTGGTTCGGGTTCCGGGGTCGGCTCAGGCGTAGCCTGCGGCGCCGGCGCGGCATTGGTGACCGGCGCTGGCGTCGGGATATCGGCTGGCGACGGCGTCGGCTGATCCTGCTCGGTATTGCCTGTCGGCTCGGCGATTTCAGCCGGCTGATCGTCCTCGACAATGGAGGGCGTATCGGTCTCGACAACCTGGCTATCGAGCTGGCCGGCCCGGATGTTGGAATATTCCTCGATCGGCACCAGGTCGACCGAGATGGACTCGACAACCGGCGTCAACGGCTCCGCAAACCCCAGATTGATGAGGCCGATGGCCAGCACCGCAATGTGGGCAACGATGGAGACGGTTACGCCGGTGCGCATCGGGCTGAACTATTCTTCCGGCTGCGTGATGAGGCCGATCTTGGAAAAGCCTCCGGCCGACAGCAGGCCCATGACGCGCATGACCGCACCATAATTGGCGCTGGTATCGCCGCGCAGGAAGATGCGGTCTTCCGCGCCATTGACGCCGAGCGTGTTGAGCTGGGCGACCAGGTCGGCCTCGGCCACCGGGGTCTCGTCGATGAACACGGCGCCTTCGGGAGTCACGCCCACGGTCACCGGATCGGCCTGGTTCGGCATGGCTGCCGCGGCTGAACTGGGCAGGTCGATCGGCACGCCGGCCGTCATCATCGGCGCGGCCACCATGAAGATGATCAGCAGCACCAGCATCACGTCGACCATTGGCGTGATGTTGATTTCGCTCATCACCGCTTTCTTGCGGCCGCGACGGCGGCGACCACCGCCCCCGCCGCCGGCTGAAACGCCACCCATGCCCATATCAGCGGCTCCGCGCTTCGAGCTGGCGGCTGAGAATGGTCGAGAACTCGTCGGCAAAGCCCTCGAGCCGGCCGATCATCTTGGCCGAGTCCGAGCTGAGCTTGTTATAGGCGATAACCGCCGGGATAGCGGCCACAAGGCCGATGGCGGTGGCGAACAGCGCTTCCGCGATCGGGCCGGCGACGACGGCAAGGCTGGTATTGGACGAGGCGGCAATGGCGGTAAATGCATTCATGATGCCCCACACCGTGCCGAACAGGCCAATGAACGGCCCGGCCGAGCCGATGGTGGCGAGGAAGCCGAGGCGCTTTTCCAGATGCTCGCTTTCGCGCGCAATGGCGACGTCGAGCACCTTGTCGAGGCGCTGCTGCATGCCCACGAAGCTGGCCGCGTTCTGCTCGTGGCTGCGCTTCCATTCCTTCATGGCGGCGACGAACACCGCGCCCAGCCCGCCCGACGGCTTCTCGGCCTGCTGCTGGTAAAGCTCTTCCAGCGACTGGCCGGACCAGAAGGTCCGCTCGAACTTGTTCATCTCGCTATTGGTGCGGCGATAGGTGATGGTTTTGTCGACAATGATGGCCCAGCACCAGATCGAGGCACCCAACAGGCCCAGCATGACGGATTTCACGATCCAGTCGGCGGCCCAGAACAGGCCCCAGATGGACAAATCAGCGTGCGGGGCAACGGCCCCCACAGCATCGACGGCTTCCATGTAGTGATCCTTCTCGGCCCGGTTCCTGCACCCGACCCTCAAGCATCAGGCGATGGGGTCGAAATCTGTCAAAATTAAGAGAAATGCCCGGAAACCCGGCCCTTTGGGGAACCGCTACCGAACACGTGTTCGCTTTGCCGCAATTATGGTCAAGGAGAGGTTAACAAACCGAGTCGCCCAGCCATGTGCTGGGGGCATGCCTATTCTTCTCCCCGACGGGGAGAAGGTGGCGCGCAGCGCCGGACGAGGGGGTGCTGTGGCAACATCAGGATACCGGGTCGACCCTGACCTCCCCCTCACCGACTCGGCTTCGCCGAGCCACCTCTCCCCGATGGGGAGAGGAATGGAGGCCCGATCTCACCGCCCAAACCGCTCCAGTATCGCCTTGGGCATCCGTGCCGGCCCGCCTGACGTCTTGATCGCCACGACCGTCACGGTCGCGCGCGTCAACACCGTCTCGCCGCGCCGGATGACCTGGTTGAGCGTCAGCCTGGCGCCGCTGATGGCGGCGACCTCGGTGGTCACATCGAGCAGATCATCGATATGGGCGGCGCCATCGAAGGCAATATCCATCGAGCGCACGGCGAAGGCGATGCCCTGCCCGGCCAGCTCGGAATGATGGATCCCCTCGTCGCGCAGGAATTCGGTGCGGCCGCGCTCGAAGAACTTGAGATAGGCCGCATGATAGACATTGCCCGAAAAATCGGTGTCTTCGTAATAGATGCGGACCGGAAAATGGTGCAGCGTCATTGGCGCGGGCCTCCCAGGTCGATCAGCACCAGCTCCGGCCTGGTGCCGATGCGCAGCGGCAGGCCCGAATAGCCCAGGCCCGCGCTGACAATCAACTGCCTGGTGCCATCGACGAAATGGCCATGCACATAGCGGCTGCCATGGCGCGAGGGCACTACGGGCGTGCGCCCGAAAAGCCGCACCTGCCCGCCATGGGTATGCCCCGACAGAGTCAGGGCGACCCGGTCGGGCGTATCGGGAAACAGATCCGGCTCATGCGCCATCAGCAGAATGGGCTCGTCGGTATCGACCTGCGCCAGTGTCCCCTCGAGGTCATCCACGCCCAGCCCCCTGCCAAAGCCGCGCACACCGCGGGCGAAGGCGAACTGGTCGCCCAAACCCGCCAGCCAGAAGCCACCGCCGCCATGGGCGATGCGCACCGCGCGGTTGATGTAGACAGGAATGCCGACGGCCTGCAGCGCCCGCTCGGCGGCGATGGGCCCCTGCGCGAGGTCGGCACGCACATAGCCGTCATAGTCGTGATTGCCGAGCACGGCATGCACGCCCAGTGGCGCCGCGAGCGCAGCCAGCTCGGCCGCCCAGCTTTCGGGCGCTATCGGCCAGCTGAACCGCGGACCGGGCGCAAAGTCGCCCAACAGCAGGATCAGGTCGGGTGCGAGATCGGCCACTTCCCCGCAGATGCCGCGCAAGCGGGCCGCATCCATATAGGGCGCGCAGGCATGGAAATCGCTCAGCGCTACTATCCGCAGCGCCATGCTATCGGGCCAGCCATGCAGCTGGGGCGCATAGCGGGTGACCAACGTCATCGGCGCACGCTCACGCCACCGGCTCCGCTTCGTGGAAGATCACATGCCCCGGCACGCCCGACAGCGCCCGCAGCCGCTCAGGCAGCCATGGCGGCAGCAGGCGCGCTTCGGCCAGCGCGGGGCCTTCGAGCGGCAGCCAGGAAAACTGCAGCAGGTGCCCTTCATCCTCGCGCACCAGAAAGGGCTGCGCCCCGCCCGGCCTGACATCTTCGGGCAGGTCGATGGCATAGATGAAGCCGAGTTCGTGAAAGCGCTCGCCCACCCGCCCATAAAAGCTCTCGGACGTAAACAGCAACGGCCCGATGCCGACCGGCATCACCAGTTCCTCGGCCATTTCGCGCACCAGCGCCGCGTCACTGGGCTCGCCCATTTCGACGCGGCCACCGGGCAGCATGCAATAATCGTCGTCATCCTCGCGACAGACAAGCACATGCCCGTCACGCACGGCCGCCCCGGCCACGCGATAGTTGAAACGCGTGCCGCCGACCGGGAAGCTGAGCATGGTGCGCGGGCTAGTCACTCTTCCTCCGGCTCCTCGAACAGGCTCGCCTGCATGCCCACAAAGCCCTGCGGCACGATCTTGCCCAGATGCTGGAAGGCCGTGCCGGTCAGCATGCGGCCGCGCGGGGTGCGCTGAATGAAGCCCTGCTGGATCAGGTAGGGCTCGACGATCTCCTCGATCGCGTCGCGCGGTTCGCTGAGCGCAGCGGCGATGGTCTCGATGCCGACCGGCCCGCCATTGTAGAAATCTGCAATGGTGGCGAGATAACGCCGGTCGAGCTGGTCAAGCCCGCGCGCATCGACATCGAGCCGCAGCAAGGCCTTGTCGGCGATGGCGCGGGTGATCTCTCCAGAGCCGTCGACCAGCGCGAAATCGGTGACGCGGCGCAGCAGCCGCCCGGCAATGCGCGGCGTGCCGCGCGAGCGGCGGGCGATTTCCATGGCCCCGTCGGGCGCCATGGGCATGCCGAGCAGCCGCGCGCCGCGCTGCACGATCTGCACCAGTTCCTCTGGTGTATAGAAATTGAGCCGCACCGGAATACCAAACCGGTCCCTCAGCGGCGTGGTCAGCAGCCCCGCGCGGGTCGTGGCGCCCACCAGCGTGAATTTGGCGAGATCGATCCGCACCGAGCGGGCGGCCGGCCCCTCGCCGATGATGAGATCGAGCTGGAAATCCTCCATCGCCGGATAGAGCACTTCCTCGATCGCCGGATTGAGCCGGTGGATCTCGTCGATGAACAGCACGTCGCGCTCTTCGAGATTGGTCAGCAAGGCGGCGAGATCGCCCGCCTTGGCGATGACCGGACCCGACGTGGCGCGGAAGCCGACGCCGAGTTCACGCGAAATGATCTGCGCCAGCGTGGTTTTGCCCAGGCCGGGCGGGCCGACAAACAGCACGTGATCGAGCGCCGCGCCGCGCTGCTTGGCGGCCTGGATGAAGACCTCAAGATTGGCCCGTGCTGCGGCCTGCCCGACAAAGTCGGCAAAGCCCGAAGGCCGCAGGGAAACGTCGAGCGGGTCGTCACGACCGGCGGCGGGAGAGGTCAAAGTCACGAGCTAAGCTCCCGAAGCCCCATGCGGATCAGCGTTTCGGTTTTCACCCCGTCGCCCTCGCGCGCCACGATCTTGGCCAAAGCCGCCGAGGCCTGGGCGCTGGAGTAGCCGAGATTGGTGAGGGCCGAGACCGCGTCAGTAATCGCAGACGGCGCCACGCCCTCGCCCAAAGCCGCCTGCAGGCCCAGTGTGCCGGCATCGATGCCGGGGCCAACAGGTGCCTTGCCCTTGAGTTCGGTCACAAGGCGGACGGCCAGTTTCGGCCCGACGCCATTGGCGCGGCCGATCATCGCCTTGTCCTGCAAAGCCACTGCGCTCGACAGCTCGGATGGCGACAGCACCGAAAGAATGGACAAAGCCACGCGCGCGCCGACGCCCTGCACGGTCATCAGCAGGTTAAACCAGCCCTTTTCGGCTTCGCTCGAAAAGCCATAGAGCCGGATCATGTCCTCGCGCACGATGGTTTCGATGAACACCACTGTCGCCTCGCCGACCCGCGGCAAGGCCTGCAATGTGCGGCTGGAACAGAAGGCCTCGTAGCAGACGCCGCCACAATCGATCAGCACATGGTCGTCGCCAAAACTGTCCACCAGCCCCTTGAGCTTGCCGATCATGCCAGCGCCCTCAGCCGCTGGTTGGCAACCCGGTGATGCGCGTGGCAGATGGCGATAGCCAGCGCGTCGGCGGCGTCGGCACCCTTGAAATCTGCCTGTGGCAGCAGCGTCTTGACCATGAGCTGAATCTGTCCCTTGTCGGCATGGCCGGTGCCGACCACCGATTTCTTGACCAGGTTCGCGGCATATTCGGCCACCGGCAGCCCGCGCGCCGCCGGGGTCAGCAGGGCGACCCCGCGCGCCTGCCCCAGGATCAGCGCAGAACGAGCCCCGGCATTGACGAAGGTTTCCTCCACCGCCGCCTCTTCAGGTGTGAAACGGTCCAGCACCTCACCGAGGCCAGCGAAGAGGATCGCCAGGCGCTCGGCCAGCGAGCCATCCACTGGCGGCGTCACCGTGCCTGCCGCCACGAAGGTCAGCCGGTTGCCCAAAGTCTCGATCACCCCCCAGCCGCAGCGGCGCAGGCCTGGATCGATACCGATGATTCGGGTGGCAGCGTTCATGCGCACATCCTTAGTGAAGTGACGCCAGCCTACCAAGGCCTATGTGAACAAATAGGCAACGGATGCGGTGGAAAAGCGGCGATAGATAAAATCGCATCCATCTGGCAAACACCATCTTCAAGCCGTGCCCCTTACCTTCCTCCACGGGAATGCAGGGGCGTATCATTATGACCGCACTTTATCGGGACCTTCCGACGCGCGCTTGGCTGCGCGGCTATCAGGCCGTCGCCGTATCGCGCTCGCGCCCGACAATCACCATTTCAAGCAAACCAAAGATGACGGGTGTGCCCGCGTGGCGGTGATGCAGCCACGCCAGAACCACCCCGCCTGATTGCCCTTTCAAAGCCGAGAGAATTGCAATGATGCCTTCCAAGACTTTGACTGCCCTGCAAAGCTGGTCCAGCGTTGGCCGCTGGACCTTGTTCGGCACTGCGGCCTGCGTCCTGATCTCGGTAACCTTCAATGCCCTCATATTCGGCGATCTCGGCGCCGCTGCCTTGCAACGGTCCCTGATCAGCGCGGTCATGCTACCGGTCATGCTGGGCGTGCCGTTGTTCTTCTACATGAGCATGCGGGTGCGGGGCCTTGCCATCACTAATCTGCGGCTGGGGCTCGTCGCGCGCACCGACAGCCTCACCGCCTGCCTTAATCGAGGTGCCTTCACCAGCAAGGTGGGCACCCTGCTCGCCCACCGACCCTATGGCGCCAACGGCGCGCTGCTGATGATCGACGCGGACAATTTCAAATCCATCAACGACGTGTATGGCCATGATGCCGGCGACGAGGCGCTGACCATCATCGCCCGCTCCATCCGCACCATTCTGCGGGCAGGCGATCTGGTGGGTCGCATGGGCGGCGAGGAGTTCGGCGTCTATCTGCCCGATGTCGACCAGCGCAGCGCCGAAGCCGTCGCCGAACGCATCCGCCGCTCGGTGAACCTGGCCGTATTCGCTCCCGACGGGCAGCAGCGTTCCCTGTCAGTCAGCATCGGCGGCGTCGCGTTCGATGGCCCCGCCGGCTTCTCCGAGCTGTTCCGCATCGCCGACCAGCGCCTTTACGGGGCCAAGCAGACCGGCCGCAATCGCGTCACGGTGGTTCATGTCAACGACCACCCGGTCATCGACCTCCGGCGCAGCGCATGAAAAAGGGCGGCGCCTTGGCACCGCCCTATGCAAGCCACCAGTAGACCTCATCCTGAGCTTGTCGAAGGACGAGGTCGTGGCAGATCGGTTGGCACGACCTCGTGGTTCGACAAGCTCGCCATGAGGTCTACTGCCGGAAATTACGCCTCGAGCTTGGCCGCTTCTTCGTCGCTCATCTCGAAATTCGTATAGACGTTCTGCACGTCATCATCTTCTTCGAGCGTGGCGATCAGCTTCATCAGCGACGCGCCCTTGTCGGCATCGATCGGCGCATTGGTCTGCGGCTTCCACACGGCCTTGACCGATTCGGCCTCGCCCAGCACCTTTTCGAGTGCCGCGGCGACTTCCACCATCGCCTCGAAGCTGGTGGTGATGTAGTGGCCCTCTTCGTCGCTCTCGACGTCGTCGGCACCGGCCTCGATCGCGGCTTCCATGATCTTGTCTTCGGAGCCGGCCTTGGGCAGGTAGGTGATCTCGCCAACCTTGTCGAACATGAAGCCGACCGAGTTGGTTTCGCCCAGCGCACCACCGCTCTTGGAGAAATACGAGCGGACGTTCGACGCCGTCCGGTTGCGATTGTCGGTCAGCGTTTCGACGATGACCGCGACGCCGCCGGGGCCATAGCCCTCATAGCGGATCTCATCGTAGTTTTCGCCATCCGAGCCGATCGCCTTCTTGATGGCGCGATCGATATTGTCCTTGGGCATCGACTGCGAGCGGGCATTGACCACCGCGAGGCGCAGACGCGCATTGAACGCGGGGTCGGGCATGCCCAGCTTGGCAGCGACGGTGATTTCGCGCGCCAGCTTGGAGAATATCTTGGAGCGCACCGCGTCGGACTTGCCTTTGCGGTGCATGATGTTTTTGGCGTGTGAATGGCCGGCCATCGGTCACTCCCCTCGAATAAGAATGCTGGATTGGTGGCGCGTTATAGGCAAGCGCGCGGGACTTGTGAAGCGGGGTCGGGCGAGCGCCGCCGGAACGGTATGCCGGCGCCCCCTATTGACCCGCCTCCGGCCGGGCCGGGCAGGCTCGCACTCTCGCTGAATTGAGCATGGCGGAATTGGCATGGGAGAAGACGCCGCCAGCGACGACCGGCGCCGCATTGTTAACCAACCTCACGCGCGAGGCTTTGCCCTGGTTGGCTTTTGTTGTTCAAGCCCAGACGGATGGGAGCTGACATGGAACGACTTCTCTGGTGCTTTCTATCTTTTCGCGGCGTCCTCGGCCGCCAAGCGTTTGCATTGTCGCTTCTCTTGCTCGTGCTTGCCGGTTGGATCCTGCGCGAACTGCTACAGGCGCTTCTCGTCGGCGACGGCCCCATTTACTACGACCAGACCTCAAGGGCGGCCGCATTGAAGCTGGCCGATATGGACGACGCTCTGTCGGCCATTATTCTGCTCTGGCCCAACCTGGCGGTTCCGGTAAAGCGAGCGCGGGATGTGGGCATACCCATTGCCTGGCTGGCTCTGGCACAGCTGGCGCTCCTGGTGGCGCTCGTCATCGCACCAGTGCTGGCGCCGTTTGGCGCAATTCTGCTCCTGCTGACCTTGTGTGCCGCCCCCGCCGGCAGCGCCGCCCGGTTCTTCCCGCCCCAACGCTAATCGCGGGAATACTGGCGGCGACCTGCCGGGAAGCGGGGCTATTCGGCCAGCCGCACCAGCATGGTTGCCTTCTTGCGGTTCAGCAACTCGGCCATCTCCCTGGCCTGGGCCATACTGTCGACGCCTGACAGCACCAGCATCTCGGTGTCGATTACCGTCTGGATAACCGGCGAGGACACGACGTCGTCGTTGACGACCAGGTCCGTCTTGTCGCCCACATGCCTGAGGGTAAAGCCCGCAAAGGCCTGCCGCGCCTCGGGCGCCAACCAAACGTGCAGGGCTGCGCCACCAGAGACATCGTCCGTGACGGCCTCGGCCCGGTCGACCCGCAGCACCAGTTCCTCCGCCGAAACTCCAGCGACCCCAAGAAGCACAGCGGCAATGACGCCCAGACCCAGCTTTCGCAGCACAACTATCTCCCTGAGCTACCGGCAAACACCGACCAGAAATGGCCGCCGCTAGAAAATTGGCTCGGCCTGCGCCAGTGTGCCGCCAATGCGTACCGGCAGCACCTTGACTGCGAGCCCCGTCCGCGGGTCGGTCTCGACCGCCACGCCACACAGCGTCGCCTCGCCTTCGGCGGGCGTGAAGCGGCCATTGGCAATGCCGGTGAGGAACCGGTTGAGCGGCTCCTCGGCATCGACCCCGATGATGGAATCAAAGTCCCCGCACATGCCGGCATCGGCCATCAGCGCCGTGCCACCCTTGAGGATGCGCTGATCTGACGTGGGGATATGGGTATGGGTGCCCACCACCAGGCTGACCCGGCCATCCATGAAAAAGCCCATGCCCTGGATTTCCGAGGTCGCCTCGGTGTGGAAATCGACGATGATGGCGTCGGCCTGCTCGCCCAGCGGACAGGCCGCCACCGCTGCCTCGACGGCGCGGAACGGATCGTCGGCCGGCCCCATGAACACCCGGCCCAGCGCATTGACGACCAGCACGCGATGGCCATTGCGGCCCTCGACGAACATGGCGCCACGCCCGGGTGTTCCTGATGGCATGTTGATCGGGCGGATCAGCGTGGTTTCGCGCTCGATATAGCTCAGCGTGTCGCGCTGGTCGAAAGCGTGATCGCCCAGCGTTACGATATCGGCGCCGGCATCGCGCAGGCCCTGAAAATGCGGCTCGGTGAGCCCGCGTCCATGGCTGGCATTTTCGCCGTTGATGACCACGAAATCGAACTTGTAGCGCTCGATGATGCCAGGCAGCCGCTCGGCAACCGCATCCCGGCCCGAGCGGCCCACCACGTCACCCAGAAACAGAAACCTCATGCCGTCGCGCCAAAGTGGCGCACACCGGCCTCGGTGACGATGATATCGAGCGGCACGTCATGCGCCTCGCGCGGGATGCGATCGAGTTCCTGCGCCGCAAAGGCCAGGCCCACCAGCTTGGGCTTCTTGCTCATGCTGGCCAGGGTCCGGTCGTAGTAGCCACCGCCATAGCCCAGGCGGGTGCCCCGGCTATCGAAACCCAGCAGCGGCATGATGACGATATCGGGCTCGGCGCGCGGCGCCAGGTCGGACGGTGCCAGCGTACCAAAGCCCGATTCATAGAGCGAGGCGCCCTGTTCCCACACGCGCAGATCGAGCGGCTCCTCGGGTCCCAGCACCACCGGCAGCACCACCTTCTGGTTGCTGTCCATCAGCTTGACCAGGATGGGCTGGCAGTCGAGCTCGTCGCGAATGCGCCAATAGGCGGCGACGACATCGCCCGCCTGCAGCGCGATCGCGTTGAAGAAATGCTGGGCCGCAGCAACGGCCGCGTCGGCGCGCTCGCCATGATCGAGCGATGCGCGCGCGGCCCGGGCCCGATTTCGCAGCGCCGCCTTGGCTTCTTCGATCAACGCGTCAACCATGGGGCGTGCTGCAACCTGCTCAGACAATAAGGTGCCACCCTGGCCGTGGGATACACGATCCCGGGAACCTACTTTACGTAGGTGGGCGCCGTTTGTCTGAGCCCAGGGGCCCAGTCAGGGACAGCTCCCTTAGGATCGTTAAGGCCCCGGGGATAAAGGTATCCATCACGCGCCGGGCAGCCAGCTAGATATATGCGCTTTGGCCGGCTGTGCAAAGGGTGAAGCTAGAGCAGATCGAACCAGTTCTGCAGCCCGTGCAGGACGCGAAGCACGACGACGTCCTCGTTTTCGACGATATAGACGATGTTGTGCGAACCATAGGGCATCAGCCGCACCAGGTTTCGCGAGGCCTGGCGTTCAGACGCCAGGTAGGGGTGATCTGCCAAAGTGTCGAGCATCGCTACCAGCTCCTGCTCATAGATCTCCGATTGCAGAAAACCAAAACGTAAGGCGCCCTCAGCCGCGACTCGATCAAGGTCCGCAACGGCAGCGAGCGTCAGAATCCAGGCTATGTGTTACGCGCTCTTTTTGGCTTCGACCGCTTCTTTGGCCTTGAGCCGCATACGGGCCAGTAGCTCATCCCTTCCCATGTCGCTGATCCCGCTGGCCAGCGCGTCGTCTACCATCTGCTGCAGCTTCTCCCGCGCTTCCGCCCGCTCCTGGTCGCGCCGCACCAGATCGCGGACATAATCGCTGCTATTGCCGTAGCGACCAGTAGCGACCTGGTCTTCGACCCATTGCTTCATCGCGTCGGGCAGGGAAACGTTCATCGTGGCCATGGCAGGTCTCCTTTCCTGGCAATCTAGGCCTCTTGGCAATCTTTGCCAAGATTGGCCTTGCCGCCGCGGCGCGGCAACACCACTATCTGTCGGTCGGAGGGCCATCGATGTTTGCGCATATTCTCATCGTCATCATCGTGGCCATTGCCATCACCGCCTTTGCCGAACGGCGCAATTTCCAGCCGGTGCTGCTGGTGGCCATGGTGGGGCTGCTGGCCTCCTTCATTCCCGGCATGCCGCGGCTCGAGCTGGAACCGGAGATCATTCTCAGCGTCGTGCTGCCGCCCATGCTGTTCTCGGCGGCCCGCGATTTCTCCTTTGCCGAATTCACGCGCCGCATGGGGTCCATCACCAATCTGGGGGTCTTCCTGGTCTTTGCCACCACCGCCATCGTCGGCATGGCGTCGGTGATCATCGTGCCGGGCATGGCGCCCATCGCCGCCCTGGTCCTGGGCGCTGTCATCGCCCCGCCTGATGCGGTGACAGCCATCGCCATCGGCCGCCGCTCGGCCCTGCCGGTGGCGCTGATGACCGTGCTCAAGGGCGAAAGCCTCATCAATGACGCCGCGGCGCTGACCCTGTTTGCCGTGCTGGTCGCCAGTGCCAGCGGCACGCAGGCCTTCATCGACAACATCATCCTCTATTTCCTCTACGCCGCCGCGGTCGGCATCGTGCTTGGCGTGCTGCTGGGCAACCTGGCGCAGGTCGCGCGGCGGCGGCTGGGCAATCCATCGCTGGCAACGGCAGTCTCGATCATCGTGCCCTTCGCCGCCTATCTGCTGGCCGAGGAACTGCATGCCTCGGGCGTCCTCGCCGTGGTCGCGGCCGGCTTCTCGCTCGGGCACCACAATGTGCAGTCGGGCTATGCCGAGCGCATGCAGGAAAGCCAGTTCTGGCGCAGCCTCGATACGCTGCTTGAAACCTTCGTCTTCGCCTATATCGGGCTGCAACTGCGCTTCGTCATCACCGATGCCAACGAAGCCGGGTTCGAGCTTTTGCCGCTGCTCGGCGCCGCCGCGGCGCTTCTCGTCGTCATCACCCTGGTCCGCTTTGGCTGGATTTTCGCCTCGTCCGTGCTGGCCCGCCGACGGCACGCGGCGCTACAGAAGCGGTTCGCGGACGCAAAGCTGCGCGTCGAGTTCGAGGCCCGCCAGCAGCGGCGGGGTCGACGGGTTCGCAAGACGCAGCTCGATATGCTGCAGCTCCGGCCGCTGACCTGGAAAGAAAACCTGGTTCTGTCCTGGACCGGCATGCGCGGTGTGGTGACGCTGGCCGCCGCAGCCGGTGTGCCCGTGCTGACGGCCAGTGGCGTCGACTTTCCCGATCGCGAGGCCATCGTGGCTCTGGCCTTTCTCGTCACCATCGGCACCCTGCTCCTCCAGGGCCTGACCCTACCCTGGCTGATCCAGCGGCTCGACGTCACCGATCCGGGCGATGCGCGCTTCGAGGCAGAGCAGCAGGAGCTGGCGACCCGTCTGGCCCATGCTGCCACATCAGAGGCGCTCGACGCTTATCGTGCCGCCAATGCCTCACCGCAAAGCCAGCGCCTCGCCTTGCTCATGGCGCAGCGGACCCAGCAGGCGGCGGCCAGTCCCGAGACCAAGGACCAGCCACGACCCGGCTTTGATCCCGGCGAAACGCTCAAGCTGGGCAGGCTGCTGCTCGAGGCACGGCGCAGCCGGCTCATCGCCGCCCGCGATGACGGCGAGCTGGACGACACGATCGTGCGGGAAATGCTCGAGGCCATGGATCTCGAACAGGCCTTCATGGATACCTGGGATAGTCCGGTTCGCTAGCCCTGCGGCACCGGAGCTGCTTCATCGAGCGCCCCGGCAACGCCTTCGAGCGCCTTGGCCGCGTCGGTGAGCTTGGCAGCGAACCTGGCCTCCAGCGCTTCGATCTCGGCCGCGACTTCCTGGCCGGCCCGCGTCAGCACCAACACTTCGGTCTCGAGCGCCTTGATGCGCTTCTCGGCCTCGGCCAGCTCGTCCACCACGGCAATGCCGGCCATGACCGTCAGCCTGTTGTCGCCGATTTCGCCAACCGCACCCTTCAGCCCTTCGACATGGGTGTTGAACCGCTCGGCCAGCCCGATCAGGTGCTGCTGCTGGCCCTCTTCGCAGGCCATGCGGTATTTGCGGCCGTTGATCTCGACATTGACTTCGGGCACTGCGCTACTCCGCCTTGGCCAGCACTTCGCGGACGGTTTCCATCGCCTCGACCAGCCGGCGCGACACGTCATGGGCGCTGTCGTCGAGCCGCTTGGCCCGGGCCGCGGTCTTGTCGAGCTCGGTCGCCAGGCGCGCCCGCTCATGCACCAGGCGCTGTGTATCGACCTCGATGCGGTTATGCTGGCGCAGGCGCGTCGACAGGTTGCGCACCGATTGGTCCAGGCGCGCCATGGCGCGTTCGAAGCGCGCATTGGCCGCAGTCAGCCCGTCTTCAAGTTCCGTCTCAGTCATTGCTACTACGGTCCTCAGCCCACGACGATTCCGGCACTGCAAGCCTGCAACAGCCCGCCGCCCAATGCAACCGCCTGTCGGAGGCCTCGTCCGGCACTGTCATTGACAGGATAGGCGAACCTGTTATGCCTCGAACCCGCCTTTGGGAGGAGGCTTTTGGCGCCTCTTCTCCCCAGAAATCCAGCCCTGATGAAAGCGCGAGCCCGATGACGAACACCGCCCAGCAAAACGACTTGGCCAATGCGATCCGCTCCCTCTCCATGGATGCGGTCGAAAAGGCCAATTCCGGCCATCCCGGCCTGCCCATGGGCTGCGCCGACATCGCCACGGTGCTGTTCACCAAGGTCATGAAGTTCGATCCCTCGGACAGCAAGTGGGCTGACCGCGACCGCTTCATTCTCTCGGCCGGCCACGGCTCGATGCTGCTCTATTCCTCGCTCTACCTGCTGGGCTACGAGGACATGACCATCGACCAGGTCAAGAACTTCCGCCAGCTCGGCAGCAGGACTGCCGGCCACCCGGAATATCACTTCGCCCAGGGCATTGAGACCACCACCGGCCCGCTCGGCCAGGGCCTGGCCAATTCGGTTGGCTTTGCCGTCGCCGAAGCCAAGCTGGCCGCCGAATTCGGCTCCGACATCGTCGACCACCATACCTGGGTGCTGGCCGGCGACGGCTGCCTGATGGAAGGCATTTCCCAGGAAGCCATCGCGCTGGCCGGCCACCTCAAGCTCAACAAGCTCGTGGTGATCTGGGACAATAACTCGATCACCATCGACGGCGCCGTCTCCAACTCGGACTCGACCGACCAGATCGCCCGCTTCAAGGCGGTGCAGTGGAACACCATCGAGATCGACGGTCACGACCAGGACGCCATCGAGGCCGCCCTGCTCGCCGCCAAGAAGTCCGACAAGCCGACCCTGATCGCCGCCAAGACCACCATCGGCTTCGGCGCCCCCAAGAAGGCCGGCACCGAGAAGGTGCATGGCGCTCCGCTCGGGGCCGAGGAACTGGCCGGCGCCAAGGCTGCCCTTGGCATCACCTATCCGGCTTTCGAAATCCCGTCCGAAATCCTCAATACCTGGCGCGCTGCCGGCACCCGCTCGCAGAACGTTCGCGGCGAATGGCAGTCGCGCCTGGCGGCTCACGCCAACAAGGCCGAGTTCGAACGCCGCATGAAGGGCGACCTGCCCGCCGAGTTCAAATCGGCCATGGACGCCTATAAGCGCAAGCTCGTCGAGGACAAGCCCAAGGTCGCCACTCGCAAGTCCAGCCAGATGGCGCTCGACATCATCAATGCCGTGCTGCCCGAAACGCTGGGTGGTTCGGCCGACCTGACGCATTCGAACCTGACCAATACCAAGGAAATGATCCCGTTCCAGGCCGATAACCGCCTGGGCCGCTACATGATGTATGGCATCCGCGAGCACGAAATGGCCGCGGCGATGAACGGTGTGGCCCTCCATGGCGGCCTCATTCCCTATGGCGGCACTTTCATGGTCTTTACCGACTATGCCCGCCCCTCGATCCGCCTCGCGGCCCTCATGGAGCAGCGCGCCATCTATGTCATGACCCATGACTCGATCGGCCTGGGCGAAGATGGTCCGACCCACCAGCCGGTGGAACACCTGACCGCTCTTCGCGCCATTCCGAACCTGCTGGTTTTCCGCCCGGCCGATGCCGTCGAAGCCCTCGAATGCTGGCAGCTGGCGCTGGAATCCACCTCGGCCCCGTCGATCCTGGCTCTGTCGCGTCAGAACCTCCCGGCTTTGCGCACCGAGTACCAGGCCGAAAACCTGTCGGCCAAGGGCGCTTACGTCATCGCCGGCGACAGACAAGCCGATGTGGTGATCTTCGCCACCGGCTCGGAAGTTGCCATCGCCGTCGCCGCCCTGGCCTCGCTCAACGAAAAGGGCATTGCCGCCAAGGTCGTGTCGGTTCCGTCAATGGAGCTGCTGGCCAAGCAGTCCGATGCCTACAAGGCCGAGCTCTATGGCAATGCCAAAGCCCGCGTCGCGATCGAAGCCGGCATCGAGATGAGCTGGAGCAAGCTGCTGGGCGACAAGGGTCGCTTCGTCGGCATGCACAGCTTCGGCGCCTCCGGCCCGATCGAAAAGCTCTATGACCACTTTGGTATTACGGCGAATGCCGTTGTTGAAGCCGTCACCGCACAGTTGTAAGAGGGCGCTGCTCTCCCTTCCCTACTCCCTCCCTAGGAGCGTCTAAACATGGCAATCCGCGTCGCCATCAACGGTTTTGGCCGTATCGGCCGCAACGTCCTGCGCGCCATCATCGAATCCGGTCGTACCGATATCGAAGTGGTGGCCATCAACGATCTCGGCCCGGTCGAGACCAATGCCCACCTGTTCCGCTTCGATAGCGTGCATGGCCGCTTCAACGGCACCGTGACCGTGGCCGGCGACACCATCGACGTGGGTCGCGGCCCGATCAAGGTGACCGCGGTGCGTGATCCGGCCGAGCTGCCACATGCCGCCATGGGTGTCGACATCGCCCTTGAATGCACGGGCATCTTCACCTCCAAGGAAAAGGCCAGCGCCCACCTCAAGGCCGGCGCCAAGAAGGTGATCATCTCGGCCCCCGGCGACGGCGCGGACAAGACCATCGTCTACGGCATCAACCACCACAGCCTGACCAAGGACGACGTGGTGATCTCGAACGCCTCGTGCACCACCAACTGCCTGGCGCCGCTGGCCTATGTCCTGCACAAGGAATTCGGCATCGAGAAGGGAATGATGACCACCATCCATTCCTATACCGGTGACCAGCCGACGCTCGACACCATGCACAAGGATCTCTATCGCGGCCGCGCGGCTGCCCTCAGCCAGATCCCGACCTCGACCGGCGCTGCCAAGGCCATTGGCCTGGTGCTGCCCGAGCTCAAGGGCAAGCTGGATGGTGTTTCCATTCGTGTGCCCACGCCGAACGTCTCCTGCGTCGACTTCAAGTTCATCTCCAGCCGCAACGTGACGGCCGACGAGATCAACGCCGCGGTCAAGAAGTATGCCGATGGCGAGCTCAAGGGCATCCTGGGCTACACCACCCAGCCCAACGTCTCGATCGACTTCAACCACGACAGCCACTCCTCGACCCTGGCCTTCGACCAGACCAAGGTGATGGACGGCAATTTCGTGTCGGTCCTCAGCTGGTACGACAACGAATGGGGCTTCTCCAACCGCATGGCCGACACGGCCGTCGCGTTGGGCAAGACGCTCTAAATCTTCAGCACCGGCAAATCATCAGCCCCGTCGCTCCGCGACGGGGCTTTTTGTTTGTGCTGACACGATCTGACAGGTGCCTTCCGCCAATTGAGCGCGTGAGACACCCCCACCCTCGATCCCTCCCCACAAGGGTGAGGGAAGGACGACTGAGAGCCCGGCTCTCCTTTAGTCTGCGCCTCCCTCCCCTTGATGGGGAGGGATCGAGGGTGGGGTGGGCCACACGCACAGCAACCGGAAGGCCCAAGCCATGTCCAAAACCGACTTCCGCAAAACCCTCAGCAGCTACCGCGCCACTGCCACCATCGCCCTCATCGACATCCCACCCATGAACTTCGTCATGGTCGACGGGTCGGGCAACCCCAACACCGCCCCGGCTCACAAGACCGCCATCGAATGGCTCTACGCCACCAGTTATACCCTCAAATTCGCCGCCAAGGAGCAGGGCAACGACTATGTCGTGCCGCCGCTCGAAGGCTTGTGGTGGGCCGACGATCCCTCCGACTTCGTCGCCCGCAACAAGGACAACTGGCGCTGGACCATGATGATCATGGCGCCCGATTTCATCACCGGCAGCATGTTCGAAGCGGCTGTGGCAAAGACCAGCAGGAAAACCGCGAGCCAGCCACCAGCAAGCTTGCGGCATGCTCGACACGACGAGGGGCTGTGCCTGCAAGTCCTGCATCTGGGCAGCTATGACGACGAAGGCCCTGTCCTGGCACATTTGCACGACGTCGAAATGCCGTCGCGCGGCCTTGCCTTCAACGGCCACCACCACGAAGTCTATCTCGGCGACCCCAGGCGCAGCGCGCCCGACAAGCTCAGGACCATCCTGCGTCAACCGGTCAAGCCCCGCTAAGCGCCCGCGCCAGCACCGATTTTCTTGCCAATGCCGATGACTGCGTCATAGTGCTCAGGCGTCCCGGAGCGTGCCGATGCTCAAGCCAAGCCTGCTGATCTTGCCTCTGACATTGCTGTTGTTCGGCTTTACCGACCCCGGGAGCGGGCTCGCCATCGATCCGCCCAACGACTTCGTCGCGGTGCCGCTGCCGCCCAATGACGCGATTTCGACCGGCGTGCTGATCGGAATCTTCCGCTACGATGCCAACCTGCGCAGCCCCGCTCCGCCCTTCTGCGTGCTGGCTCTGCACCCGCGCGAGGACAATGCCCAATACGACCAGACGGTGCTCAACGCGCGGATGCGCGATCCGGGGCGGTTGGCCAACATCATCGCGACGTTCAACGGGCGCTACACGATCCTCGAGGACGAGCCCATCGCCCTGGGCGACGTATTCGGCCACCAGTTCATCATGGAGGCCAAGGATGCGCCCGGCGGACCGCAGGACCTGCTGCAGGTCACCTCGTCGCTGGACATGCCCAAGGGCCGCCTCACACTCAATTGCGCCACCGCGCGCAGCGACCTCACGACCAACCTGGTCAGCTTCGGACTGATCCGCGAGAGCATCACCCTGCCATGAGCCTTGATCGAACAATTCGCTGGCGCGGGCTCGATCCCGTGACACTGGAACATTGCCACGTCATTTCCACGGCGCGCGACACCCGCATCCGCGGCACCATTGTCACGCCGGCCTATGGCCTGTTCTATCGCATCAAGCTCGACGATACCGAGCGCGTCCGCACGGTGCGCGTCGAGCGCACCGACGGCAAGGTGCTCGAACTGTTCTCCGACGGATCAGGTGATTGGTCCGATGATCGCGCCGAGCCCCTGCCCGCTTTGCGCCATTGCCTCGACATCGACCTCTGGCCAACCCCGCTCACCAATTCCCTGCCCCTGTGGCGCTGCCAATGGACTATCGGCGAGCCGCAGCGTTTCGCCATGGCCTGGATCGACGGCGATGAAATGACGGTGCGGCGCGACGAGCAGATCTATACCCAGCTCGACAATAACAGTTTCCGCTTCGAGAATGCCGACGGCTTCGAACGCATTCTGGAAGTCGACGCCGACCGGCTGGTCGTGGCCTATCCGGGCCTCTTCGAGCGCGCCGGCTGACCTGTCACCGGCGGGTCATCAAATCGGCCTAAAATGCCAACCATTTCGAGTGGGAGGCGCCCGCAATGTTCCACGTTACCCGCCGGCTATTGGCCAGCCTGCCTGTCGTCTCGGTGCTCATTGGTCTCGCCGGCCAGCCCGCCATCCTGGTGGTGCCGCCCGCCATTGCGACCGGCCTGGTCTTCCTCCGCGATCGGCTGATCCGCCGCCGTGTCGGAACGGCCGCCTGGCCCAGCGACGGCTTCGCTCGCCACGTGCTGGTCGACGACCTGGGTCGCCTGGTCTGCCTGGCGGTGCTCGGCCTGCCGCTTTTCCTGCTCGGCGACCTGCTGCGCCGCATCCTGCTGCATCCCTGACACCAAGAGAATTCTCCCGGTTGAGCTTCCCCCGTCGGCGCGGCTCTGCTACGCCACGGCGACGGCCAATACCCGGGAGACTTTTCTATGTCCGCGACCTTCAAGACCCTCGACGAGCTCGACCTGACGAACAAGCGTGTGCTGCTTCGGGCCGACCTCAACGTGCCGGTCGCCGACGGCAAGGTCACCGACGCCACCCGCATCGAACGGCTGGTCCCCACGATCCGTGAAATCGTCAAGCATGACGGCAAGGCCATCCTGCTGAGCCATTTCGGCCGGCCCAAGGGCAAGGTCGATCCGCAATTCTCGCTCGAGCAGGTCTGCGAGGCCGTTGCCAACCAGACCGGTCACCCGGTCGGTTTCGTCGCCACAGACTGGAACGACGTCTCCGGCGCGCAGAAGGCCATCGACTCCGCTCCCGTGGGCTCGGTGCTGATCATCGAGAACACCCGCTTCCACCCCGGCGAGGAAGCCAATGATGTCGAGTTGGCCAAACGCATGGCCAGCCTGGGCGATGTCTATGTCAACGACGCCTTCTCGGCCGCCCACCGCGCCCATGCCTCGACCGAAGCGCTCGCCCGGCTGCTCCCGGCCGCCGCGGGCCTCGCCATGCAGGCCGAGCTCGAAGCCCTCGAGGCCGGCCTCGGCAAGCCCAGAAAGCCTGTCGTCGCTATCGTCGGCGGCGCCAAGGTCTCGTCCAAGATCGATCTCCTCGAAAACCTCGTGACCAAGGTCGATGGCCTCGTCATCGGCGGCGGCATGGCCAATACGTTCCTGCATGCCCAAGGCTATGCCGTGGGCAAGTCCCTGGCCGAAAAGGACCTGGCTGAAACCGCCTTGCGCATCATGGACAAGGCCGTGGACAGCGGCTGCGCCATCATCCTGCCGATCGACGCGGTTGTCGCCTGGCACTTCAAGGCCGATACCCCCACCCGCCTCTATGGCGTCGACGCCATCGACAATGACGGCATGATCCTCGATATCGGCCCGTCCTCCATCCAGCGCATCACTGGCGCCATCGACGATGCTCATACCGTGGTGTGGAACGGCCCCATGGGCGCCTTCGAAATGAACCCATTCGATGCAGGCACGGTGGCAGTGGCCAAGCATGTGGCCAAGCGCACCCATGATGGCAAGCTGGTCTCGGTGGCCGGCGGCGGCGACACCGTCGCCGCCCTGGCCCATGCCGGCGTCAAGGACGCCTTCACCTATGTGTCCACAGCCGGCGGCGCCTTCCTCGAATGGATGGAAGGCAAGCCTTTGCCGGGCGTCGAGGCGCTCAAGAAGTAGCGGCCGCCTACCATTGGCGTGACCGGTCAGGGGTCAGCTTCCATACAAGATTAGCCTTTCGTCGCATAACCACAGGTCTAATCGCGGCGGCGAAAACGAAAGTCTAATCTCACGGTCAATCCCAATCACCGAGGTTGACCATGACGAAGTCGCTTAATGCCGTCGCCCAGAAACTCATGGAGCCGGGCAAGGGCATCCTGGCCGCCGACGAGTCCGAAGGCACGATCGCCAAGCGCTTTGCCAAGATCAACCTGCCCAATTCGCTCGACCTGCGCCGCGACTATCGCGAGATGCTGTTCCGCTCCACCGATGCGATGACCAACTATATCTCGGGCGTCATCCTCACCGAGGAAACGCTCGAGCAGCACGCCGCAGACGGCACCGCTTTCCGCGCCATCCTGGCCGATACCGACGTCATTCCCGGCATCAAGGTCGACCGTGGCGCTTTCCCGATGCCCGGCGACAGCGGCGAGAAGATCACCGAGGGCCTCGATGGCCTGCGCCAGCGCCTGACGCGTTATGCCCAGCTCGGCGCCGGTTTCGCCAAGTGGCGCGCCGTCATCACCATCAACGACGTGGCGCCGACCCGCAACAATATCCGCGCCAATGCCCACGCTTTGGCCCGTTACGCCATCCTCTGCCAGGAGGCCGGCATCGTGCCCGTGGTCGAGCCCGAAGTGGTCGGCGATGGCGATCCGGGCAACCACTCGCTGGAGCGCTGCGCCGCTGTGACCGGCGACGTGCTGGAAAACACCTTCAAGGAACTCCGCCTTGCCGGCGTCGACCTCGGCGGCATGCTGCTCAAGCCCAATATGGTCCTGCCAGGCGTCAATTCGCGCGACCGTCCCACCGTCGAGGAAGTGGCCCGCCGCACTGTCGCCGTGCTGCGCGAACATGTGCCCGCCGCGGTCCCCGGCATCGCCTTCCTTTCGGGCGGCCAGACCGATGAAGAGGCCACCGCGCATCTGTCGGCGATGAACCAGATCCAGGGCAAGCCGTGGCCCATGACCTTCTCCTATGGGCGCGCGCTGCAGAATGTGGCCCTGCGCACCTGGGCCGGCCGCCGCGAGAATTTCCCGCAGGCGCAGGCTGCCTTCACCCATCGCGCCCGCATGAATTCGCTGGCTGCCTTCGGCACCTGGACCGGCGAACTCGACCGCGCCGCCTAGGCCGCAGCGGAGCCTAGGTCCGACCAGTTCTACCTGACGTCCCAACGTCACCCTTGATGCGCGTCCTCCTCCCAGGGGGCGCGCATTTTCTTTGCGCCTGACGGGGCCTTCGCCTATTGGAAAGGCGTCCTCTTTGTCGCCAAAATGGGCGGTCAAGAAGACGTCCAAGCGTTAAGTACCCGGAAGCCATGGCCCCCCAGCTCTATCTGATCACCCCGCCGACTGCCGAGCCGGATAGCTTCCTCGCCACGCTGATGGCCGTGCTCAGCACGGCCGAATTCTCGGCGCTGCTGGTAGCCCGCGGCGACATGGACGCCGCTGCCTATGCCAGCCTCGCTGCCGCCGCCGTCAATGTCGGACAGGGTGCCGGCTGCGCGGTGCTGATCGAGAACGACCTCGCCCTGGCCAAGCGCCTGGGGGCCGATGGCGTGCATGTGACCGATGGCCCGGCGGCGCTCAAGGCTGCAGTCGCCGCGCTCAAGCCCGCCATGATCGTCGGCGCGGGGAACCTGCATTCCCGCCACGACGCCATGACGGCAGGGGAAATGGATATCGACTACGTGTTCTTTGGCAGCACCGATGGGCAGATCGACGCCCAGGCTGCCGACCTGGCCGAATGGTGGGCCCAGACCTTTGAAGTACCCGCCGTGCTGAGCCAGCCCGACGCCACCGCCGAAACCGCTGACGCGCGGGGCGCCGAATTCCTGGCCTTGTCGCAGAGCCTGTGGTCGGCGCCCGAACCCGCCAGGGCCATGCAGGCGATCGCCGCCACATTGGGAGTTTCCGCATGATGCGCTGCATCCTGCTTGCCGCCCTGCTGGCGCTGGCGCCCGTTGCCGCCATGGCGCAGGACGAGGCGCCTGCCAGCCCCGCCGACGCCATTTCCGACCAGATTTTCGGGCCGCGCGTGCCCACCGACTATGCCTTTGGCGCCTTCCAGCGCGGCTATTTCCTGACCGCGCTCGACCTCGCTCTGCCGCGCGCCGAGCAGGGCGACGCCGCTGCCCAGACGCTGATTGCCGAGCTTTATGCCAAGGGCCTGGGCGTGGCGCAGAACGACCAGCGCGCTGCCGGCTGGTACCAGCTCGCTGCCGATGGGGGCGACCGCCTGGCCACGTTCGCTTTGGCTCTGGCCTATGAGGACGGCATCGGCGTGCCCAAGAACCGCGCCCGCGCCGCCGACCTGTTCAAGAAGGCGGCCGAAGCCGGCTACATTCCGGCCAAGTACAATATGGCGCTGCTGCATGTGGAGGGCATTTATGCCTCGCCCAGCCTGGTGACGGCTGCCACCCTGATGAAGGAAGCGGCCGACGCCGAGCTGCCCGAAGCGCAGTATGACTACGGCTCCATGCTCATCGAAGGCGCCGGCGTAGCGCCAAATCCGGCGGAAGCCGCGCGCTACATCGCCCTCGCCGCCGAACAGAACCTGATCGCGGCACAGATCGACTATGCCACCCTGCTCTATCTCGGCCAGGGCGTGGAGAAGGACGTCGCAGCGGCCGCCACCTGGTACGCCCGCGCCGCCGAAGCCGGCAATGCCGTGGCCCAGAACCGCTATGCCAAGCTGCTGGCGGTGGGCGAAGGCGTGGCGCTGAACCTTGAAGACGCTGCCATGTGGCGAGCCCTGGCGCGGCGCCAAGGGCTCAGCGATCCCTCGCTCGATCGCCTGCTGGTATCCATTCCCGATGCGGAACTGGCCAGCGCCGAGGAGCGCGCCCGCTTCTGGCCATCGGCCCCGCCGACCGAGGAAACCATCCTCTCGATCCCCACGGTGACCCAGACTCCCGACGGCGAGCCCCTGCCCGCGCCGACCGATGGGAACGAGGCGCCCGCCGCAGCCGAGCCGCAAGACCCTTGAACCAGCGGGCGTTCTGGGGCAATAAGCCCGCCACGCCCATAAACCTCATCAACGTCAGGCCAGCCGCATCCGGCGTGCATGGTCCAAGCCGATAATTCGCGCACCCGAAAGCAGCATAATGGCCAAGATCAACGGCAACGAAATCCGCCCCGGCAATGTCGTCAACCACCAGGACCGCCTCTGGGTCGCGGTCAAGGTCGATCACGTCAAGCCCGGCAAGGGCGGCGCTTATGCCCAGGTCGAACTCAAGGCCATCCTGACCGGCACCAAGCTCAACGAGCGCTTCCGCTCGGCCGAGACGGTGGAAGTCGTCGATCTCGAATTCCGCGACTTCACCTATCTCTACGAGCAGGGCGACAGCTTGGTCTTCATGGATCAGGACAGCTACGAGCAGGTGGAACTGGCCAAGGATTTCGTTGGCGAGCGCGCCGCCTTCCTCCAGGACGGCATGAAGATCACCCTCGAAATGCACGAGGAAACCCCGCTCGGCGTCAAGTTCCCAGCCAACGTCGTGTTGGAGGTGACCGAGGTCGATCCGGTGCAGAAGGGCCAGAGCGTTTCCAGCCAGTTCAAGCCGGCCATTCTGAGCAACGGCCTCAAGGTCATGGTCCCGCCCTTCATCGCCGTGGGTGAGCGCATCGTCGTCGACACGACCGAAGCCACCTATATGCGCCGGGCCGACTGACCATGGCTCGTTCCGCAATCCTCAATGTCATGGTCAATGCCGCCATCAAGGCCGGCAAATCGCTGACCAAGGACTTCGCCGAAGTCGAAAACCTGCAGGTGTCCCGCAAGGGCCCGGCCGATTTCGTCTCCAAGGCCGATCTCCGCGCCGAGCAGATCGTCTATGACGAGCTGCTCAAGGCCCGCCCCACCTATGCTTTCCTCATGGAAGAGGGCGGCGAGGTTGCCGGCACCGACGGCCAGCACCGCTGGCTGATCGACCCGCTCGATGGCACCACCAATTTCCTCCATTCCATCCCGCTCTTCGCCGTCGCGATCGCCCTCGAGCGCGCCAACGAGATCGTCGCCTCGGTGATCTACAATCCCGTGCTCGACGAGCTCTACACCGCTGAAAAGGGCGGCGGCACCTGGCTCAACGACCGCAAGCGCCTGCGCGTCGCCGGCCGCAAGTCGCTGGCCGATGCGGTTGTCTGCACCGGCATCAAGACCCAGGGCACCGCCAATGACGCGTTGCAGCTGCGCCAGCTGGCCCATATCAACCCGGCCGTCGCCGGCATCCGCCGCTCGGGCTCCATCTCGATGGACATGGCCTGGCTGGCATCGGGTCGCTACGACGCCATCTGGGAAGCCGGCCTCGCCCCCTGGGACGTGGCGCCGGGCCTGTTGATGGTCAAGGAAGCCGGCGGCTTCGTCTCCGACTTCGCCGGCAGCCCCGGCTCGGTCTGGAACGGCCAGGTCGTGGCCGGCAACGAGACCCTGCAGGCCGCCCTGCTCAAGCAGCTCCGGGGTATCCAGTAGCAGATTGCGCGCGCCGGGACGTTGACAGCGTCCCTCGCCGTCCCCACCTGCTTGCGGGCGGGAGGACGCAGCATGACCACGCCGACGCTTTACGACTGGATTGGCGGCATCGAGCCGCTGAAGCGCCTCACCACTGAGTTCTATCGCCGTGTGCCGGCGGACCCGCTGCTGGGCCCGGTCTTTGCCGGCATGAATGCCGACCACCCCGAACACGTGGCCCTGTTCCTTGCCGAGGTGCTGGGCGGACCCGCGCTCTATAGCGAGCGCCATGGCGGCCATCCGGCCATGGTCCGCCACCACCTGGGCAAGCATCTCACCGAGCCCATGCGCCGACGCTGGCTCAACCTGCTGCTCGATACCTATACCGATCTGGGCCTGCCCGCCGACCCTGAATTCGCCTCTGCTCTCGTGGGTTATCTCGAATGGGGCACGCGGCTCGCGGTGATCAACTCGGCCCCCGGCGCGACCGTCTCCGAACACGCGCCGATGCCCAAGTGGGGCTGGGGCGAAACCGGCGGCCCCTACATCCCCAAGGCCTGACCACCAGCGCCGATCACGCCTCCATCAGCTGTTAACCTTTCCGATTGCCCGACCAGCCTGCGCTGACTACTCTGCCCGCTGTGATTTGCGCGTAAGGGGCAAGGTTCAGGCAAGATGACGCAAGGCTACGATCCCTACCACCTGGCCAGCCCCACCGTTTACCTCGTCAAGATCGTCATATTCCTGGTGCTGGTCGCGCTGGTCGCAGCGATCCTGTTCACCAATATCGTGACCTTCTTCTGGGCCAACCCCTTCATCAATTCGCTGATCTTCCTGTCGCTGTTCATCGGCATTTTCCTCAGCTTCCGCCAGGTGATCCGGCTGTTCCCCGAGGTGAAATGGGTCAACTCCCTGCAGGACGGCACCAGCACCAATGTCCGCCCGCCCATCCTGCTGGCCCCTGTTGCCGGCATCCTGCGCGAGCGCATCGGCGAGGCGGTGATCACCCCGTCCTCGATGCGCTCCATTCTGGATTCGGTGGGCAACCGGCTTGATGAAGCCAAGGACACCTCCCGCTACCTCACGGGCCTCCTGGTTTTCCTGGGCCTGATGGGCACGTTCTACGGCCTGCTCGAAACCGTGGGCTCGGTAGCCGGCGTCATCAATGCGCTCGATCCCACAACCGGCGATACTGCCTCCCAGTTCAGCACCCTGCAGGAAGGCCTCGCCGCGCCTTTGGGCGGCATGGGCACCGCCTTTTCGTCCTCGCTGTTCGGCCTTGCCGGCTCCCTGGTACTGGGCTTTCTCGATCTCCAGACCAGCCAGGCCCAGAATGCGTTCTATACGGATCTCGAAGACTGGATGACCTCCATGACCGAGCTCGACCACCCGGTCAGCGCCATGCAGGCCAATGCCGGTGGCCCCGAAATGCAGGCCATGTTCGACCGGCTGGGCGACAGTATGCAGAACCAGAATTCGAGCCAGAACGCCATTCGCGCCATGGCCGAGCTCGCGCGCGGCATCGATGGCCTGGTCAAGCATATCCGCACCGAGCAGGACGACCTGCGCAAGCACATCACCGAACAGGGCGAGACCAACAGGAAATTGCGCGAGCTGATCGAGGCCGTGCTGTCGCAAGCCGACAACGAGGGGCGGAACTGACCCATGCCGGGAGCCCGTTCCCGCCGGCGCATCGAGGCCAACTACTGGCCGGGCTTTGTCGACGCCCTGTCGAGCCTGCTGCTCGTCATCATTTTCATGCTCAGCCTGTTCATGCTGACCCAGTTCTTCCTGGGCCAGGAACTGCAGGGCCGCGACACCGCCCTCTCCCGGCTCAATAGCCAGATTGCCGAATTGACCGACCTGCTGCAGCTCGAACGCGCCAATTCCGATGACCTGACCAGCCAGATCGCCACGCTGACGGCAACCTTGGGCAGCGCCCAGGCCGATAATGCCAGCCTCACCAGCCAGCTTGCCGGCATCGGCACGGGCCTGGGCGACAAGGATGCTGCCATTGCCGGCCTCGAAGACCAGTTGCTGAGCGCCCAGGAACTCTCTGACGAGGCCAACGCCCAGGTCACCCTGCTCAACCAGCAGCTCGCGGCCCTCCGCACCCAGATCGGCGCGCTCGAGGCCGCCCTTGAGGCTTCCGAAGCGCGTGATACGGAATCGCGCACCCAGATCGCCGATCTCGGCCGCCGCCTCAACCTGGCCCTGGCGCAGCGCGTGCAGGAACTGAGCCGCTATCGCTCGGACTTCTTCGGCCGCCTGCGCGACATCCTCGCCGGCCGCGCCGATGTGCGCATCGTCGGCGACCGTTTCGTCTTCCAGTCCGAAGTGCTGTTCGAGCCCGGCCAGGCCGACATCTCGCCCGAGGGCACGCCCGATCTCGACGCTCTGGCCGCTGCCATCCTGCAGCTCGAAACCGAGATACCGCCCGATATCAACTGGGTGCTGCGCATCGATGGCCATACCGATATCAGGCCGATCTCCAATGAGCGCTTCCCGTCCAACTGGGAACTCTCGGCCGCCCGTGCCATCTCGGTGGCGCAATATCTGGTGACCAAGGGCGTCTCGCCCAACCGCCTGGTCGCCGCCGGCTTCGGCGAGTTCACGCCGCTTGATCCGGGTGAGAACGAGGACGCGTATAGACGCAACAGGCGTATCGAGTTCAAGCTGACCGAGGGAGATCGGAAGAGCGTCGTGTAGGGAAAGAGTGTAGATCTCGGT